>NZ_JAMXRV010000006.1:0-276948 GCF_024124625.1 Cobetia sp. Dlab-2-AX | reverse complement strand
CTCTATAACCACCACATTCCTCAGAGAGCACTACACCACAAAGCGCCTATAGCAGCAATGAAGGAGTGGCAGGTCGAACGACCTGAGCTGTTTACGCAAGCTATAGTCAATCAGACGGAACCCGACACATAATAAAAGTGATTATAAGTTCAAAAAGCACCCGTTGAATGCATTTGGTTTTCTGAGGATTGCAAGGCACTTTTTTAATGATTATGAGTTTGAACCACATAAAGTTGATGAGTTTACTTCAGTCATAGTTAAAAGAGATTCTAGCATCACTAGGGGTAAGTTTAATTTTTATCTCCGAGAAAATATAGCGACTGTGAAAAGATTTAAAGAGGTTTATGAGCAGCACAACCCTGAGAGCTATCTAACGCCTTATGATATTATTTGCTTATGTTTGTATGCTGGAGATCCTGAAAGCTTTGGGAATTTACTTACACAGATGGTCCGTGACAGTTTCGATGAGTGGAAGGAGTCAGGACAGTAAATTGCTCTTTCTTTGATGTAGAATCTACCGAAGTTAGATGCTTTCATAATTTGTGAGGTTTTTGATAAGTGGAGATGGCGTTTTGAATTAAGGGGGGGATCCGATAGCCGATTCTGAAAGTTAGCCTTTGGTGCTTAGCTAATTTTATGAATTTACTCGCATGGCAATCGTTAGCTTGGTATGGAGAGTCTGTAGTGGCAACGAGCATCAAGCTATACAGATCAGAAATTACTGGCAATAAAATTTCGTGCTATTTTATGAATCGCCCTCGTAGAGGGCGATTTTTGGGATGTTAATGTATGCTATGACAAATTACAGACGCGAATATTGATCAGCTCAACCCTTATACAACTGATTGAAGCCTTTGACGCTGAAACCCTTCAGGAATTGATCGCCAATCTTCAGGACAGGCACGCTGCGAAAGCCGGTCTTGGCGAATTCCTTCTGTCCTGCCGGTGATTTGACATCCACCAGGCGGAAGCCGATCTTCTGCTGCTCCAGATACTGCTTGGCTGTCTTGCAGTGGGGGCAGTTGGCCATGCTGTAGAGAGACACCCGTTTCATTGCTGTTGCTCCCGTGTTGATCGTTCCCGCGCGTAGCAGGCACCTGGCCTGAGATGATGGTGGGCAATGATAGCAGTCAGCTTTAGTGCCCTGAAAATCAGCCCTTGCGCGGGATATGACTCATCGCATGTTCCGCCAGTGCCGTGATGGTCAGGCTGGGATTGACGCCCAGGTTGGCGGCGAGCATCGAGCTGTCGCAGATCAGCATGTTGCGGTAATGGAAGACGCGATTCTGGCCATCGCAGACGCCGTCCTCGGGGGAGGCTGCCATGGCCGCGCCGCCCATGCAGTGCGCCGTGGTCGGGATGTTGAAGAGTATCTCGGGGATGCTGCTGCCGGGGATGGCGCCGATGGCCTCTGCGCCACGCGTGACGAAATCATTCGCCTCGGGAATGAAGGTCGGGATGCGCTTGCCCTCGGTGACCAGCGCCTTGCGTAGCGGCCAGTACCACAGGCGTTTGAGCGTCATGTTGAGGTGGCCATCCGCTGTCTGCATACACAGAAAGATGATCGTCTCCTTCGCGAAGCCCCACGGCAGCTGGAATTTCAGCGCGCGGCGCGGATTGGCCGCCACCACCTTCGCCATGGCCTTAAGCCACGAGAAGGGGCGTGTCCAGCCGGGCTTGCCCCTGGCCATCGCGGTGAACAGCAGCCCCATGAAATCGGAGCCCGCCGGATAGCGCGTGGCTTCGATATGGGTGTGCTCATCGATATGAATGCCGGAGCCGATGGCGATGCCCTTGGACATGTCATCGTGGCTGTCCGGCATGCGACAGCTGATCAGCGACTCCGCATTGGTGCGCACCCGCTTGCCCAGCGCGTTCGAGAGGTTCGGCAATGAGCCCTTGTCCCTGAGGTGGAACAGCAACTCCTGGGTGCCGAGCGACGAGCCCGCGAAGACGATGGACTGACAGGTGACACGGCGCTTGCCCAAGCCAAGATAGAGGCCGGCGAAGGTGGAGGGCACCGTCGTCACCGCATAGCCATCGGCCCCATCCGCCTTGCCATTGAGCGGCACGACATCGATCACCTTGGTCTCGGCGTGCACCTGGGCACCGTGCTTCTCGGCCAGGTACAGATAGTTCTTGTCGAGACTGTTCTTTGCGCCATGTCGGCAGCCCATCATGCAGCCCCCGCAGCCGATGCAGCTTTTCCGTTCAGGCCCTTCGCCAGCGAAGTAGGGGTCTGGATGCGCGCTACCAGCGGCTGGCGTGGCGCTTTCTCCCTCGGGGCCGAAGAAGATGCCGACCTCGGTGGGGTACCAGGTGTCTTCGCAGCCGGCGACTTCCGCCATGCGTTTCAGGTGGTGATCCGCCGGCGCGATGATCCGATTGGTCGTCACGCCGAGCATCTGCTTCGCCGTGGCGTAGTGCGCCGGCATCACCGCATGCCAGTCGTTGAGTCCCGCCCACTGGCCGTTGTCCCACACCCTGTCGGGCGGCACCAGCAGCGTCTGCGCATAGGTGATGGAGCCGCCGCCCACCGCGTTGCCATGCAGCACGATGACATGGCGGAAGAAGCTCATGGTGAAGAAGCCGCGCAGGCCCAGCATCGGCCGCCACAACCAGCGGCTCAGACGCCAGTTGGAGCGTGGCATGTTGTCCGGTGACCAGCGCTTGCCCTGTTCCATGACCGCCACGCGATAGCCTTTCTCGGTCAGGCGATGCGCGCATACCGAGCCGCCAAAGCCCGAGCCCACGATCAGGTAGTCGTGGTCGTGGCCGTGCTTGTAGCCATGGCCGTGCTCTTGTGGCGCAGCGGTACTGGCGTGGCGATCAGCGGTAGTCATCAGTAGTCACCAATGGTCATCGATAGCGCTTGAGCTGTTGCGCGAGCAGATCAACGAAGCCTTGGCGGTCGATATCGAACAGCACCTTGGCGTTGTGCGGTTTGCCGGTGAGCTGATAGCGGTCCACCACCGTCATGCCCTGGGTATGCTCGCCCTGTGTCTCGACCCCGACCCAGCACTCCACCGTGGTGAACAGCTCCGGCGCCAGCAGCCAGGTGATGGTGCAGGGATCATGCAATGGCGCGCCGTTGAAGCCCCACTTCGGATCGCGATGGTAAATCATGAAGAAGTCGAGCAGCTCCGCGACACACTGGGCGACGGGATTGTCGATGGTGCGGATGCGCGCGATGTCCTCATCCATGATCTGCGCCTGATGGGTGACATCCAGCCCGCACATGACGATGGGCAGGCCGGACTTGAACACCATGTCGGCGGCTTCGGGGTCGACGAAGATGTTGAACTCGGCGGCGGGCGTCCAGTTGCCGACACCGGCGGCGCCGCCCATCAGCACGATGCTGTCGATGCGCGGGTGCAGCTCAGGGTAGGCTGAGAGAAACAGCGCGATGTTGGTCAGCGGCCGGAGGGCACCAGCGTGACCTTCTGCTCACAGGCGCGGACCTTCTCGGCCATCAGCTCGATGGCGCTCTGGGTGGCAGGGGCAAAGCCGGGCTCTGGCAATTCAGGGCCATCCAGGCCACTTTCGCCATGCACGTTGTCGGCGATGATCAGCTCGCGCGCCAATGGCTTGGGCGCACCGCCCGCCACCGGGATATCATGGCGGCCCAGCAGGGTGAGCACCCGCAATGCGTTGTTGAGCGTCTTGTCGGGCGTCTGATTGCCGGCGCTGGTGGTGACGGCGAGTACGTCGAGCGCGTCTGAGCTGAGGGCCAGAATCAGCGAGATGGCATCGTCGTGGCCGGGATCGCAATCGAGAATGATGGGGCGCGGCATGCAGCAGTCCTTGTCGTGAGTCGTCTTGTTGTCGTGACCTGCTTCAATCAGCCTTTCCTTTATGCCTGAACGCAAAACGACACGCCATCCTGACCATTGGCGTGTCGTCTGTCTGTTCATGGCATTCGTGTCTGGTGCAAGCGCCCGGTGTCAGCGCTTGGTGTCAGCGCGTGGCAGATCAATCCGTCTGCTTGGCGCGCGCCTCATTGAGCATCTGTACCAGCACTTCCACCGGCTGTGCGCCGGGCACGTAGTACTGGCCGACGATGGTGCTGGGCACCGACTGGATACCGGCGTTGCGCAGCGCCTCCTGCTGGGCGGCGACTTCCTGCTCGCCCGCGTCGGAATCGAGGAAGGCCAGCGCCTGCTCGATGCTCAGGTCATCATCGTGCTGGCTTGCGATCTCGGCCAGTACCTGCCGGTCACCCACGTCCTTGCCATCGTGGAAGTAGGCGCTGAAGAGGGCTTCCAGCAATGGGCGCTCCGCCAGGCCCCTGGATTGCTGGCGCCAGACGATACGCTGGGCATCAGTGGAGTTGGGGGTGCGCTCCATCAGAGCATGACGGAAGGTGACGCCACTCTGCGCGCCGGCCTGGGCCACCTGGGCATCCAGTTCCGCGCCGCGCTCGACACTGCCGAACTTCTGCGCGCGGTAGTCGGCCCGCAGCATGCCTTCACGTGGCACCCACGGATTGAGCTGGAAGGGCAGGTAGTTCACGCGCACATCATCCTTGAAGTCGAGCTGCGCGATGGCGTCATCGAGATGGCGCTTGCCGATCCAGCACCAGGGGCAGACCACGTCGTAGGCGATCTGGATATCGAGCTGTGACATGGGGATTCTCCTGCTGATCTTTCATGCGCTCTTCACTACAGCGTGAAGGGCGCTGTGAGAGCACGTCGGAATGATTTTGAGCAATCGCTCATCAGTGTCCTGCCATCCTAGCGATTCGGGGCGCGGGACGCTAGCGAAAACGCCCTGACCGATCATGCGACATGACCGGGCAGGGCGTTCGGGTTCAGTGCTTGCTTGTCAGCGTCTGGCGCTTCGGGGATTGCTGTTTCAGCTCAGTGCCTTGCGCAGATCCGCCAGGGCGCGGATGTCGTCCGGGCCGGTGCGGCAGCAGCCACCGATGGCCGTGGCGCCGGCGGCCAGCCAGCGCGGTGTCCAGCCGGCGAGATCATGATCGTGATCAAAGCTGTGGCCATCAGAATCTACCGAAACGGCGCAGGCGGCAGACCAGGTCTTGGTGACCGGGTCATAGACCTCGCCGGAGTTCGGGTAGATGACGATGTCCTTGTCGGTCTCGCCTCTAATCTCACGCACCAGCGATTCGATGTGCTCAAGCGCGGTGCAGTTGACGCCGATGGCGACCACCTGCTCGCAGTCGGCGATGGCGCGCACGGCGTCACGGATCGGCGTGCCGTCGCTCAATTCGGTGGCGTTGCGCGCGCTGAAGGCGATCCAGGCACGCGCCGTGGGGAAGTCATCGCGCAGCAGGTTACACACGGCCTGGGCTTCCTCGGCACAGGGCAGCGTCTCGACGGCGAGCACGTCCGGCTTGGCATCCAGCAGCGTGGCGAGGCGGGCACGGTGGAAGTCGCGCAGGCCGGCGCGGTCCAGCGCGTAGCCGCCACGGTATTCGCTGCCATCGGCGAGCCAGGCGCCATAGGGGCCGACGGAGGCCGCGACCAGCGGTGGGCAGTCCAGGCGCTCCGGATGGGCGGCCAGATAGTCGCTGCGGGCCTGCGCGGCCAGGGTCACGGAGCGCTGGATCAAGGCGCTGGCCTGGGTCTCGCTCAGACTGCGTGCCATCAGGCCCTCGAGCGTTGCCTGATAGCTGGCCGTGGTGGCGACATCGGCACCGGCCTCGAAGTAGGCGCGGTGGACATCGACGATCGCCTGCGGATTATCGGCGAGCACCTTGGCGGACCACAGCGAGTCGTTGAGATCGAACCCGGCACGCTCAAGCTCGGTGGCCAGGGCGCCATCGACGATCATGAAGGGCTTTCGCGCGGTGATGGCGCTCAGCGGATTGCGGGTGGCATCAGCGGGCATCGAGGGCCTCCTGCGGAGTCGGGTTGGCAGAATTCGCGGCGTCGGCAGACGTGCGATAGGTCAGATAGTGCACCAGATAGCACAGCGCCACGAAGGGCACGCCGAAGTAGAGCGCGATGCGCTGGTTGGGGTCAAAGGCGATGCCGATGCAGGCCAGCGCGCAGAACAGGAAGGCGGCAATCGGCACGACGGGATACAGCGGCGCGCGGTAGGTCAGCTCGCTGGCACTATGGCCGGCCTTCCGCCACTGGCGGCGGAAGCTGAACTGACTGGCGGCGATCGCCATCCACACCAGCACCACGGCCAGCCCGGAAATCGACACCAGCGCCAGATAGAGTGTGTCCTCGGCATACACGCTGGAGAGCAGCGACAGCAGGCCGCCGAGCATGGTGATCAGCAGTGCGGGCACCGGAATGCCGCGCTGATTGACGCGACTGAACACGCGGGGCAGCGTCTTCTGGTCGGCCAAGGTCCACAGCATGCGTGAGGCGGCGTAGAGGCCGGAATTGGCCGCCGACAGCAGTGCGGTGATGATCACGAAGTTCATGATGTCCGCCGCGTAGGGAATGCCGGTGAGCTGGAAGACCGCCACGAAGGGGCTTTCCTTGAGGCCGGCGCTGTCCTGCGGCAACAGGGCGGCGATGACGATGATGGTACCGATGAAGAAGACGATCAGTCGCCATAGGGTGGCGCGGATCGCCAGCGGCACGTTCTTCTCGGGGTTCTCGCTTTCGCCGGCGGCGATGCCGATCAGCTCGGTGCCGGAGAAGGCGAAGCTGACGGCCAGCAGCGTCATCAGGATCGGCATCACGCCGTGATCGAACACCCCCTCCTGCAGGATACGCGTGACGCCCGGCGCCTCGACGTTACCCGCCAGGGGCGTGAAGCCGAACATGGCGGCGGCGCCCACCGCGATGAACACGATCACCGCGGCGACCTTGATCAACGACAACCAGAATTCGGATTCGGCGAAGAAGCGCGCCGAGACGATGTTCATGCCGAACACGATCAGCGAGAAGATGGCGCACCAGATCCACGGTTCGACACCGGGGAACCAGCGTCCCATGAACACGGCGGAGGCGGTGAATTCCGACCCCAGCGCCACGGCCCAGGTCAGCCAGTAGAGCCAGGCCACGGTATAGCCGGTGGCAGGACCCAGATAAAGAGTGGCGTGGGCGCTGAAGGCACCGGGTTCCGGGTGATGCACGGCCAGTTCGCCGAGACACATCATCACCAGATAGACCACCAGGCCGCCGATCAGATAGGCGAGTACCGCACCCGCCGGGCCCGCCTGCTGGATGGTATAGCCGGAGCTGAGAAACAGGCCGGTGCCAATGACACCGCCCAGTGACAACATCACCAGATGGCGCTGCTGCATGCTGCGTTTGAAGTCGGTGGCGTTGCTGTCAGACATGGGAAGGGATACTCGAGGTGCTGCCGTGAAGAAGACCTTCGTCAAGGCAGCCGTCTTTCAGAATGGCGTATTGCATGGCAGTTACCCGCCAGAGTGGATAGGGATTCGCCGAATATCATAATTTAATCAATGATTTGCCTCAAAAGACGGCTTGGGTTGATTGGCTATATGGTTAGATGGGTAACGAGGTGGTGATCCAGGGCTCTCGACCGGGCTTTCTTGTGACCTCTCGATTACTGATCTCGGTAGGGGTTGAAAATTCAGAACGGCCACCCGAAGGTGGCCGCTGTTTTTGTACATGCTTGCGCTAGACGTTCTGCGTCAGGCAAGTGATCAGGCGAGGCTTTCCAGCGCCTTCTCGACGATGTCGAGACCTTCTTCCAGCACTTCAGGCTCGACCGTCAACGGCACCAGCACGCGGATGGAGTTGGAGTAGAAGCCACAGGACAGCAGGATCAGTCCCAGCTCCTTGGCTTTGGCACACACGGCCGCCGTTGCGGCGGGGTCTGGCTTGCCATCGGCGTCCACCAGCTCGAAGGCCGCCATGGAGCCCTGGTTGCGTGAGTGCGCGACATGCGCGAAGCGTTCTTCCCACTTGGCGAAACGCGCGGCCAGTTGCTCGCCCATCTGGGTGCTGCGCTCCAGGATGTTCTCTTCGCGAATGACGTCGATCACGGCCAGGGCCGCGGCGCAGGACAGCGGGTTGCCGCTGTAGGTGCCGCCCAGCGACCCCGGACCGGAGGAGTCCATCACCTCGGCGGTACCGACGACGGCCGACAGCGGCATGCCGTTGGCCAGACTCTTGGCCATGGTCATGATGTCGGCTTCGACGCCACTGTGTTCCATCGCGAACAGCTTGCCGGTACGTGCGAAGCCGGACTGCACTTCATCGGCGATCAGCAGGATGCCGTGCTCGTCACACAGCTCACGCAGGGCGGTCAGGAAGCTGGGTGAGGCGATGTAGAAGCCGCCTTCGCCCTGTACCGGCTCGATGACGATGGCCGCAGTACGATGCGGTGCGATGTCAGTCTTGAACAGGGTGCGGATGGCGTTCAGGGACTGCTCTTCGCTGATGCCGTGAATCGGGTTCGGGTAGGGCGCACGGAAGATGTCACCCGGCATCGGGCCGAAGTCGTTCTTGTACGGCAGCACCTTGCCGGTCATCGCCAGGGTCATCATGGTGCGGCCGTGGAAGGCGCCGTCGAAGGTGATGACGCCGCTGCGTCCGGTGGCGGCACGCGCGATCTTGATGGCGTTCTCGACCGCTTCCGCGCCGGAGTTGACCAGCAGGGTCTTGCGTTCCGGGCCACGTACCGGCGTCAGCTCGGCCAGCTTCTGGCTCAGTTGCACATACGGCGCGTAGGAGATGACGCCCGCGGCAGTGTGCATGACCTTGTCGAGCTGCGCCTTGACGGCGGCGACGACCTTCGGATGACGATGACCCAGGTTGAGTACACCGATACCGCCCGCGAAGTCGATCCAGCGATTGCCATCCGCGTCCCAGATTTCCGCGTTCAGTGCGGTATCGGCGAACTGTGGTGTGGCGGTGACGGCACCCTTGGCGACGTACTTGTGCTTGAGGACGTCGAGTTGTTCGTTGCTCAGCTGAGAGTGGCTCATGTCAGGCTCCTTTTCTTGTTGCCGGTGGCATGGTGCGGGCCATGCCACCATTGTCTTGTAAACGTGGTGGGATAACGTCGCGAGACGTCCCCCGAGGCATCGTCGCGAGGCGTCTTCACAACATCAGAGGCCGCCGATGCAGACGTACTTCAGCTCGGTGAACTCTTCCAGACCGTGGTGCGAGCCTTCGCGACCCAGACCGGATTCCTTGATGCCACCGAAGGGGGCGAGTTCGGTGGAGATCAGGCCTTCATTGACGCCGACCATGCCGTATTCCAGCGCTTCCAGCGTGTGCCAGATACGACGGTAATCGTTGGCGTAGAAATACGCGGCCAGCCCGAACGGGGTGTCGTTGGCCATCGCGATGGCTTCCTCGTCCTTGCCAAAGCGGAACACCGGCGCCAGCGGGCCGAAGGTTTCTTCCTCCGCGACGACCATGTCGGTGGTGACATCGGCCAGCACGGTCGGCTCGAAGAAGCTGTGACCGAGAGTGTGCTTCTTGCCGCCGGTGACCAGGCGCGCGCCCTTGCTGACGGCATCATCGACGTGGCTCTGCACCTTGTTGACGGCCGCGTCATTGATCAGCGGGCCGATGGTGTTGCCTTCGACCAGGCCATCACCGACCTGCATGCTCTCGACACGTGCCGCGAGCTTCTCGACGAAGGCGTCGTAGACACCGTCCTGAACGAGGAAGCGGTTGGTGCACACGCAGGTCTGGCCGGCGTTGCGGAACTTGGAGGCGATGGCGCCATCGACGGCCGCATCCAGGTCGGCATCATCGAAGACGATGAAGGGTGCGTTGCCGCCCAGCTCCATCGCGGTCTTCTTGACGGTGGAGGCACACTGCGCCATCAACGTCTTGCCCACCGGCGTGGAGCCGGTGAAGGACACCTTGCGGATGCGCGGATCGGTGGTCAGCACTTCCCCGATGGCGATCGGCTTCATGGCGGTGACGACACTGATCAGGCCCTTCGGCAGGCCGGCTTCCAACGCCAGGTCCGCCAATGCCAGTGCGGTCAGCGGCGTGGCTTCGGCCGGCTTGATGACTACCGCGCAGCCAGCGGCGATCGCCGGGGCGCACTTGCGGGTGATCATCGCCAGCGGGAAGTTCCACGGCGTGATCGCGGCCACCACACCGATCGGCTCGCGCAGTACCATCAGGCGCTTGTCGGCGCCGTGGGACGGCAGGGTCTCACCGGCCATGCGCTTGGCTTCTTCGGCGAAGAATTCGATGAAGGAGGCACCGTAGGTCACCTCGCCACGCGACTCCGCCATCGGCTTGCCCTGTTCCAGCGTCATCAGCTGGGCGAGGTCTTCACGGTGCGCCAGCACCAGATCGAACCAGCGGCGCAGCAGCGCGGAACGCTCCTTCACCGGCACCTTCTTCCATGCGTTGCCGGCGATCTCGGCTGCGGCGACGGCGTCACGGGTGTCATCGGCGCTGACCTCGGCGACACGCGCCAGCTGCTCGCCGGTGGCCGGATTGGTCACGTTGAAGGTGGTGCCGGTCTCGCGGTGCTCGGTACCGATGAGCGCCGGGACGAAGACGTCGCTGCTGGTTTCCGAGTTGACGTAGCGCTTCAGGAAGTCGCTGATCGGGAGGGCGGAACGGGACATGTGAAGCTCCTGCTGCTGGCGATTGTTGTTGGACACGAATATTGACCTGCGGGAATGGGTGCGATGCCCGCCTGAACTGATGAAACACACGCTACCAGTACCATGCCCGATGGCGAATAGACCAATTTTGCGTTTGACTGGACCAATCGGCAGGGGCTGCGGATAATCAGGGCTGAATGGGCGCTGCGCGCCGTCTGTCAAGCGAGTGACTGGCGGGGGGTTGGACAACCTCGGGAAGCTGCGTGACAGCACTACGACAACGTCAACGACAACGGGAGACCGGGATGGAACTGGCCGCGCTGGAGCCGCTGATCGAATGTTACCGCCGCCAGTCCGAGACGTTGGGCAAGCAGGTGAGGCTGGAGCAGGCGTTGCTCGAGGTGATTCGTGAGCAATGGCCGCTGGGCGCACGGCTGCCGCCGCATCGCAAGCTGTGTGAGGCGCTGGGGGTGGCGCGCAATACGCTGGCCTTGGCGATCAAGTCGCTGATCGAGGAGGGCTATCTGCACACTGGACAGGGGCAGGGCACCTGGACGCGTCGCCCGCATGCTGCCAAGGCCCGCAGTGGCTCTCTGGAGGCTGCGACGGCTCCATTGCCGCTTTCGCATCGTGCCCGCCGAGTGCTGGGCGGGCAGGGGGCGAGTCTGATCCAGAGTGGCGCCTTCGTGCCGGGCATTCCGGACATCGCGCGCTTTCCGATGCGCAAGTGGCGTCAGCTGTATGCCAGCGTTACGGTGCCGCACAACGCGTTGCTGCTGTCGTATTCCAGCGGTGGCTATGGCCCGCTCAAGCGGGAGATTCGGGATTTTCTGCGCCGCTGGCGCAACATCGATTGCGATACCCAGCAGATCATCATCACCGAGGGTACCCACCACGGCATCGAGCTGTGCGCGCTGGCGCTGGCGGATGCCGGGCAGCGGGTGGTGATGGAGTCACCGTGTTACTGGGGGGCGCGCAATGTCTTTCTGGCCGCAGGCCTGGAGACCCGGCAGGTTGCCTGGCGACCGCTGGGCGATACCACCGGCTCGGCAGGGCATGATCTCGCCGCGCTTGGCGAGGGGACGGTGCAGATCGCCTACTTTACCGGCTCGCATCATTATCCGCTGAGTGTGCCCACCTCGCGGCGTGACAAGCAGAGACTGTGCGAGGCCTGTCAGCCCGCCTATATCCTCGAGGATGATTACGAGTTCAGCGGTGATGATCACGGTGAGCTGCTGTTTGATCCCGATTCCGGCAATCGCCTGCTGGTGGGGTCGTTCTCCAAGCTGATGTTTCCCGGGCTGCGGCTGGGCTATCTGGTGGTGCCGCGCGCACTGGCCGGGCCGATGAACCGCCTGCGCAGCGAGGTGTTTCGTGAAGGGCGCATGCTGGATCAGGCGGTGTTGGCGCAGTTCATCGCCGATGGCGACCTCGATGCCTGGTATCAGCGTATCCAGCGCGATTATCTCGGTCGGCAGCAGGTGGTGCACGACCAGCTGAGTCAGGTGAAAGGGATCATCAGTGTCTCGCCGCCATCGCGGGGTATCAGCCTGTGCGTGCAGTTCGCCCCGGAGATCGACGATCAGCGCGTCGCGCAGCTGATGGTCAAGGAGCATCTGATCGTACGGCCACTGAGCATGGTCTGCAGCGGCGAGGATTCGCGGCGCGGACTGGTGCTGGGAGTCGGCATGCTGGCGGGCGAGAGTCTGGTCAGTGAGGTGGCGCGTCTGAGGCGCACCCTGGAGAGCATCCTGAGTATGCGGGATATTCGGCGGCACAACTGAAAACGCCTTCGCCGGACCGGCGAAGGCGTGGTATCGACACCGGTTGCGGGCGTTATTTTGCCTGCTGCATGCGCTCGGTCAGCTTGCGGAATTCCTCGCGCATGGCGCTGTTCTCGAAGCTGGTGGCGACCGGTACCTGCAGGCCGGCCAAGGTGTCGAAGGTCTTGACGCCCTGGCGGATCAGGTCGGCGACGTGGGCGCTGAGCTTGACGGTGCGATAGGTATTGGTCGCCACCGCAAGCTCGCGCTGGCTCTTGGTCAGAGAGGTCGTGACGCGGTCGCGCTGCTCGGTGACCAGCGAGCGATACAGGTTGATCGTCTTGAGCGTCAGCGCATTGGCGCGGATGTTGTTCTCAAGGCTCTCGCGGGATCCGCCTTGCTTGATCAGCGTGTGGGCTTCTCGCGTGGTGGCCTCGGCTTCGTCGGCGAAGCCTTGCAGTTGCGGCAATACCTCATCATTCACGCGCGTGATGAAGTCCTGCTGCATGGTCACGATCATGCGGTGAAGCATGACGACCATGCCGTAATAACGGCGCGCGTAGTCGAGGTTCTCGCCACTGTCGCGGGTCAGCTCGGCGAGCTGCTGGGCCACCGACTTGATGCTGGCGAACACGACACTCATGGTCAGCACATCATCGCCGACTATCGAGGACAGCCACACCTGGACCTGGTCCGGCGTCAGGGTGATGCCGATCTCCTCGAGTCGCGCGGCCAGCTTGCCTTCCAGCGTGGTCAGCTCGCCCTGGTAGGCTGCGATGTTCTTCTCATGCGCGGCGATCAGCAGATCATAATCGCCGCGCGTGCTGGCGGTGAATTCGCGCAAGGTATCGGTGGGCGTGAGGCGCGTCAGCGTCGAGACATCGGTGTCCGGCGCGAGGATGCGCTTTTCCTTCAACTCGGAAATCTCGCTGCGCGATTCGCGAATCTTCTCCTCGACCTGGCGGTAGGTGCTGCGCAGTGTCGAGAGTTGTGGCACGTCGAGGGCCTGCATGGCTTCCTCGATCATCTCGTCCATATCGCTGCGCGCAGACGCTTGATCGCGGCTGATCCATGCCTCTTCCGGCAAGGTATCCATTTCATCGAAATAGCTGACCGCCTTCTTCAGGGTGGCGAAGGCTTCCGGCTGGTCGTAATCCATGTCCTGTGCAGCAAGTGCCGGCGAGGCGGCCAACGTCGTCATCGTCAGGCCAAGCCCGACCAGCCAGGCGCGCAGGGAAGGGATGGGGAAATCATCAGGCGCTTTGGGCATGCAAGGGTCTCGATTGATCAAACTGCTCGGCAGCGCAGGGTAGCAAAATCGCTGACAGGCGTCTTGCGACGCCCGAAGCGCTTGGTCATCACTCCTGGTCAGCATCTGGCGCAGGCACGACCTCTTCCTCGAGCCCGATACAGCACTCGTTGCACAGAAATTCGATCACCGCCTGCAGGTGCCCGTACTGCGGCACGCAGATGATGCTGCGCCCCTGTTTCTTCTGGGTGATCAGGCCGACGGCGGCCATGCGACTGAGGTGATGCGAGAGCGTGGAGCCCGGGATTTCCAACGCATGCTGGATGTTGCCCACCGTGGCACCGTCGAAGCCGGCCCTCACCAGAAAGCGGAAGATCGCCAGGCGGTGAGGGTTGCCCAACTCGGCAAGGCTGGCGGCAGCGGCATCATGTTCCATGGCAGTCATCCTGTTAAGCGTGTCGTCTGAGGAGGTGAAAGCATATATTTCGATATTTCCGGAATTGTAGTTGACACAAGCGTGAGCTGCAATCTAGGCTTTGCATCGTTTCCACGTTTCTAGAAATATAGAGTTTGGAAGCGAAAGTTCTGGAAATATACATCCTGGTATGTAGGGCCTAGCAATTTAGAGGTATGCAATGTCTGACTCACTGTACGACGCCCTGGGCATGTTTGCCTTCCTGGCGGTAGAACTCTCGGTATTGTTCCTGTTGATCAGCCTGCTGGTCGGGGTGTTGCAGCGACATATCCCGCCATCCCGGGTCGAGGCGCTGCTGAGCGCCAGTCGCCGCAGCAGTTACTTCATGGCCGCTGGCCTTGGTGCCATCACGCCATTCTGCAGCTGCTCGACCATTCCGATGCTCAAGGGCTTGATACGTGCCCGCGCCGGCTTCGGGCCGATGATGGTCTTCCTGTTCTCATCACCGCTGCTCAACCCGATCATCATCGGCCTGTTGCTGGCCACCTTCGGCGCCAGACTCACCGCCGTCTATGTGACGGCCGCGCTGGGCGTGGCACTGGGGGCGGGCTGGTTGCTGCAGGCGCTGGGGTTCGAGCGCTTCATCCGCCAGGACAAGGTGCAGGACGTCTCGAGCTGTGGCACCAAGGAGCAAGCCACCGGCGGTCGTGGTTCAGACGTCGCCAGTACCAGCAGCTGTGGGGCGGCGGTGGTCGCGGAGGCAACGCGCAAGCCCGAGGGGCGTTATCACGGCCTGGTGCGTGAGGCCTGGAATGACTTCGTGAAGGTGATTCCGTATCTGTTGATCGGCATCGCCATCGGCAGTGTCATCTATGGCTTCATGCCGACGGAGCTGCTGGTGCAGTACGCCGGCCCGAGCAACCCGTTGGCCATTCCGGTCGCGGCGGTGATCGGCGTGCCACTCTATATTCGCGCGGAAGCGGTGATTCCGCTGGCCTCGGCATTGATGGCCAAGGGCGTGGGGGCGGGGACGGTGCTATCGTTGATCATCGGCAGTGCGGGCGCCAGCCTGACCGAGCTGGTGCTGCTGCGCTCATTGTTCGGTATCAAGCTGATCCTGGCCTTCGTGACGGTGATCTTCGCGATGGCGATGATCGCCGGTTACGCCACCTATCTATTGTTCTGACCGCTGCTGTGCTGACGGCTGGCGTTCCAGCGGCAGGCGTTCGAGAGAAGATCATTCGGGTTGATAGGCTTGCGGCCGGCCGGTGAGTGGGTCGATGCGATCAAGTGAGGGCCCTTGATAGCGGTCGGTGATCAGGGCCACCACGGCGTCACCATATTGCTCGAACCAGAAATCGCCCATGGCCTTCAGATGCTTGATGTTGGTGGGGCTGATGTCATCCATCGCGTCATCAGGCGCCTTGAGCATGCCGGGCTGTGGGCGCATCTCGGCATTGACGCGGATGTAGCTGCCCGGCGGCGAGAGGGTGATGGCCTGATAGCCGACCACCTTCTCATCGGAGAGCACGTCGATCAGGCTGCCTTCCAGTACCCACTGCACTGCGCCCCAGTGCTGTGAATCCGGGCCATTGATCTTGCGCGTGCGTGTTCCGGTGCCGATCGACAGCACGCGACGCGGCTCATGCGGCCACAGGCGACAGGCTTCGGCGATGGCGCACATGGTGGGGTTGTTGGCGATGACGCCGCCATCGATCAGCCAGGTCTGCTCGTTGTCCGGCCCGAGCTTCATGTCGCGGGTCGGGAAGTAGGTGGGCGCCGCGCTGGAGGCGTCCGCGACCTGCCAGGCCAGCAGCTTGTGATGCTCGCGCTTGCTCGACTTCAAGACATGCGGGCGGCGTCGCTCGATGCCGTAGGTGACGACAAGCACCTGTTTGCCAGCGGGGACATCCCTGAGCTTGGCCTGGCCGAGATGCTTCTTGAGCATTGCGCTCTTGCCCTTGGCCTCGTACTTGGGCGCATTGATGCCATCGAGTTCGAACCAGCCGCGGTTGTCGGCGAAGATCTGCCTGGCGCTGGTCACGCTGTAGAGCCCGTTGATGTCCTCGAGGCTCATGTTGGTGGTGGCCAGCGCCAGCGCGATCAGGCTGCCGGTACTGGTGCCCGCATAGAAATTGACCTGCTCACGCAGACTGGTCTGGTGGGCATTTCTGAGTGTCGCATCGACACGCATCAGGAATTGCGCGGTGGCCGCCCCGCGTATGCCGCCGCCATCCAGTGAAAGAATCAGCTTGGACAAGCTTGCCTCCTGCAGAGCGGGTAACGCTCAGTCCTGTCAATGGCAACGCCTGTGGCTGCTATCCGCATAGAACGCCCGTGGCTGCTTTCAGAATAGAGAGGCCACTGGCTTTCAGCCGACTGAAATGACTGATGCGGACAAACAGCAGGGCCTGATACTGGCAGTGAGAGCAGAGGTGACAGGCCAGCGAGGCACTGAAGACGAGACAAGGGGGGAGGCGGAAAGAGAAGAGAAAAGAAGAGAGAAAAGAGGAGAGAGGAGAGAGGAGAGAGGAGAGAGGAGAGAGGGGAACAGAAGAGGAGAGAAGAGAGGCGTGTCGAGGAAAGCCGCGATTATCTCCCATGCAGCGGGCTGATCGCTCACTGCATGGGAGGCAAGCCGTTGGCGGCCGGAGTCAGTGTTAGAGGGTGTAGTCGACGCCGACCCACAGGCGGCGGCCATCTTCCACGTAGCCGAAGTCGTCGTAGCGCACACGCTTGTCGAACAGGTTGTAGAGGCCGGCGCTAAGTGTCAGCTGAGTGGTGGCATCGAAGCTGACGCCGGTATCGACGATCGTGTAGGACGGCGCGATGACGGTACGACTGGTGACACCGGTAGCTGGCTGGGTCTCTTCGCCACGCCAGTCGACTCGTGTCCAGTGATTGAGGCGATGGTTGAGCTGCCAGTCCAGCTGAGCCGTGGCTTGGTGGCGGGGAATCTGGGTCAGCGGTTGGCCCTTGTTCTCGCCACTGGTCTGCTCGGAATCGGTATAGGTGTAGCTGAGTGCCAGCGCGAGGTCGTGACTCAGCTCCTGATTGAGACTCAGCTCGACGCCCTGGGTGACGGCACTGTCGACGTTGTTGTACCAGCGCGCATCATCCGCGCCGCCGGCGCAGGCGCCATCCGGGCACAGTTCGGTGACGATCTTGTCATCGAAGTCGCTGCGGAACAGGGTCACGCCCGCCTGGGTGCCTCTGGCATTGTCATACAGCAGGCCGATCTCGCGGCTGAGAGAGGTCTCGGCTTCCAGACCCGGATTGCCGTAGATATCGCCGCCGCGACTGTCCTGTACCCAGTTGTCGGCGACCTGACGCAGACTCGGCGCCTTGTAACCGGTCGCTACGCCCGTCTTGAGTGTCCAGTTGTCGGCCAGTTGATAGACGCTGTAAAGACGCGGTGACAGGTGGCTGCCGTAGTTCTCGTCTTCATCCAGACGTACGCCACCGGTCAGCGCCCAGTCGTCGGTCAAGAGCCATTCGTCCTCGGCGAACAGCGACCAGCGGCTGTTGCGGATCTCGTTGATGTCGCTCAGGGCGTTGGTGTCGTTGTCCTCGAGGTGCTCCTCCTCGAAGCTCACGCCCAGGGTTGTTAGGTGATCGCCCAGCGGAATCAGCGCGTTGCTGCTCGCCTTGGTATTGTTCAGGGTGATGTCACGGCTATCGTTGCGTGACGTCTCGTACTGAACGTAGGAATTGGTGCTGGCGCTGGCCCAGTCACCCTGATGACTCAGGCTGAAGCGGCGAGTATCCCAATCACGATCACTGTCCTGGCCCTGACTGCGGCCTTCCTCGGTCTGGCGATTCTGGTCGTGATAGGCGAATTCGGCCTCGATGCGCTGGTTGTCGTCCGGCGTGAGGCTGAGCTTGGTGTCGAGGTCCTGACGCTTGCGCTGTGGGTAGCCGCGCGTGATGTCATCTTCCTGGCGCGTGGTCTGTCCGGCGCTGACGCTCAGGCCCAGCAACCCATCGATGAGCGGGCCCGAGGTGCGAATGCGGCTCTGGCGTTCATGTCCCGACACGCTGTGCTGAGGGATGAAGGTGTCATAGTGCAGATTGGTGACCCATTCCTCCTGTGTCTTGCGGGTGATGATATTGATGACCCCGCCGATGGCATCGGAGCCATAACGCGTCGACATCGGGCCACGTACTACCTCGATACGCTCGATCGCTTCAAGTGACGGCAGCCAATCCTGCTCGAAGCCACCACTGCCGCTCGGTCGCGTATCACGGCTATCGATCGGGCGGCCATCCACCAGAATCAGCGTGTATTCACCGGGCATGCCACGAATGCTGATGTCCTTGGAGTATCCGCCGCTGGATACCGTCACGCCGGGTAAGCCGCGCAGCGCATCGGTGAGGTCGCTGTAATGACGGCCTTCAAGGCTCTCACGCGTGATCACGCTCATGGAGGCCGGGGCATCCTTGACCATCTGATCATGCCCGGACGCGGTGACGACGATGTCTTCCAACTGGTCGGAGGCATGGCTCGGGAGTGCTACTAGAGAGGGAAGCGTCGCCAGCGCCAACAAGACTGCTGAGCGTGAAGCCGAGAAATGGCCAGGTGCAGATGGGTTATGAGCGGGTAGGAGCGCTGGCATCGATTGGAGTTCCCCAGATTATCTTTATGTATGTGCATCATTCGTGCACTTTTTGAATGATAATGCTTTGCATTGATGCTGCGCAACGCACTGTTGCGAAAAAGTGACGTTGGTGACAGTCTTCAGTTGCTGAATCCATTCATCTTGGTGAGATAGGGCTATCTATGTGGAATTCTCGGCGAGTTACGGCAGGGCTGTTGGCTGGGGTGATCGGCCTGCCGCTGTCAAGTGTTGCCTTGGCCAGCGCGGCATCGCAGCCAGTCGATGCTCCTGCTGCGACGGCGATGTCGCCGCTTGCGACTCAGCTTGCGCAACGGGGATTGGCGGCGGGTGAGGGATATCCGGGCCTTCACAGTCTATGTAGCCTCGAAGCTCCCTTGGTTGACGCCAGCAAGCGCCATCGACACTCGGAGGGTGAGACTGCCAAACCCAAACCCAGATCGAAGCCCTCCGCTGACAAGCGCAAGTCGCTGGGGCCGCACAAGGTATTCGACAATCTCTACTTCGTCGGCAATGGCCAGGTTTCGAGCTGGGCCTTGACCACCTCCGAGGGCATCATCCTCATCGATGCGATGAACACCCCGAATCAGGCCGAGACCATCATCGCGCCGGGCATGCGCGAGCTGGGTCTGGACCCTGCCGATATTCGCTATCTGGTGATTACCCATGGCCATGGCGACCATTACGGCGGTCAGTCCTGGATCGTGGAGCAGTATGCGCCCGAGGTGATCATGACCAAGATCGATTGGGACATGCTGGATGACCCCGAGCAACGCATCGACAACCCGCGCTGGGGGGAGCCGCCAGAGCGGGATCATCAAGTCACCGACGATGAGAGGCTGACGCTGGGTGACACCACACTCGGCATGTACATCACGCCCGGGCATACTCCCGGCACGCTGTCGTTGGTGTTCCCGGTCAAGGATGGCGATGAGGTGCATCACGCTGTGCTGTGGGGCGGGACTGGCTTCAACTTCGGGCCGGACGAAGCCAGATTGCGCGGCTACTCTGCCTCGGCGTCACGCATGCATCAGATTGCACAAGAGGCAGGTGTCGACGTCTTCCTGTCAAATCATCCCAAGCGAGATGGCACCCCCGGACGAATCGCGGCGCTCGAGACTCGCAAGCCAGGCGGTGCACACCCCTTCGTGACCGGCGATCAGGCACTGGGCTCGCTGGATCTGCTCAGTGATTGCACGCTGGCTCAGGCCGAGCGTCTGCGTGCCGCTCGCTGAACCATCTCTGCGGACATAGCCCACGACATACAAAACGGGCCGCCTATTTTGGGCGGCCCGTTTTGTATCGACAAAGGCGCATAGAGATAGAGCATGTCGCATCAGCATGTCGTATCACATCCGGTTTGCTCAGGTGCGTGCTGAAGGTCTGCGATCAGGTGTTGAGCACGACGCCACCATTGAGATGAATCGTCTGGCCTGTCATGTAGCTTGAGTCTTCGCTGGCCAGATAGACGTAGGCAGGGCCCATTTCGCTTGGCTGGCCTGGGCGTTCCATCGGTACCTGCTGGCCGAAGTTGGCGACCTTTTCATCCTCGAAGCTGGCGGGGATCAAGGGAGTCCACACCGGGCCGGGCGCGACGGCATTGACGCGAATACCGCGGTCCATCAGCGTGCCGGACAGTGAACGTACCAGTCCCTGGATGGCGCCCTTGGTGGCGCTGTAATCGATCAGGCTGTCATTGCCCTTGAAGGCGTTGACGGATGAGGTGGCGATGATGGAATCGCCTTTGGAGAGGTGTGGCACGGCGGCCTTGATCATGTAGAAGTGACTGAACAGATTGGTCTTGAAGGTACGCTCGATCTGCTCATCATCGATCTCGGTCACGTCATCCCAGTCGTACTGCTCGGCGGCATTGTTGACCAGAATATTGATCTGTCCGAATTCCCCCATCGCGCCCTCGACGACCTTGCGGCAGAAGGCCGGGTCGCCGATATCCCCTGCGATGCGGCGTCCGCGTCTGCCCTCGGCTTCGATCAATCGGATGGTCTCCTGGGCATCGACTTCTTCACTGCCCAGGTGCGTGATCAGACAATCGGCACCCTCGCGTGCGAAGTGCACGGCGGCGGCGCGACCGATACCGCTGTCACCACCGGTGATGACTGCCACCTTGCCCGTGAGCTTGCCACTGCCGCGATAGCTCTCGCGGATGTACTCAGGCTTGGGGTCCATGCGATGTTCATCGCCCGGTTGATGGTTCTGATGCTGTGGGGGCTGTTGCTGAGTCATGCCGTCACCTTTGGTTCGTTGATCGTGAATGCGCTGGTGCGCGTTCAGACGCTGAACGTCTACCCACAGATCTGTGGACGATCGCGACGGATTAAACCCTTCATGATGATTTTCTTGTTTAGCAATATTAAAACGCCCAGTTCCGCATGAAAGGGACTGGGCGTCGGAGTTAAGCGTCATCAGCAGACCTGGCGGTTGTCAGGAGGCGATATCCTCATGCTTGTCATGTATGGTGGCTGGCGTACTGGCGCCCGCTGCCATGGCCTGCGCAAGTGGAACACGCGGCTCGCTTTCCTCGGTCTGTTCTATTCCGTGCAGGCTCGGCAGATTGGCAGGATCATGCCCGGGGCCGGTTTCGAGGCTGGGCAATGCCTTGCGAATGATGCTGGCGCACAGAGCACGGTGTGCATGCAGTGTCAGACCTTCCCGCTCGAGGAATTGCAGCAGCCGAGTGGCTGAGACCAACGCGACGATGGGATGGAGATCACGAAAGTGTTCCTCGACCTGGCTGGCACTGATCGTCGCGAGTTGCTCCGGATGGGTATGCGGCATCGAAATATCCTCTTTGCGAGTTCCGATGAGTCGGAATCTTGAATGATTCTCTATGTATCACGCTGTGATGATGGCCGTAGGCTGACCTGCCTGCATCGTGACCCAAGTGCCGTCCCTTGCATGACAACCATCGATCAGAGTGAAGATTCATACTGAGAGTGTTCGCTTTGAGCGAGTGCTGCGTTCTTCAATGGGTAGTATTAGAGAATTCGCGAATATCTTCCAGCCTTGATGCGCGCATGTTCTCATTTTTTATCGTGGTTTCGCGAAACTTCATGCCTTCGCGCAGGCGGATACCTGCCACGGGGTTCCGACTGTTAGACTAACGCTCCCCCATGTCGTACAGATGTCCGTCATGTTGAATATAGTCAGGATGGCCACCAAGCCACCTGACAGATGATCATTTTTCCTTCTATGGATGTGCCATGAAACGCTTTGTGCTGCTCGATACCGCGCCGATCCCCGGCACGACGGATTCGTTGTGTCTGTTCGAGTATGGCGAGGACTTCGTCATCAAGATCGAGAGCGGCAAGGGCGGGCAGCTGATGAATACCCGCATGCATGGTTCGGAAGATGCGCTGGCAGAGATTCCTGCCGGTCTGCTCAAGAGTCGCGGCACGGCCTCGGCGCCGCAGCGCGTTCTGATCGGCGGACTGGGGATGGGCTTCACGCTGGCCGCCGCACTCAAGCACTTCAAGGCCGATGCCGAGGTGGTCGTCGCCGAGCTGGTGCCGGGAGTGGTGGCCTGGAATGATGGCCCGCTGGGGGCCAAGGCGGGCTACCCGATTCGGGATCCGCGCACGACCGTCGAGAATCGCGATGTGGCCGAGGTGCTGCGTGAAGCGCCCGGCGGCTTCGATGCCATCATGCTGGACGTGGACAATGGCCCGGAAGGCCTGACCGCGGATGAAAATGACTGGCTCTACAGTACCGAGGGGCTGGCGGTATGCGCCAGGGCGTTGCGACCGGCTGGCATTCTGGCGGTGTGGTCGGCCACGGCCGATGCGCGCTTCTCGCAGCGTCTGTCGCGGGCCGGTTTCAAGGCCGATGCGCGTCAGGTGTACGCGCATGGCACGTCCGGAGCCAAGCATACGATCTGGATCGCCCGCCATGTCGGACGTTCCGCGACCTCCGAGGCCAGGCCAGCGGCGGGCAAGGGTGAGAAGAAGGGCAAGCGTGCTGGTGGCATGTTCAAGGGTGCTGGGGGGAAAGGCAGTCGCCGCCGGTAAGGTCGTGTGGCCGGGCGTCAGACTCTTTTGCTTAACATCTCGACCACCATCAACGACAACGGGCTGGCCACTGCATGTGGCCAGCCCGTTTCATATCCTGCTGGTCTACTGTCGCGCGTCAGGCGCTAGGCATCAGGAGACGTATCAGGCTGCTTCGCGCGCCTTCATGTCCTGATGATATTCCTCGGCAAGCTGTTTCTTGGTGGCCTCATCGAAGACACGGCCTGCCAGCTGGAAGACTTCCTGCTCTTCCTCATCCAGGTGGTGGGTGACCAGGTGCTGTAGCTGCTTGGCGGCGGCCAGCCAGCCGGGAGAGCTGTAATCGGTCGCTTCCAGCTTCTCTACCAGCTCGTCGATCTCGTGATGCTCGGCCACGCTGTGACGCGCTTTCTCCTGCGTCATGTCGTGTTCCATCATCGGAATGTAGAGCGCTCGTTCCTCTGCTCCCGCGTGGTGGGTCAGCGACTCCTTGAGGCGCTTGAACAGGTCATCGCGCGGCTCGCTGTCGCCTTCGGTCTGTACCAGCATGTCCAGCAGGTGGCGCTGTTCGTCGTGGGTCTCGCGCAGGGCTTCAAAAATGGTCATGGTCCGGCTCCTCATCAGCTTTGGCTTCTTGAGTTGCTTGGCAAGGCCAATGGCACATCCTGATCAATGGCTTTCCTGGTCGGGAGGACTTGCTTGCATCAGGAGGTCTTGCTTGCGCCGAAAGGCCTTGCTTGTGTCAGGTTTGTACAACTCTGGTGGCGGATCGGCGGAAGTTCAAGTGCGCAACGCCGATCGACCTTGAAAAAGGGTCTCGTCGAGGCAAGTGATGAATCATTGCCCACCTTTTGCCTGCCTCTCTTCCCGGGTCGATGTCTTGTGACTGACGCCGATGAAGTGAGCGAGCGCCGCCAGGAGCCACGACATGTCACACGATGAGACCACGCCAGTCGATTCATTCAGCTCGAAGGGGTCGCACGCGCCGGCGTTGTCCGCTTCACTTGCGGGCAGCCAACTGAACCGGCCGCCGGGTGGCGGCTGGCCATCGCTCAAGGCGGTGGAGACCTTCATCTGGCAGGAGCATCTGCCCGTCAAGGGCCACCTCAGCCTGATGAAGATGAACAAGCCGGATGGCTTCATCTGTCCGAGCTGTGCCTGGCCGAATGGGGACAAGCCCAAGGGGGCCAATTTCTGTGAGAATGGTGCCAAGGCACTGGCATGGGAGGCCACGCGTGAGCGCGTGAGCGATGAACTCTTCGCTCAGAACACCGTGAGCCAGCTTCGTGAGTGGGCGGATCATCATCTGGAGAAGGAAGGGCGCCTGACGCATCCGCTGCGCTACAACGCAGCTGAGGATCGCTATGAGGTCACCAGCTGGGAGGCGGCCTACGCCGAGATTGGTGAGCGTCTCAAACAGTATGATGACCCGAATCAGGTCGAGTTCTATACCTCGGGGCGTACCTCCAACGAGGCGGCCTTCCTGTTCTCGCTGTTCGGGCGCATGTACGGCACCAACAACTTCCCGGATTGCTCGAACATGTGTCACGAGACCACCTCGCGGGCACTGCCGGAGTCCATCGGCATCGGCAAGGCGACGGTGAATCTCGAAGACTTCAAGCAGGCCGATGCCATCTTCATCTTCGGCCAGAACAGCGGCACCAACAGCCCCCGCATGCTGGGGGATCTGCATGAGGCGCGGGGACGCGGTGCCGAGGTGGTCAGTTTCAATCCACTGCGCGAGCGGGCGCTGGTGAGCTTCGCCGACCCCCAGTCGCCGAAGGACATGCTGAGCGGCAAGGGCGTCGAGATCAGTACTCAGTATCATCAGTTGCGCATTGGCGGTGATCTCGCTGCCGTGCAGGCGATGTGCAAGTACGTGATCGAGGCCGACGATGCGCTGCGTGAGCGCAATCCGCATGCGGTGGGGCTGCTGGATCACGACTTCATCGCGCAGCATACCCATGGCTTCGACGCCTTCGCTGATCACTGCCGTGGACTCGAC
The DNA here is from genome assembly GCF_024124625.1 of Cobetia sp. Dlab-2-AX. Classification (NCBI taxonomy): domain Bacteria; kingdom Pseudomonadati; phylum Pseudomonadota; class Gammaproteobacteria; order Oceanospirillales; family Halomonadaceae; genus Cobetia; species Cobetia sp. Dlab-2-AX. Next base: position 252,416 of record NZ_JAMXRV010000006.1, on the reverse strand, counting down.
TGGCAGGAGCTGGTCGAGATGTCGGGCCTGACACGTGAGTCGCTGGAGCAGGCCGCGCAGACCTATCTTGAGGCGGAGCGCGTCATCTGCTGCTGGGGCATGGGTATCACCCAGCATGCTCGGGGTGGCGATACCATCCAGCAGATCGTCAACCTGCTGCTGTTGCGCGGCAATATCGGCAAGCCGGGTGCCGGGCCCTGTCCGGTGCGCGGACATTCCAATGTGCAGGGCGACCGCACCGTGGGGATCGAGAATCTGCCCACTGATGCCATGCTTGACGCCTTCGATCGAGTCTTCGATATCCAGTGTCCGCGCGAGAATGGTCATGATGTCGCTGAATGCTGTGAAGCGATCCTGCGCGGCGAGGTGCGCGCCTTCATCGGCATGGGCGGCAATTTCTTCCGCGCGATTCCTGATCAGAAGCGTGTGGTGGAAAAGGTGCGCGAGCTGGACATGACGGTGCATGTCGCCACCAAGCTCAATCGCAGCCATCTGCACCCCGGCAAGCATGGCTGGGTACTGCCGACCCTGGGGCACAGCGAGCGCGATCTCCAGGCAGGTGCCGATGGCAAGGGGGCCGAGCAGGTCACCAGTGTCGAGGACGGCATGTGCAATGTCTCGCCCTCGCGCGGTGTAATGGCGCCGGCGGACCCAGGTCTGCACTCCGAGATCGCCATCACCTGTCAGTTGGCCAAGGCGACGTTGCCGCCGCATCCCACCCTGGATTGGGATTGGCTGCAGGCGGATTACGCTCGGATCCGTGATCGCATCGAGCAGGTCTTCCCGCAGATCTTCCCCGACTACAATGCGCGCCTGGCTCAGGGCGGCTTCCATATCCGCATCGCCCCGCGTGAGCGCATCTGGCACACGGACACGGGGCGCGCCAACTTCCTGTTCCCTGAGGGGCTGGGCACCGATGAGGAGGGGTTGAACAAGGTCACCCATGAGACGCTGGACATGGATAGCACCTTCCTGCTCAGCACCATGCGGGGCCATGACCAGTTCAATACCACCGTCTACTCCAATGATGACCGCTATCGCGACGTCTACGGCACGCGCATGGTGGTGATGATCAGCCCACGGGACCTCGAGACGCTGGGCCTTCACGAGGGGCAGCGGGTGCGGCTGGAGACCGTGAGCGAGGATGGTGTCGAGCGCAGCATGGCCGGCTTCAAGCTCAAGGAATACGACATCCCTACCGGCTGTCTGGCAGCGTACTACCCGGAAACCAATGATCTGATTCCGCTGGATCACCGTGATGCGCGTAGCAACACGCCCGCCTCGAAATCGGTGCCGGTCCGGTTGCGCCTGATGGACAGCGAAGAGGTCAATGCCACGGAGGGTGTGTTGGCGAGCAGTTGAAGGGCTTCAGCATGAACCGCTAAACAAGGAAAGACTTGAAAAAATTTGCATCCTGTACTTGGCGTCAGGTTTTGATGTCAGTGAAGGAGGGCGAGAGCCGCGCCACGCGCTGCACTGAAAGAGTGCGCCGCGTGGCGTTCTTGTGTCTGGCGCTCAAGATGATGCCAACGTCGGCGTACCTGAGGGGTTCGTAGGTGTTGCGCCGGGCTAGCCGCGAAATCTTTCTGGAGATGGCCTTGCGCTCACCTGCGCCTGTAGCCAGGCCGGATCCTGACGCCTGTGTCAGCTTCATGGCACAGGCGGTGAGCTGGTTTGTTGCGCGGCGTGAGGATGGGTGGCGTGAATCTTGCGTGGTGGTAGGGTAGCGACCGCCGCTCTGACCTCCGCCCTGCCCGCCACCTTGCCCGCGGGGCGGTGCCCGGCGTTCAGGCAGGCTGACACCCCCACAAGACTCGACGACTCACGACCGAGCTCCAGGAAGGCACTCATGGCAGAACACTCCTCACCTCATTCCGCAGACCGCACTTCAGGTCATGCTTCAGACCATGCCTCGATGGCAGGCGAATCCGGCAATGATTATCCCTTGAGCGAAGTCCCCGCTTCTGCACGACGTGGGCTGCTTTCCACCTCGATGGTGCTGCTCGGCTTCACCTTCTTCACCGCCACCATGTGGGCCGGTGGGTCACTGGGCGCGGCCTTCGAACTCAATGAGCTGATGTGGATCATCGTGATCGGCAATCTGCTGCTGGGGAGCTATGCGGCGGCGCTGGCCTACATCGCCTGCAAGAGCGGCCTCAACTCGGTATTGATGGGCCGCCTGTGCTTTGGCGAGAAGGGCAGCCGTCTGTCCGACTTCGTGCTCGGCTTCACCCAGATCGGCTGGTACGCCTGGGGCACCGCGACCATCGCCATCGTGCTGGTCAAGACACTCGGCCTGCCGGAATGGCTGACCACGCCGCTGATGGTCATCTTCGGCTTTGCTTTCTGTCTGACGGCGATGATCGGCTATCGCGGCCTGGACATGCTGTCACGTGTCGCCGTGCCGGCCATGCTGCTGTTCATCCTGTTCAGCCTCTACACCGGCATGGTCGATGTCGGCGGCATGGCGGGACTTGCGGCACTGACGCCGACGGATTCCATGAGCTGGACCGCCGCCATCACCGCGGTGATCGGCACCTTCATCAGTGGCGGCACTCAGGCGACCAACTGGAGCCGCTTCGCGCGCTCGCCGAAGATCGCCGTGATCGCCACGCTGGCGGCCTTCTTCGTCGGCAATGGCTTGATGGTGCTGACCGGTGCGCTGGGCGCGATGATCTATCAGCAGGCTGATATCGTCGATGTGATGATCGCCCAGGGGCTGGTCAGCCTCGCCGTGCTGATGCTGTTTCTCAATATCTGGACCACCCAGGACAATACCATCTACAACTTCGCGATCGCCGGCTGCAATCTGCTGCGCACGCCGCATCGTCAGCGCGTCACCCTGGGCGGCGCGGCTATCGGCACGGTGCTGGCGGTACTCGGCATGTATGAGTGGCTGATCCCATTCCTGATTCTGCTCGGCACCTTCATCCCGCCGATCGGCGGCGTGATAATGGCCAACTTCTGGCTCGGTCACAAAGGACAGTATCCGCGCCTCGCCGAGATGCCCAAGGTCGATTACCACTGGCCGGGCCTTGCCGCCTACGCCATCGCCTGCCTGTGTGCCTGGAGCTCACCCTTCATGCCGCCGGTCGTGGGTGTCGTGATCGCCTTCGTCGTCTACGGCGGACTGATCAAGCTTGCCAGGGTGGAGCTGGTCAACAAGACGGCAGCGTGAGTCGTTGAGCGTCTGGTGTGAAGGCCAGAGGAATATGAAGCGCCCAACGAGTCTTGGACTCGTTGGGCGCTTTTCATGTGTGAAGAAGCTTCAGGGTGGAGCCACCTCAGGGAGGGCCACTTGATGCACAACATGGTTGTGCATAGAATGAGGGGAAAAAGGTGCTGCCATGGCGGTGGAATTCAGGGATGAGTGGCTCGAGAGCTTCTACGAGCGAGATGTTGGTCACCGCAAGATACCTGCGGCGCTCTCCAGTTCGCTCTATCGCAAGTTGCAGATTCTCGATGCCGCAAGCCAGGAGTCTGATCTGAGGATTCCGCCAGGCAATCGTTTCGAGCATCTACAGGGCAATCTCGCAGGTTATTGCTCGATTCGCGTCAACAAGCAGTATCGACTCATCTTTCGATGGGAGGCAGGGATTGCCCATCAAACATATCTAGACCCGCATGCTTACAAGGGCTAGAGGAGGTAGCAGTGATGAGAAATACTCAGCGGCGACCACTGACGGTAGGCGAGATGTTGACGGCAGAGTTTCTGGAGCCGATGGACATCGACATTCGCACCCTGGCCGAGGCGATGGGAGTGCACAGAAATACCTTGAGTCGTATCGTGCATGACAAGGGCACCTTGACGGCCCCGATGGCCATCAAGCTGGCGGCTGCGCTAGGCAATACGCCGGAGTTCTGGCTCAACATCCAGCATGCCGTAGAGCTCTGGGATGTGCGACATCGTGCCTACGCGCAGGATGCCAAGGGCGTGCGTCGCATAACGCCGCAAGTTGATGCCACCGAGCTTGCCTCGCATTGACGTCCTGCGCGCTTCACGGCGAGTGATTGAGATGGCGTGAGCCCGAGAGCTTATGCCCAGCAATACAAAGCCCCAGCCTGACACTCAGGCTGGGGCTTTGTGCTTTTTGCATTCGGTAACACCTCGTCGTGCCGCTCGGTTAGATCAGGCGGTTGCTGGCTTCACCTGAATTACCAGACAGACAGCGATCAGCGCCATGCCGAGCCAGCCGAGCGGTGCGATATGTTCCCCGACGAAGGTCACGGCGAGCAGCGCGGCGACCAGCGGTTCGAACAGGGTGAGCAGGGTGGCCTTGCTGGCGGCGACGGTCTTCAAGCCGTAGCCGAAGGCGATATAGCCGAGGAACATCGGCACCAGTGCCATGTAGAGCGCGACCGATGTGTTGCCGGGGGTGGCGAACAGGCGCGGGTCGGCCACCAGCATGCTGAGGCCCAGGCCTGCGATCAACGCGATACCGGCGACGCCGAACAGGCTGCCCATGGCAGCGCGGGCGTGGGTGCCATGGTCCATCATGCGCCGGGCGATCAGTGAATAGGCGGCGTAGGTCGTGCCGGCGATGATGCCCAGCACGATGCCGGCCAGGCGTTGCCAGTCAGCGTCAGGCACGCTCACTGACCCTGTCGCCATCGGGTCGCCGCTGGCGCTGATGGTGGCAATGTCTCCGCCATGAGTGGCCGTTTCGCCCATCGCCATCATCACCACACCGGCAATGCCCAGCGCGAGGCTGAGATACCAGCTCAGCGTGAGTCGGTGGTGGCCGAACAGGCGCTCCAGAATCGCCGCGGCCAGTGGTGCCGTGGCGATGGTGATCACCGTGCCGATGGCGACGCCGGCCAGATGCATCGAGGAATAGAAGGCCAGCGGGTAGATGACGACACACACGGCGCCGAGCAACACCCGGCTCTTCTGCGCCAGCAACAGGCCCAGACAGCCCATGATATTGGGCCGCGCGATCACTGCCTGTAGCAAGCCGCCGACGCCCATGGCGAAGGCGCCAGTCGCCAGCGGACTGACATCCTGATTGAAGTGGGCCGCCGTGCCGGTGGTACCCCACAGCAGCGCGGCAAACAGAACGGCCAGGCTACCCATGCCGGTCGACCTTGAAGAGGCCGCGATATCAGTGCGAGTGGTTGTCATGGTGATGTCCTTGCGTATCTTGCCAATCCCTTGGCCGTTCTCAGTCGCCGCATGAGTCTTGGCAAAAGTGTGCTGAAACCACTTTCGGGGAGTTGAGTTGCCGCGCCAGCTGGCTGCCGATCAGGGCGCTCACTCCCACTTGCCAACAAATCCCTGGTCGTCAGGCGTCGTGACGCTGCCATGGCGCCGTTTCTTGCTCCGACCCTTGCTTGGTATCGCGGCCATGCTCGGTATCGCTCCACGGATCACGCTTACCCCAGTGGGCAGTGTCGACGTGTGTATCAGCTTGAGCGTCGCAGGCCGTGTCAGGTGTCGTCCAGGCCGCGAGGTCTGCCTGCGGGCTGGCCATCGGCGCCTGCGTTGCCTGCGGACGCAGTTGCAGCATCAGGCAGGTCATGATCAGCACCATGCCGATGGCCCCCATCAGTGTGAACTGCTCGCCGACCACGATGACGGCCAACAGGCCCGCCACCAATGGCTCGAACATGGTCAGGACTGTCACCCGGCTGATTGGCACGCTGGCGAGCCCGCGTCCGAATATGAGGCTGGCCAGCAGCATCGGGATCAGCGCCATGTAGATGGCAACCGCCGAATTCACCGGCGTGGCAAACAGGCGCGGATCGAGGAACAGGCAGCTGATGACCAGGCCGATCAACAGCAGGACGCCGGCACAGCCGAACATCGCCCCCATGGCTGCACGGCGATGCACGCCCAGCAGCATCATGCGTCTGGCAAGCAGCGAATAGGTGGCGTAGCTCGCGCCGGCCAGCACGCCCAGCCCGATACCGATGAGCTTGCGGCTCTCGCTGGCAACGCCGCTGGCAGTGGCGTTTGCCGCCGTGTCCGCCAGGCGTGTCTCCCCCATGGCCATCAGCCCCACGCCGGCCATGCCCAGCATCAGCGCCGCGTACCAGCGCGCACTGACGCGCTTGCGATCCAGCACATATTCCAGCACCGCTGCCGCCAACGGCGCCGTGGCGATGGTGATCACGGTGCCCATCGCGACGCCGGTGTATTCCATGGCCGAATAGAAGGCCAGCGGGTAGACGATGATGAACAGTGCTGCCCACAGCACGAGATGCTTGTTGACCAGCAGGGCGGCCAGCTCCTCATGGAGGATTCGTCGCGACAGCACAGCCTGCAGAATGCCGCCAAAGCCCATGGCGAAGGCGCCGGTGACCAACGGGCTGACATCCTGATTGAAGTGGGCGGCGGTGCCGGTCGTGCCCCATAGCAGGGCGGCCGTGAGGACGGAAAGATTGCCGATCTGGCGTTCCAGCGCTGGGCGGAAGGGCGTCCGGGAGAAGGAGTGCTGCATGGTGGATGGCTCGCAATGAAGTGTGTCTCGGTGTGCACGAGATTACGCCTCATCGCGAGGATATATTGTGCTGAAACTACGCTCTTATCTGCCAGGAGAAGCAAAACATCATATACCACCGGAGTGCGGTGATTGACTGTCGGGCTCGGGTACCCAATTGGTTGTTCAGATGATCGAGTCGGTCATTCAGTCAGTCATCCGGGGGAGTGAGGCTCGAATACTGGCGCGTCATCTCGCGTGGCGACTGGCCGAAGTAGCAGGAAAAGCGCCGCGAGAAGGCGGAAAGGTTCTGATAGCCGACGGCCTCGGCGACCTGCTGGACGCTGAGATCGGTGTGGATCAACTGCGCCCGCGCGCGCTCCATGCGTCTGGCGGTCAGGTACTGCTTGACGCTGACGCCCAGATTGTCGCGAAACACCTTGTGAAACTGGGTCGGGCTCAGGTGGGCGAGTCTGGCCAGTGATGCCACGTCGTGGGGCTGGGCCAGCTGCGCGTTCATGACGTCGAGCACTCTGAGCAGACGACGATCGACGCGCTGATCACAGGTCTGCTTCTCCAGCAGGCCGAGAAACAGCGCGATGGAGAGCTGATCGATGTGCTTGTCGACCTCACCCTGCAGCTGCGCTTCGAGAAACAGCAGGTAGTTCATCAGCAGGGTGCTGATCGAGAACACCACGCGTTGTGAAGCCGCGAGATTGTCGGGCAGGGTGTCCAGGTCAGCGACGATGAAACGCGCGGCGTCCTTGGCATGAAACAGGTGCGATTCCCTGGGGCGAATGATGACGCACTCGCCGGTGACCACGGTGCCGTGATGGCTGCCGACCTGGATATCGAGATGGCCGCGGATCGGCAGCACCAGCTGGTGGTGGTCGTGGTCATGGACCGTGGCCTGTGGGGTATAGGCGCGCAGCGAGAGTGTCGTCATCGAGCGGTGGCCATCATCCGGCGATACAAGGGCAGCATGGAGAGCAAGAGGGTATCAGCGGCTCAGCTCGATGCTGCGGGTCTGGCCGCGACCGACCTGCACTTGACTGAGAATCAGCGGGCTGCGTGTGCCGTCCGGCAACTGGATGACACCGGCGACATAGAAGGTGCCGGATGGCAGGCCAGTGGCATTGAAGTAGCCATTGCTGTCAGTGCGCACGATGTGGGTATAGGCCTGGGCACGCGGGTCGGCGCGAGACGCCGTCTTGCCCGCCAGCGCCAGTTCCGCGGCTTCTGCGGAGTAGGTGGTGACCGGCGCGATCGAGATGCCCGCCCGGTTGGCGTAGATTGTCTGGCCCTGCCACTCATAGGACATGCGGCCCTTGATCACCGAGGTGCCGGTCTTGTCGAGCTTGGCGTACTCCGCCTCCGGGAAGGCGACCGTGCGCTGGACGCGCTGCTCGCCCTGTTCGGACTGCGAAGAGCCGAAGTCCGGCAGCGAAATGCTGTCGGCCATGCGCGAGGCGCTTTCACACCCGGCAAGAACGGCGGTGCTCATGAGCAGAGCGAGTGGAGTACGCAAGTGACGAAGCATGGCGAGTCTTCCCTGAAGTCGAGTGATGGGCGGCGCGTGCGTCGGCGCGTGAGCGAGCCAGTCTGGCCACAGCTGCTGCCTTTGCCCCACATCCTACTGCGCCGAGCACAGTCAGGGAACTGCCGGTGAGCGAGAGACAGGCGCGGATGATTCTTCCGTCAGGCATCGGCATCCGTAGGCATCCGCTGATAACTCTCGCGGTTTCGACCGACCCTTGTCGGTAGGCCAACAGCAAGCGTTTGCTTGTGAGCGCGCTGGGTTGCGCGAAGCAAGCCTCTGGAGTTGCTTAAACAGGAATTCCTTGTTCATTATACGTTTGTCTATAACGTGATGGCGCTTGTTACCATGCTATTCATCAAACCCTGTGCAAGGGCTTCGCAAGAGCTGTTCAAAACCGCTCAAAATCTGCCTGTGTGCTGTTCGAGTGCAGCTTAGATGGCATGACCGCCTAGCGCGCGGTGCGCTGGCGTCGGGTGAACCATTCATTGTCCGGGAGGGCCGCATGTCGACATCCCAGAGCGCTACTGATTCTTCACGTCGCCAGCTATTGAAGCTGGGGCTTGGTGGGGCAGGCATTGCCGTGTTTGGCGGCCTGTCCCTTCAGGCCCTAGCCGATACAGTCGCTGACGAGCAACAGACGCAGGATGACAGTGCCTTCGCGACGTTCATGGTCCTGTCGCGCTGGCTGCTCAGCGACAAGGCCCTGGATGAGCGGCTGGGCCAGCGCTACTTCGAGGCGCTGGCGAGAATTCCGGCCGAGGGAGTGCCCGGTGTCGGCAGGTTGCCGGCCCTCAAGACCCGCTTGCTGGCCCTGGGCGAGTCGCGAGAGTACGTGACAAAGGAAGACCTGAGCGACGGCGAAATGGCGCTGGTGCGCCGTCTGCTGCAGGCCTGGATGCTCGGCACGGTCGGCAAGTCGATCAGTGACCCCGCCGCCGAGGTCATCGCCTTCGAGCGCGCTGGCATGTATGCCGGGCCGCGCGATGTGCAGGTGGTGCGTACCTATTGCCCCAACCGTCCGGGGTTCTGGGCCGAGGCACCCAAGGCCTGACTGGCACGCTTTCTTCAGATCTGCGCGTGACGGATGGTAGGGCCTCGGGTCCGTGCTGAGACCTCCGCTTCTGACATCGCCTGCGTGCCAGATCTTCCAGGGGCGTCCTGACCGCTCCTGTTGCTGTTCCCAATTTCCCGAGGAGAATCCTGCATGGCCGAGGAATCCCGTGCGTATGATGCCGATGTGATCGTGGTGGGGTCCGGCGTCGCCGGTGCCCTGATCGCACATCGCCTGGCCGAGGCCGGCAAGTCGGTCATCATGCTGGAAGCCGGCCCGCGCATGCAGCGCTGGCAGATCGTCGAGCGCTTCCGCAACCAGGCCAACAAGATGGACTTCATGGGGCCCTATCCTGCCAGCAAGGCGGCGCCCCATCCGATGCTCTACGGCAAGAATGCCGACTATCTGGTGCAGAAGGGCGAGCAGCCCTATGACGCCCAGTATATCCGCGCCGTCGGCGGTACCACTTGGCATTGGGCGGCCTCGGCCTGGCGCTTCCTGCCCAGTGATTTCCGTATGAAGAGCGAGTATGGCGTCGGGCGTGACTGGCCGATCGGCTATGACGATCTGGAAGACTATTACTTCCGCGCCGAGGTCGCGCTGGGTGTGTGGGGGCCGAATGATGTCGATCTGGGCAGCCCGCGCAGCGCCGAGTATCCGATGGCACCGCTGCCGCTGTCGTGGAACGAGCGGCGGGTCAGCGAGCGCATCAATCCCCACGGCTTCGACATGGTCACCGAGCCGGTGGCGCGCAACAGCCGCCCCTATGATGAGCGCCCGACCTGCTGCGGCAACAACAACTGCATGCCTATCTGCCCGATCGGTGCTATGTACTCCGGCATCATCCATGTCGAGAAGGCCGAACGTGCCGGCGCCAGGTTGATCGACAATGCCATCGTGCATCATCTGGAAAGCGACGCCAGTGGCAAGATTCGCGAGGTGCGCTATCTGGACCCCGACGGCAAGCAGCATCGCCTGAGTGCGGCGCGGGTGGTGCTGGCGGCCAATGGCATCGAGACGCCCAAGCTGATGCAGATGTCGGTCAACGCCCATACCCCCGATGGGGTGGGTAACCAGAACGACATGGTCGGTCGGCATCTTATGGACCATCCTGGCACCGGGGTGAGCTTTCTGGCCGATGAGCCGCTGTGGGCCGGGCGTGGCCCTCAGGAGATGACCTCGATCATCACCTGGCGCGACGGCGACTTCCGCAAGGACTTCGCATCCAAGAAGCTGCATCTGTCCAACATTGCCCGCACGCAACAGATGACGACGGAGGTGCTGTCGGAAACACCGCTCAGGCTCGGTGCGGATCTGCAGGCGCAGATCAATAACCGCGCCAGCCGCTATGTGCAGTTCGATAGCTTCCACGAGCTGTTGCCAGAGGCTGTCAATCGCATCACGCCGTCAAAAAAACGCGACGCTCTGGGCCTGCCGCGCCCGGAATTCCGTTATGCTATCGATGAGTACGTCAAGCGAAGCGCCGCGCATACCCGAGAACAATATGCGCGTATCGCTCAGTTGATGGGAGGTACCGACATCGCGTTTCGTGATGAGTTCTCCAACAACCAGCATATCTGCGGTACGACCCTGATGGGAGACAACCCCAAAGACTCCGTGGTGGATCGCGATTGCCGAGTGCATGGCCATGACAACCTGTTTGTCGCCAGCTCGGGCAGCATGCCCACCGTCGGGTCGGTCAATTGCACTCTGACCATCGCGGCGTTGTCTCTGCGTATTGCCGATCTGCTCGAACAGGAAATATAAGCATGGTCCCGCACGTCCGTACTGCTGGCACCCGTGATGCCATTGATGAGAAAGGTCGCGGTGCCCGCCCGACCCTTCGCCCCGCACGCCTGACCCGTGCCGTCCGCCTGGCCGCCATTGTGGGCACCAGCGCCTTGTTGCTCAGCGCCTGTGGTAGCGGCGAGGACGAGCACGCCAGACAGGTGGAAGCCGACAAGGCCGCCACCAATGACCCCGCGCTGATCGAGAAGGGGCTGTACATGGCACGCGCCAGTGATTGTGCGGCCTGTCACAGCACCGAGGACGGCGATGAATACGCCGGTGGTCTCGGCTTCGAGACCCCGGTGGGTGAGATCTACGCCACCAACATTACCCCGGACACCGAGCACGGCATCGGCAACTACACCCTCGAGGAGTACACCCGTGTGCTTCGCGAGGGCGAGGCTGCCGATGGCCACAACCTCTATCCGGCGATGCCGTTCCCGTCCTATGCCCGTCTGACGGATGAGGACATCAAGGCGCTCTACGCCTGGAACATGCATGAAGTCACGCCGAGCGGCACGCCCAACCGCGAAAGCGAGATTCCGTTCCCGCTCAACATGCGCTGGCCGATGGCGCTGTGGGAAGAGATCTTCTCGCCGCTGGAGCCGTGGCAGGATGACCCCGAGAAGAGTGCCGACTGGAACCGTGGCGCCTACCTCGTCCAGGGGCCGGGCCACTGTGGCAGCTGTCACACCGAGCGTGGCTTCGCCTTCCAGGAAAAAGCACTGACCGGTGAAGAAGAAGGCTATCTGGGTGGGGCGATGATTGAAGGCTGGCGCGCCTTCAATCTGACACCTGATCACAAGGACGGCTTGGGCAGCTGGAGCGAGCAGGATATCCAGACCTATCTGGCGACCGGCAACCTCAAGGGCAAGGCGCAGGCTGGCGGCCCGATGGCGGATGTGGTCGAACACTCCATGCGTTACATGAGTGAAGATGACCTGCGCGCCATCGCGGTCTATCTGAAGTCGATTCCGGCGGTGGATGGCAAGGGCGAGCAGGGCGAGGCGGTCAATGACGGCGATCGCAAGGCCGAAAGCGAGCCGCAGGTCGCCACGCGCTTCAATCAGGGCGCACCGGCCGATGACGTGCTGTTGCTGCGCGGTCAGCCGCTGGACAAGCGCCCCGATGATGAAGATCTGATAGGTCAGCTGACCGATGCAACTCCTGGCGTGCGTCTGTATCTGGGCCACTGCGCCATGTGTCACGGCGCGGATGGTGCCGGCACCCAGGATGGCTACTACCCGTCGCTGTTCCACAACAGCGTGACCGGCAGTGTCTATCCGGACAATCTGGCTCAGGCGATCCTCAATGGCGTGCAGCGTGAGAACAACGGCCACAGTGTCTTCATGCCGGCCTTCAATGACAGCCTGACCGACGATGAGCTGATCAACCTAATGGACTATCTCGAGAATCGCTTCGGGGAAGGTCATCAGTCCGAGACGCTGGCATCGCCCGAAGCGCGTCGTCAGCAGCTGAGCGACAAGCTCGAGGACTGGCGCAAGCACTGAGTCAGGTGAAGGCCTGAGTCCGGTGCAGGCGCTGAGGTCTGTGCTGACAGGCCTGCGCAAGTGCTGGGTAACCGCGAAAAAAGACAGCCTCTCAAAGCGGGCTGTCTCTTTCGTGACCTGCGCCACGGTGCCGACGTGCGGTTGTCGTGTGCGTTCAGGCCGTCTCATCCCGCGCTCGGTATCATCCTCGATTGGATCAACCATGACTGGTTCATCCGTGACTGGCGATGTCACACAGTTGGGGTAATATTGCCCCATGCAGGACCCCCGATTCACATTCATCCCGCTCGTGTTGCGCTCAAATGCAGCACAAACTGAAGAACTGCGGTAGAATGTGTGCCCAGACTTTAGCTCTTTATCAATTATTCGAGGCAACATAGCAGTATGACCGACGCTAATCTTGACGACCAGCTTGCATCCCTGTTTCAGGAGCAGGACATCAAGCAGGACCAGAACGCCCGCATCAAGGAGCTGGAGCGTCAGCTGCGTGAAGCCAGCAAGGAAGCCGACAAGCTCCGTAATGCCCGTGACAAGGCAAAGAAGGAAGTCGAAGACCTGCGCGCTCGCAACGAACGCCTGAGCGAGAAAGCCGCAGCCTCTGACAAGCACCGCAAGCAGGTCGAGCACGAGTTCAACCAGAAGCTGGTGCAGTACAAGGCACGTCTTGCACGCGAACAGGCCATCGCCCAGTCTCGCATGATGCCGATGGGCGCAGCCGTCGAGGAAGCGACCGAAGAAGCCGATGCGGCCTCTCTGGAAGACCTCGGCCTCAATGCTGCCGCTATCCGTGCCCTGACTGATGCTGGCTACGACGACGTCGCCAAGGTTCGCAAGGCTCACGCCGATGGCGTGATCTCTGAAGTCAAGGGCATCGGCCCGAAGGCTCAGTCCCAGATCGCTGAAGCCCTCGACGCCTGATCGTTGCCCTTGATCGAAAAAACCCGCCAATCGGCGGGTTTTTTTGTGTCTGTCATTCGCCCTGTGGCGGGCATGACCGCTGGATCTAGTGCTGGGCCTGCGGCCGGGTCTACACCTGGGCCTACTGCTGGGTCTACTGCTGGAGCTTAGGCCAGCTGACCGCTGACTGCTGCTCGCCCAGCCAGTCCTCGAGGGCGGTGCGCATGTCGGCGGTCGGGATCGAGCGCCCGTTCAGCGCATGCACCACCCTGGGCAGACTCGGCGCCTCACCGGCATCCGCCGGCCAGGCCTGCTTGAGCGTGAAGGCGAGCTTCAGCGGCTCCTCGCCATGCAGGCTCTGCTGCATGCGGGCGTGTTCGGCGGCCAGCGACTCGAGCTCGGCCTCAAGGCTCGCATCCTCGATATCGGCACGACTGACCAGCAGCATGCGCGGCAGGTCGAGCATGTCGGCGCGCGGCAGCCAGTCCTTGGACAGCGGATGCAAGGCCACCAGACGCGTCGCGTCATCGCCGTTGAGGAAGGCCGCGTGCATCTTGCGGCTGTTGATCAGCGCCTGGGGCGCATCCCCGACATATTCATCGCCTTCGAGCTCTTCCAGCGAGCGCGGGCTGACCAGCTGCATGCTGGAGCCGACCTTGACCTCGACCCACTGCTTCAGCGCTAGATGCGAGCGTGCATCGTCATCGCGCATCACCACTCGCACAGCACGCGTGGTGTCGTTGAGGAAGCGGATCAGCAGCTCCTGCGGCTCGAACAACTCGGTGTAGCGGATCAGCTCGTCACGCGCGACCAGGCTGACATCGTCGAGATCCGCGCCATCCAGCACTCGCAGTGACATGCCGCTTTCGGCCAGAGCCTTGAGCATCTGCGGCGTCAGGTAGGCAGCGTCGAGGCTACCATCGCTCAGCCCTTGCTCCACGGCCTCAGGGCTTGAGAACTGCTTGAGCATCAGCGGGCTGCTCAGTTGGTCATCGAGGGTGCCCTTGGCTTCGAGCATCACGGCGGGGCTGACGCTGACACCGCCATCGGCGGGCATGCCGATCTCCAGCGCGCTGGCGTGCTGGGCGAGGGTCAGGCTGGCAGTGGTGAGCGACAGGGTGGCGAACATGCGTGCCAGGCGCGGGCGAGATATCGGTAGTGATATCGAAGGACAGAACAGTGCAGGGGGAAGCAGGGACATCTGGCACTCCGGCAACGGTAACAGGGTGATGACGTACGGCAGCGATGACAGCGCTCGCGCGTGGGCGCCAATGGTAGCCGTTTGGCTTGTGGGTGTCAGGCACGGCGCGGCGTCATGTCTCACCTCCCGCCGGCACGCCATCCTGCGGGGTGATTGAGAGGATAGCCGTGAGGATAGCCGTGGAGATGAGCGTATGGATGGCCGCGGGCATGAAAAAGCCCCGTCTCCGAAAGGAGGCGGGGCTTTTGACGACTGTCAGCGCAGGTGGCTCAGCTCACTTCTTGCACGGCTCAGAGCATGCGACTGCTCACGGCTCAGCACATAGGGCAGCTCACGGCTGTGAGCGTGCCACTGGTGCTTCGCTGGTCGCGGCATCCAGTTCCTGCGTAGTCACCACACCATCGCGGCGCGCGAAGTGATCGACCCACAGCGCGATCACGCCATCGCCGGTGACGTTAGTGGCGGTGCCGAAGCTGTCCTGGGCCAGATACAGCGCGATCATCAGGCCAAGTTCCGCCTCGCCAAAGCCGAGCATGCTGCCCAGCACGCCCAGCGCCGCCATCACCGCGCCACCCGGTGCTCCGGGCGCGGCGATCATGGTCAGGCCCAGCATGATCAAGAACGGAATCACTTCGCCGAGGCTTGCGAGTGCCAGGTTGTGGCTCATCATCATCACGGCAGTGGCGCAGGTGACGATGGTGATGGTGGAACCGGACAGGTGGATGGTGGCGCACAGCGGCACGCTGAAGTTGGCCACTTCATCGCTGACGCCGTTGGCCTTGGTCTGACGCAGGCTGACCGGGATGGTCGCCGCCGACGACATGGTGCCCAGCGCCGTCAGGTAGGCCGGCAGCATGTTGCGCAAGAGGCCCAGCGGAGAACGACGCTGGATCAGGCCGGTGATCAGGTAGGCCGTGCTCAGCCAGATCCAGTGCATCACGATCGCCAGCACCAGCACCTTCCAGAAGGTATCCAGTGTCGACAGCGCCTTGCCCTCGTAGGCCATCTCGGCAAAGGTGCCGGCGATGAACAGGGGCAGCAGCGGGATGATGACGCGATTGAGGAATACCTCGACCACTTCACGCGATTCGAAGACGGCGCTTTTCAGGGTCGGCAGTTCGCGGCGGCTGATGACCACGCCGAACACGAAGGCCAGCACCAGGGCTGTCATCACCGGCAGTGCCGCGGGGATTTCGAGATCAAGAAAGGGAGTCAGGGCATCGCGGCCTTCAGCGACCGGCGCCATGCCGGACAGCATGCCGGGCAGCAGGTTGCTGGCCACCAGGAAGGCGAAGATGCCGGCCAGAATCGTCGACCCGTAGGCCATGCCGACGGTGCGACCGAGCATGGCGCCGGAATTCTTCGGCAGCGACGCGATGCCGCTCATGACGTAGAACAGGATGATCAACGGGATGGTGAAGTTGATCAGCTGGCCGATGATGACCTTGGCGGTCAGCGCGGCACGTACGAGGGCATCCGGGGCCATCAGGCCGATCAGCAGGCCGGCAATGATGCCGAGGATAAGTTTGACGATGAGCTTCATGTGGATCTCGAGGGTTTGACGGGTTCTTGCCCCGATAACGGGTCGTGAATCGCGTACCACCTCGGCGACGCACCGAAATGGCGCGCAGAGTTTACCTGAATTGCCTCACCATTTCAGGCGCTCTCCCAGACGCCGAATCCTGCGGCTCGTGCGCGGGGATTCGGCGTGCTGATCGGCTGCCATTTCAGACGTTCAACTGGCCCCCGTGTGGCGTTGCTTCACACGATGATGAACCAGTGCCAGCGCTGCCAGTGCCAGCCCGAACAGCGACATGCCCTGCCAGCCATAGATGCTCATCATCTTGACGCCGATGGCGGAACCGGCTGCCGCACCGAGGTAGTAGCACAGCATGTAGACGGCGTTCATGCGGCTCTGGGCCTTGGGGTCGATCGAGAATACGCGCACCTGGTTGGGAATCTGGGCCGCGAAGACGCCCAGGTCCAGCAGGATGATGCCGACGATCAGTCCGGCCAGGCTGTCGCTCCACACGCTGAGTACCGCGAAGGATGCCAGCACCGTCACCAAGGCGAAGCTGATCAGGCGCCCCGCGCCGACACGATTGACCAGTCGGCCCGCCGCCTTGGCACCGAAGATGCCCGCCAGTCCGATGATGCCGAACAGTCCCGCCTGCTGGACGCTGTAGTCAAACGGCGCATCAGTGACATGAATGGCCAGCGACGCCCACATGGCATTGAAGGCCGCGAACCATAGCGCGCCGGTCAGTGCGGACTCTCGCAGCAGGGCATGTTGCTTGAACAGCGTGCCCATCGAGGCGATCAGTCTGGGGTAGGCCATCTGCACGGCAGGCGCACGGCTGGGCAGGTGACGATGCAGCAGCACACCGATGATGACGGTGAGGATGGCCGCGACCAGGAAGACGCTGCGCCAGCCCCAGTATCCGCCGATGCTGCCGCTCAGGGTGCGTGACAGCAGTATGCCGATGGTCAGCCCCGTCATCAGGGTGGCGATGTTCTTGCCGCGCGCCTTGGGGGTGGACAGCGAGGCGGTCAGCGGAATCAGCTGCTGGGTGATGTTGGCGCCCAGCCCGGCCACGAAGCTTGCCAGCAACAGCGGCCAGAAGCTGGGGGCCAGGAAGATGCCCAGTGAGGCCAGTGCCAAGGTGATGGACAGATTGCGGATCAGCTGGCGCCTGTCCATGGTGTCGCCCAGCGGCGAGATCAGCAGGATGGCTGCGGCGTAGCCGAATTGGGTCGCGGAGGGGATCAGGCCGATCATGCCCTGGCTCACGCCCAGTGAGCGGGCCATCTCCGCCAGCAGCGGCTGGTTGTAGTACAGATTGGCGGCGGTCGCGGCGACCGCGATCGCCATCAGCCACAACAACCCGCGGCCAATGGCGGGCGTGCTGTCAGCCTCTGGTGTCGATGTCGGCGTGTCAGTGCCTGCCTGGACAGTATCTGATCGCGCAGTGTCCGATGGGGAAGTGCTTGAAGGGGAAGTGCCTGTCACCTGGGTGTCCTCATGTGCGTGCTGCCAGCCGTGGCAGCGGTGATTCACGAGGGGCAGGGTAGGCAGTGTTCACCTATAAGAGAAATGTTGGTGTTTGATATGTTTGATGCTCACCCGGTATAGATCTGTGATCTAGCCTGAAGGCGCTCAATCCTGGCTGTGCTCAAGCGTGGCTGTGCTCAAACACGGCTGCGCTCAAGCCTGACCCTGAAGGCGCTGGTCTGGCCGCGCGACACTGTCGCGTTCCACCAGCCTCGGGGCCAGTTGGGTCTGGCCCGGGAAGGGAGTGCCTTCCAGACGTGCGATCAGCTGGTCTACCGCCGTGGTGCCCAACGCATATATCGGCTGGCGGATGGTGGTCAGGGCGGGTGAGAGGTAGGCACTGATCTCGATATCGTCGTAGCCGATGATCGAGAGTTGCTGAGGTACCTCAAGGCCCAGGTCCTGGGCGGCGCGCAGACAGCCCAGCGCCAGCAGGTCATTGAAGGCGAAGATGGCATCGGGTCTGTCGGCCGGATTGGCCAGCAGCAGGTGGGCCGCGCGATGACCGTCGGCCAGCATCAACTGGGTCGCGATCTGCCAGTCCTCGGCGAGTCCCAGGCCAGCGGCGTGCAGGGCGTCCAGTGCGCCGCTCAGGCGCTCGCGGGAACGGGGATGATCATGAGGCCCGGTCAGCAGGGCGATGCGCTCGATCCCCTGCCCCAGCAGGTGCTCGATGGCAAGTTTCCCCCCCAGGCGTGAATCGTCATTGACCACCGTCATGTCCCAGCCTGGCTGGGGCTCGGCGTCCATCATCACCGTCGGCAGTGGCAGGGCGCTGAGCGCCTCGAGAAAGCCGGCACCGTTCTCGGCGGTCATCACCACCAGTCCATCGATGCGTCGGTCCCGCAGTGTCTCGAGATAGCTGAGCTGCTTGGCGTCGATATCGTCGCTGTTGCACAGAATCAGGCTGTAGCCCGCCTGGTAGCAGCGGTCCTCGACGCCGCGGATCACCTCGGCGAAGAAGGGGTTGTGCGCACTGGTGACGATCATCCCCAGGGTGCGGCTGCGGTTGGATTTCAGGGCGCGGGCGACGCTGTCCGGTCGATAGCCGAGCGCGGCGATCGATTCGCGTACCCGGGCTTCGGTCGCGCTGGCCACCGGACGGGTGGCATTCACGACATGCGACACCGTGGTCACCGAAACACCGGCGTGTGCCGCCACATCCTTGAGTCGAATCACTTTTCTATCCCTGGTGGTGAGCCTGATGATGAAAGTCGAGCGGGCGTCACTGGCCCTGCAGGGCGAGCAAGACACGCCATTGATGGGAAGACGAAAAAACGCCGGCCAGTGGCCGGCGTCCTGTTTCGCGATGCAGGCGGCGTGAGCCGTGGGATCGCTTATTCGGTGATCAGCTTGAGCGGCACGGAGATGGTCTTCTCGACGTCCTCGTCCTTGAGCAGCTTGTCGGCGGTATCGACGCCGAGGCTGCCGATCAGCGCCGGCTGCTGGGCGACGGTGGCGTCCATCTTGCCGGCCTGCACGGCCTTGATGCCTTCATCGGTGCCATCGAAGCCGACCAGCAGGGTGTCCTTGCCGGCGGCCTGCAAGGCACGCTGGGCGCCCAGCGCCATCTCGTCGTTCTGGGCGAACACGGCATTCACGCCCGGGTGCGCCTGCAGCAGGTTTTCCATCACGTTCAGGCCCTGGGTGCGATTGAAGTTGGCCGGCTGAGTGGCCACCAGGCTGAGGCCTGACTGGCCGTCGATGGCCTTCATGAAGCCTTCACCGCGATCACGCGTGGCCGAGGCGCCGGCGACGCCTTCCAGCTGCACGATTTCACCCTTGCCTGCGAGTTTCTCGGCGATGAAATTGCCTGCCAGTTCGCCACCGGCGACGTTGTCGGAGGCGACGTGCGCCGCGACGCGACCGCCGTTGGCGCTACGATCCAGTGTCACCACCGGCACATCACGGCCATTGGCGGTGCGCACGCTTGAGACCACGGCATCGGAGTCGGTCGGGTTGATCAGCAGCAGATCGACGCCGCGGGACAGGGCGTCCTCGACGTTGGACAGCTCACGCGCAGCGTCATCGCCGGAATCCAGCACGATCAGTTCGTGGCCCAGTTCCTCGGCCTTGTCCTTGGCACCCTGCTGGAGGCTGACGAAGAACGGGTTGTTCAGCGTCGAGACCACCAGCGCGATCTTGTCGGCCATGGCGGATTGTACCGGCATCATGCTCAGGCCTGCGGCAGTGATGGCGGTGGTCAGCGTGGAGGTGAGCAGTTTTTTCATGGCGATGGTCCTTTCGTTGTTGTCGGCGACCCGCTGGAGGGCCCCCGTGGTTGGCGCACGGGGGCGAGGGTCTTCGATGCTGCCGGGAATGAAACCGTATCGTGTATTACGTACTTGCTCTTCTATTTCTTCGGTACTTGCGCTTCTATTTCTGCGCGCGGCTGTCGATCAGTACCGCGAGCAGTATGACGGCGCCCTTGGCGATCATCTGGTAGTAGCTGGAGACGCCCATGATGTTCAGCGCATTGTTGAGCACGCCGATCACCAGTGCTCCGATCAAGGTGCCGAAGATGCGCCCGCGGCCACCCATCAGGCTGGTGCCGCCGATGACGACTGCTGCGATGGCGTCCAGCTCATAGCCGGTACCGGCATTCGGCTGTGCCGAGCCGAGACGCGCGGCGAGGATGGCGCCGGCCAGTGCCGCGAAGGCACCCGCGATGGCATAGACGCTGATCTTGATGCGATTGACGTTGATGCCGGACAGGCGCGCGACCTTCTCACCACCCCCGACCGCATAGACGTGGCGCCCGAAGCGGGTGTGATGCAGCACGCCCCAGCACAGCACGTAGACGAAGAACATCATGTAGATCGGAATCGGCACGCCGAGCCAGTAACCGCCGCCCAGATTCCAGAAGCTGTCCGCGGCTTCGCTGACGCCGATGGAGACCGGACGGCCATCGGTGTAGACGAGCGTGGCACCGCGCAGCACCGTCATCGCCACCAGGGTGACGATAAAGGCCTGGATGCGACCGAAGGCGACGAAAAGGCCGGAAATGGCGCCCAGGCCAGCACCGGCGATGATGGTGCCCGGCACGCTCAGCCAGGGGGAGAGGCCGGCGGCGGTCATCGAGGCCGCGAAAGCGCCGGTCAGCGCCAGTACCGCGCCAACAGACAGATCGATGCCCGCGGTGAGAATGACGAAGGTCACGCCCATGGCGATGATGGCATTGATGCTGGTCTGGCGAAGCACGTTGAGCAGGTTGTCAGATGACAGGAAGTTGTCGGACAGGCCGGCACTCACGGCGATCAACAGGGCCAGCGCGATCAGCGCCTTGTTGTCGACCAGCAGACGCATGACGTCGAGGCGGCGGCCGCTGGCGGCAGAGGAAGAAGGAGTAGACATCAGTTCGGCATCTCGTGGCGGGAAGCGGAGGAATCGGGGGTAGAAGACGGGCGGGTCGCACCGCGTGGTGCAGCGCTGGACGTTGACGTGCCATTCGCGGCGTCGTTGCCACTGCTGAGGGGGCTCTCGAGGCCGGAGGCCGCGGTCATGATCGCTTCCTGGGTCGCGTTCTCTCGGCTGAACTCGCCGGAGATGCGCCCGTCGGCGACCACCAGAATGCGATCGGCCAGGCCGAGCAGTTCGGGCATCTCCGAGGAGATAAGCAGTACGCACTTGCCCTGGCGCTTGAGCTCGTTGATCAGCAGGTAAATCTCGCGCTTGGCACCGACATCCACGCCACGGGTCGGTTCATCGAGAATTACCAGCTCCGGCGCCGGCATCAATGCCTTGGCCAGTGATACCTTCTGCTGGTTGCCGCCGGACAGCGTATCGACCGGCTGGTCGGTATTGCTGACCTTGATCTGCATGCTCTTGACGAAGCTTTCGACGGCGGCGGCTTCCTCGCCATGGCGTATGCGCCCGAACGCACCACAGAAGCTGGGCAGGGCGCTCAACGACATGTTGCTGGCCACCGAGTGAGGGAGAATCAGGCCCGCCTGCTTGCGGTCTTCCGGCACATACACCAGGCCCGCGGCCAATGCCTCGGCCGGCGAGGCGAAGCGCACCGGCTGGCCATGCAGCTTCACGCTGCCGGCGTTGATACGGGTATCGCCGCACAGGGCGCGGGCCAGTTCGGTGCGCCCGGCGCCCATCAGGCCGCCAAAGCCGAGCACTTCCCCGCGACGGGCCGAGAAGCTGATGCCCTTGACGCCCGGCGCCTCGAGATCCTCGACCTCGAGCATCGCTTCGCCATCAGGGGTGGCGGGCGTATAAGGGTAGCGCTCGGCCAGCTCGCGGCCGACCATCAGGCGAATCAGGCCATCCTCATCCAGTTCCGCCGTCGGGCCCTGGTGGATCATCTGGCCATCGCGCAGCACGGCGACTTCATCGCACATGCTGAAGATCTCGTTCAGGCGGTGGGTGATCAGGACCAGCGAGCGGCCCTCGGCGCGCAGCTCGGCCACGACCTCAGCGAGAATCTCGGTCTCGATGTCGGTCAGCGCATCGGTGGGCTCATCCATGATGATGATCTCGGCGTCCAGCGACAGCGCACGCGCGATCTCGACCATCTGCTGCTGACCGATGCTCAGCTCGCTGACTGCGGTGCGGGAATCCAGCGATTGGCGCAGGCGGTCGAGCAGCTGGCGGGCATCGCGGTGTAGACGCTTCCAGTCGACGGTGCCCAGCGCGGTACGTGGCTCACGGCCGAGAAAGATGTTCTCGCCGGCGGACAGGCCCGGCACCAGATTGAGTTCCTGATGGATAATGGCGATGCGGCTGTCCATTGCCTGACGTGGAGTGGTGAAGACCACTTCCTCGTCACGCAGCCACAGCGTGCCGGCGTCATAGCGATAGACGCCGGAGAGAATCTTCATCAGCGTCGACTTGCCTGCGCCATTCTCACCGGCCAGCGCATGCACGCGCCCCGCGCGCAGGGTCAAGTCGACACCCTTGAGTACGCTGACCCCTGAGAAGCCCTTGTCGATGCCCTTGAGTGCCATCAGCACTCTCGGTTGTGCATGGCTCTGCATCAGAAGGGCACCCCACAGTGCAGGATCACGTTGGCGTACGGCGTGCACTCGCCCGTGCGCACGATGACGCTCGCCTCGGGCAACGCCGCCTTGAAGGCTTCATGACTGAGTTGCTGGCGAGCGATCGGCGTGAGTGACAGACGATCCAGTGTATCCAGGCGTTCGACGACGGCGTTGTGGAAGGAGGGACTCTTGACCGGCAGCTCCTCGGCCAGGGTCGTGGCCTCGATGCACAGCTCGGCCAGCAGGGCGTCCAGCACCGGCAGCATGGCGGGCAGGCCGGGGACCACCGCGAGATCGACACAGGGCACGCCCTCGGGAATCGGCAGGCCGGCGTCGGCGATCACCACGGTGTGGGTATGGCCGAGACGGGCGAGGTGGCCACTGAGAGGTCCGTTCAAGATGCCGTGTCGTTTCACGTCGCAGTCCTTGGGTAAAGCAGGAATGAGTCGATCCAGTGTCTGAATCCGCTGGTTCACAATGGCGCCAATTATGAACCGCAAACGTTTGCGGTGCGGTAAGCGATACGTCGTAGGCGCTGTAGGGTGGCTACCTTTCTGTAGTCTGAGGTCTAGTGCGGGGTGTTCTCGGGAGGTGAGCGTTAAAGAGAAGGCGCTCATGCAAGAGAATGTGTGAACAAGAAAGTCCTCAAGTTCACCAGGCCCGTGCCGATAGCCCCAACACTCAGACAGACAAATACGCCCGGTATGCGTGCTTTTTCGCCTGATGGCGACTCTGCGGGCATGTAAAAATACCTTCACCCTATCGAGAGGTGCATATGGCGACGATTTCATCGCTGGGGATTGGCTCTGGGCTCGACCTCAACAGTCTGCTGACGGATTTGGAGACGGCAGAGCGTCAGAAGCTCACGCCGATCGAGAACCAGCAGGCAAGTTACGAAGCCGAGTTGTCGGCCTGGGGCACGATTCAAAGTCGCCTGGAATCCCTGGATACCGCCGCCGCGGCGTTGGCCGATGCCGAGACCTATGCCGGCATGACGACCACTGCCAGTGGCTCGGGCGTCAGTGCCACGGCAACCTCGGAAGTGAGTGCGGGCAGTTATTCGGTGGCTGTCACCCAGCTGGCACAGGCGCAGAGTCTGGCGACGGCGGGGCAGGCGAGCCGCGATGAGGCCATCGGTGATGGCACCGCGACCACGCTGACGCTGTCATTGGGCACGCTGGCCAGTGACGGCAGCTATGCGGCGGACGCCGAGCGCAGCGCCGGCATCGTCATCGACGAGAGTAACAACACGCTGGAAGGCATTCGTGATGCCATCAATGAGGCGGGTCTCGGGGTCACGGCCTCGATCGTCAATGATGGTTCCGACACGCCGTATCGCCTGGTGATGACCTCGGATGAGACGGGCAACGAGGCGGTGATGAGCCTCGCGACCAGCGGCGAGGTGGCAGAGCTCGAGAGCCTGCTCAGCCATGACCCGGCGAGCTATGACGCGACAAGCAGTGACCCGGCCGCCAGCGGGATGGAGCAAGTCGTCGCGGCGCGCAATGCCGAATTCAGCGTCAACGGCATCAGCATGCAAGCCACCTCCAATGACATTGATGATGCCGTGGATGGTTTGACCCTGACGCTGAGCGAGACGAATACGACTGCGAGCGTGATCACCGTCAAGGAGAACGCCGAGTCTGTGAGCAAGGCGATGGAGACCTTCGTCAATGCCTACAACGATCTTCAGGACACCATCGACAATTACACCGCCTTCAATGCCGATGAAGGGACCGCGGGGGAACTGCTGGGGGACTCGACGCTGCGCACCATCGAGAGCCGCCTGACCTCGGCGCTGAATTTCACCAGTGAGGGCGATTTCTATGCGCTCTCCTCGCTGGGAGTGAGCCGTACCAACGATGGCAAGCTCGAATTCGACAGCGCCGTGATCGAGGCCGCCGACAGTGTTCAGCTGGCGGCGATGTCGGGGTTCTTCATCTCCGATGATGAGGCGGGTACCAGCGGCTTCGCCAGCCAGATGTCCAGTCTGCTGGAAGAGGTGGTCGGGGAAGACGGCACGCTGGAAGGCACCACGGAAGGCATCGAGGGGTCGCTCGAGAGTCTCGCCAGTCAGTATGAGCAGACCGAAGACACCATCGAGGCCACCATCGAGCGTTATCGGGAACAGTTCACGAAACTCGACATCCTGGTGGCCAACCTGACATCTACCAGTGATTACCTGACCAGTCAGCTGGAAACGCTGGAAAACAGCTGGGACATGACGGGCTGATCGGTAGCTGATGCCCCGAGACATTGGTCTTTGGCCACTGGGCCCAGGCCTGGACCATCCGCCATCTGCCATCCGCCATGCGCCTGCGAGATTCGATGAGTCCGGCCATGCCCGCAGTCGAGGCCACGTGCCGTCGACGGCTCCACATCTGACAGAGATACTGACAAACGTCATGAACAAGGGAAACCAATCACCATGAGTCGCTATCGTGGCGCCAATGCCTATGCCCGTGTCGGCGTGGAATCCGGTGTGCTTTCCGCCAGCCCGCACCAGTTGATCGTGATGTTGTTCGAGGGAGCAGACCGCGCGCTGGCGGCGGGGCGTCTGCAGATGGAGGCCGGCGACGTGGCCGCCAAGGGACAGTCGCTGGCCAAGGCGACCAGCATCGTCACCGAAGGTCTGCGTGCCTGCCTGGATCATGAGCAGGGCAATGAGGTCGCGACCAATCTCGATCGCATGTATGACTACATCGCGCGCCTGATCATGCAGGCCAACCTGAGCAACAGCCCGGAAAAGCTCGACGAGGCACGTCGCCTGCTCAACGAGCTGGGAGACGCCTGGCGTCAGATTGCCGTACACGACAAGGGAATGGGCTGACCATGGACAGCAATGCACTGCTCGCTGATGACACCTTCCAGCAATGCGATGAGCTGCTGGAGCAGATGAATGCCATGCTGCGCTCAGCGCGCCTGGGTGACTGGCCCGCGGTACTCGGCGGGCAGGCCAGCTATATCGAGAAGATGCAGCAGCTGCGCATGCCGCGAGGGGGCAACGCCGAGACGCGCAGGGCGCTGGAACAACGCCTGCGCACGCTGACCACGCTGGAGTCCGAGCTGACCGTCCAGCTCAAGGCGCGCCAGAGCCAGTTGCAGGAAGTGCTCGGGGACGTGAGTGCGCGCCGCAAGCTGGCCCGCAGCTATGGCCAGGGCAGCTGAAGCCAGCACAGCCAAGCTCGAGGAAGCTGCGACAAGGGCCGAGTCGCCGAGGCTGCGCGCATGACTCCCTGACGGCCTCTTTGGCAATGAGGATCGCACGACATGAGCGGCATCAATCCCTTGATCGATAGTCTGCTCCATCAGGTATTGGGGAGGGCGGCACAACCCCCGCCGCCGGCGGACTCCGGTGTCGTCTTCCCGACCTCCGCTCTCCAGTCGCGTCAGGGGTTGGGGGCGGAAGATGGCAAGGGAAGTGGTGGCCAGAATGGCGCCAATCCGCTCTTACAGATAGGCGCGGGAACAGGCTCAGGCGCAAGGCCTGCGGCCCCGTCATTGGATGCCAGTGCAGCGTTGCTGACAGCCACGCAAGCCTCCACTTCTCCCACTGGCGCCCTCGCGTCAGCTTCTTCCTCCCTCCCACCGTCCGGTGCTTACGTCGAGCTGACGACGCAGACACAGACGATGTCGCATTTGCTCGATGCTTTGTCACAGCTGGTGGCCAGCGGCTCGCCGTCCGCGCGGGTCGGGTTGGCGCTGCCGGAAGGGCAATCGCTGGCTTCTCTGCTGGCGCGCGGCCAGCCCTTGACCGGTCTTCTGGCCCCCATGGCGTTGTCCAGCGCATCACTTCACAGTCTGTCGGCGGCCTTGAGCCAGCAGATTCACCAGAGCGGGCTCTTCTACGAAGCGGACCTGCTCGCCTGGGTCGAGAATCGGGTGGGATTGGCCGACCTCGCCGGGCATCCTCAGCTTGCCAATGCCCGATTGGAGGCTCTGTTGGCCTGGCGGCAATGGCCGGTGCTGGCGGAGGCGCACTTCACCCCCTGGGAAGAGACGCGCGAGGGCGCCTTTGTCTGGCGCATGCGAGACATGCGAGAAGAGCTGCGCCGTGAGCCTCGCGCAGGCATGGCGCGGCCGAGCGGTGACATGCTGTTGTCGGCAGGTAGTGTGGACGTGGCCCGACATGGCGCCAGCGCCCATGAAGCCAGTGCGCTGGGTGCCTATCGCGCCAACATGCAATTGGGCGTCGCTCAACCTGCCGCCTCTGATGTGTCTCGCCAGGTGATTGGTTCAGATGCCCTTGCCAGCGGGCTGGTACAGCAACAGCTGTTGTTGATACTGGGTCAGCCCTTCAATTGGCAGGGGCTGTTGATGCCCGGGCTGCATGTCTTCTTCAGCCTCTATTTCCCGGGGCCGCCTTATCGGCACCGCTCGCGGGATGAGGGGGAGCGACGTGCAGCGCCATTGGCCGTGATACCCGTGGCTGCGCATGACGCTACACCTGACAGTCGCCGCAGTGATCACGGCGAGGCTCAGCAGTGGAAGATGTCGCTCACCCTGGTGGCAGGCGACAGCGATGGCGAGGAGGGCAGCGATCGCAAGTCACAGGTGACTTCCGAGCAGAGAAATCTTGCCGCGAAGGACAATGCGGAGCAGGGCGAAGATCAGACGCAAGCGTCAGCGCCAGCCAGTGCGGAAAGTGAGGGTGGTGAGAAGAGCAGGAGCAGTGATGCTTCAGAGAGGGCAACGCTTGCACTGAAGCTGACCTGGTATCAGCTCGCTGCGCCTGTGGCCTTGGTGGTCGAGATAGAGCGACTGACGCAACCCTCCAGCAACGCAGGCCAGCGTGATGCGGCCTTGCGCGAACTGCAGCATGCGCTCGCGCAAGGTCTGGCCGGGATGGCGCCCAGGGTGCACGTACGCCCCGTCGATGCAGTATCTGATCATGAGGCGCCCGCGTCTTCTGATGGCACATCTGTCGATGCCCCTCGGGCCACGGCAGAGCAAGCGACGGATTTCATGCATACCCAGGGTGAGAGGCTGGGGCAGCGCATCCAGCAGCGGGCCAACTCGCTGGGTCTGAGCGTGCATGAAATGCCCGAGCTGGTCGAAATGCTGGCCACCGGCCTGCCGGCACGCAAGGAATTGCCTACAGCCTTGATGCAGGTCGTCGTCAAGATCGCCGAGCTATGGGCCGAGAGGTATCGCTCACAGAAGGCGCCTCGCGAGTAAAATCCTCAAAATGTCCCGCCCTGCAGGGTGATGTTTCATCCTTGTACGATTCTTGCTCATTGAGCCCTGACGAATGTTTTTATGGCATGCCACTGCATGGCGACTGTGGAGGTGTGAAGTGACACTTCAGGCGTCACGCCATAGACCAGGATAGCGAGAAATATAATTTATTTATAATATTTAAATAAAGCGTCACTCAGGCGAACTGCTTGCGTGGATACGGTATTGAAACTCCGCCGAGGGTCGCCCTGTAAATGCAGCTCGATCCTGCATGTTGTTTGTGCCAGAACCCCCATATGCAGTGTTTTATTGTGTTGAAGCGGCGAGAGAAGCCCATTTGGGCGAGCCGCTGGCGGGTCCTCTCGCAGCGTTGAAATAGCAGATAGCCCGCCTTGGTCAAGTACTGACATCGCATTATCCCTCGCCTTTACGCAGGGGTAACTTGCTGTCTGTTGGCGGCCCGTTCGGGGCAATTGCTCGATATTGTACAAGGCATGCCCCGGGTGGCGGGAAAGGGGCAGGCCTGCCTTTCACGAAAATGCAACATCCTGTGCGCACCATCCGCTTGCTATTGATTTGTATGACAAATCTGGTGCATCGTGATTATGCAAGTCGTCTTGAAGACAAGATTGAGGGCTTTTCTGACGCACCTTGCTGCCATTTCGGCGGCTTGATGCAGCTTTTGTGCATATAGCGTAGTGGTATGTAAAAAAATGTTGATGAAGAGTCTGGTCCATTACGTGATTAAGTATTAGAATCGCCATCTTAAAGTGGGTGGCTCATCTGGTCATGAAGCCGCAAGCCCGCATGGTGCCACTGGCCCGGCGCCATTGAGTATTTCGTTACATCACATCAAAATCATAAGGAATGACGGTCGAGCGCCAGGGTTGGCGGTAGCTCGGGACGATCAGACCACTCAGGGAATCATGATGTCCTCACTGCTCAATGATATACAGAGTGTCAATCTGTCGTATCTTCTGCTTGTGCAGCGCTTGTTGGTCGAAGATACGGAAATGGCGCTGGTACGCCTGGGTCTCGATCAAGAGATGGCGGATCTATTGTCTGGCATGAGTGTCAGTCAGCTGGTGTCGTTGTCGTCCTGCAATCAACTGCTGTGCGAGCTGGCGTTGGATGATGCCTCGCAGCTCAAGGGAGTATTGCAGGGTGGGCGCGACCAGGATTTCAGCGCGATGCACACTGCCATGCTGCTGAATGCGCGTCAGAACGATGCTGGACTTCGCCAGGTGGGAGTCAGCTGATGACCCAGAAAAGTCTCGTCGATGAACTGCAACAGCTGCAGTTGGCAGTAGAGTTGATCGAACTGGGGGCCCGCCTGCAGGTGCTCGAGACGGAAACGGAGATCAGCCGCGCGCGTCTGGTCAAGCTGTACAAGGAAGTTCGTGGTGTCTCGCCGCCCAAGGGCATGCTGCCGTTTTCCACCGACTGGTTCATGACCTGGCAGCCCAATCTGCATGCATCGCTGTTCCACGGTTTCTACCGTCGGCTCAAGGCGCAGGGCGCGTCGCGCATGAATGCTTTCGTCAAGGCTTATCGCTTCTACCTGGAGCATGTCGGCGAAGACGAGCCGGTGCTGGCGCTCACGCGCGCCTGGACACTGGTGCGCTTTTTCGAAAGCGATCTGCTGGAAGTGGCCAGCTGCAAGACCTGCAGTGGTCATTTCGTGGTGCACGCCCACACGCCATCACACGATTACGTGTGTGGCATCTGTCAGCCGCCATCGCGTGCCGGCAAGACGGCCGCCCGTCGCAAGGCCCGTGAAGAACTGGCACTGGAGCAGTCGGCAGCCGTCGCCAGTCTCGGCTGATAGCTGTCTTCTGTCTCGTGTCAGTGAAGGCGCCAGGCGAACGAGCAAGACGAGTGTGCAAAGATCAGAAGGCTTGCCCATCCCCGGGCAAGCCTTCTTGCGTTTTGCGGCAGTGATTACCCGGCTGTC
Source organism: Cobetia sp. Dlab-2-AX (assembly GCF_024124625.1). Taxonomy (NCBI): domain Bacteria; kingdom Pseudomonadati; phylum Pseudomonadota; class Gammaproteobacteria; order Oceanospirillales; family Halomonadaceae; genus Cobetia; species Cobetia sp. Dlab-2-AX. The sequence continues at coordinate 222,837 of NZ_JAMXRV010000006.1, read as the reverse complement.
TCGATGCCGACTGTTTCGACCCTGACTGTTTCGACCATGGCTCATTCGGCCATTGTGCTTTCCACAGCGACTGCCTCAACGAATAATCCGCCGTGACCCTAAAGACATGCTCAGCGACGCCGATAGTCAGACTCATGCGACGTTGACCGAATGCCAAGGGGGTTATTGTGTTGTTGTTCATAGGCTATCTAGTGGTCATCGGGTCCACCCTGGGCGGGTATCTGATGGTGGGCGGGCACCTGGCGGTGCTGATGCAGCCCGCGGAATTGCTCATCATCTGCGGCTCTGCCGTCGGCGCCTTTCTGGCCGGCAACAACGGCAAGGCCATCAAGGCCACCGGCAAGGCATTCTCGAAGTTGAAGCGCACGCGTGGCTACAACAAGTCCCTGTACATGGAAGTCATCGGGCTGCTGTATCTGCTGCTGTCACGTGCCCGTCAGCAGGGCATGCTGGCGATCGAGCAGGACATCGACAACCCGCAGGAAAGCGCCTTGTTCGCCGAGTATCCGCGCCTGCTCTCCGACCCCATTCTGATGAATTTCATCACCGACTACCTGCGCCTGATGGTCAGCGGCAACATGGACCCCTTCGAGCTCGAGTCGCTGATGGAGCACGAGATCGAGACCTTCAAGCACGAGACCGAGATTCCGGTGCATTCCCTCTCGGCGGTGGCCGATGGCCTGCCGGCCTTCGGGATCGTTGCCGCCGTGATGGGGGTGGTGCATGCGCTGGCCTCGGCGGACCAGGGCGCCGCCCAGCTGGGCGTGTTGATCGCCAATGCCATGGTCGGCACCTTCCTCGGCATCCTGCTGGCCTATGGCTTCGTCACGCCGGTCGCCAACAAGATCCAGCACGAGGTGCACGAGGCCGTGAAGATGATGCAGTGCATTCGCGTCATCCTGATGGCCTCACTCAATGGCTACGCTCCGCAGGTCGCGGTGGAATTCGGCCGCAAGGCGTTGTTCACCGCCGAGCGTCCCAGCTTCAACGAGCTGGAAGAGCATGTGCGCGAGATCAAGAACAAGGGTGCGGGCTGATATGGCGTTGCAGTCTCTCGCAAGTGCGTCAGTCGCAAGTGCATCACTCACAAATGCGGCAGTCTCAAGTGCGCCCGTCACTTGCGTGTCAGTGACACAGGTGTCGCTGGCTGTCCTGGTCGAGGCAGTGGGTGTCTCTGGACTGAAGCTCGGAGGTCTCGATGAGTGAAGAGCGCAGACCCATCGTCATCAAGCGGCCGCGTATCGTCAAAGGCCATCATGGCGGTGGCTGGAAGATCGCCTACGCCGACTTCATGACCGCGATGATGGCCTTCTTCCTGGTCATGTGGGTGATCTCGAATGCCTCGGATGAGGACCTGCGGGAAATCTCCGATTATTTCGGTGCGCCGCTGGAAGTCTCGCTGCTGGGGGGCGATCGCAGTTCGGCCTCCAGCAGTGCCATTCCCGGCGGCGGCTTCATGGCCGAGCAGACCCAGGGCGAGAAGGGCGCTGATCTGCAACGCCTGCAGCGTCAGGCGCTGGCCGATGATTCTCGCATGGCCGCCCTTCGCGACGAGATCGACACCACCATGGCGCAGCGCATGGCCGATGACGCGGACCTGGCCGAACTGCGAGAACAGCTGCAGATCGAGCTGACCTCCGAAGGCTTGCGTATCCAGATCACCGATAGCGATCAGCACCCGATGTTCGCGTTGGGCAGCAAGCAACCTTCGCCACAGCTTTCGCAGCTGCTTGGCTTGCTGGCGCCGATTCTCAAGCGGCTGCCCAATCATCTGAGCATCACCGGGCATACCGATAATCGCCCCTTCGTCGGCGAAGGCGGCTACGGCAACTGGGAGCTCTCCACCGATCGCGCCAATGCCGCCCGCCGCGTGCTCGGAAACAGTGGGCTGCCCTATGAGCGCATCGTGCGCGTGGTTGGCATGGGCTCGCGCATCAGCCTCGACAGCCAGAATCCCGAGGCCGCCATCAATCGTCGCATCAGCCTGATGGTGCTCAGCCAGTCGGCCTATCGCGATATCACCGACAGCAACGGCGTCAATCCCCAGCCCGCCGAGGACATCAACAGCCTGCGCGAGCGTCTCGAGCAACTGGCAAGCCCGGTGCGCGTGACGAATCCCGTCGCTGGCAGTCCCGTCACCGACAGTTCCGTCGCCTTCGAGCTGGACAGCTGAGTGCTGAGTGCCTTGCAGCAGTATGAGGTCGGTGACCTGCTAGATAGCCTCCGTTTCTAGCCTTCCGCGGAGTGGCTCCTGATGGTCCTTGTTCTTCATCCCCTTGCCTGTCCACTACCCGTGTGGCGGGCAAGGGCGTTTTTGGGCGCTATTCCGCGCTTTGATCCCCGCTGTACTTGTCACAATGAGGCCCATTCTCGGCATGATGCGTTCGCCGTGCGCGCCAGTTTGAGTGAGCGTCATGCTCCCAGGCAGCCCAGGCAGATGCGATCCCAGGCAAATGGAGTAGCCGGTGGCTGATGAGCAAAGCAGCGACGACAAGACGGAAGAGGCCACTCCCCACCGAATACAGAAGGCCCGCGAGGAAGGGCAGGTGCCCCGTTCGCGGGAGCTTGCGACCTTTCTGTTGCTGGGCGGAGGTGCTGCAGGCCTGTGGCTGTTGGCGGGGCCGCTTGGTAACACCCTGGAGCGTGTGCTGGGCGCCTCGTTCGGCTTTGATCGCGCTCAGGCACTCGACAGTCGCGTGATGCTTGCCAATGCCTTGATGCTGGGCCAGGAGGCCTTGCTGGCTCTGTTGCCGTTGTTCGCCCTGCTGATGGTGCTGGCGCTGGTCGGCCCGGTGTTGCTGGGCGGCTGGATGTTCTCCACCAAGTCGCTGGCTCCGTCGCTGGGCAAGCTCAATCCCGTCAAGGGGCTGGGCCGGATGGTCTCCTCCCAGGCGCTGGCCGAGCTGCTCAAGACCATCGCCAAGTCGATACTGGTCGGTGGCGTGGTGGTGATGTATCTGCATGCCCAGCGCCAGGAATTGATGGCGTTGATGATGATGCCGCTGGGCAACGCCATGGCGGATTCACTGGCGATCGTGGCGCGCTGCACGGCGCTGGCGATATTGATGCTGATCGTGCCGACGCTGATGGATGTGCCGTATCAGTTGTGGAGCCACGCCAGGAAGCTGCGCATGAGCCTCGAGGAGATCAAGCGCGAGCACAAGGAGACGGATGGCGACCCGCAGATCAAGGCGCGCATTCGTCAGCAGCAGCAGGCGATGGCGCGCGCGCGCATGATGAGCGCCGTGCCCACTGCCGATGTCATCGTCAACAACCCGACGCACTACTCGGTGGCGCTGGTCTATCACGAGGGCGACATGCGCGCACCGCGGGTGGTGGCCAAGGGGCGTGATGAAGTGGCGCTGCGCATTCGCGAAGTGGGCGAGGCGAACGGGGTGCCGATGCTGAGTGCGCCGCCCTTGGCGCGTGCCTTGCACACCCATGTCGATCTCGAGCAGGAAATTCCCATTGCGCTCTATCAGGTGATCGCCGAGGTGCTGGCCTGGGCGATGCGACTCAAGCGGGCCCGCCAGCAGGGTGGCCTGCGCCCGAGTCTGCCGACAGATCTGTCCGTTCCCGATGAGTATCAGGTGCCCGAGGAGGTGCAAGGGACGGCTGAGGGGGCTGGCCCGCCAGGCATCCAGCGTGATGGCGGTGAGTCGACAGCCGAAGCTGACGCGTTAGCCTCAGGCGCGCCGCCCTCTGACGCAATGTCTTCTGATCATGATTCTGATGATGCCGATGCCGGGGCGGTCTTCCAGCCCAGCGCCAAGCCTGTACCGGACGCGGACGCGACGACGGATCCTCGTGCCGGAAGTTGAAGTCTGAAGTTGATTACCGAAGTTGATGACCGTGCCTGGCAGCTGATGCTGCAAGCCGAATTCCATGACTGACCGCCATTTCTGCACCCCAAGCCCGGGCCGCTGCGCAGCACGCGCAACGTCCTCCACGATCGATGAGCCGCTTGCATGAATACCTTGCTGACACTGTTTGACCGAGTGGGGCTCAACACCTCCAGCCAGCTGAAGGTGCTCGCCGGGCCGCTGCTGATCATGATGATCCTGTCGATGATGGTGTTGCCGCTGGCGCCCTTCATCCTCGACCTGCTGTTCACCTTCAATATCGCGCTGTCGATCATGATCTTGATGGTCAGCATGTTTGCGCAGAAGCCACTGGATTTCTCGGCCTTCCCCGCGGTGCTGCTGTTCTCGACCTTGCTGCGCCTGTCCCTCAATGTCGCCTCGACGCGGGTGGTGCTGATGGAGGGTCACAATGGCGGTGGCTCTGCGGGCAAGGTCATCGAGGCCTTCGGGCAGTTTCTGGTCGGCGGCAACTTCGCCGTTGGCCTGGTGGTGTTCTCGATTCTGGTCATCATCAACTTCATGGTCATCACCAAGGGCGCCGGGCGTATTGCCGAGGTCGGTGCACGCTTCACGCTGGACGCCATGCCCGGCAAGCAGATGGCGATCGATGCCGACCTCAACGCCGGCCTGATCGGCGAAGATCAGGCCCGCGAGCGTCGCCGGGAAGTGTCGCAGGAATCCGATTTCTTCGGATCGATGGACGGTGCCAGCAAGTTCGTGCGTGGCGATGCGGTGGCGGGGCTGGTGATCATGGTGATCAATATCATCGGCGGGTTGATCATCGGGGTCGGTCAGCACGACCTGAGCATGTCCGATGCGGCGCGCACCTATACGTTGCTGACCATCGGCGATGGCCTGGTGGCCCAGATTCCGTCGCTGATCATCTCGACCGCCGCGGGCGTGATGGTGTCGCGGGTCAACACCAATGAAGACGTCGGTCAGCAGATGATCGGCCAGCTGTTCAAGAGCTCGCAGGTGCTGTGGTTGGCGGCTGGCGTGATGGGGCTGCTGGGCCTGGTACCGGGCATGCCCAACATGGTCTTCATTCTCTTCACCTTGTTGCTGGCGGGGCTTGGGTGGTGGGCCTCCCAGCGCGAGAAGGAGATCAGCAGCGAGGCGAAGGAAGAGGCGGCGCCCGCGCCTGCGGCGGCCGTGCAGGAGGTCAGCGAGGCCAGCTGGGATGACGTGCGACTGGTGGAGCCGCTGGCGATGGAGGTCGGTCACCGCCTGATCGCGATGGTCGACATGCGTCAGGGCGGTGAGTTGCTGGCGCGCATCAAGGGGGTGCGTCGCAAGTACGCCCAGGAGATCGGGTTCCTGCCGCCGGTGGTACATATCCGCGACAACCTTGAGCTTGGGCCCAATCAGTATGTCATCAGCCTCAAGGGTGCCGAGGTCGGGCGGGGCGAGGCCTATCCGGGCCGCTGGCTGGCGATCAATCCGGGCAAGGTGTCCGGGAAGCTGCCGGGCGTGGCCACCACCGAGCCGGCCTTCGGCCTGGCCGCCACCTGGATCGAGCCGGAAACCCGCGAGCAGGCCCAGGTCTATGGCTACACGGTGGTCGACACCCCGACCGTGATCACGACCCACCTCAATCATCTGATGACTCGCCATGCCGATCAGCTGCTCGGGCGCAGTGAGGTCAGCAAGCTGCTCGAGAAGCTGGGCCCGCAGGATGGCGGTCTGGTGGAGGAAGTGGTGCCGGCCCTGATCAGTCAGGGCACCCTGCAGCGCATCCTGCACAACTTGCTGGATGAGGAGGTCTCGATTCGCGACATGCGTACCATCCTCGAGGCGCTTGCGGAACATGCCCCGCACAGCAAGGACCCCAACGACCTGACTGCCATGGTGCGCGTCGCGCTAGGGCGCGCCATCACCCAGTACTGGTTCGGCGCCGAGCGCGTCTTGCGCGTGATCGGCCTGGAAGCGCAGCTTGAGCAGGTGCTGATGCAGGCCTTGAGCAGCGGCAATGCGCTGGAGCCCGGTCTTGCCGATACCTTGATGCAGCATGCCAAGAATGCCGTCGCTGCGCAGGATGCCAATGGGGAGCCCAGCGTATTGGTGGTCGGGCATGCGCTGCGACCCTTGGTGGGGCGTTTCCTGCGTCGTCGTTTCAAGAGTCTGGCGGTGCTTTCCCAGGCAGAGATCCCCGATGACCGCGAGCTGCGAGTCACCCAGATGATCGGGGGTCGTGCTGCGTGACGCCAGGGTAGCGCGACTCATCACCGGGCAAGACAACAACATGCCGCAAAGGCAGATAAGTGGGACAGGGAAGGCGACGGCATGGGGGTGTCGAGCGTCTGCAACAAGACGGATCTGAAGGAGTCAGTGGTGCAGAGAAGAATGCGAGTGGCGGCAGAGTGCAGTACGGCCTGGGCGGGAATGGCGTCGAGTGTGAAGCTAAGTGCGGAGCCCAAAAGCAGGACGGCACCGATGGCGGCCTTGATGACGGCAGCAGCGCTGTGGGCCACGACGCTGGCCGCGCCGGTGCAGGCAGCCAGCGCGGCGGTGATGATGTCTGTCGAGTCGCTGACCATCGCTCAGCGGGGGCATTGGTATATGCGCCCTCTGGCAGTGGCAGATGCCGTGCGTGATTCAGGGCTGATGGCGCCTGACAGGACGCGCGTCACCGCGATTCATTGGCGCTATTCGCTCACGCGTGCGCCGGGGGAATGGCAGATCATGCTCTGCCTGGAAGAGCGCTGCGCCATGCTCGAGGCGAGGCGTGGCAAGTTGACCCTGCCGACCCGAGAGCTGGCGACGGCGCCATTCTCGCTGAAGGTCTATCGCAATGGGCGTGGCGTACTCAAGCCGGCGGCGCATCTGGATGACATCCAGCTGGTGATCGACGTCGAGAGTCTGGAAGGTGCGTGACAGGCGGCGTTGTCAGCGAAACGGGACTGGCTTTGAGTGGCTGGCGATGAATGACTGGCGATTGGAATGAATCAGCAGTGTCTGGAGGCTCGGCAGAATGCCGGGCCTCGCGTGTTTCTGGGGCAGTAAAAGAAAATACAGTCAGGTCAGGACAGTCAGGCCGAGACGTTCAGGCGTGAGGCTCCCGCTGCCGGGCGTCCATCGGCGCCGTAATGGCCGGGGGAGCGTTGATGCAGGCTGTCGAGAATCTTGCTGTGCAGTGCCATGCGCTGACCGATCAGTTCACCATTCAAGCGATTGCGCGCCTGGGCGCGGCGCGTCAGCGTCACCAGATGCCACCACTGGGTAGCCAGTACCGGCTGGCTGGCGAGCACCGTATGCAGTTCAAGTGGGTCGTTGGTAAGCCCGGCGTTGCTCAGCCAGCTACGTCGGCGGCTCTCCAGCGCTTCCAGGCGGGCGGCGTTGGCCAGCTTGGCTTCGCGCGAGGCCTCAAGGTCTGCCGCGCTCGGCAGGCGTTGACCCAGCAGGCGCTGTTCTTCCTCGAGCAGGGCAATGAAGTCATTCAGCTCCTGCTCGAGGCCGGAAAAGATCTCGCCCAGCAAGGCTGTCGAGGCGTCATCGAGTGTCATGCGTCACCTTCGAAGGCATCGATCAGCCCTTGTGCGATGCGGTCGACATCGATCTTGATGCTGCCATCGGCGATGGCTTGCTTGAGGCTGTCGACGCGCGCCTGGTCGATGTCCTGGCTCGCATCGATCGCGCTGCTGGAAAGCTCGACCTGAGTGGAGTCGGCCGTGGAGGTCGCCGCCGTAGTGGCGGTGGTGTCCTTGGCCGCCTCGGGGCGCATTTCGCGCGGGGCTTGAGTGTCGCTGCGCTGTATCGGGCCGCCATGTTCAATCTTCATTGACTGTCCTCTCTGGCCGTCGGGCCGGGCTCGACGACGAGCCTGTCATGGATGGGTTGCGTGCGTCATCTGCGCGCTTGAATCGACTATCGGCCATGCCAGCCCAAGCTTTACCCCACACAGGCAATATGGTCCCTCAGGACTGAGGTATCTGGTGTGGGCGGCGGCTTGTCAGTACCAAGCTCTTCGGCCTTTGAGCGTCAGCATGTCTTTCCGGTGCGTCAGCGTGTCGTGGCTGGGCGTGCACAGTCAACAGGATGACTCGGGTTGGCCCGGTGCGGCTCAGCTCGCTCATCTCATCTGAAGTCATCATGGCGCTACACGCCGTGGCCCGATGACGCGGGCGCGCACCCAGTCGCCCGGGGCGAGTTCGATGCGGATGCGCTCATCGAGCCCCCCAGCCTCCAGTGCCCGCGCACTGCGCTGCATGCTGAAGCCTGTGCCGCTGACCTGATAGGTCACGGTATCGCCGAAGTTTACCAGCGGGATGGCGCGCACGCTGTTGCGGGTGAGGACCTCGCCGGCGTGCAGGCGGCGGCGTACCTCGAAGCCCGACAGTGCCGCGGCGCTCTCGAAACCATTGCCACGCAACTTGCCCAGTGGTGTCAGCACCGGCGTCAATCTCGCGGGTGCCAGCGGGGTGCCGCTCGCGAGCGGCTGTGGCGTGCTCAGGCGCCAGGCATAGCGTTCCATGCGAACGCTGACGATATGTTGCTGACCGTTCGCGCACAGTAGCTGCAGGCGTTTGAGGCCCGGTGTATGGCGGTCACTGCGCGCGGCGTTGAGGCTCATTTGGGGTGCCGAGCAGTCTTTCAGGCGGGCGGGCAGGCGACGCAGCTCGAGTTGTACGGAGGCCTCGCTGGGCGCGCCCAGTGGTGGCTCACCCGGCATGCGCACTCTGACGGGGCCGCTGTCCTCGGCGGTGAAAAAGTCGCTCAATTGCCAGCGCAGGGCCTCGACGGCGCGTGTCTGCGCGTCTTTGGTTGATGGCGCTGTTGTTGAGACTGATGCTGATGCCTGGGCGGCAGGCGGCTGAATGGCAGAGCTCACCGCGTCTGAGGTGCTGGCATGCACAGCGGCCCCCGCGGGCACCATCGCCAACAGCCCGCTGCTGGCGATGGTGCGCCACAGTCCTCTTGTCACCGCCATTCCTCTAGTCACAGACAGTCCTCTTGCCACAGACAGACCCTTCGCTACGCAGATTTTCGGTATGCAGTCTCTCATCGCGAGTGGCGTCCGGGGTGGAAGGCGGGAACAAGCCCCATTGGTTCAGAGCGCAGGGTCAGGGTGCTGGATCAGTATCGCGAGAGATTGTAAGCCGCCCCCGACACCGGCATGGCCAGAAATAGCCGCGATAAAGTGGCTTGTTCTTACCTTCATCCTGGCGCTGGCTGACTATTCTCAGTCCTGCTTTCCGTCATGCTCCCCTACGCGTGAGCTGATCGATGGATGTTCCCTCGCCCACATCAGGGCGAGGTGCTGACAGCGGGGCACTTCCATGTTTGATCGACTTGATTCCCTCATGAGCTTTCATCAGCAGGCGCTGGGCCTTCGTGCCGAGCGGCAGCAGGTGCTGGCCACCAATATCGCCAATGCCGACACGCCGGGCTATCTGGCGCGCGATATCGACTTCTCCGCCACCCTGGCCAAGGCGACGGCGGGCAATGCCGCCCCTGGGCCGCTTGCGCTGAACACGACCCAGCCAGGCCACCAGGCAGCCAGCGGGGCCGGGCTGTCGCTGGGTGCGGACCTGCTCTATCGCGTGCCGACACAGCCGAGTCTGGACGGCAATACCGTCGACATGGATGTGGAGCGGGTAAATTTCGCGGACAACAGTCTGCATTACGAGGCCAGCCTTGAGCTTCTGACCGGCAAGATCCAGGGCCTGCGTCTGGCCATGCAATCGGAGAACAGTTGATGGCAGCGTTCAGCATCTTGAACGTCGCGGGTTCCGCGATGGCGGCCCAGTCGCAGCGCATCAATGCCGTGGCCAGCAACATGGCCAACGCCGACAGCGTGGCGGGCCCGGATGGCAAGCCCTATCAGGCGCGGCAGGTGGTGTTCGAGTACGCGCCCTTGGCGCGTCAGGCCAATGCCTCGCTGGCGACGGCCAACCTGGCCGGTGGCGGTCTGGCGACACAGATGGCGTCACGCAGTGCAGGCCTCGGGGGTGTCAGGGTCAGCTCGGTGGAACTGAGCGATGCTCCGGCGCGCCAGGAGTATCGCCCCGATCATCCCCTCGCCGACGAGCAGGGCTATGTGACCTTCTCCAATGTCGATCCGGTTGCCGAGATGGTCGACATGATCGCGGCCTCCAAGTCCTACGAGGCCAATGTCGAGGTCTTCAATACCTCCAAGTCCCTGCTGCGCAAGACATTGACGCTGGGGGAATGACCCTCGCTCAGGGCTTTGGCCTTCTGACCGCTTATTCTGATTTCGGGTAACCGCATGGCGACGCTAGACACCAGTGTGCTCAACAGCATCAACCAGACCACCACGACCTCCGGTGTCACCGATAGCACGCAGTCGGTGAGCAGTACCGAGGAGCTCAATGATCAGTTCATGACCCTGCTGGTGGCGCAGATGCAGAACCAGGACCCGATGGACCCAGTGTCGAATTCCGACCTGACCGCGCAGTTGGCCCAGATCAGCACCGTCAGCGGTATCGAAGAACTCAACACCACGCTTGAGGGCATCACGGCGCAGATTTCCAGCAGTGAAGCGCTGCAGGCGGCCAGTCTGCTCGATCAGGGCGTGTTGGTCGGCGGCAATGCGGTGCTGGTGGGCAACGCGACCTCGACACCCTTCGGCCTTGAGCTGGCCGACGACGTCGACAACGCCACTGTCGAGGTGCTGGGCGCGGATGGCAGTGTGGTCAAGACCTTCGAGTTGGGCGCATTGGAGGCGGGTATTCATGGCTTCGTCTGGGACGGTTTGCTGGATGATGGCACTGAAGCCGCCGATGGCGCCTACCAGCTGGCCGTGACGGCCGAGCGGGCAGGCGAGCGCTATGACGACCTGCAGACGCTGAGTTATGGCGTGGTCAGTGGCGTCAATCAGACTGACAGCGGCGCTCAGCTGGACCTGGGCCCGGCATTGGGTGTCGTCAGTCTGGACGCCGTGCGTCAGGTGCTTTGAGCTGAGCCCATGGCGCCGGGATAGCGCCAGCGAGCCCGCCGGACGGGCCAACAGTTTCAGGCCGTTTGGCCGCCCCCGAGCTCGCTGACAGGTCTCGGGCTTTCATCTTCATCGCGATCAAAGGGACAGACCATGGCGTTTTCACAGGCATTGAGCGGCTTGAGTGCGGCGGCAACCAATCTGGATGTGATCGGCAACAACATCGCCAACTCGGAAACGGTAGGCTTCAAGTCCTCCGAGACCCAGTTCGCGGATCTTTATGCCAGTTCTCAGGCGGCGGGTATCGGGGTCCAGGTGGCCGCCATCTCCCAGGACTTCTCGACCGGTTCGCTGGAAACCACCGGGCGGGATCTCGATATCGCGATTTCCGGCGAAGGCTTCCTGCGCTTTGCCGACAGCAGCGGTCAGGTGGTCTATTCGCGCAATGGCCAGCTCAATGTCGATGCCGATGGCTATCTCGTCAATACGCAGGGTGCCCAGCTGACGGGCTATGCCGGCGAGCGGGTCACCGGCGAGCCCGTGGTGCTGCAGGTGCCGACTGCCCCGCTGGCGGCCAGTGCGACCCAGGACAACCTGGCCAACAGCATCTACGGCGCGCAGATATCCATCAATCTGGATTCCGAAGCCGAGCCGACCACCACGACCTTCGACCCGATGGATCCGCTCAGCTATGACTACGCCTCGTCGATGAGCGTATTTGACAGCCAGGGCAGCGAGCATGTGGTGACGTCGTTCTATACCAAGACCGGCAGCAATACCTGGGACGTGCAGCATGTGATGGACTTCGCCGGCAAGTCGGCCGAATACCAGTCGGATGTGAATGCGGGGATCACCCCGACAGTGGATTTCGATGTCCAGGTGGAGCAGATCAGCTTCGGTACCAATGGTCAGCTGAGCAACGACTATACCCAGACCGCCATGACCTACGCCCTTTCCAATGGTGCCGAGGACATGAGCTTCAGCATCGATCTGACGGGCAGCACCCAGTACGCCAATGACTACGAAGTCACCTCGCTATCCCAGAACGGCTACACCTCGGGTAGCCTGGTGGGCATCTCCATCGACGGTGACGGGCGGGTGATCGGCAGCTACTCCAATGAACTGACCCAGACGCTGGGCACCATTTCGCTGGCCAACTTCGCCAACGATCAGGGCCTCAAGCCCAATGGCGACAACAGCTGGCTGGCGACCGCGGAATCCGGTGAGCCGCTGGTCGGCGTGCCGGGCGAGGGGGTATTCGGTGATGTGGTCTCGGGGGCGGTGGAAGCCTCCAACGTCGACCTGACCACCGAGCTGGTCGATCTGATCATCGCCCAGCGCAACTACCAGTCGAATGCCCAGACCATCTCGGTGCAGGACGAAGTCCAGCAGACCGTGATCAACCTGCGTTGATCCGGGCGGACTGATGCCATGTCGCCTGACAGCGCCAGCGTTGTACGCGTTATCTGACCAGATTGGAGTCGGCTGATGGACAGAATGCTCTACACCGCCATGAGCGGCGCCCAGCGCAGCCTGGCGGCTCAGGATGTCGCCAGTCATAACCTGGCCAACCTCTCGACCACCGGCTTTCGCGAGATGCTGACACTGTCGAGGGCGGTGGATGTGCAGGGCGAAGGGCTGGCGACACGCGTCTCCAGTCAGCTGACTACCGCGGGGGCCTCGATGGCCCAGGGCACGATCCAGACCACGGATCGCGCCCTGGATGTCGCACTCGACGGCCCCGGCATGCTGGCCGTGCAGGGCGCGAATGGCGAGGAGCTCTACACCCGCAACGGCGCGCTGCAGATCGATGCCGATGGTGTCCTGACCTCCGGCGGCTTGCCGGTGCTGGGCGATGGCGGGCCGATCGAGCTGCCGCTCAACGCCATCGTGCATATCTCCGCTGATGGCAGCGTAAGTGCGCGCTCGGCGGCGGATGCGCCTGACACCATGGTGCTGCAGGCCCAGCTCAAGCTGGTCAATCCCGAGGCCATTCCCGGCAGTCCGGCGCTTGTGCGCAGCGAGGACGGCTATTTCCGTCAGCCGCCGACTGAGGCCGGGGAGGCCGCGCCACCGCTGGCTGCCGACCCGCTGGTGCGCGTCGTCTCCGGCGCCCTGGAGAGCAGCAACGTCTCGGCGACCGACGCGATGGTCGCCATGATCAACAACGCGCGCAGTTTCGAGATGCAGATGAAGAGCATCGATACGGCAGAGCGCATGGCCGAGCGTGGCAACAGCCTGCTTGGTACCGACTGACCCCGTAATCACGGCGGAGCCCCCTGATGATTCGTGCCCTATGGACAGCCAAGAGCGGCCTTGAAGCTCAGCAGATGCAGATGGACGTCACGGCCAACAACCTGGCCAACGTCTCGACCAATGGTTTCAAGCAGTCGCGCGCGGTATTTGAAGATCTGCTCTATCAGAACATGCGCCAGCCCGGCGCTGCCTCCTCTGCCACCACCGAGCTGCCCTCGGGGCTGCAGGTGGGCACCGGGGTGCGCACCGTGGCCACCGAGCGTCTGCACATCCAGGGCAATCTGGAGCAGACCGATAACTCCAAGGATGTCGCGATCAATGGTCAGGGCTTTTTCGCGGTGATGCTGCCGGATGGCACCAATGCCTATACCCGCGATGGCTCCTTCCAGCTCGACAGCACTGGCCAGATGGTCACCGCCAGTGGCTACCCGCTGGACCCGGCGATCGTCATTCCGGCCAATGCCCTGAGTGTCGATATTGCCTCCGATGGCGTGGTCAGCGTCACCCAGCCCGGTTCCACCAACAGCACCGAGGTCGGTCAGCTGCAGCTGTCCACCTTCATCAACCCGACGGGCCTGTTCAGTCGCGGCGAGAATCTGTATTCCGAGACCGACGCCTCCGGGCCGCGCAGTGACAACGTGCCGGGCTTCAATGGTGCGGGCACTCTCTATCAGGGCTTCGTCGAGACCTCCAACGTCAACGTGGTGGAAGAGATGGTGGGCATGATCCAGAACCAGCGTGCCTACGAGATCAATTCCAAGGCCGTGACCACCACCGATCAGATGCTGGAGCGTCTGGTCCAGATGTAAGGGTTGTCGCATGTCGCTTTCGCGTGATCTCCCGGTGGTGGCGTTGCCATCCCTGTCAGCTGTTTGCCCACGCCAGATTGGCTTGGCGAAGCCCGGATTGACGTTGCCTGGCTGGCGTCGCCTGCGCCGCGCGCTGGCCGGATTGGCGATGCTGGCCGTGACGCTGGTAGCCGCCGGGTGTGCCCATATCCCCAGCGAGCCGCTGGTCGATACCACGCCAATGGAATCGACGATGCAGCCGCGCCCGGAACCGATGGCCAATGGCGCCATCTTCCAACCGCTGTATGGCAACCAGCCGCTGTTCGAGGATCGCCGCCCGCGTGCCATCGGCGACATCATCACCATCCTGCTCGACGAGAATGTCAGCGCCAGCAAGAGCTCGGCCAGCAATGCCAGCCGTGACGGCAGCCTCGGCTTCTCGCTGACCGCCATCCCCGATTTCATGACGGGCCTGCTGGATGGCACCGATGCCGATATCGAGGGCGAGAATGATTTCACCGGCAGTGGTGGCTCGAATGCCAACAACAGTTTTACCGGCACCATCACCGTGACGGTCAGTCAGGTGCAACCCAACGGCAATCTGGAGGTGCGCGGCGAGAAGCGCATCGCGATCAATCAGGGCACCGAGTCGATTCGCTTCTCCGGAGTGGTCAATCCGCGCACGATTTCCTCGGCCAATACGGTGCAGTCCACCCAGGTGGCCAGTGCACGCATCGAATACGTCGGTGATGGCTATATCAACGAGGCACAGAACATGGGCTGGATGCAGCGCTTCTTCCTCAATCTGGCGCCGTTCTGAGCCTGGCGTGGCGATTGCCGCGGCTTGTTCTGTAGAGGATTGCCCTGTTTTGAATGCTTCGTCCCGATTTCTCACCACGCTGTCCCATCATGAGTCGCTATCCGATGCCTGAGATGCTCCCTTATCCCCGCTGGCGCGCTGCGCTGGCCGCCTGCCTGATGCTGGTGAGCTGCCTGACCTTGACGCTGCAGTCGGCGCAGGCCGATCGCATCAAGGACCTCGCCCAGGTGCGCGGCGTGCGCGACAACCCGCTGGTCGGCTACGGCCTGGTGGTGGGGCTGGATGGCAGTGGGGACCAGACCACCCAGGCGCCGTTCACTGGCCAGAGTCTGACCAACATGCTGTCCCAGCTGGGCGTGACGGTGCCGTCGGGTACCAACATGCAGCTCAAGAACGTGGCGGCGGTCATGGTCACCGCCAGTCTGCCGGCCTTTGCAAGCTCCGGTCAGCCCATCGATGTCGTGGTGTCGTCGCTGGGCAATGCCAAGAGTCTGCGCGGTGGCACCCTGTTGATGACGCCGCTCAAGGGCGTGGATGGCCAGGTCTACGCGCTGGCGCAGGGCAATCTGATCATCGGTGGCGCCGGTGCCTCGGCCGGCGGTTCCAGCGTGCAGGTCAACCAGCTGACCGCTGGGCGCATTCCCAGTGGCGCGACGGTGGAGCGCGGCGTGCCGACGCGTCTCGGGGATGAGAATGGCGTGATCCATCTCGATCTGTTCGAGGGCGATTTCAATCATGCCCAGAACGTCGCCAGCGCCATCAACCGCAACTTCGGGGGCTCGCTGGCCTCGCCGCTCAGCAGCCGCGATATCGTGGTGCAGGCACCGCGTGATCTCAGTCAGCGTGTCGGGTTCATCGCCAGGCTCGAGAACATCGAGGTCGCCCTGGGCGTGCCGCGTGCGCGTGTGGTGGTCAATGCGCGGACCGGCTCGGTGGTGATGAACTCCGAAGTGCGCCTGGCGCGCGCCGCGGTTACCCACGGCAATCTGTCGGTGGTGATCGACGCCAATCCGGTGATCAGTCAGCCTGCGCCGCTGTCCCAGGGGCAGACGGCAGTGGTCAACGACCCCGATATCAGCGTGAATCAGCAGGGCGGTGCGCTGCGCATGGTCGAGGGGACTGCCAGTCTGCAGGAGGTCGTCGATGGCCTGAATGCGCTGGGCGCCACGCCGCAGGACCTGGTCTCGATTCTGGAAGCGCTCAAGGCAGCCGGTGCGCTGCGTGCTGATCTCGAGGTGATCTGATGAGTGTGCTTGGTAGCGGTGCCAACGTGGATGCCGGTCGTCTGGCCTTCGATACCCAGGGTCTGGCGAGCCTCAAGGGGGCGGCCAGCAGTGGCGGCGAGCGCCAGCAGGAGGCACTGGAGGAGAGTGCGCGCCAATTCGAGGCCTTGATGCTCAACATGATGCTCAAGCAGATGCGCTCGGCGACCGAGAATTCAGCGCTGAGTGGCTCCCAGCAACAAGAGATGATGACCTCGATGCTGGACCAGCAGCTCTCCCAGCAACTGGCCAGTGTCGGCGACGGTATCGGCTTGTCGAAGATCCTGATTCAGCAGTTGTCTTCCAGCTCGGCGCCGGGCACGAACACGGATAGCAGCACTGCAATGTCCCCCAGTGCAGCAGTGGAGGGCGAGCCGGTCGCTGAACAGGGGGCCGGTGGCTGGTTGTCGGCGGTGGGTCTGACCCCGGAGGGGGGCGCGGCTCGCGAGGATGACTGGCAGGCGGCGGTGGAGACACGCGACGCAGACGAGGTCACCGGTTTCATGGCGATACTCGATACGCTGGCCCCCGGCGACACGGCGCGAGGGGTCTATGCCGAGCTGCCGATGGCGACGACAGGCAAGGATGACGTGTCTGACACCGTCAGCCCGGTGGCAGTGACCGACATGGCAGCGCTCAGCGAGCAACAACGTCGTCAGCCGGAGAATGTACAGCGCTTCGTGGCGGAATTTGGTCCCGCCGCTCAGGCGGCCAGTCTTGAAAGCGGGCTGCCCGCAGAATTGATTCTGGCGCAGGCCGCGCTGGAGACGGGCTGGGGGCAGCGTCGTATCCACACCGAGGCCGGCACCGACAGCCATAACCTGTTCGGCATCAAGGCCGGCAGCAGCTGGCAGGGCGACAGCACCACGGTGCTGACCACCGAATACCGCGATGGGCGCCGCATGCGTCTCGAGGACAGCTTTCGCGTCTATCCCGATCAGGCCAGTGCGCTGCGCGATCATGCCTCACTACTGACCGGCGCCCAGCGTTATGCCCACGTGAAGCAGTCTCCGGACGCCGAGAGTGCGGCGCGTGCCTTGCAGGAGGCGGGCTACGCCACTGACCCGCACTATGCCGACAAGCTGATCTCGATCATGAGTCGGGTCGGCCCGCTGGAGGCCAGCGGCACTCGCGAGACAGCGGAGACCCGCCTGGCGTCACGCGATGCCGTGCCTGCGTCAGCGTCTGTCGCAACCGCCAACTCAAGCTCCACGCGCGGGCTGCTTGAGCCTTCTGCGCCGCTGTTTGCCCTCGATGCGCGCGATGCTCAGCCGCTGGTCCAGATGGCGGCAGCGACGGAGGCGGTGTCAGAGACGGGTGTGGCGTCTGTGGCGTCTGCGACGGATATGGCGCCTGCGGCGGATAAAGAGATCGGTACTGGCAGTGAAGGCGCTACATCAGGTGCCATCCAGTTGGCGATGGGCCGTTCGGAGCCGCTGTTCCGCTAGCGCCGCTTATGACGATTCACTGTTGATGAATCGCTGGCAACTATTGCTGCCTGCGGCATCAAGTTGGCGTCTGACGCGCCGATAATCACAGCATCCGTACGCCGGTATGGCGTCATTCACCTTCTCCCTTTTCCCATTGTTCCTTTCAGGTAAACGCCATGGCCAGCAGCATGTTGAGTATCGGTGTCAGTGGTCTGCAAGCCGCCCAGACGGCGCTTGCCACCAACAGCAACAACATCGCCAACGTCTACACGCCGGGCTATAGCCGTGAAACGGTCGAACTGAGTGGCAGCAGTGGTGGTGGTGTCAGCGTGGCGTCGATCAGTCGTCAGACCGACAGCTATCTCTCGGCGCAGCTGGACAGCGCCATGAGCGCCAGCACGGCGCTTGAGACCCACGAAGCCAACATCAGTCAGATCGACAATCTGCTCGCCGATGACGAGGCGGGCCTGGCGCCCTTGATGCAGGAGTTCTTTGGCGCCATCGAAGGCGTGGCCAGTCAGCCGAGTGATCCGGCGGCGCGCGAGAGCCTGCTGGGCAGCGCCGAGAGCCTGGCCGGGCAGTTCAATGCCTTCTCCGCCTATCTGGATGACATGGACTCTGCGGTCAATTCACGGCTCGGCGATGTGGTCGGCGACATCAACACTGCCACCAGCCAGATCGCCTCGCTCAACGAGCAGATTTCCCTGACGCGTGCGCGTACCGGCGAAGAGCCACTGGGCCTGCTGGACCAGCGCGATCAGGCGGTGACCGACCTGCAGACGCTGGTCGGCGTCGAGGTGCAGGATCAGGATGGCCGGCTGAGCGTCAGCCTCGGCAATGGCCAGCTGCTGGTCAACGGCAGCAGCAATCATGAACTGGCCGTGGAGCCAGACCCGCAGGACCTGAGCCGTTCGGTGGTCACCTACAGCGTGGCGCCGGGCGTGACCAGCGCCATCGATGAGGGGCAGCTCGAAGGCGGCACCCTGGGCGGGCTGTTGAGCTTCCGCGCCGACAGCCTCGAGCCGACCCAGAATCAGCTCGGCCAGCTGGCCGCGGGTCTGGCGTTGACCTTCAATGCCCAGCACGCCGACGGTGTCGACGCCAATGGCAACACGGGGGGCGACTTCTTCACCCTCGGTGATCCGGAAGTGCTGCCGGCCAGCGGCAACGCCGCCGGAGCGGACCTTGAGGTGTCATTCGCCCCCGCCACCCAGCAGGACGGTGACGACTTCTACAGCGTCGCGCTGACCGGCGATGACTACCGCCTGAGCCTTGGCGGCGGCACCTACCAGCTGGAAAACCTCAGCAGCGGCGCCGTGCAGACCCTGACCCCGGACAGCGAAGGCGTGATGCGCCAGGATGGCCTGGTGTTCACCGCCACCGGCATGGCGGACGGTGACAGCTTCACCATCCAGCCGACGCGCAATATCGCCGATACCTTCGGGGTCGCGATCGACGAGGGCGCCGAGATCGCCGCTGGCTCAAGCGACGCCAGTCTCGACAACCGCAACATTCTCGCCCTGCAGTCACTGCAGAGCAGCGACGCCCTGGGCAGCGCCGGCAGCTTCAATGATCACTACGCGTCACTGGTCAGCCAGGTCGGCAACCAGACCCGTCAGGTGCAGGTCAACCTGGAGGCTCAGCAGGGCCTGACCGAGCAGCTGTCGGCGGCAGACCAGTCGATCTCGGGGGTCAATCTGGATGAAGAAGCCGCGGACCTGATCCGTTATCAGCAGTATTACCAGGCCAACGCCCAGGTCATCCAGACCGCGTCGACGGTGCTGGATACCATTCTGAACATCCGCTAACGAGGCCGTGATGCGCATCAGTACCCAAACCCTCTATGCCCAGGGCGTCACCTCGATGCTGGATCAGCAGGCGGCGTTCTCCAGGGTGTCCGAGCAGCTGGCCACCGGCAAGCGCGTGGTCAATCCCTCGGATGACCCGAGTGCGGCCAGCCAGGCGGTGACGATCTCGCAGTCCCAGGCCGTCAATGAGCAGTTCAGTGACAGCCGCACCACGGCGCGCAACAACCTCTCCATCGAGGAAAGCGCGCTCAATCAGGTCACCGACACCATCACGCGAGTCCAGAGCCTGATCGTGCAGGCGGGCAACGGCACCCTCAGTGACAGTGACCGTGATGCGCTGGCCACCGAGCTTGAAGGCAGCCGCGAAGTGCTGCTGGGACTGGCCAACAGCACCGACGGCAACGGCAACTATCTGTTCGGCGGCATGAGCGGTGATACGGCGCCCTTTGGTGAGGATGGCAGCTATCGCGGCGATGGTCAGCAGCGCCAGCAACGCGTCGACAGCTCGCGCCTGATGGAGGTCAATCATACCGGCAGCCAGATCTTTGGCGGCGTGGCATCCGGCAATCAGCAGCTGGCCCGCCAGACCAGCGAAAGCGAGTCGTCACTGCCGATCACCTTCAAGGGGCCGGACGTCGTCGACGTCTCGGCGCGGGTCGATGGCGCGGGCTATAGCATCAGCATCGATGCCGCCGGTGTCACGATCAGTGGCACCGATGCCGAAGGCAATGATCTCCCGATCCTGGATGGCGAAGGCAATCCGCTGCCATCGCCTGTGGCGTTCAGCAATGGCATGACCCTTGCGTTCAATGGCCTGTCGATGACGCTGTCCGGTGATGAGCAGCAGGTGTCTGAGGCCCAGGCCTCCGGCAAGGCAACGCAGCTGGTGGTCGAGGAGGGTGAGGCCAGCGCCGATCTGTTCGCCAATCTGGATGGCCTGATCAGCGCGCTGAGCACGCCGATCGAGAGTGAGGCCGATCAGACCGCCTTCAACAACGCCATCTCGACCGCCAGTCGCCAGTTCAGCAACAGTCTCGACAATGTGCTGACGGTGCGTGCCGATGTCGGCACCAAGCTCAACGAGCTGGATTCACTGGATATCATCGGGGATGACCGTGAGCTCAACTATGCCTCGACCCGCTCGGACCTGATCGATCTGGATTACAACGAGGCGATCTCCGACTACTCGCTGACCCAGGTGGGGCTGCAGGCCTCACAGCAGGCGTTCTCGGATATCGCGGGCATGTCGCTGTTCGACTATCTGCGCTGAGTGATGACGTGACCCCCGTTCGAGGAATGATGAAAAAGCCGCACTGGATACTCGCTCTCGCGATGGCATCCGGTGTGGCTCTTGCGTTCTGGTCTTTGCTTTTCAGATCTTTGCTTTTCAGATCCTTGCTTGCATGTCATGGCATCGTGCCCAGGCCTTCATGCACGGCCTGGAAGGCGCCCAGCGCCTGACGGAACAGCAGCGACAGCCAGTCCGTCATGCCCGGCATCATCAGCCACAGCATCGCGATGCCCAGCAGCAGGGTCAGCGGGAAGCCGATCGAGAACACCGACAGCTGCGGTGCCGAGCGGTTGAGTACGCCCATCGCGAGGTTGATCGCCAGCAGCGAGGCCACCAGCGGCAGGGCCAGCAGCAGGCCGGCGCTGAACAGGCTGGCGCTCCACAGCAACAGATTCTCGAGCCCGACGGGACCCATGCGGCGCAGGTCGAGGGGAATCTCGTGGAAGTGAGTGACCAGGATTTCCAGTACCAGCAGATGGCCATTGAAGGCCAGAAACAGCAGCATGGCGAGCATGCCCAGCAGGCGCGACAGCACCTGGGTATTGGTGCCGGTGTCAGCCGAGAAGAAGCTGGCGAAGGCCAGACCCATCTGCAAGCCGATGAATTCCCCGGCCGCCTCGACGATGGCGAAGGTGATGCGCATCACCAGACCCAGTGCCAGGCCGACGCCCATCTGCAAGGCCAGCTGCCAGATGGCGGCCGTGCCGAGCACATCCACCGGCGGCGGGCTCTCGACCAGTGGCGCGATGATCAGCGCCAGGCCAAAGGCCATCAACAGGCGCACCGGTGTGGGCAGGCTGCGGTGACCGAACAGCGGCGCGCTGATCATGAAACCGGACAGGCGCGCGAAGGGCCACATCACGCTCAGCAGCAGGGTCTGGAGGTGTTCGGGGGACAGCAGGTCAATCGGCAAGGGAGTGTCCTCCCGCCGGGCTTGCGTCGAGCCAGTTGCCGATGCTCATGCAGGTGTCGCTCATCCGATCAGGTGCGGGAAGCCGGTGAAGACGCTGCGCGTGAAGTCGATCAGCGTCTCCAGCAACCAGGGGCCGGCCAGTACCAGGGTGCCGAACACGCCGAGAATCTTGGGGATGAAGGACAGGGTCATCTCGTTGATCTGGGTCGCGGCCTGGAACAGGCTGACGATCAGGCCGATGAACAGGGCGCTGGCCAGCAGCGGGCTTGCCACCAACAGGGTGATGTACATGGCATGCGAGGCCAGGCTGGTGATGACTTCAGGGGTCATGGCGGCGCGTTCTCGGTGGGCAGATGGGAGGCGTCGAGGCTGGCAGTGCACGGTTGCGCGTCACGACGAGAAAGCTCGGCGCCTGCGTGATGCCAAGGGCTGGCTCAGTAGATGATCTGTCAGTAGAAGTTCTCTCAGTAGAAGCTCTCGGCCAGCGACCCCAGCAGCAGCTGCCAGCCATCGACCATCACGAACAGCATCAACTTGAAGGGCAGCGAGATGGTGGCGGGTGGCACCATCATCATCCCCAGCGCCATCAGTACGCTGGCGACCACCAGGTCGATGATCAGGAAGGGCACGAACAGGCTGAAGCCGATCTGGAAGGCCGTCTTCAGCTCGCTGGTGACGAAGGCCGGCAGCAGCACGCGCCACGGCACGTCCTGCGGGGTCTGGATTTCCTCGACCTTGGCCAGGCGCGCGAACAGGGCGATATCCGGCTCACGCACCTGACCTAGCATGAACTCGCGCAGCGGATCGCCGCCGCGTTCGATGGCTTCCTGCAGGCTGATGGCCTGGCTGTCATAGGGTTGCCAGGCCTCGTCGTAAATACGTTCCAGCACCGGCGACATCACGAAGAAGGTTAGAAACAGCGCGATGCCGACCAGTACCTGATTGGGCGGCGCAGACGCGGTACCCAGCGCGGTGCGCAGCAGGCCGAGCACGATGATGATGCGGGTAAAGGCACTCATCATCAGCAAGGCCGCCGGCAGCAGGGCGAGGCCACTGAGCAGGATCAGCGTCTGGATATTCAGCGACCAGGACTCGCCGCCGTCCGGCAGTGGCTGGCTGGTCAGGCCGTTGAGTACATCGGCGTGCGCCGCCTGGCTGGTCAGCAGACATGCCGACAATACGATCAAGAGTCCTGTCAGCAGCACTCTTGTCTTCAGCCTTCCTGCATTCTTCAAGCCCGGCGACAACCTCACCAGCCCCGTCATGAGCGAGGCTCCGCGTCATCTGTCTTGTCTGGGGTAGTCGTTTGCGTCACATCAGAGGGCATCGTGGCGGATGTAGCAGTCGGCGAGCGTCTGGCGAGTCGGTCGCGCAGCAGCTCGGCAAAGCCTGCCGCGGCACCGCTCCCGCCGGTTGGGGAGGCAGGCGAGGCCAGCGATGCGTCATTCAGAGTACTGCCATCGTCTGCGGGCACCAGGCCGCCATTCTCGGCCGTCAGCTCACCGAGGGAGGTGATACCCGCCGGTCCGACGCCCAGCAGCAATTGCTGGTTGCCCACCGCTACCACCACCAGGCTCTGCTTGTGACCCAGCGCCAACCGCGCCAGCGGGCGCAGGGCAATGCGATTGCCGCGCAGTGTCTGGGCACTCCCGAACGTCTTCATCAGCCATGCCAGCAGCAGGATCACGCCGATCACGCCGGCAAGCGCCAGCCCGGTATTGACCAGGCTGGCTGCGCCCAGCGGTGAGCTGTGGCCTGTGTCGGCAGTCAGGTTGGCGTCGCTACCGAGAAAGGCCGGTGACGGCGCCTGAGTGCTGGCGCTGGTATTGGAAATGGCGCTGGCAGCGCTGTAGAGTGCTGTCTCGGCATCCGGCAGCAGGATCGCGCCGTCAGGGGCATCGGAGGTCATGACATGAACAGCCTTAGCGGTTGAGCTTCTGAACCCGCTCATTGGGGGTGATGATTTCCGTGATGCGGATACCGTACTTGTCCTCGACCACGACCACCTCGCCCTGGGCGATCAGGTAGCCGTTGATCAGGATGTCCATCGGCTCACCGGCCAGGCCATCCAGTTCGATCACCGAGCCCTGCGACAGCTCCAGCAGCTGCTTGATGGTCAGGCGCGTGCGCCCCAGCTCCACGGTCATCTTGACCGGGATGTCCATGATCATGTCCAGCTCGCGCGGGCGTGCGCCGCCACCGCTGCCATCGAGGGGCTCGAAGATGTCGCCGCCCTGCGGGGCAGCCTCGCTATGCTGTTCTTCCAGCGCCTTGGCCCACTCGTCGCCCATCTGCTCGGTCATCGCATCGGCCCAGGGGTCGTCAGTACCGGATGTCGGGGAATTCGGGGTGGCCTTGGGCGCGGGCGCGTCTGGCGAATTGGGCTCACTCATCGCCGCTGTCCTCGCTGGCAGTGTTGATCGGATGATTGATGATGCGGGTCACGCGCAGGGCGCGGTGGCCATTGGCGCGACCGAAACCGGCTTCGAGAACCGGCACATTGTTGACGTAGGCGTTGACGCGCTCGGGCTTCTCGATGGGCAGCACATCGCCCACGGCAAGTTCGGCCAGCGCGCCCAGCGTGGTGGTGATGCTGGCAAAGTCGGCGTGCAGCTCGACATCGGTGGCGCGCACTTCCTTGCGCAGGCGCTCGCCCCAACGGCTGTCACCCTCGGCGCTGGTTTCCTGCAGCGGGCTCGAGAGCAGCTCGCGGTGCGGCTCGATCATCGAGTAGGGCAGGCAGATCTGGAAGTCGCTGCTGTGATTGCCGACCTCCAGATGGAAGCTGGTGCACACCACGATCTCGTTGGGAGAGCTGGTGATATTGGCGAACTTGACCTGCATCTCGCTGCGTAGATAGTCGGTTTCCACGGCGTAGACCGCCGACCAGGCGTCGCGGTAGGCATTCAAGGCCAGCTGCATCAGGCGCTGGATGACGCGTTGTTCGGTGCGCGTGAATTCGCGGCCCTCTGACTTGGTCACGAAGCGGCCGTCACCGCCGAACAGGCTGTCGACCACCATGAACACGAGACTGGGCGGAAACACCAGCATCGAGGTGCCGCGCAGCGGCTTCATGGTGAACAGGTTGATGTTGGTCGGCGCCGGCACGTTGCGAGAAAATTCGTTGTAGCTCAGGAACTGCACCGGCCCGGTGGTGATATCGGCGCCGCGGCGGATCAGGTTGAACAGCCCCATGCGGAACTGACGACTGAATCGTGAGTTGATGATATCCAGGGCATGCAGGCGATCCCGGATGATGCGGTGCTGGCTCGCCGGGTCGAAGGGGCGAATGCGCGCTTCGCCGGGCGTGCTCGAGGCGTCAGCCGTTGCACCGCTGTCACCGTTCACGCCGGAGAGCAGAGCATCGATTTCGTCCTGTGACAGCAGATCGTCTTGAGCCATGGCCAGTTATTGCACGATGAAGTCGTTGTACAGCACGCCGGAGATGGCCAGTGGCTGGCCGCCTTCACTGTAGGGGCGCGACAGCGCCTCGGTCAGGGTGCCTTGCAGCGCCTGCTTGCCGGCCTGGGTGATCAGCTCGTCCGGGCTCTGGCCTGACAGCAACAGCAGCAGGCGGCTCTTGAGTTCGGGCTTGAGTTCTTCCACGCGCGCTACCGCGTCCTGGTCGGCCATCTTGAGCGTGATGCCGATATAGAGCAGGCGATTGCCGCGCGGGCTTTCCAGGTTGACCGTGAAAGGTGCCAGCGGCATGAAGACCGGCGGTGGCACGATCACGACTTCCGGCTCGGCGTCCTGTGCGGCCTTCTGATCACTGAGCATCGGCAGTGCGAAATAGACGGCCACTAGCGCCGCGATCACGGCACTCATCAGGCTGATGACCCCGATCAGCAGCCAGGAACGACGCTGACTGGCGGAGGTGGTGATAATCGTTGACATCGTGGTGCGGTGTCCCTGGAGTCGGTGGCGGGGTCAGTATGACCGAAGGCGTGGTTATCGAACGGCGGAATAACGCCACGTGCGAGCGCTTACTTGAATGATGACGCGCCAGGCGGGCTCATCTGACAGCTACCTGACGGGAGCCGCTGACACAAGCACCTGGCAAGCGCCAGGCCCGTCATGCCTGCCATTCAC
Source organism: Cobetia sp. Dlab-2-AX (assembly GCF_024124625.1). Lineage (NCBI taxonomy): Bacteria > Pseudomonadati > Pseudomonadota > Gammaproteobacteria > Oceanospirillales > Halomonadaceae > Cobetia > Cobetia sp. Dlab-2-AX. The sequence goes on along the minus strand of NZ_JAMXRV010000006.1, from coordinate 197,419 downwards.
GCTGCCCCCAGGCTGCCTGGGTTGCACTTGCAAGATTGCTTGTGAGATTTCCCGCGGCGAGACTTCCCTCCATGGCGTCAGCGCTTGTGCTGGTATCACTCGCCGGCTGATCCTCGAGGTGCTGGGCGAACTGCCCTTGATTGGCCGAGTTGTCCGCCGCCTCGCCCGGTGTGTTGTCAGGTGTGTCGTCCTGAGCACTGAAGCTGATCGCCGTCAGCTCGTGCCCCCGGGATTCCAGCGCCTGACGCAGCTCGCTCAGGGATGACTCGACCGCCGAGCGCACCTGTTGGTGGCCCGCGACGAAGTGTGCACTGGTGCCCTGTTCGCCAATGTTGAGGCGAATGGTCAGCTTGCCCAGATTGGCTGGATTGAGCGCGATCTCGGCCTGTGGCGACTTGCTCAGCTGCATGCGTACCACCTGCTCGCTGAGTGCCTGTTGCCAGGCCTGAGTGCCGACGCTTGCGGGAATCAAGGTGCCAGCCTGTGGTGCCATACCTGTTGCATTGACCGCTGGATTGCCCGTGCCATTGAGCATGGCACCGCTGCCTGCAGCGCTCGAACTCGATGCGCCGGCTGACACGCCAGCTGTTGACGCACCCGAGAGCTGGGACTGATCGGCACCGGCGCGTGAGCCGTTGGCATCAAGCAGGACGCCGTCGGCCTTGGCGATGACGCCTTCAATGGCCTCCTCGGTCAGCGGGCCCAGCGCGCCATCCGTCAGCGAGGAGGGCGCAGCCGTGCTCAGGCTGCCTGCCGCTGTCGCGGAGCTCCTGTTGCTGGGCGACTGATCCGCAATGGCGCCATCCAGTCCCGCCGCAGCAGGATTGCGCAGCGTGGCGAGCCAGTCACCTTGCAGCGCCGTGCTGCCTGCCGTGTTGGCCGCTGTAGAGAGCGCCTGCGCGCCAGCGAGCGTTGCCGTTCCTGCTGTTGTAGAAAATGTCGCGGCAGATGTCGTGTTCAGCGCTGCATCGCCGCCGCCAGAGGCGCCTTGGCCGCCTTGCGTGAGTTGCTGCAGCTGTTGCATGCGCGAGATGCCGCGCTCGACGCTGCTATCCAGTCGTGAGGCCTCGAGTGACTGTGCTGATCGCTGTCCGTTTCCCGATGAGGGCTGGGCAGGCGGGAGGTTGCCGTTCTGGATGGCGGCAGCGACCGGGTCCGGAGTGGGCGATGTCTCTGACGACGCTGCCTGAGCCTGCTCGAGGTGCTGGGCATGCTTGTCTTCGGCGGCCTCGCGACGCTCGATTCGCTGTTGCTGGGCGTCTTGCGCTTGCGTCTGCACCTGCGCCGCTTGCCTGTCCTGCTGGCGATCCTCGCGCTTTGCGCGTGACAGATGTGCCTCGAAGGTGCTCTCTGAGGAAGCCGAGCTGACGTCGTCGCGCGAGCGAGCCTCCTCGGAGGAGACCAGGGCGCTGGTCGGTGCCCTTGTTGGCGAGAGGGTTGGCGAGGTGGCCGACAACATCGAGATGCGTGCAGTGTCCGTCATGGTGTCACTCCTTCGACTGGCCGTCTTCAGCCATTGGCACGGCGTAACCAGGCCTGGGTGGCTTGTTCATCACTCTGACGTTGCTCGGCGGTGCGCGCCTGCAGCGCGGCGCTCAGGCTGGCGCGATCCGCCAGGCCCTGCCACGCCGCGTAGGTCTGCTGTTCCTTCACCAGACGCTGATGCTGATGGTGCGTCTGGGTCTTTTCCTGGACTACCCGCGCGCGACACTGGGCAATCGCCTTGTCCAGCGAGGCGATGAAGGCCTGATAGTTGTGCCAGCTGGCCGGGTCCAGCCCCTGAGTCAGGCGTGCCTGCATCTGCTGGCAGTAGTCGAGGCGGTATTGCTCGAGGGTGACCAGTTGCTGGGCGGCGGTTTCCTGACGCTGGCGCTGGCTGGTGAGCTGGCGCGCAGCGCCATCACGCCGGCGTTCGCTCAGCTGGGTCAGGGTGTCGAAACGTGACGATGAGATGGCCATTCAGTAAGGGTTCCCGATCAATGACAGGTGAAGGCGGCCATCATGGCTGGGCCAGCAATTGTTCGAGCATGTTCGTACTATCGGCAAGGCTTGCGTGCTGTGTAGTGCCTTGTTGCAGGAAACGTCCCATCGGCTCGTGCAGGCGCACCGCGGCGTCGAGCACCTTGTCGTTGCCGGGCTGGTAGGCGCCGATGGCGATCAGATCCTGATTGCGCTGATAACTGGAATAGAACTGCTTGAAGCGACGGGCGCGGGTGAGCTGACGCTCCGGCGCCACCGCCGACATGGCACGGCTGATCGAGGCTTCGATATCGATGGCCGGGTAGTGGCCGCTTTCCGCGATGCGTCGCGACAGCACGATATGCCCATCCAGAATCGCGCGCGCACTGTCGGCGATGGGGTCCTGCTGGTCATCGCCTTCGGTCAGCACGGTATAGAAGGCGGTGATCGACCCGCCGCCACGCCGGCCGTTGCCGGTGCGTTCCACCAGCGCCGGCAGCTTGGCGAATACCGAAGGCGGATAGCCCTTGGTGGCCGGTGGCTCACCGATGGCCAGAGCGATCTCGCGCTGGGCCATCGCGTAGCGGGTCAGTGAATCCATGATCAGCAGCACATTCTGGCCCTTGTCACGCAGGGATTCGGCGATGCGCGTCGCGTAGCTGGCGCCCTTGAGGCGATGCAGCGGCGTCATGTCAGCCGGCGTGGCCACGACCACGGCGCGCTTGAGACCTTGTTCGCCGAGAATGTTCTCGATGAATTCCTGCACCTCACGCCCGCGCTCGCCGATCAGGCCGACCACGATCACATCGGCATCGGTGAAGCGCGCCATCATGCCCAGCAGCACACTCTTGCCGACGCCAGAACCGGCGAACAACCCCATGCGCTGGCCACGGCCGACGCTCAACAAGGCATTGATGGCGCGAATGCCCACATCCAGCGGCGTGTCGATGGGCGCGCGCTCCAGCGGATTGAGCGGACGGCTCTCCAGCGGCGCATGTTCGACATCTTCCAGCGGGCCGAGGCCATCCAGCGGGCGACCCACGCCGTCGACGACCCGCCCGAGCAGCGCTTCACCGACCGGATAGCGTCGCTCGCCGACATTGCCATGCCCGAGGGGAAACACCCGCGCGCCCGGTGCGACGCCACTGAGTGGGTCGATGGGCATCAGGTAGAGGGTCTGATCGGCGAAGCCGACCACCTCGGCCTCGGCCGGCGGCAGCTTCGCGCCCAGCTCGATCAGGCAGCTGGCGCCCACCGGCAGGCGCAGACCGACCGCTTCCAGCACCAGGCCGGTCGCGCGCACCAGGCGGCCATTGCTGCGCTGGGGCTCTAGGCTCTCGACGCGCTCACGAATGGCGCCCAGCGCGCTGCGCCATTGCTGTGCGGAAGAGGTGCTCATGGCGTGTCACTCATGCGCGATCTCCTGCCAGCTCAGTGCGTGCCTGCTCTGGCGGTACATGTTCTGACGACTGGCGGTGCACCATGCGCGACCCGCTGGCCTCGTCCTTGCCATGCAGGCTGCCGTCGGCGCTGCCGCGATGGCGCAGCTGGCGTGACAGCATGTCCAGGCGACTCTCGAGGCTGGCATCGTGACAACCGCTGTCGGCTTCGGCGCGACATCCGCCGAGGCTCAGGCTGGCGTCCGGCAGACACTGCCAACCCAGCCTGGTGAGCTGCTCGCCCATTGCCTGCTCGACGCGCGGCAGGTCGTCCGGATTCAGGTAAAGACGCGGACGGCCGATCAGCGGCGGATCCGCCGCCAGCAGGCTGCGCACGCTGTCGATGATGTGCTCCGGATGGGCACGAAATGCCTCACGGGCCAGATGCTGACCGACGCTGATGGCCAGTGCTGCCAGCTCATCGCTGATCTGCTCATCCAGGCACGCCAGTGACTGCTGCAGGTTCTCGATCAGCGGTGCCAGCTGGGCGGCCTGTTGTTCGAGCGCCTGCCGGGCGGCCTCGGCCTGACGCGCCGCCTGCTCGGCGGCTTCCTGCCTTGCACGCGCCAGACCCGCTTCATAACCGGCCTTCTCGCCCGCGGCATAGCCTTCGTCACGCGCCGCCTGTTGCTGCTGTAGCGTCTCCTGCTCGAAGGTCGAGCGAGCACGCTGCGCCATGCGCCGAATCAGGCCGACATCCGGTGCCGCCGTGTGCGGCATGCCGGCTTGAAAGCCGCCACCCGACTGGGGCGATGCGGACTTGCCATCCAGCGCGTCGAGTTCCAGCGGTTGCCACTGATGCATGTCATCGCTGCCTGCCACCTCGCGCTCGGCCCACGAGGCAGACGCGTCATGATGCGGATCAGAACTAGACATAGTCCTCGCCACCGCTGTTGATCACGATCTCGCCGCTGTCGGCCAGTCGACGCACCGTCTGCAGGATGCTCTTCTGCTCGGCCTCGACCTGGCTGACACGCACCGGGCCGCGCGCCTCCATGTCATCACGCAGCATCTCGGCAGCACGCTGCGACATGTTCTGCAGGAATTTCTGGATGATCGCCTCGGGGGAGCCCTTTAGCGCCGTGACCAGCGTCTCGTTGTCGATTTCCTTGAGCAGCAGCTGGATGGAGCGGTCCTCGAGCCCGACCAGGTTCTCGAACACGAACATCTCGTCGATGATCTGCTGCGCCAGACTCTCGTCGTGGTGGCGCATTGCCTCGAGGACCTGCTCTTCCTGCTGCCCCGGCATCAGGTTGAGTATCTCGGCCGCGGTACGAATGCCGCCCATCTTGCTGCGCTTGAGGTTCTGGCCACTGAGCATGTTGCTCAGCACTTCGGTCAGTTCCTGCAGGGCTGCCGGCTGCACGCCACTGAAGGTGGCGATACGCAGCAGCACATCGTTGCGCAGGGTGTCGGAGAAGTGCTCGAGAATCTGCGAGGCCTGATGGCGCTCCAGGTGCACCATGATGGTGGCGATGATCTGCGGATGTTCGTCGCGGATCATCTCGGCCACCAGCGGCGGCTCCATCAGGTTCAGCGTCTCGATGCCATTGTTCTGACCGGAGCTCTCGTAGATGTCTTCGAGCAGCGAGCTGGCACGCTCCTGACCCAGCGCCTTCACCAGCACCGAGCGGATATGGTCGGTGGAGAGCAGATTGACGGCGCTGAACTGCTCGCTGTCGGCGTGGAATATCTCCAACGTCTTCGCCATCTGCTCCTGGGTGACCTGCGGCATGTTGGTCATCGTCGCGCTGAGCTGCTGGATCTCCTGGGCAGACAGGAACTTGAAGACCTCTGCGGCGCTGTCCTCGTCGAGGCTCATGATCAGGGCCGCACTGCGTTCCATGTTCGTCAGTGTCTTACTCATGGTGACTCATCCAGTTCTTGAGGATCATGGCGACCATGCGCGGGTCATCGCGGGCCATGTCACGTGCATCCTTGAGGTTCTGCTGATAGGTGGTCGGCGTGCGCGGGCCACTGGCAGGCGCTGTCTGGCTCGCCATCATGTTGCTTAGCTCACTGTTGGTCGTCGCCAGGCCAGACTCCATGCCGGCGATGCCACCCGCGGCGCTGCCGGCTGCCTGAGTGCCGGGCGGCTGACCGATGGTCTGGTAGGCTTCCTGCGGACGCAACAGCGGGCGCAGCAACTTGCGATACAGCAGCCAGGCGATGAAGCCGATGATCAGGTAGCGGCCAAGCTCGATGGCCAGCGCCTGCAGCTCGGGATTGTTGAGCCACTTCTCCCACCACTGCTGCGGCGGGCCGGCGTTCTGCTGTTCGGCGGTCATGAAGGGCGCATTGATCACGCTCAGGCTGTCGCCACGTTCGGCATTGAAGCCCATCGCCTCGCGCACCAGCGAATCGATCTGTGCCAGCTGGTCGTCTGCCAGCGGCTCGCTGATCGGGTTGCCGTCACTGTCCATGCTGCGACGGTGATTGATCACCACCGCCACCGAGAGATTGTCGAGGCGACCCAGGCGAGCGCGGGTGTGGCGCACACGCTTGTTGACTTCATAGTTGATGGTGCTGCTGCGCTGATAGTTGCTCAGGCCGCTGGCCGCGTTGTCTGTCTGTGTGCTGCCATCAGCATTCGCCGCGTCATCGGCATTGATGGGCGAGGCGGCAATTCCCGGGGGCGTGTTGGAGAGGGCGCCCGGCACGCCGCCGCTGCCGAGCATCTCGCCGGCGCCGGTGTTGTTGAGCTGTTCACTGCGCACCGCTGCGCTGCCCGGCTGCTGGTTGGGCGTGTAGTGCTCTTCGGTCTCTTCGGCGTGGGAGAAATCGAGCTGGGCGCTGACCTCTGCGCGGAAGTTGTCGCGTCCCACCAGTGGCGTCAGCAGGGCATTTATGCGCGATTGATAGCTGCGCTCCAGGGCCTGGGCGTATTCCAGCGCACTGCCATCGAGGTTGAGCGCATCGCCCGCCGGGCGCGACAGCGGATTGCCGTCCTGATCGACGACAGTGATATCTTCGCTGGCCAGGCCCTGCACGCTGCCGGCCACCAGATGCTGGATGGCTTGGATCTGACGTGCCTTGAGCTGCTGGCCGCCCTTGAGTTCGACCACGACGGAGGCCGTCGCTGGGCGACGCTCGCGCACGAAGACGGAATCTTCCGGCAGTGCCAGGTGCACACGGGCGCTGGAGACCGGCTCGAGACTGGCGATGGTGCGCGACAGCTCGCCGGACAGGGCGCGCTGGTAATTGACGTGTTCGGTGAACTGGCTGATGCCGAAGGCCTGGGTATCCATCAGTTCGAAGCCGGAACCGCCCTGGCTGGGCAGGCCCTGCTGGGCAAGTGCCAGACGCAGGCGATAGACATCCTGCTTGGGGACCTCGATGGTGGCGCCTTCATTGCTCAATCGGTAGGGCACGCCGGTCTGCTCCAGCTGCGCGACGATCTCGCCGCCTTCGCTGGCGGGTAGATCACGATAGAGCACACTCCACTGGGTGCCAGCGCCCCACAGCAACAACGCGACGATGACGGCCACGCTGAAGGCAGCCGCCATGATGAGCGGCAGGCGCGGCAATGCCGCCAGGCGTGCCAACAAGGGGTTGGCTGGCTTGTCCGATGATTCTGATGTCGTCGAGGTGCCCGACTGGGGCGCTGTCTGGCTGGGTGTACTCATGCAGATGTCCGATAAGCGCCGTGGTCTGAACTCGCAGCGGGTGATTCCAGCAAGCAGGGCGAAACAAGAAAATGATGGATCAACAATGTCGCGTTCCGCAGCGCCTTCTTGCGTAGGCTGGCCATTATCGAAGCTGAGCGCATATCCAATCAGACGAATAGCGTCGCAAAACAGGGGTATTAGTCACCTTCAGCCACTCGACTGACTGGTAGTCTGAGCCCCACTGAAAGCGGCAGATGAATGGCGCGCGTTGAGAAAGGAGAGACGAGATGGCGATTGAGGCAGTCGGCGCGGCGATGTCGTCCGCGATGACGGGCAGTCTGCAGCAGCTCGATCAGATGGCGGCGCAGGCGGCCGGGAGCAACGCTCAGCCGGTAGGCGCAGTGTCAGAGGCCAGCGGCACTGATGCACAGGGCTTTGCCGGCATGCTCAAGGATTCGCTGGCGCGCGTCAGCCAGTCACAACAGGTCGCGGCAGGCCAGGCCAAGGCCTTCGAGCTGGGCAGCCCGGATGTCAGCCTCGATCAGGTCATGGTGGCAGGCCAGAAGGCCTCGCTGGAATTCGAGATGACCGTGCAGGTGCGCAACAAGTTGCTCAGCGCCTACAAGGAAATCATGAACATGGCGGTGTGATTCATGTCCGCATTCCAATGAAAAAGGGCAGACGCGATGCGTCTGCCCTTTTTGTTTGCTGCTGCTTGATATCGCTGGCGGAGGTTGAAATGCACGAGCGATGTTAGCTAAAAGGAGCAATATCAACAAGGCCACCATCCTCTGCCAACGACCGGCCTGCCACTCTTGCTGAATGACAGGCCTATGCAGCATGTGAGCCAGAGATCAGCCCAGCAGAGACAGCACGTTCTGCGGCACCTGGTTGGCCTGGGTCAGCATGGAAGTTCCCGCCTGCTGCAGAATCTGTGCAGTGGTCATGCTGGAGACTTCTTCCGCGTAATCGGCATCCTGGATGCGCGACTGGGCAGACGCCAGGTTGGTTTCAGTGGTTGCCAGGTTGGTGATGGCAGAATCGAAACGGTTCTGCACGGCACCGAGGGCGGAACGCTGGCTATCGACCTGGGCCAATGCTTTATCAATTGCATCGAGAGGATTAGCTTGCGCCAAATCCGTAGTGCTAGTTTGGCCAACTTCACCATCAAATTCTTCGAGTTCATCCACTTCTGCTGTATCAGCGGCATCTACAGAAGCTACGTCAGCTACTGCTACATTGACGGCGCCGTTACTTCCACTCAATGTGACATACTCGCCATCTGTAGAGTATTTGACCTTCTGGTCTACGCTTTCGGAATCAGCGGTAGTTTTAATTCCTGCAGCAGTGGAGCTTGCTATATTAAATGTATCTTCTGTAGCAAACAATTCTCCATTTGTATCCTTGATAACATAGGTTCCAGTGCCTTCACCATCATTATCAAGTACTTCGTGGAGTGTGCCGCCACTTGGGGCTATGGCTCCATCCGCATCATTTTCAGTAATAGCTTCACTTAACGCGACATCGAATTGCTGTGTGACATCAAATGTATCCAAGCCAAGAGTTGACTTGTTGGTTTGTTGCAGTTTGATACTGATGGTTTCACCATCATTTGCACCTACTTGAATACTTAAAGAGTCATCGGTGTTCAGTACATCAACACCATTGAAGCTGGTTTGTTCAGAGATTCTGTCGATCTCTTCCATTCTCAGGGTGATCTCATCCTGAATGGACTGAAGATCTTCAGCATTGTTGGTGCCATTCTGTGCCTGGACAGTCAGTTCACGCACACGCTGCAGGTTATCGTTGACCTGATTCAAAGCACCTTCAGCGGTCTGGGCGACAGAGATGCCGTCGTTGGCGTTACGCTGCGCCTGGGACAGGCCGGTGATCTGGGAGTCCATGCGGTTGGCGATGGCCTGACCGGCGGCGTCGTCCTTGGCGCTGTTGATACGCATGCCGGAGGACAGACGTTCCATGGAGGTGTTCAGGGCGTTCTGGGACTGATTCAGGTTCTGCTGAGTCACCATGGAAAGGGTGTTGGTATTGATCACTGAAGCCATGTGTCACTTCCTGTCGTAATGGGGAGATAGATGGCGTGTCGCCAGTAACGACTCCTGTGCCGTTGCTTCAGTTATCGTCGCGGCGCGACAGAACTTTAGAAATTTTTTGCGGCCTTTTGACCTTTCTCATTTTGGCTGTTCCGCTGGCTTTCCTTGGGGGTTCTTCTTACGGGCGCTTCTCGTGACATCCTTGCTCCATCTTTGCTTCTTCCCCGCGACATTCTGTCGACCTGCTGGCGGGTGCCCTGCGTGTCTCGTCTTCTCTCGCTGTTTCCTCATATATGCCTACATGTCCGCCACTCCGAAGCACAATGGCGACGTAAGGCAGGAAAGCCGTCGCTGAGGGTAGCTATTCGAGCGAATGGTTTGTGGCGGGGGCGCGACAATACGCTGGGAACAGGAGTCCCGAGGATGGGGGCATGACCCTGAGTCAAACGACCCCGAGGGATGCAAGCGAGGACCAGGACGCCGATGTATACCGCCAATGGGCGCATGGCCCAGCAGGATATCTACACCGAGTATCAGCCGCTGGTGCGCCGCATCGCGCTGCAGTTGCAGGTGCGCTTGCCAGCGAGCGTCGATCTCGAGGATCTGATTCAGGCCGGCATGTTGGGGCTTTGTGAATGCGTGGGCCGCTATGAGCAGGGCCACGGCGCCAGCTTTGCCACCTACGCCAGTCAGCGCATCCGCGGCGCGATGCTCGATGAGCTGCGCTCGCGCGACTGGTTGCCGCGCAGTGTGCGCCGGGCTGGGCGCGAGCTTGAGAGCGTGATCCAGCAGCTGGAACAGAGCCTGGGCTATTCGCCCGAGGAGACCCAGATCGCCGCCGCCATGGGGCTTGAGCTGGAGGACTATCGCCGCCTGCTGCTGGACACCAACAACGGCATGGTGATGTCGCTGGACGAGATGATGGATGAGGAAGGCGGGCTGGCAGGTAGTCATGCCTCGCCTGAAGCGACGCCCTTCGCCACGCCGTTTGCCTTGCCGCATGATGCGCTGGAAGTGGCCGATACGCGGCGGGCCTTGAATGAGGCCATCGCGCGGCTGCCGGAGCGCGAGAAACTGTTGATGGCGCTCTATTATCAGGAGAAGCTCAACCTCAAGGAGATCGGCGCGGTACTCGATGTCACCGAGTCGCGTGTCTCGCAGCTGCATTCCCAGGCCGTGCGCCGTCTGCAGGGTGTGCTGGCACCGCATTTGGTGGCGCGGGCGGGCAAGCGTCGTTGCTGAGCCTCTATCCTGAGTCTCTATCGTTGTGAGTCTCCTTCGTTTCCCGAACAATATTCTCTCGCTGATCCGTCTTGCTGTTACGCCTGCCTTGTGCCTCCTGGCTCAGTTTCTCCTGTCTTAGTTTCGCTAGCCGCTATTTCGCCCGCTCCAACCAAGAACACCGCCCTGAGAGGCGGTGTTCTTGTGTATCACTCGAGCATGTCGTCAGACGTGATCAGTAGCTCTCACGCTCCGGCTCCGACTTGACGCGACGTTCCTCTTCGCTGAGATGCTGGGCCTGCTCGTCGATATGGCCATCCAGGTGCCAGTCGTCTTCCATGCCGGTGACGCGGTCGTTCATCACGCCTTCCTCATTGTCGACCTGCTGAACGACGCCTCCTTCTGCTTCGGAGGCCGCTTCCTGTTGCTGGGCAGCGAGCTCTTCCTCGCTGGGCTCCGGCTCAGGTTCGGCATCGAAGTCGAATTCCAGCTGACCGGTCTCTGGCTCGGTGATGGCTTCCTCGACCCAGGCGGCACTCAGCGGACTGGTGGTGGAGGGCGCCACCACATAGTGGCCGGGGTGATCGCCTTCCTCGGCCTCCAGCTCCTGACGCGGCTTGCTGGTGACACTGGCGGCCAGAATCACGATCAGCACGTGAATGGCGGTCAAGGTATAGAGGAAGCCGACGGCTCCGAAGCGCTCCATCAGTAGCCCCGCGGTGAGCGGGCCCAGAATCGCGCCGGCACCATGCATCAGCACCAGCGTGCCGCTGGCGGAGATGATCTGGGCCGTTGTCAGCAGATTGTTGGCGGCGGCAAGGAACAGCGAGTACTGGGTCAGGATCAGCCCGCCGAGGCCTGCACCCAGCAGCACCATGGTCATCATGCTGCCGCCACTGAACGGCACGCCACCGATGGACAACGCGATCGCCCCGAGACTGCAGCCCAGAATCACCTTCTTGGCCGACAGCTTGTCGGAGAGCTTGCCCAGCGGCCATTGCAGCAGTGCGGCCCCCAGAATGAAGGCGCCCATGAACCAGGAGACTTCCTGCACCGGCAGGCCGGCGCGGTCGGCATACACCGCGCCCATGCCGAAGACGGTGCCGTTGGCGATACCGGTGGCAAAGCCGCCCAGGGTGCCCAGCGGTGCCAGGCGCAGTAGACGCACCAGTCCCATGGCCTCCGGCTGCGCGCCTTCCGGTTGCGGTGAGGCGGACAGCAGCATCGGCACCAGCGCCAAGGACATGATCACCGATACCAGAATGAACAGCAGGTAGGTCTCCGGGTTGGCGACGTTGAGCAGCAACTGTCCGCCGCCCATGCCCAGATAGGTGATCACCATGTAGATGGCCAGCAGACGGCCACGCATCTGGTTGGTCGCCTGACTGTTGAGCCAGCTCTCCGCCACCACGTAGAGACCGGCGAAGGCGAAGCCGGTGATGAAGCGCATGGCGATCCATACCTCGGGCACCACATAGAGTGCGTGGATCAGAATGCACACCGAGGTGATGGAGGCCAGCGCCGCGAAGGTGCGCACATGGCCGACCCGACGCAGTTTGCGCGGTGCAAGCGTCGAGCCGAGCAGGAAGCCGGCGAAGTACGCCGACATGATGATGCCCGTCATGGTGTTGCTGAAGCCTTCCGAGGAGGCACGAATCCCCAACAGACTGCCCTGCAGTCCGTTGGCCAGCATCAGCATCCCCATTCCCAGCAGCAGCGACCACAGAACGACCGCTGCGCCGAGACTGCTGGTCGGCTGCAGTCGTTTGCGCGAGGTGTCGAGAGGCTCGGTCTCGAAGGTGGGAGTGGGTACGGCTTCCTGCTGGGGGTGCGGCATGGAAGGGGCCTCATCGGTCGGGGTCGGGACCGTGGGAGCGGTGCCGACGAGATGTCAGGTACGACACTTGCGTGCGTGATGTTGGTCAGTCGTGGTTGGTCCTTGCGGGAACGGCGCTCAGTCTACCGGCCGAATCCGGAGTCTGCGACCCGTGGTACGCCATTGCGTGGTTGAAAGGCGACATATCGTGAAATTTGTCTCAAGGATGTAATGGGGTGGATGAATATACAGTCCCTCATGAAATCATGACCCGACCCGGACTCGGGACACGCTGGCGCTGTAAAGGCACGGCATCATGCGAAGGAAAATATCGTCAAACTCCCTGCTGGCGGGGCCTGTGCGAGGGTTGGCCCTCTTGCATCGTTGGATACACTCCTTGGTGACACACGCTGATGACATCACATGGTCGAGCGTTTCGTACGCAAGAGGTCTCGGAAAATCCGTTGGGTGGATAGATATACAGTAATCGGTAATGCAGCGAGACAGCCTATGAGCGTCGAAAAAGCACCGATCTGTCGCATGGTCGAATGGTCAGCGACCAAAGTAGATGCGAATCTGCCTCTGGACACACTCAACAACATCATAATCAAGAGGTTATTCATGACCCTGACCGCTGTACACGCCAACGCTGGCCCCGCCCCTCGTCATCTGCATCACTGCACTTCGGATCATTCTCCAGCCCTTTCTCAAAGCCAGACCGCGCGCCCGCGTGTCACTGCCACGAGTCGCTCCGCCTTGATGGCTGGCGTGCTTGGCCTGGCCTTGCTGTCACCGCTGATGGCGAGTGATGCCGAGGCGCGCGAGCTGTCCGTCTCCACTGTGCTGTCGGATGCCTTCCCGTGGGGACAGGCGGCCGAGAAGTGGGCGGAGCTGGTAGAGGAGCGCTCCGGTGGTGAGCTCACCCTGCGCGTCTATCCGAACGCTCAGCTGGTGGCGGGGGACCAGACCAAGGAGTTCTCGGCCATGCGTCAGGGGCTGATCGATCTCGCGGTGGGCTCGACCATCAACTGGTCGCCCCAGGTACCGGAGCTCAATCTGTTCTCGCTGCCATTCCTGATGCCGGACCACGCCGCCATCGATGCGCTGACCCAGGGCGAGTCGGGCAAGCAGGTCTTCGCCACGATTGAGTCCAAGGGCATCAAGCCGCTGGCGTGGGGCGAGAACGGCTTCCGTGAGGTGTCCAACTCCTCGAAATCGATCACCTCGCCGGACGACTTGAAGGGTCTGAAGATTCGTGTAGTGGGCTCGCCGCTGTTCCAGGACACCTTCACGGCGCTGGGCGCCAACCCGACCCAGATGAGCTGGGCGGATGCCAAGCCGGCACTCACCACCGGCGCGGTGGATGGGCAGGAGAACCCGCTGTCAGTGTTCGATGTCGCGCGCATCGATCAGGTCGGTCAGACCCACCTGACCCTCTGGCACTACATGGCGGACCCGCTGATCTTCGCCGCCAACCAGCGTGTGTGGAAGTCGCTCAGTGAACAGGAGCGCACGCTGCTGACCGAGACGGCCAAGGAAGCGGGTGCCTGGGAGATCGCCATGAGTCGTGAAGGCAATGCCCAGCGGCTGGCGGACATCGAGGCGCGCGGCGTGAATGTCGTCAAGCTCGATGAGGATGCGATGCAGACCTTCCGTGACGCCACCCAGTCGGTCTACGAAAGCTGGACACCGAAGATCGGTGAGGCGCTGGTCGAGACGGCACGTGCCGAGGTCGAGGCCTCGCGCTGAGTCTGCCAGGGCCATCATCGCCGCTGCTCACTGAGCAGATGACATCGGGAATAATGCGGTCTGTGCGCGTTATTGAGTGAAGAACCACGCCGGGGCCTGACAGCCTCGGCGTTCGTGTGGATCGCGCGTCATGTCGCAAAAGTCGCAACAAACCTCTCAACAAGCATCACCGCAAACGTCGCAACGAGCTCTGCAAGACAGCGCCAACGGAGCGCCTGCCCCCGCGGACAGGCCACCGCCACGCGTGCGGCCGGAGTCCTGGCTGGCGGCGTTGGCGCTGGGACTGATCGGTATCATCAGTCTGGCCAATGTGGTGGTGCGTTATGCCACCGATGCCTCCTTTGCCTTTACCGAGGAATTCTCGGTCTTCCTGCTGGTGTTGTTGACGCTGGCGGGCGCCTCGGTAGCGATTCGCCGTCAAGCGCATATTCGTATCGCATTGCTGGAAGACGTGCTGCCGTTGCCGCTCTGGCGATTGGTCGTGGTAGTGCAGACCCTGGCAGTACTGGTCGTACTGGGGCTGGTGGTGTGGTTCGGAGGCACCTTCGCGCTGGAGGAGTATCAGTGGAACTCGCTGTCACCGGGGCTGGGTCTGCCCAACTGGTGGTATGTGATCTGGCTGCCGATATTGGCGCTGGCGATGGCCTGGCGTCAGCTGCAGCAGTGTGTCGAGCGTCTTTCGCAGGGACCCGGTCAGAATGCGTTGTCAGAGCACAAGGAGTCAGATCATGAGTCCTGATCTCTGGTTGCTCGCAAGCTTTGCCGCCCTGTTGATACTCGGCGTGCCGGTGGCCTTCGCGCTGGGGCTCTCGGGTGCGGTGGGTATCGTCGCGGGGCTGCCGGTCAGCATGCTGGCCACCCTCGGGACCAATACCTACAACAGCATCGCCAAGTATCCGCTGATCGCCATTCCGCTGTTCATCCTGACGGGGCTGGTGTTCGAGCGTGCCGGTGTGGCAGCGCGGCTGGTTCGCTTCGCCCAGGCGCTGATCGGCCCGCGTCACGGGGGGCTCGCGTTAGTGGCGGTGCTGGTGTGTCTGATCATGGGCGGCATGAGTGGTTCCGGCCCGGCGGATGCCGCCGCGGTGGCGATGGTGATGATTCCCAGCATGACACGGGCGGGCTATCCCAAGGCGTTCTCGGCGACGCTGATTGCGGCCTCGGCCTCCACGGCGATCCTGATCCCGCCGTCCATCGCGTTGATCCTCTATTCCATCGTGGTGCCGGGGGTGGATCTACGTGCGCTGTTTGCTGCGGGCCTGACTCCGGGCTTGCTGGTGGGTGTGGCCTTGCTGCTGCCGGCCTGGTTCCTCTCGCGTCGCTATCGCTGGGAAGACCCGACTCAGGTCGAGCGTATCGCGCTGGGTCCGGCGTTCCGCGCAGCGATCCCGGCCCTGCTGGCACCGGTGATCATCCTCGGCGGACTGCGCTCAGGCCTCTTCACGCCCACGGAAGCGGCGGTGGTCGCGGCCGCCTACGGGCTGTGTGTGGGGCTCTTCATCACCCGTGAGCTCAAGCTCTCCCAGGTGTGGGAACTGCTCAGGGAAGCAGCGGTGATCTCGGGGGTGGTGATGCTCATCATTGCGCTGGCGGGCATATTTGCCTGGGCGGGCACCATGCTGGGCACCTTCCGCCATCTCGCTGAATGGCTGATCACGCTGTCGGATAGTGGAACGACGCTGCTGATTCTGGTGATGGTGGCAGTGCTGATCGCCGGGATGCTGCTGGATGCGGTCTCCATCTACCTGATCCTGATGCCGGTGCTGATTCCGGTGATGCAGCACTTCGGCTGGCATCCGGTGTGGTTCGGTATCCTGCTGGCGATGAACATCGCGATCGGGCAGTTCACCCCGCCAGTCGCGGTCAACCTGATGGTGACCAGTAGCGTAGCCGGAGTAAGACTCGAGAAGACGGTCGGGTGGGCGATGGTCTTCGTGGTAGCGATGCTGGCGGCGTTGGCGGTGGTGATGCTATTCCCTGAGCTCGCCTTGTGGCTGCCACGCGTGCTCGGCTACGCGGTGTAGTAGACCCTCACGATCATCAACTGATGTCTTCACTGTGCGAAATGAAACGGCTTGCCTTATGGGCAAGCCGTTTTGCGTTTCAGGCCACCTTGGCCGCTGCTACCACCTGAATACCTGGTGTCCAGGCTGATTGTCCCGGTTAGCGCTCAGCCAAATGGAGAGCGGATTCTGGTCGCGCGCTGTGCAAGGAATGGGGTGATTCTTCTCACGCAACGGTGCACGGCGGTGAAAAATGTTAGCCTGCATATATTCTCAGCGATGAAGCTGCCCTCAAGATTCGCGCAGTGGAACAGTTCACCCGCGGGCCTTGAATGAACGCCAGGCAGCCACCATCGTTGAACGCTGATTGCACGCATGGCAGTCGCTATACAGCTATCGCTTAAAGAAAGCCCGCTCTCGCATACGCAAGCCAGCTCTCGCATAACGCAAGTCAAGGACATCTCGATGAAGGAAATCTCCGCAGGCAATGATGTTGGGTCTGGCTTCAATGCGCTGCATGAAATGGTGGTCGGGGAATTCCTGATCAGCCCGATGTTGGTCTATGCCCTGGTCGCCTTGCTGGCGGCGGGTATCATTCGCACGCTGCTGCATCGTCTGCTGGCCAATCACGAGCTCTGGTTCGAGGCCTGGTTCGATATCTCGCTGTTTGTCATCTGTCTGGCGGCGGTGGTAGCCCTCGTGACGTGACGTACGTCATTGCCCCAGCGTCTCGCCATTCGTCATCTCGATTTCCCCGCGAACCCTTTCGTGCCACCCATTTTCCCCAGCCCCTCTATTCCCCAAGGAAACCGCATGCGCAACCTGCGACACAAAGCCGTCAAATGGATCATTACTCTCTGTCTGGTGGCGGCTGCAGCCTGGTGTGCCGTGTGGCTGTGGAATACCTACATGTACAGTCCCTGGACGCGTGACGCCCGGGTGCGTGCCGAGGTGATCACGCTGAGCTCGGATGTCTCCGGCTGGGTGCGTGAGCTGAATGTGGCGGATACCACGCGGGTCAAGGAAGGGGACGTCATCCTTCAGGTCGATCGTGCGCGCTACGAGGCCGCGCTCGCCAAGGCCAAGGCCAGTCTGGCCAGTGCCAAGGCGACCCTGAGCCTGAAGGAGCATGAGGCCAATCGTCGTGGTCGCTTGACCAATCGTGCCATCAGTGAGGAAGAACGCGACAGTGCGCGCCTGGAAGCCGAGGTTGCCCGCGCTGATGTGCAACAGGCCGAAGCCGCGGTGCAATCCGCGCAGCTGGATCTCGATCGTACGCGTTTGGTGGCACCCGCCGACGGCAGTATCCTCAACATGCATCTCAGTCAGGGCAATTACGTCACGGCAGGAACGTCGGTGATGGCACTGATCAAGGATGACTCCTTCTACCTGAGCGCCTACTTCCAGGAGACCAAGCTGCAGCATGTGCGTCCAGGCGATCCGGTCCAGATCACGCTGATGAGCGGCAATGAAGACTTCAAGGGGCGAGTCGTGGGGATCGGTCAGGGCATCGCCGATGACAATACCGCGACCAATGCCCAGCAGCTGCCTCAGGTCAGTGCCACCTTCAGTTGGGTGCGTCTGGCGCAGCGCATTCCGGTGCGGGTGGAGTTCGATGATATCGAGGCGGTGCGTGCCTCAGGTGTCAATCTTGCCGCCGGCATGACGGCGAGTGTCAGGCTGATCACTGCCGAAGATGGCAATGATGAGACGACGCAGGCCAAGGCGGCACCTGTCGAGGCGGAATCGGTCGAGACAGCTCAGGCCGTCCAAGACGAAGACGGGAAGCACTGATCCATGTCTCCCGCTCTGGCTGCCTTCCTCAGGCCTTCGCCGTTCGCGCTCAAGTTTGCCACCAAGGGTGTGCTGGCGATGGCGCTGGCCCTCTACGCTGCCTTCTTCTTTGATCTCGATCGACCCTATTGGGCGCTGATCTCGGCGGCGTTTCTGCAGACACGTCCGATGTCGGGCATGGTGGTCGAGAAGGGCATCTGTCAGGTTACGGGAACCTTCGTCGGTACCTGTGTGGCCGTGGTGATCATGGGCTGCTTTGCCCAGGTGCCCGAACTGGCGCTGGGTTCGGTCACGCTATGGATCGGGCTATGCATCTATGGCGCCTCGCTGACACACAATAATCTGTCCTATGGCTGTGTGATGGCGGCGGTGGCCTGCATGATCATCGTGGTGCTGACGTCCTCGGCGCCGGATGACTTCTTCTCGGTGGCACTGGCACGTCTCAGTGAGCTGAGTCTTGGCGCGTTGTGTGCCGTCGTCGTGAGTGCGCTGGTCTGGCCGATCCGCGTGCGCGATCATCTCGGCAAGCTGTCGGATACGGCGGTGAACGCCACCTTCCGCTATATGGCGCTGGCCTTCTCGATGCCGTTAGAGGTAGGCAAGACTACTGGACGGCAAAAGGATCAGCATCAGGAACGCATGGCGATGCTCGAGCAGATGATGACCGGGCTGGATGCGCTCAACAATCTCGAGATCGATGCCCACTCAGCGCGTTATGAAGGCCCCCAGGGCAAGGGGCGCATACGTGGTGTACACCTGCTGACGCGGCGAAGCATGCGTCTCTACGCGACCCTCAAGGCCCTGCACCAGCTGCGTCATCCCGAGTTCTTCGTGCCATCACAGCGCGATGACGGTGAGAAAAGCGCAGCGCCTGGTGAGCTTGGCCAGACCCGGAGACAGGAAGCCGAACGCTTCAGCCAGCCGACGCAGGAGCTGATGCAACGCCTGGGTGCGGCCTTTCAGAGCATGGCAGACAGCCAGGGCACGGCTCAGGCCCGCAAGACGCTCAGGGAGCTGCGCGGCGAATGTCTACGGCTGTCACGCGGTCAGCGAAGCATTACCGCGCTGGAGGCTCGGCTGCTGTTCAGTCTGCGTGAGGTACTGGGGCATGCGCTGGTCATCTTGCAGGCACGTGAGGTCATCAATCATCCCGGCCGACATCAGCTGCGTCAGCCGAGCATGAGTTGGCACCGCGATCATGGTCGCGCCGCCATCGATGCGCTGCGTGCGATGACCATCTTCAGTGCCACGGCGATCTTCTGGCTTGCGACGGCATGGGACAACGGTGCGGTGGCCATGCTGCTGGGCACGCTGTTCTCGGGTATCTTCGTCAGTCGCGGTGATCCGGCACCGATCATTCCGATGGTGCTCAAGGGCTTGCTGCTGGCGGTCCCGAGCGTATTGCTGTTCGGCAATGTCATGCTCAGTCACGCCCAGCATTTCGTGCCCTTCGTGATCATCTTCAGTATTCCCCTGTTCCTCGGCCTGATGGGCTCCGTCGTGCCGGCGCTGGCGGGGATCGCCTTGCCCTTCGTGGTATTCAATATTCTGCTGGTGATGCCGGACAACGGTATGACCTTCGATGTCGCCTATACCCTCAATCGGAGTCTGGCAGCCGGGATCGGTCTGATCGTGACCATCATTGGATTCCGCCTGATCCCTGTGCCGGGAGCCGGTTGGGACAAGCGCCAGCTGATTCGCGCCACGGCGAGTGATATTCGTGAGCTGGCGGAGCGCTCTACCGAACGCCTGGACAGCTGGTTCGGCGGCCGTATGGGCGACAGGCTGTTGCGGCTGGCCCGGCATGAGCAGACTCGCAGTCGTGAACAGGAAGCGCGCCGCAGTGGCGAAACGGCAAACGGCCAGCCCGATGCTGCACAGGAGCAAGTGCTCGGAATGCCGCTACTGACGCTGGGCCTGACAGGGATGGATATCGGACGCGGCATAGGCTTCGTGCGGCGGGAATTGGGCAACGATGTGCCGCGCCCGGTACAGCACGCCTTGCGCGAATTGATCCATGCGCTGGCGGATGACTATCAGCGCTGTGCCCGAGGGGAGAGCCCTACCAGAATGCGTGCGGCCGGCGATCGATTATGCGAACTGATCGAGCAACATCACACCATGAGTCGCCACAAGCAGGCGCTGCTGGCGGGCTGGCTGACGCGGATTCATCTGACTCTGCAAAGCGATGCATTGCGTCAGCAGCAACAGTGATATCGGCTGCTATCTGACAGTAACTTGCCAGGATATTGAGTTGATAACCGGTTGAAGGATGTTGTTTGCAGGTTGCATTAAAATATCTGCATAAATCAGCAGGAAGTATGTCCTATGAGCTATGATTAAGTGGCAAAGCTCAAGAATGGGCAAAACGGTGAGCGCCTTGATTCAGGAGAGAGCCATGGCTTTCATGAACGATATCAGTAAGAGTGGGCGCAATGTTCCCGAGCGTTTTCGGCGCGTGACCTTCACGACGCAATATCTGCATGAGTTGAATCTCTATGTATTGCCGGCAAGTGAGGTATTGTTGCGCATCTCCCAGGCGGGCGAGGACCTGATGCTGCTGCAGTTCGACGATGAGTTTCATGCCGAATTCATTGCCTCGCGTATCGTCGAGTGGGTCGCCGAGAATCCCGGCGCCGACCGCGATGACTTGACGCTGTGGATCAAAACGCGGGCACGTCATGAGACGCTGGACCCGAAGCGGGCTCACCACGTCTATTGAGATGTCGGCGCGTCGCTGGCCAGCGTGATTGCTCAACAAGAAGGCCACCCATTCGGGTGGCCTTCTTGTCATTGGCCTGGCCTCACTTTGCTCCACTCATGTTCGAAAACTTCCCACAGTTGTGGAGCTTTAGGGCTCAGAAGCTTCCGACCAGGCTGCCCAGGGTCACGACGGCAATCAGGGCCAGCATCGGGAAGGCGACCGTCATCATGAACATTTGGCCGTAGGATTGGCGGTGAGTCAGCTTGCAGATCGCCAGCAGGGTGATGACCGCGCCGGAGTGCGGCAAGGTGTCCATACTACCTGCCGCCAGGGCCGCCACGCGATGCATCAGCTCCAGGTCGATGCCGGCATTGACGGCCATCTCGCGGTAGGTCTCGCCCAGAGTCGAAAGCGCAATGCTCATGCCGCCGGATGACGAGCCGGTGATGCCGGCCAGCACGTTGACTGCCACCGCTTCCGAGATCAGCGGGTTGGCCGGATACAGGCCGAGCACTGCCTCCTTGACCATCGCGAAACCGGCCAGGCTGGCGATCACCGCGCCATATCCCACCTCTGAGGCAGTATTGAAGACAGGCAGCATGGCGCCGAAGCAGCCATTGTTGACGGTGGTCTTCAGGTCGGCCCACTGCTTCCAGCGTGAAATGACCAGCCAGGTGGAGGCGAAGGCCAGCGCGATCAGGATCGACCACATGCCGGTGGCGCCCGCCGGGTCAAGCTCCGGGAAGGCCTCGCTCAGGTAGGAGAAATCGATGCGCGGGAAGACGAAATAGGTCAGCAGGGCATTCAGGCCGATGACCATCACCAGCGGAATCAGCGCCGTGATCATGCCCATCTGTGCGGCGGGCGCCGGGGATTCCTCAAGCGCTTCGTCCTTATGGACCCCGTAGCCTTCCCCCTGTGCCTGAGCCTTGCTGGCACGTCCCTTCAGCCACCAGGTACCCAGCCCCAGCATGATCAGGCCTGCGATGATGCCCAGGCCTGGCGCTGCAAAGCTGTTGGTCTGGAAGTAGGGGATCGGGATGGCATTCTGGATGGCAGGCGTGCCGGGGAGTGCCGTCATGGTGAAGGTGAAGGAGCCGAGAGCGATGGCCGCGGGCAGCAGTCGCTTGGGCGTGCCGGTGCGCTGGAAGAGCTGGGCGCCAATCGGGTAGACGGCGAAGGCAACCACGAACAGCGAGACGCCCCCATAGGTGAGTAGTGCACAGGCCAGGACCACAGTCAGGATCACATGGCGCGTCCCCAGGCGTTTGACCAGACCTTCGGAGATGGCATGCGCGGCCCCGGAATCGGCCATCAGCTGGCCGAACAGGGCGCCGAGGATGAACAGCGGGAAGAACTTGGCCAGATAGCCGCCCAGCTGGCTCATGAAGGTCACGGTGTAGCTGGGCAGCAGGACGGCTGCATCTCCGGACAGTACTACGGCGAGGGCGGCCATCAGAGGGGCAAGCAAGAGAACGGTGATACCGCGGTAGGCCAGGAACATCAGCAGCCCGAGCGATATCAGAATGGCAAGAATACTCATGGGGGTATCTCGTAGTTGGCGTTATCGTAGTCGTGGGTCGTCTGCCATGAACGACGGTTGTCCTGTCTACAGGTGCGTGGCCTGTTGTTTTTGCTATTTATTGGCTTATATACAGAGACATCCAGCACACTAGAGATTGTCTGACATGAGAACAATTCGCCTTAAGTGGCAGCGCTGTGCGGTCAGTGAGCACACAAGGGTAAACTCCATCTGGCCTTGCGCTGCGAATGAAAGGCCATTTCACATAAAAAATATACCGTTATCTTTGGTCTGCTTTATATCGACGATGTGGCAACCTTAATCGGCCGGTAAGCAGGGGGGCAGCACGCTGTTGTAATCACTCATGAAGCCTGGGTAGGTGACATGCGGACTCAGAATAGCTGTCCAGAATAGTTGTACAAAAAAGCGGCGCCCGAAGGCGCCGCGGCAAGTGATCGAACAGTCTGCCGGTCGCGAAATCCGAGAGATGTCCTGCTTTCAAGCAAAGTCGATTTTCGCGTTGAATGAGTGGGCAGTAGTCGCCTCACTCAGGGGCGCTGTTCGTCACTGAACCAGATACAGACATCAGCGGGTGCCAGCGCCCGGTTACCGGCCAGCAGCCCGCTGTCATTGACGAGGCCTTCCGGCAGCCAGCGCGGCTCGGGGGCATAGTTGAAGGCGAAGCAGAGCGGCCCGCGACGCCGCAGACGCACGCCATCGGGCAGCGCATGGGTGGTGATGCCGCAGGCCTGACACTCCGCCTGCAGCATCGCCACCAGGCTGTCTTCACTCAACCATGCGGTCAGATAGCTGACACCGCGCTGATGCAGGATGGCGGGTTCGCCATCCTCGAAGCGCGTTACCACCTGTGCGCGGGTGCGCTGATGATCAAGCAGATCGCGCCAGCGCAGGGCATGACCGCGTGCGCCGTTGCTCAGGGTGATGGCGGGCTCAGCGCCTGGCCGCAGGCCATCGACTCGATCGACCGTGATGCCCGTCAGCTCGCTGAGTGCGCCGGGTGCCAGTTGCGTGGGTATCTGAAACTGCGGCGTACGCGAGCCGGAGCGTGCGCCGATCATCACGCGACTGCCTGAATCGCGCGCCGCGCTCAGACGTGCCGCCAGTGCCTCATCGGCGATCACCTGACAGGGCAGCACGACCAGCGGATAGCCACTGAGCGCATCGCTCGGTGAGACGATATCGACATCAAGCCCGAGTCGCCGCAGTGCGCTGTACCAGCTCAGGTACAGCTCAAGCGGGTTGAAGTTCTCGGAGTGGGGTTGGATCTGACAGGCCCAGATGGAGGCGTAATCGAACATCAGGGCGACGGGCGCCTGCTGGGCAGCCGTCGAGTTGTGTTCTGCCAGTACTTGAAGCTCATCGCGCACCTGCAATAGTTCCGGCCAGGCCGAGGCAGGCGAACCATCCGGGCGTAGCAGACCAGCATGCATCTGCTCCTGGGCGAAGGGTGCCTGACGCCAGCGGAAATAGGAGACGACTTCGGCACCATGCGCGAAGGCTTCGTGGCTCCACAGTCGTACCATGCCGGGCAAGGGCGCGGCGTTGCTGATCGCCCAGTTGACCGGGCCGGGCTGCTGCTCCATCACCCACCAGCGGCCCTTGCACATGGCGCGGTAGAGGTCGTGATGAAAGCCGGCAAAGTCCGGGTGACCTTGCTGACGATAATGGGCCTTGGTGGCACCGTCATGGGCGCCACGTTCCAGAAAGCCCAACGGGTAGCTGTCCCAGCTGGCGATATCCAGATCACGGGCGACATCGAAGTGATCGAATTCGGTGAACAGGCCCATGAAGTTGTGCACGATATCGCCGCTGACGCCCGCGGCACGCAGGGTGTCGACCTGCAGGCGGTTGTATTGGACCACCATGTCGGAGCAGAAGCGTCGATAATCGAGCACGATGGCCGGATGCGGTTCGGTCACGGTGCCGACGGGCGCCTCGACCTGGGAAAACTCGCTGACCTCCATGCTCCAGAACACCGTGCCCCAAGCCTCATTGAGGGCCTCGACCGAGCCATAACGCGCCTCGAGCCATTCTGGGAAGCGGGCGCGGGCGGCCGCGGAGTAGCTGAGGATGGTGTCATGACAGCCGTACTCGTTGTCGGTCTGCCAGGCGATGATCGCGGGATGGTTTGCGTAGCGCTCGCCCATCAGGCGCACGATGCGCTCACTCAAGGTACGAAACGTCGGCGAAGAAAAGCAGTAATGACGACGCGAGCCATAGCCACGCGTGTCGCCATTCTCATCGACGGCCAGAATTTCCGGGTGGGCGTCCACCAGCCACTTGGGCGGTGTCGCCGTGGGCGTGCCCATCACGATCTTGAGACCGGCCGCCGCCAGAACCTCGACAGCCTCATCCAGCCACTCGAAGCGCAGGTCACCCGCGCTGGGTTCCAGGCGACTCCAGGCGAATTCGCCGATACGCACGACACGAATGCCGGCTTCCATCATGTCGCGAGCATCCTGCGGCCAGCGATCACGTGGCCAGTGTTCCGGGTAGTAGCAGACACCGAGCTGCATGGGGGTCATCCTTGATGCTGAAAATGGGGAGCAAGCGCGGCGCAGGCCATCACGGCCGGCGCCGCACGGGTCATGCCGTAACCGCGTGAAGGTGAATCAGGATTGCCTGGTCGGGGTCCAGCACCGGCAGGGCAAGGCCTTCACGCATCAGGTACTCACCGGAGACGACGACCGGCTCGCCGGCCTGTTGTCCGCTGATCCACGCGGGTAGCTGCTTCATGCGTCGCTCCGGGTGCTCCGGCAGTTCCAGCAGCTCGAGCCGGTAGGCCGTGTCGGCTTGCAGGCCGGTCAGCGGCTGGGCGGCGGGCACGGCGTGACGAGGCATGGCCAGCTGGCTGATGCTGAAAAGGGCCTGCTGGCCATCCTGACTGACCACGCCGTGGGCATGCTGATTGTCATCCAGGCAATCCAGGCGCCAGCTTACACCGTTGTGCAGCAGGCCACGCAGCGCCTTGTAACGCGCTATCCAGCCGCGCAGTTCACTGCGCTCCGCCTGATCGAGCTGGCTGACATCCAGCTCCAGCCCCAGATGACCGAACAGCGCCGTGGAGGCACGGAAGGCAAGCGTCGTGCGGCGTGAGGTGGTGTGAGCGTGTTGCGGCCCGATATGCGCGCCCAGAAGCTCCGGCGGCAGTACGCGACTGGCCCCGCGCTGGATATGCGTGCGCTCGTGGGGGTCGTTGCAGTCAGACGTCCAGACGCGATGGGTGTGCCGCAGAATGCCGTGATCGGTGCGCGCGCCACCCGAGGCGCAACTCTCGATCTCGACGCCGGGATGCGCCTTTCGCAGGCGGGCCAGCAGTGAGTAGAGCGCGCTGACCTGAGCATGGGCGGCAGGCTTGCCACGTCCTTCCTCCGCCTGGCCTCCCGCGTGGGTCAGGTCGCGATTCATGTCCCATTTCAGATACTTGATCGGGTATTCGCTGAGCAGCGCATCGAGACGCGCAAACAGGTAGTCACAGACCTCGCGGCGGGTCAGGTCCAGCACGCATTGATAGCGTCCCAGTGGCTGCTCACGCCCCTCCAGCCCGAGAATCCATTCCGGATGGGTGCGGAAGAGTTCACTGTCCGGATTGACCATCTCGGGCTCGACCCACAGGCCGAATTCCATGCCGTGCGCTTGTACGGACTCGATCAGCGGCCCTAGCCCCTGCGGGTACTTGCCGGCATCCAGATACCAGTCGCCCAGGGCGGCGCGCTCGCCATCCCGGCCGACGAACCAGCCATCATCGAGCACGAAACGCTCGGCACCGACCTCACCGGCGGCAACGACCAACTCTTGGAGGCGCGTCGCATCGTGATCGAAGTAGAGCGCTTCCCAGGTGTTGACGTGTACCGGGCGCGGCTTGTCAGCCACCGGCCAGTCAAGGCGCGCGCGCAGGGTGCGATGCATACGCTGACTGGCGCCATTGATACCAGTATCCGACCAGGCCATCACCACTTCCGGGGTGGTCACGCTGTCGCCGGCGGCCAGCATCTGCTCGCCGGGCAGTAGCAGGGCGCCCATCTGCAATTGGGTGCTGCCATCGAACTGACGCTCGATCAGGGCGCGATGGTTGCCGCTCCACGCCAGATGCGCGGTGATGACTTCGCCACGCTGCTCGCTGAAGCCTGGTGTGCCGGTGATCAGTGTCGGCACACGTTGATGCGAGCTGCGGCCGCGACGGTTCTCGAGCGTGAAGGTGCCTTCGCTGAGACGATGACGCGTCTCGGTGAATTCCTGCACCCAGCGGCCACCGAAGCTCAGGCATTCCTCGAAGCGGACCGGCAGCGGCAGGCAGGCGGCCGCCAGCCATTCGAGCCGGTAGGGCGCTGAAGACTGATTGGTCAGGGTCGTCTGCTGACGCAATACGCCCTCGTGGGTGACGGTCAGCGCGAGCAGCACTTCCAGCTCGCTCAAGCTGTCGCGAAGCGTCAGGCGGGCGTGAGCGCCGGAGGCATCCGTCGAGCAGGCCACATCGCTCAGGCGCATCGCCGTCAGCCAGTCGCGGCCTTCGCGATCACCGATCAGCGCCGGATAGCCGGCAAAGCCGAGTCCGGCATCATTGAACAGGGTGTTCGGCGGCAGCTGATCCAGGCTGGCCTGGGGCGTGGCAGCACCGCTCATCAGGCGGTGCTGAGCCGGATTGATGGGCGCGATGCGCCCGAAATGGGCCAGCTTGAGCAGGCCATCGGCGAGATCCAGCTGCAGCTGGATGCCATCGGTACTCAGGCTCAACCACTGCTGATCACTTGACCAGGTCGCGTCAGGCGCAGCCGAAGGTCGGGAGGATGGGGCGTCTGCGGTCATCATGAGAGGTCCAGAAATAAAGAAAGATCAGAAAGGCAATGGCAGTGTCAGCCCAGCACCAGCGGTGGCTCTGCCAGTCCCTTGAAACCGTGCGCTGACAGGTCCAACGCGAAGAGGTCACCATCACCCGCCGCCTGATCCGGCGTGGCCATGCCTTCATGCGCCGTGGTGACATACAGCGTGCTCAGCCCCTCGCCACCGAACAGCGGGCACGAAGGCTGGCTGACCGGCAGCGCCACATGGGCAATTTCCTTGCCGTCGTGGTCCAGCCTTGCCACGCGGCCGGCCCCCCAGAGCGCAATCCACATATGACCATCGGCGTCGATCACGGCGCCGTCCGGGCCACCTCCGGCATCCCGCAGGTCGGCCCAGACCTCAGGGGCGTTGTATTCACCTGCCGAGGTGAGTGGCCAGCCATCGGCGTCCAGCTGCCAGCGCATCACCTGGCCGGTGACGGTGTCGGTGAAATAGGCGAAGCGGCCATCGGGTGAGAAGCATAGGGCATTGGGAATGGTCAGCCCCTTGAGCACTCGGTGCAGCTCTCCGCGATGCAGCCGATAGAGGCTGCCGGCACCGCTCTCGGCGTTGCAGCCCATGCTCGAGAGCCACAGACTGCCGTGACGATCGACCCGCGCATCATTGCTGCGCGTGGCCGGCGCTGCGTCCGCCTCGAAGGGCATGAAATCCTCCACGGCGCCAGTCTCGGGGGTGAAGCGCGAGAGCATCCCCTCTGCGACCAGCAGGTAATCGCCGTCTTGGGTAACGGCTGCATAGGAGGTGCGGCGCGCAAGTTGAGTGATGACGTGATCACTACCGTCAGCGGCCGCGTGATGCAGCTCGCCAGCGAGGATGTTAAGCCAGCGCACCCGCGCGGGCAGGGCCTTTGTCGTGGGCGTCCAACCCGGTCCTTCGCCCAGCTCGCAGCCACTGGCGACGAGGCGCTTGGCAGTGCCGAGGGAGGGTGATGCCGTCATCTACTGCTCCTTTTTTTGGTAGCCATTCTCGCCTGGCGCCACTTCAGTCCGCTGCCTGCCACGCCGCGACCAGCGTGCGAGCGCGTTCACCGACTTCGGCCGCGCTCAGGCCAGGCGTGTAGATGGCCGTGCCGAGGCCAGCGCCGTGGACACCCGCGGCGCGCCATTCGGCGAAGTTGTCACTGCCGATGCCACCGACGGCGTAAAGCTTGGTGTCCTTGGGCAGCACAGCCAGCATCGCTTTCATGTTGACGATGCCGACCTGAGTCGCCGGAAACAGCTTGAGGCCCGAGGCACCGGCGGCGAGGGCGGCGAAGGCTTCCGTCGGCGTGACGATGCCGGGCAGCGAGACCATCTCCAGCCGGCGGCTTTGGCGGATGACGTCGACATCGGCATTGGGCGAGACGATCAGACGGCCGCCCGCGGCATGCACGTCGCGCACCTGCTGCGGGGTCAGCACGGTGCCGGCACCGATCAGGATCTCGCCGCCATGCGCCCGATCGCAGTGCTCGACCAGCGCGACGATGCTCTCCAGCGGTTGAGGAGAGTTGAGCGGGACTTCGATGCGGGTGATGCCGGCAGCGATGATCTCGTCGGCGATGGCGATGATGTCTTGCGGTGTCACACCGCGCAGTATGGCGACCAGAGGCAGGCTCATGGCGATCTCCAGAAAAGGGGCTGTTCTAAATGGGGGAATGACGTGACTCACTGACGAGCAATGTCTGCAACGCTGAATCAATGGCTCACAGAGGCGTGACCCGATGACGACGCGCGGGCCGAGGACGAGCCACGGTCCGATGACGAGGCCTGCGCGGCTGTTCGTGCACGTTGGATACGTCCGAGCCCCGCCAGAATCATGTCAGCGTTGGCTGCAGTGGTGACCTGGTAGCCCAGATGTTCCAGCGCGACCTGATAGCGCTGGCACAGCACGGCGTCGCCGATCAGGGTGATGGTGGCGTGATCCGAAAGCTCCGCAGTGGCGCCCGCCAGCTCAAGCCCCAGCACCAGGCCGGACAGGCGTGCGCCCAGCAGCGCCTTGCGAGCGTCACCCTCAGGCAGACCAGTATCAAGCAGATCGCGGGCACGAATGCCGAACAGCTGCGCCGAGATGCGCTGAGGGGCGGCAAGCGCCGTGTCGATGCCCGCCAGATAGGCATCGCGCTGGGCGTCGTCGCTGAGATCTCCCGCGGCGACAGAGTGCTTGAGCACCGAATCCTGACTGAGCAGCTTGTAGAGCTCGCCGCTCATGAAGGTGCTGAAGCCGGTGATGGCGCCACTGGCGAGATGTGCCCACTTGGCGTGGGTGCCGGGCAGACACACCGCACCGCTGTAGTCGGGTTGGGCGGCGACCAGGCCCGCCAGCTGGGTCTCCTCGCCACGCATGACGTCAAAGGTAGGCTGCTGCTGACAGAGGCCAGGCACGATGGCGACGGCAAGGCGGCTGTCGCGGGTCGCGACATGGGTCAGCCGCTCACCGAGGGCCGCAAGTACATCATGGGCAGTTGTCTTCTCCGTGGGCAGTGGCAGGTAAGCCGCCTCCTGCCAGCCCTGACGCGCGCCGGCCATGCCACAGATCAGCACCGGCATGGGAGAGGTCGCATCGTCGGGCAGCCAGTCATTGATCAGCACGCGCAGCACATCCTCGAACTCATCCGCCGCCAGTCCCAGCATGCCGCGGGCACTGCTGGCCTGGGTGATGACTGCATCGTCGTCATTGACGGCCCAGGCGCGCAGATTGCTGGACCCCCAGTCGACGGCGATCCAGGTCGGCGTGACGCTGAGGGCGCTCACACTCGGCCTCCGTCTACCACCATCGGCTGGCCGGTCATCATGCGCGAGGCGCTGGAGGCCAGGAACAGGCACGGATTGATCATGTCCTCGACCGGAATGGCCTCTTTCAGACATTGCTGATCAATGCACTCGTTCAAGTCCTTGTCGTTGACCCACAGCTCGCGCTGACGCTCCGTCATCACCCAGCCCGGAATTAGGCAGTTGACGCGAATGGCGTCCGGCCCCAGCTCGCGCGCCAGCGCCTTGGTCATGCCCATGATGCCGGCCTTGGCGGTGACGTAGGTCGGATAGCCGCCCAGCCCCAGCATGTAGCTGTTGGAGGACAGGTTGATGATGGCGCCGCCACCCAGCGCGCGCATGTCGGGGGCGACGGCCTGGGCGGTGAAGAATTGCGGGCGCAGGTTGGTGGCGATGGATTCATCCCACTGTTCCACCGTCCACTCATCCAGCGTATGACGGGTGTCACGCGCGGCGTTGTTGACCAGCACGTTGATCAGGCCGTGGGCCTCACGCGCTTGGGCGACGGCGGCCTGCAGTGCCTCGATGTCCTGGATGTTGCAGGGGATGAACAGCGGACGATTGGCGTAGCGAGCTTCCATGGCGTCACAGAATTCGCTGGCATCGGACAGGCCAACGAAGGCGACCTTGGCGCCCTGGGCGAGGAAGCCTTCGGTCAGCGCGGCGCCGATGCCGGAGCCACCGCCGGTGATGAAGACGCTGGCGCCTTCGAGGTCCGGGTAGCGAAAGTCGGCGAAGGCGGGGCCTTCAGACGTGGATGATGCGGTACGAGTCATGTTGAATCCTTCCTTGAGCGTGACAGGCCTTCGGCGGAAGGCCTGTCCTGGCATGGCATCTAGGTTGTCAGCGGGTGCGTTGTGGCTTGCTCGGCATTACCACTCGGCGACGGAGCCGTCTTCGTGGGTCCACAGCGGGTTGCGCCAGCGATGGCCGACCTTTGCACGCTCCTCCACAAAGGCTTCGTCGATCTCGACCCCCAGCCCCGGGCCTTGTGGAATGGCGCAGAAGCCGTCCTTGATCGCCAGTGCCTCCTTGTCGACCAGGTAATCCAGTACGTCGTTGTCCTTGTTGTAGTGGATTCCCATGCTCTGCTCTTGGATGAAGGCGTTGTGACACACCGCGTCCAGTTGCAGCGAGGCCGCCAGCGTCAGCGGGCCGAGCGGGCAGTGCGGGGCCAGCGCCACATCGTGGGCCGAGGCCAGGGTGGCGATCTTCAGGCCTTCGCTGATGCCGCCACAGTGGGAGAGATCCGGCTGGATGATGTCGACCATGCCGTCCGCCAGCAGATCGCGGAACTGGAAGCGGGTGTGCAGGCGCTCGCCGGTGGCGATGGGCGTCGCGATGCCTTCGGCGATGTGCTTGAGCGACGGCAGGTGCTCAGGCGCGACCGGCTCCTCGATGAACATCGGGTGGAACTGCTCCAGCTCACGCAACAGCGCCTTGGCCATCGGACGATGCACGCGGCCATGGAAGTCGATGCCGATGCCCACATCCGGACCGACCGCATCACGAGCCTCGGCGACACGTGCCACGGCGTCATCGATCTTCTTGTGCGAATCGACGATCTGCATCTCCGGCGTGCCGTTCATCTTGAAGGCGGTGAAGCCCTGATCGACCAGCGCCTTGGCACCTGCGCCGACATCTGACGGGCGGTCGCCGCCGGTCCAGGCGTACATGCGCATCTTGTCGCGCACCGGGCCGCCGAGCAGCTGGTGCACGGGCACTCCCAGATCACGACCCTTCAGGTCCCACAGCGCCTGATCGATACCGGCGATGGCAGACATCAGGATCGGGCCGCCACGGTAGAAGCCCGCGCGGTACATCACGTTCCACAGGTGCTCGATATTGCGCGGGTCCTGACCGACCAGATAATCGGACAGCTCGTGCACGGCGGCCTCCACCGTCGCGGCGCGGCCCTCGATGACCGGTTCGCCCCAGCCATAACAGCCCTCGTCGGTCTCGATCTTGAGGAACAGCCAGCGCGGCGGCACTTGCCAGGTCTTGAGTCGGGTGATTTTCACGATTGCGTCCTTGTTGATAATGGGCGTTGGAACGAAGGTCAGCGCTAGGCGAAGCGGGTCGTTGTATTGGCCGTCATCGGCTGACGCCCGATCGGTATCAGAAGCTCAGGATCAGAAGCGGCGGTCCCCCAGCTGCGGGTGATCCGGCGAGAAGCCGAGGTCGCGCGCTGCGGTTTCCAGTACCCGCTCGGCGCAGGTCCGCGCCATCTCGGGCTGGCGCAGGCGAATGGCCTCCATCACCGCGCGGTGACGATCGAGGCTGGCGCGATGATGGCTGTGATCATGCTGCTGCGCGGACTGCTGGGTGCTGTGGATCAGTTGGCTGATGGAAGGGCGCAGCAAACTGCCAAGCTGTGTCCACACCAGATTGTGCGTGGCGTGGTAGATGGCTTCGTGGAAGGCGACATCGTGCTCGGCATGCGCCTCGCGCGAGCTGTCATTGGCGGTATTGACCATGCCTTCGAAGGCGCGCTCCAGGCGTGCGAGATCCTGGGCATTGGCCTTCATCGCGGCCAGCGCACTGACGTAGGGCTCGACGGAGAGGCGGAAGGCGTAGATCTCGCGCATCAGGTCCGGGTTGATACCGTCGAGGCCACTGACCCAATGGCTCATCAGCGGGTCCAGCAGCTGCCATTCGCTCATCTCGCGCACGATGGTGCCACGCCCGGCGGTGCGCTCCAGAAGCCCGGCGCTCACCAGCTGGGCCAGGGCGTTGCGAACACGGTTACGGCTGGCGTCGAAGCGCTGGCAGAGGTCAAGTTCACGCGGAAAGCTATCACCGGGGCCGAAGCTGCCCGCGAGGATTTCCCGCGCCATGCAGGTGGCGATAGCCTCCATGCTGCGCGGGGTCGCGTCGTCAGCCGAGGCGCTGTCAGTGGCGAGCGAGGCTGCCGCCAGAGAGTCGGTCATTGAGGTGCCTGTCGAGAAGAGAGGGTCAGGAGAGTCACTGCATCGCACCGCCTTGGAGTGCGGCGCTGACGCATGAGATTCCGAGCATCAGAATAAATGTCTGAACACACATTAATAAATGTCGGACATTTCAACAAGACGCACACACTTCAACTTTGGTCGCGCGAGAAGTTCGCCCGACACAGCTAACAAGGGCGCAGCCAACAACGAGGCGGGTAACAAGGGGGGAGTAAAAAGGGGGAGTAAAAAGGGTGCGTCCACAACGAACAGGGCCAGACACGATGTCTGGCGCCTGTCACGGTTGGGAAGACGGGTCAAATGCAAAGCGGGTCATCGGGAAGCGGGTCACAAGGAAAGCCTGATGTCATGATCAGCTCACGCCGATGGCGGGTAGCGAGCCAGGTGGCCATTGAGGGTCAATTGCCATTCCTTGAGTGTCTGGGCACAGGAGAGATCGAGCAGCGTAATCTCGAGCGTCGCGGTGTCTTCCAGGGATGACAGCAGCGATGCCAGGGAATCGGCGGTGGGCGGCGAGGCAGTGCCATTGGCTGGCGCTTCGAACAGTGGCTCATTGCCTTCAGGGCGGCGAGTCACTTTCTGCGCAGGCGAGATATCCCGACATTGATGGCCCATCACGATGAAGTTGCCCTCACTGACGCGGAAGACACGCAGCGGATGGAAGCAGGCATTCAGATGCGGGCCAAGCTTGGCATCAAGGGGGGCAAGTTGCCTGTCGCCAGCATCGCGGCGTGCTCCTTCCTTCCGGCTTAGGCGAAGATGGCATAGCGTGATGTGCTGCCCCATGGCGTCCTGACACTCACGGGAAAGTGCTTCGAGAGCGGCATCCAGCAATGCGCGGGTGAAGCAGCCGCTGTGGTTGTCGCGCCACCGGTTGGGGTCACGTTCTACCTGCTGCGGGCAGAGTCGATGCAGGGTGGGCGCCGGCGGTATCGGTTGCTCCGTCAGCACTTCACGCGCCGCCTGCAGCAATTCTGGCGGTAGATGTCCATGACGGTGTTTGATATCGCACAGCGCCTGGGCCTCACTGACCCCAGTATGACGCACCAGCTCGATGATCTGCACGACCAGCGCCAGAGTGCTGGCAGTGAGCGACGTCTCGCCATGAGAGGTCGCTGCAATATCGTGAGAGGCCTGTTCTGCCTGTGAGATGTCTGCATGAGGAGGGGCACCAAGCATGAACTGCTGACTGGCACGCAACAGGTCAGCTTCCGCGGGTGCCATCAGGGCATCTTCCATCATGCGTGCACCGACCTCGACATGGCGACGCAACAAGTGATATTGATCGAAATGGAGTTCATCGCGCGGCCGCAGCAGTGAGTCGGGCAGCGCCAGCTTGCCGATATCATGCAGCATGGCAACGCGCTCCAGCGTGGCGATTTCCTGGCGGTCCATCCCGAGTCGTGTCGCGATGGCGCCGACAAGATTGGCGGCCAGATAGTCTTCTCCCGAGCGCTCGGGACAGCGTTCCTCGCGGATCATGCGCATCACCGACCCGAGCCTGTCCTCGCCGCGCTGCTCAAGCTCATGCTCCAGCTGATTCATGCGCTGGCGCATCTGCAGCTGTCGTTCGCGATACTGGCGCAGGAAGGCGTAGCCAAAGGCCAAGCAGAGCATCAAGGTCACCAACAGCGTGATCAGGAAATGCCAACGCTCCAGCGCGTGCTTTTTCTTCATCAAGTCTGCGTGCGCCTTGAGGGCGGCTTCACTGATGTCATCGAGATAGACACCACTGGCGATGATCCATTGGAAGGGGGGATACAGGGCGGCGTAGGCGGTCTTGTCGACCTGCTCGGCGCCCGGGCGCTTGGGGAAACGGTAATCGAAGAAGATGCCACTGCCGTTCAAGACACCCTCGAGCTCGGTGCGATACGGGAAGCGGCCACTGCTGTCCTGGTACTCGGTCGACAGCAACTTGCCTTCGGTGGACGGCAGCAGAGGATGGATCAAGCGGCGTGCATAGCCCTCGCCCCCGGCTGGGTCCAGTATCTCGTTGATCCAGACATAGCGGCTTTCCTCGCGCTCGATACTCGCGTGCAGTGACTGTCTCAGCTCATTGGCGACCAGAAAAGCCACCATCTTCGGGTCGATATGCACCAACGCCCAAGGGGCCGGCTGCTGGCGACGATCAAGGCGCACGGCGCCGAGGCTGTCTTCCTCTTGCCCCAGAGGCACGGCAAACACCAGCCCGGCATCCGTGCCGCGCAGGAATTGTGCCTTGCGCACACCTGCGTTGAGGCGCTGATTCAGCTCCTGATTCCACCACTCAGGGTGGAGCGTGGTGGGGAGCTGCACGATGTCGATCCAGTCCGGGTCGATGCGCAGGTCCGGGAACTGGCGCAATAGTTCGGTGCTGATGAAGGAGCGATCACGACCACTCAGATGGCTGATGCCCAGTGATGGGGAGCGCATCGTGGTGATCAGAAGGCTTTGCAGACGATGCTCGTAATTGCGATGACGCGAGGCGATCATGCCCAGTGTCTGCTCCACCATCAGGCTGGCCTGTTGACGACGCTCCGTGGCGACCAGCATCTGGGTCGCCTGGGCCTGCAGAATATCCTGCTCGCGACTCTGCGATTCTTGAAATACCAGCAGACCGCCAAGCGAGAGACAGGAGAGTGCGGTCAACCCCAGCCACAGGCGCAAGGGTTTGCCGAACGGACGCTGTCTGTCCGAGGAGCGACGATCGGGCGGGCCGGTATCTGGCCCATGTCGAGTGAGATCACTATCCTTGATCATCGAGTCACGTCATCCATGAGTGATGCGGTGGTGCTGCGAAGGGCGATGATGGCACTGTTTCGAGCATAGCGGCTAGCGCAAGACCCAGAGGATATCGTTTCAGCCCTCTATGTCATCCAGCCAACGCTACGATGTTACCGCCCCAATGCCAAGTGAGGGCACTCAACACTTCGCGAAGCCCCAGTTCAGGGCACTTGCACGTTTTTCCTGTCGCGCGATGTCTTGCGAGCAGACGTTGAAAGGGGCATGATGAAGCTAGTTTTCTGTATGGCTTTCAAGAAGATATCTGTCATTTATCGATGGCTGTCCAGAAGAGGCTCGCTAACATCTTGATTTGAGGCGCGCCGATCGAGTGTTGAAGGTGTCGTGCATAAGCTGCAAGTCAAATTGTCGCTCATCGTCCTGCAGTGAACTCATAGCGTTGTCTTCTTGTTGTCGACAAGATCAAAAGTGGAAAATCGTGCATGAACCGACATGATGAAAAGATCATTGCTAGTGCTCGCAAGCAGCGTGCTCTCTTTGATGAGCTCGAAAAGGCGTTGGCGGAAGAGCTGAATGCGCTGGATCGCTCTTCTCAGTCTGTCCCCGCCGCCGAGTCGAACCACGACGATGACGAGGCGCGCGCCCAGAAGCGTGATGAGGAGTTCGTGGCGCGACTCGAAAGCCTGATCGCGGAATTCGATCTTGATCGTGAGGCCGCCCAGACATGGCTGCGAGAGCTTGAGGCATTCAAGGGGAACGCAGATTCAGAGTAAGCCCTTGTCTTGCCTGACTTATCCTGCGCTACGCTCTGAGCTACTCTTGATATACGTCCTGAGCTACGCAGGTATGAATCTACGTGTCGCGATGGTCTGATCAGGCCTGCAAGCGTGTAAGTACAACGCCCAGCACTTCTACCTGAAGGCTGGGCGTTGTGCGTTTTTCGCTTGGCTCACCTGGATCCGATGGATCATCTAGCCCGATAGATCTCCTAACGTCTTCTTATTGGCTTGGTGGCTTGCTGACCTGGCGATGACACCTCTAGCCTGTTGTCGACAAGCGCCCTTGGGCAAAGCTCCCACCAGCCCCAGGCCCAGAGCTGCGCCCTAGATCTCTTCCCAGATGGCTTCCTTCAATTCGTCTGTCAGGCCTTGCAGGCGTTGCAGGCGCTTGACGGTATGTTCCTGTACATCACTGACGATCTCCGTCAGGCACTCCTTCGACTCGTGAGGGTCAACGAACCCGGTGGATAGCAGGCACTGGCCCATTTCCATGCTCTTGGTCTGCCACATGCGAACAAACTCGATTTCCTGCTCATATGCCTTGAGGCTCAGGGTCCACCATACCTGCTGACAACGCATCAAGGGGGCGAGGGGATGCACGAGGTCATCGGGCCGATTCATCCAGGGTGGGGTGCTGAACATGGCAGCGAAAGGCTGTATCGGTTGATTGGCGAATGGCATTCTGGACTCCTGTCTCATGGTATCTGATAGCTGATGAGTGCAAACCTTGGGGGAAATACCTGCGGGGCGGCTGGTGTTTGGCGTTATTGTGACCAATAGTGATAGTGGCTGGTGTTTGGTGGCACAGGCTTCGTAACCTGAGCTGAGTTGAGCATAGCTCCCTCTGCTGGAATGCGCGCGAGCATCCTGTGCTGACCCCAGTCAACTCTGTCTTCAACAAGACTGGCTTCAACAACTCAGGCTTCAACAACTCAGGCTTCAACGACCCTGTCCTCAGACAACCCTGTGCCCAGATGATGAATTGAGTGAGGTCACCGACCAGGAGGCGATCATGATCAATGAAGTCAAATCCGTACTGGCAGCATTCTTTGGAGTCCAGAAGGAGGCCAATCGCAAGCGTGATTTCGAGCATGGCCATGCGCTGGACTTTCTGGTGGTGGGACTGGTGATGGCCGCACTGCTGGTGGGAGGGATGGCACTGCTGTCCACGGTCGTCGCCGGCTGATGAGCCGCTCAGGCGACTGAGACGAAACGCCAGACAAGATTCTTCAGATACGAAACATCAGGCATGAACAAAGCCCCCGCCCAGGAGACCATCCTGGACGGGGGCTTTGTGCTTGGCTCACTCGACTGTTTCTGCCTTCTACCCCGCGTCTGTTTGCCGGCAGAAACAGTAAGTGATCAAGAAGGGGCGGTCAGCGACGCGCGAACAGCGGCGTCTTCTGGTCGACACCGGTCTGGTAGCTGACGCTGAACGAGCTTAGGGCATGCAAGGCATCTTCCACGTACTGATCGTCACGCAGGGCGAAAGCACTGATGCCACAACGGCTCATGTAGTGGAGTTGATCCACCAGCACGTCACCGATGGCGCGAATCTCACCCTGGTAGCCGAAGCGCTCACGCATCAGGCGGGCGATGGTGTAACCGCGGCCATCATTGAAGTTCGGGAAGTCGACCCCCAGCAGTGGTGCGTCCGCCAGTGCCTTGCCCAGTTCCGGCGTGAGCTCGGTGTCACTGGCAAGCCAGGGCGCCAGATGATCAGAGCCTTCACCGGCGGCGACCAGCGCCTGCCATTCTGCCAGCGGCAGCAGGGCAGGTTGCTGATAGCTCGGTAGATTGCCGTCTTCATCCAGACTCACGACCTGCCAGGCATCTTCGCTCACCAGCTGATTCTGACGGATGACGCCACCCTGGCGCTGATCGGTCAATTCACGTGCTGATGTCATTTGTGCAGTCACCTCAGGCATAGACCCGCTCCTTGAACGGCTTCATGCCGATGCGGTGGTAGGTATCGACGAAGACTTCATCTTCCAGACGCTGCTCGACGTAGACCTGCAGCACCTTGTCGATGACGTTCGGCATGTCTTCGGCATTGAAGGACGGGCCGAGGATCTTGCCGAGCGTGGCGTTGTCGTCGCTGCGTCCGCCCAGCGAGACCTGGTAGAACTCCTGGCCTTTCTTGTCGACACCCAGGATGCCGATGTTGCCGACGTGGTGATGGCCACAGGCGTTCATGCAGCCCGAGATGTTCAGGTCCAGCGGGCCGAGGTCATACAGGAAGTCGAGGTCTTCGAAGCGGTCCTGCAGTGCCTGAGCGATGGGAATCGACTTGGCATTGGCCAGCGAGCAGAAATCGCCACCTGGGCAGCAGATCATGTCCGCCAGCGTGCCGACGGTCGGGTTGGCCATGCCGAGTTCTTCCAGCGCCTTCCAGAGTGTCTCGAGCTCATCGACAGGCACGTCAGACAGCACCAAGTTCTGCTCGTGTGTCACACGCAGTTCACCGAAGCCATATTGCTCCGCGAGGTCAGCCACGGCGTCCATCTGGTCAGCAGTGACGTCACCCGGGGCCAGTTCACGGCGCTTGAGCGACAGGGTGACGGCCTTGTAGCCCGGCACCTTGTGGCCGACGACGTTGTTGGTCACGAAACGCGCGAAGGCGCGGTTCTCACGGCGCAGGGTCTCGTAGGCCTCGATGGCCTCGGCGCTGACTTCACGGCGCTCAGGCTCGGGGAAGTAGCTGGTCGCCTTGGTGACGGCGGAGTCGGTGAGGGTTTCCGGGCCATCCTTGAGGTGGGCCCATTCTTCCTCGACGCGACGACGGAATTCCTCGATTCCCAGTGCCTTGACCAAGATCTTGATGCGCGCCTTGTACTTGTTGTCGCGACGGCCCCACTGGTTGTAGACACGCACGATAGCGTCCAGATAGGTCAGCAGGTGCTGCCAGTCGAGGCCTTCGCGCACGATGTCGCCGACCATCGGCGTACGGCCGAGACCGCCACCCGCCAGGATGGTGGCCTTGACGCTGCCATCGTCGGCTCGGTTGAGGCGAATGCCGATATCGTGGACCTGGATGGCAGCACGGTCGGCGCTTGCGCCGGTGACGGCAATCTTGAACTTGCGCGGCAGATAGGCAAATTCCGGGTGAAGCGTCGACCACTGACGGATCAGCTCACACCACGGACGCGGGTCGACGGTCTCGTCTTCCGCGATACCGGCGAACTGGTCAGTCGTGGTATTGCGGATGCAGTTGCCGCTGGTCTGGATCGCATGCATCTCGACCTGAGCCAGTTCGGCGAGAATCGCCGGGACATCTTCCAGCTTCGGCCAGTTCAGCTGCAGATTCTGGCGGGTAGTGAAGTGTCCATAGGAACGGTCATATCGACGACTGATGGCCGCCATGGCGCGCAGTTGGACAGCGCTCAACATGCCGTAGGGAATGGCGATACGCAGCATCGGGGCGTGACGCTGGATGTAGAGGCCGTTCTGCAGGCGCAGAGGGCGGAATTCTTCATCTCCCAGACGGCCCGCCAGATAGCGATCCATCTGGTCCTTGAATTGAGCTACTCGCTCGTCGACCAGTGTCTGGTCGTAGGTGTCATAGCGATACATGTCAGGGGTGTCCTGCGGTCGGGCATCAGATGATCGTCCACTGATGCGAATCTTGTTGATGCTGAAGCCACCATACCCTCTATTCTTTATTCTTTAAAAGAATAAATCCTCATAGTTTTCGACGATGGCGTTATTAAGAAGGCGCGTTGAGTTTGCCTACCAGCAGCGAAAAAGAAAAGGGCAGACAGCTGGAATTAGGGGCTGGGAATGTCACCATAGGCAAGGGCCAGCAACGATCTAGGCTTATACAAGCTTCAGGATGGGGGAGTGCTGCTCAAATCCTGCCGCTGGGCCTGTTCGCCACCATCGGGATAGAATTTGGCGATACCGTTATCGCCTGCAACAGCCATTCGATGAATCAGGTCTCATCGGTCCCGTAGTGATCAAGTGTATTGACAGATCCTGCTGTCAGGTGTTTGCGGTGCGGCGCAGTTGCTACCGGGCTTGGCGTGGTCGAGATAGAAGGGCCCTGTGAGACTGAGCAGAAACTGCTGGATCAGGCTGTCGAGGCGTATACCGTCAGTAACGGCTCTGCCGGCGCTCCTAGCATCGCAAAATGGTCACGCAGGCAAGGAACATAGCTGCGTCGTTATCGGGCCAGCAGGCGGATGATCCAGTGGGGGCTGATGAGCTCACAGCCGCCTAGCCACGCCTACGAGAAGGCTGATCTGCCACACCTGGATATACCAAATATTCTTGATCGGGAGTTTGATGTAAGGGGCCCAGACAGGTACGAACCGGCGACAAAATACCTATATTTGGGTAGGAGCACGCTGGGCTTATCAGGCGGTGGTCATTGTGGTGGTCAAGCGTTCAGAATGGACTTGACTGTCGTATTCTTGGCACATGTCGTTTCCTAAGCTCGGTTGCCTTTGGCAGGCTTGAGCCATGCGATCCTCGCATTTCCGGGGAAGCGTCTCTCAAAGTCCGGAATTGGCATTGGGCGACCGAAGAGGAAGCCCTGGAAAGCATAAACCCCCAAATCCTTGAATATTTTGGCTTGGCCAATTTTCTCTATTCCTTCAACCACGACCTGCATGCCGAACGACTTCGCCATGGAGACGATGATCTTCGCCAGTTCTCTGTCTCGGGGGGCGGTCTCGACATTCATGACGAAAGATCGATCAATCTTCAATATACCGAAGGGCAGTTCATGCAGATAAGAAAGACAAGAGAAGCCTGTGCCGAAATCATCCAGTGATAGGTTGATGCCCAGTTTGCGAATGGCATGCAGTTGGTCCCGAAGACCCGGCTTACTATCGAGCATCAGATTCTCGGTGACCTCAATTACAAGCTGTGAAGGATGAATCGTGTGGCGCTCGATTAGTGACTCGAGCTGATGCAGCATGTCTTGATCCCTGAATTGCATGACGGAAGCATTGACAGATAGGTAGCGTCCCTCGAACCCATCCATACGCCATTGACTTAGGATGCTGGCTGCTTCTTCCAACACCCAGTTGCCTATGGTAATGATTTGGCCGGTCTTTTCTGCCGCGGCAATGAATTCATTGGGTGGCACGAGGCCAAGTTCAGGATGCTCAAGTCGGATCAAGGCCTCCGCACCCAATAGTTCCGGGTTGTTTAGATTGGAGCTTTCTGCACGGAAGATGGGCTGTAGATAAAGACGAAACCAGCCCATGGTCAGGGCTTCGTCTATCAAGCGTTCCTTGAGGAATAAGGGTTCCCCATCTTCCAACGCGCTATCGCGAACGCAGGTGCGGTATTGATTGCCCCCCTCGTGTTTGATGTCGACCATAGTCAATTCAAGAAGGCGCATCAGACGACTGGGGCTTTCGTCATTTGCCTGAGCCTCAAGTCCTGCCATGCTGAAACTGATATTAATAGGCTCGCCAGACTTGAGAAGTGGGTGCGAGAAGGCCTTCTGAATTCGGCATACCAGCGTGCTCAGATTATCCTTTTCACAGGTCATGACGAACTCGTCACCCCCGGTGCGTCCAATCCAATCGGGATTACACTCCTTCAGCCGTGTGCCCACCTCTTTCAGCAGGAGGTCACCGTCCATGGGTCCCAAATGGTGATTGATGCTATGGAATCGATCAATGTTGACCAAAAGCAAGCCAAATGCAGTGTCATCTCCGATCAGCTGCTTTACGTGCTGATTGAGCGACATCCGGTTGGGTAACTGAGTCAATGGGTCTATCAGCTCGTGCTCCAGAAGTCGCTGTTGCGTCTTGGTCAGTTCGGTAATGTCTGTCAGCATCATCATTGTACCTTGCGACTGGCTGCCATTGGTGGCAGGAATGACCACCTGAACCTGGCGATCTTCCTGGTGTTGGCAGTTTAAGTTCATTACCAGTTCGTTGCAGGCGTTACCCAGTCGCAAGGCAGTACTGATGCGGTGAATATAATTTCCATTTTCACTACTGATGAGTGTATAGAATGGCATGCCGACAAGATGCTCACGCGCCCATCCGGTCACTTCCAGCATCCTCTCACTGACATCTTGTACCATGCCCTTCTTGTCAAGCACCATCAACAACGCAGGGGTATCACGATAGAAGTGCTGATAGCGCATTTCATTATCGCGCAGCACGCCCATCATGGTGAAGATCCTCTCACCAAGCTTGTTCAACTCCTCGATGACCTTGTTGATTTCGCGCGAGTGAACAGGGGGTGTGTGTTGGAATCTGGTGTGCTGACCTTCCAATTGGCCCATGCCATTTACAGCCTTT
This sequence comes from Cobetia sp. Dlab-2-AX, assembly GCF_024124625.1. Classification (NCBI taxonomy): domain Bacteria; kingdom Pseudomonadati; phylum Pseudomonadota; class Gammaproteobacteria; order Oceanospirillales; family Halomonadaceae; genus Cobetia; species Cobetia sp. Dlab-2-AX. The sequence goes on along the minus strand of NZ_JAMXRV010000006.1, from coordinate 155,229 downwards.
TTCAAGGGAGCCAGGACGTAATGCTTCAACTGCCACGAAAGCATCAGCAAGGTCGACAGAATGATGATGATGGCAATCGAGAATAGTACGGTTGCGCCTTGGTAACGAATAGTAACCAAAGGAGCGTTGGTGCTTTCGAGTTCAAGCCTGCCTACAGCCTGCTTGACCAGCGAGTTCTCATAGATGAGTGGTTGCGAGTATGTAAGAGGATCCAATGCTGCTCCGTTCTTGGTAATCTCCTTGACAAGCTTGCCTTCATGATCGAAATAGCGCACGGCATGAACGCTATCTTGATAACTAAGAGATTCTAGAAGGGCATGAACTTTCTGGTCGTCAAAATTCCATATGGCGTCTGGCATCGATAATGCCACGATATCAATCATCTCCTGATGGTCCTCATGCATGCGCTCAAAGGCTTCATTGGCATACAATTGATAACTAACGATTCCACTGATGGTACATATGGTGAGGACCAATGGTGCGAGGACACGCAATATTTTCCACCTGAGCGGTGACGCAGTCTCGCACTCTATATCGCTGGCCAGCGCGCGAGTCTTGGCGAGTTTCGAGGCATCATTTTTCACGCTGTACCCCTTCCATGGCAGAGGTTAGAGGTTTATGTTCCAGCGTTTTGGCAGTAGAGCTCTGGTATGCCGGTAGTGGCAGGAAAGGCGAAGCACTATCAGGCAAGTTCGCTACCTTCTCTACCCAGTGCCCCATCGGTTTGAGTGCCAGTGTCTCCATTGAGATCTCATCAAGATAAGAGTCGGGGGCAGCACTTGTGGCCAGGCCCATGGTGTAATAACGGGTGCCTAGCGCTTCAGACGTGATGACACCTCGCTGCAATGCTGCCAGCAATACAAGTGACCAAGCGGCGGCCAGGGCATCACCTCCTGCACTGGCCTCCAACTCTCCAGTACGGAGATGATTGATTCCCTGGCCAGTCCAGCCCATGCCGGCCACAAGCACATCCTTACCAGGGCGTAAGCCATTAACCTTGAGTGCGTCGATCGCCGCGATTGCCATCAGGTCACTGGCAGCCCAGACGACCCTTAGTGGCAGAGTACTATCCTGATGCTTCACATAGCGGTCCACTAGCCGAAAAGCATCTTCATAACTCCAATTCGCCTGAAATGTTCTATCTCTGTAAAGATAGGGGGCTTGACGCAAGGCATCTTGCATCCCCCGAAGCCTCAAGCGGGATGCTTCGTCGTGTTGCCCGCCCACGAGGGCAATAACGGCGCCCTCAGCTTTGCCATGCAGTATTTGATGTCTTTCGATAAGGGCCTGCATGGTGTCATGCCCTCCTTGCTGATGGTTCGGTGAGACATTCCCTAGCCAATAGGTATGACGGCCAACAACCATGCCTTCATCCTGGAGCTGCTCATGCGTCAGACTGTTGAGTATAATCATGACGGGTACTCCAGTAGCATCACTGGTGGCCAGGATCGGTAAGGCGAGGCCATGATTATTGGTAGTGATCAGTAGGTCGGGGGGATTCTTGCGCATCATGATCTTTGTGCCGAGCCGAAGAAATTCATCGGTATTTCGGTTGGCACTGACAGTTTCCAATGTCATTCCCAGCGAGGTAGCTGTGACAGAAGCTGCCATTATCATCTGTGACCAGAAAGCTTCTGTCGCATGTCCAGGGTTGAGGAACACGATATTCTGGATGGGCATGGATGGGGTAGTAAATTCCGCACCTGCCTGAGAAGACATCAATGGTGATAATAACAACGCACTTGTAATGACTTTTCTAGTCATTCTGACGCAATTTTGTAATAAAAATTGGCGTGTCAATTTCATGATGGCCCCATGCCTCAGGTGTCGATTTGATAATAAATGCTAAAAATTCTCCTGCTACGTCACGACGATCCTTCTTGAAGTGATGCTGGGCTAGTGTTGCGAAAGCCCTGCTTCATTGATTGTGAGTGATGTGGATTAATTTCATTTTTTTTGTTTCTAATATCGATCATCTGCCTCAATGTTATCATCGGATCAAATTCATAAGTGCCCAGAGGATCTTGCAAGCAAAAGGTTTTGAAATCAGCAGTTTCCCAACTAGGGGATTCCAGAATAGGGGCATATAGATCTACATTTTCATGAGTGATTTGGCTCATCGGGAACTGGACAATTCTTGGCGTCCAATTATCAAAATCAGCATGATCACGTATCATGACCATCGACCACGCTCCGGCCATGAAATGCCCTCCGTCGGTCAAAAGCATGCTACGCTCTGACACCCTCCTGATGCCCTCAGGCGACCAATTGAGTCCTGCCACCAAGACATCCTCGCCGGGCGTGAGACCAGCAGATTCGAGGGCAAGAATGGCTCCCTCCGCCATGGCATCATTTGCCGCCCAAATCAGGTCACTTTGACCGCCTGAGAGGTCGACCCACTTGAGGTATTGGGCTGTCAGATGTTCGGCATCCTGACTATTCCATCGCGCCTCGAGAATCCGATCTATGCTGATGGCCTTGTCTTTGGAAAAGCCAGCCACCATCCCTGCATTGCGTGCAATGGAAGCTGGAGTCTGGGTATCGCCTATCAAGGCAAGCCCCTGTAATTGACCAGCGGGAGATTTTTCTCGAGCTGTCTTGACCAATTGGGTTGCCATACGTTTCCCAGCGGTGTGATTGTCCGGAATGATACTACCTATCCAAGAGGAGTAGGTGTTGCCCGAGTCACCCTTACTCAGCGCCTCTTCGCGGGTGAGCCCGTTCAACAGCATCAGGACATGGGTGTCGTGGCTATCCGCAATCGTCAACAACTCGGAGGCCGCCTGCTCTTCATTGACCAGCAGGAGGTAATCCGGAGCAGCAGGTCTCTCCAGGACCTGAGTCGCGAGTTTCTTCAGCAGAAAGGGGTTGCGCTCGGCGTAGACGACTTCCAGTGAGATATTCAGGTCCAGGGCGGCCGCTTGCATGGTGTCGGTTACCATGTCCCAGAAGCGTTCGCCACGCAGTCCGGGGTTCACGAAGGTGGCTGTCAGCGGGCGCCCTGGCATTGCCTTCTGTGCACCTCGCGTCCTCGATTGGCCTGAAGAGTAGGCAGAGGTATGTGTTTTTTCGGAGGCTCGAGGCGTGAGATCGGAGTAGGAAGATCCAGAGGATGCGGCATTGACCAGCCCGCTGAGGGCAAGGCAACCACACAGCCCGATCAGCCTTCGCAAGCCAGGTTGTGCTCGTCCTGTCCTGATCGTGGCAGCGGACATGGCGTTCCCCCCGGTGCATTGACTTATGTTTCTATCAGGGTACACGACTGGGCAAGCTGAGCATGGACTTCAAACTGGCTGCTATTTACCAAGCTTCAACGATTGAACGACATATCTCATTATCTGTTGATGTCTTCCATAGGCTACAAGCGCGAGTGGCAGCAAAGGCTGCTGGATAGCCGCACCAGAGAACATCTTCAAAGGCGCAAGGCTTGCCACGCTCTGCGTTGCCAGATAAGCCCGAAGACGAGCGAGTTGAGCAGGCGATAAGCAAGCTGTATCGCCCAGATGGCGACGAGGCCGCCTTCCTGATGGACGCCCCACCACCAGGCCGCGGGCAGAAAGATCAGCCACTGCAGGCTCAAGGTGGCAAGCATCACGGTGCGATGGGCTCCGGCGCCCAGCAGTGCCTGGGCCAGCACGATGGCGGTGCAGTCGAGTACGATCATGGCGGCTGTCATCTGCAGCGGCAGCAGGCCCAGTTCGATCAATGGCGAGCGATGCAGGAACAGCCCGAGCACGCTTTCCGGCGCGACCCACAGCGGCAAGCCCAGCAACAGCAGACACGGCAGTGCCACACGCACGGTGTCCCACCCCCAGCGGTGGGCCTCTTCATGCTCACCGCTGCCCAAGGCCTGACCTACCAGGCTCATGGCGGCAAGCCCGAGCCCGACTCCGGGCAATATCAGCAGCAGGGAGAGATTCACCAGCACATGGCCGACCGCGACGCTGGCCGCATCGATCTGCCCGAGTATCCAGAACAGCATCGCGTAGCCCGCCGCGAACCATAGCTGCTGAAAGGAGTGGGGCACCGCCAGCTTGAGCAGCGTCAGGTAATGCGTCATCGGCGGCCAGGCATGCAGGACACCGTGCAGACTGCGCTCGCCCAGCGTCGCCTTGATCCATAGCGCCAATGCGACCAGCAGGGATAGCGTCGTACCGGCCCCGGCGCCATCCGCGCCCATCTGCGGAGCGCCGAACAGACCGTGGATCAGGATGATGCTGAGCACGACATTGACCGCCTGGGTGATCAACATGATGCGCAGATAGATGCCGGTGCGCTGCAGGCCATTCCAGAAACCTCGGAAGCAGAACGCCATGGCGACCGGGACCAGCCCCAGCACCCGCCATTGGAAATATGAGGCGGCCGTTTCATGCACGCCAGGCTGGTCATTGATCAGCGACAGCAGTGGCTCAGCCCAGTGATGACAGGCGAGGGTGACGGGAATGCCGATCGACAACGCGAGTACCAGGCCGGCATTCAGGCCTTCGCCACAACGCTCAGGCGCTTCCTCGCCCAGGCGTCGCGAGGTCTGGGCCTGGACGGCGGAAGACAGCCCGAAGATCAGCGCCGTGACCATGAACATGGCATAGCCACCGATCCCAACACCCGCCAGCGCCGTCTCGCCCAGGCTGCCGACCAGTGCCGCGTCGATCAGGTTGAGCAGGCTCTGCGACAGCATCGCTCCTATGATGGGCAGCGCTAGCTTCAGAATCCGTGTGTTGCGCGCAAGATCCCCCAGCATCAGACGCTCCCACGCGGGGAGTCGGAAAAATGAGAAGAGCAGGAGGGGGCAAAAGCCTCGAAGGCGGCTGACAAGCGGGAAATTAGGGAATGGGGCTGCGATGAACAGAACAGCGAGAAACCGAGCAGAGACAAACAGGACAGTGATAGGCAGAGCAGAGACAAACAGAGCAGTGATAAACAAAGCAGTGACAACGGCAGCACGGGCGACTCACGACAGCAGACAAGGAAGAGCGCCATGATAGCGCGCTCGGCAAACTGAAGACATCGGCTCACAGATAACAACGCGCCCCATCTCCTGAGAGGTGAGGCGCGTGGAGCTGTCATTGGCTGCATCAACCGGCGGGGCGGCTGATGGAGGGGATCAATCGGCGTAGGGATCGTAGCTCAGCACCGGCGACAACCAGCGTTCCATTTCGGAAAACTCCATTGCCTTGCGGCTCGCCAGGGACTGCACCTGATCGCGGGTAATCTTGCCGGTGGAGAAGTATTTCGACTCCGGGTGTGCGAAGTACCAGCCAGAGACGGCGGCTGCCGGCCACATGGCAAAGCTCTCGGTCAGCTCCATGCCGGCATGCTGCCCTGGTTCGAGCATGCGGAACAGCGTGGCCTTCTCGGTGTGATCCGGACAGGCCGGATAGCCAGGGGCCGGACGAATGCCGCGATACTTCTCGGCGATCAACGCCTCGTTGTCGAGTACTTCCTCGCTGTCGTAGCCCCAGAATTCCTTGCGTACGCGCTCGTGCAGGCGCTCGGCGAAGGCTTCGGCGAGACGGTCCGCCAGCGCCTTGACCATGATGGCATTGTAATCATCGCCAGCCGCCTCGTACTCCCCGGCCAGTTCATCCGCGCCATGTCCGGTGGTCACGGCGAAGCCACCGATCCAGTCCGGCTTGCCGCTGTCACGCGGGGCGATGAAGTCGGCAAGACTGTGACAGACGCCATCACGGTTCTTGGTCATCTGCTGACGGATGTGATGCAGGCGCTCGACCACCTGGGTGCGTGACTCATCGGCGTAGACTTCCAGGGTGTCGTCGTCGACGCAGTTGGCCGGCCAGAAGCCGATCACACCCCGGGCCAACAGCACCTTGTCATCGATCAGTTTGCGCAGCATCACCCTGGCATCGGCAAACAGCGAACGCGCCGCTTCCCCGACCACCTCATCCTGCAGAATCTTCGGGTACTTGCCCGCCAGCTGCCAGCTCATGAAGAAGGGCGTCCAGTCGATGCGCTCGACCAGTTCATTCAGATCGTAGTCATCGAAGACCTTGAGGCCGGTGAAGCTGGGGGCCGGCGGGGTGTAATGCTCCCAGTCTGGCTGGAAACGACGCTTGCGCGCCTCGCGGTAGTCGAGGTCCGCGGCCTTGGGGCGGCGCTTGGCGTTTCGCTCGCGTACCACGGCGTACTCGGTGCGAATCTGATCGACATAGGCTGCCTTGAGTTCCGGCGACAGCAGCCGCGAGGCCACGCCCACCGCGCGCGAGGCGTCGGTGACATAGATGACCGGCTGCTCATACTGCGGTTCGATCTTGACGGCGGTGTGTGCCTTGGACGTGGTCGCACCACCGATCAGCAGCGGCAACTCGAAGCCATGGCGCTGCATCTCCCTGGCGACATTGACCATCTCGTCCAGCGACGGCGTGATCAGCCCGGATAGCCCGATGATGTCGGCCTTTTCGTCGATGGCGGTCTGCAGGATCTTCTCCGCCGGCACCATCACGCCCAGGTCGATCACCTCATAGTTGTTGCACTGAAGCACCACGCCGACGATGTTCTTGCCGATGTCGTGGACATCACCCTTGACGGTTGCCATGACGATCTTGCCCTTGGCCTGGGTCTCGCCGCTCTTCTCGGCCTCGATAAAGGGGATCAGGTGGGCGACCGCCTGCTTCATGACGCGCGCCGACTTCACCACCTGGGGCAGGAACATCTTGCCGGCGCCGAACAGGTCGCCGACCACATTCATGCCGTCCATCAACGGCCCTTCGATGACCTCGATGGGTCGGGCTGCCTGCAGGCGCGCCTCTTCGGTATCTTCCTCGATATGGACGGTGATGCCCTTGACCAGCGCGTGCTCGATGCGCTGGTTGACCGACCAGCTGCGCCATTCGAGGTCTTCCTTCTTCTCGCCGCTGCTGCCATCGCCCTTGTACTGGTCGGCGATATCGAGCAGGCGCTCGGTGCTGTCATCGCGACGGTTGAGCACTACATCCTCGACGGCGTCACGCAGCTCCCGGGGCAGGTCGTCATAGAGCGCCAGCTGGCCGGCGTTGACGATGCCCATGCTCAGGCCCGCCTGGATGGCGTGATAGAGGAACACCGAGTGAATCGCCTCGCGGACCGGGTTGTTGCCACGGAACGAGAAGGACACGTTGGAGACACCACCGGAAATCATCGCCTGGGGCAGGTTGTCATGAATCCAGCGCGTGGCTTCGATGAAATCGACCCCATAGTTGTCGTGCTCTTCGATGCCGGTGGCGATGGCGAAGATGTTGGGGTCGAAGATGATGTCCTCGGCCGGAAAGCCGATCTCATCGACCAGCATCCGGTAGGCGCGCTCGCAGATCTCGATCTTGCGCTGAAAGGTATCGGCCTGGCCGACATCATCAAAGGCCATGACCACCACGGCGGCACCATGACGACGGCAGATCCGCGCCTGCTGACGGAAGCTTTCTTCGCCTTCCTTGAGCGAGATGGAATTGACCACCGCCTTGCCCTGGATGCACTTGAGCCCCGCTTCGATGATGTCCCACTTCGAGGAATCGACCATGATCGGCACGCGCGAGATATCCGGCTCCGAGGCGATCAGATTGAGGAAGCGCACCATGGCCTCCTTCGATTCCAACATGCCTTCATCCATGTTGACGTCGATGACCTGGGCGCCGTTCTCGACCTGCTCGAGGGCCACTTCCAGCGCGGTGGTGTAGTCCTCTTCCTTGATCAGGCGTCGGAAGCGCGCGGAGCCGGTGACGTTGGTGCGCTCACCCACATTGACGAACAGCGAATCCGACTGGATGTTGAAGGGCTCGAGTCCTGACAGGCGACAGGCCGGGGCGATCTCCGGCACCTGACGCGGCGGATACTGGTCCACGACACGCTTGACTGCACGGATATGCTCCGGCGTGGAACCACAGCAGCCGCCGATGATATTGAGCAGACCATCTGCGGCGAAGGTGCCGATGATCTCGGCCATTTCGTTCGGTGTTTGATCGTACTCACCGAACTCGTTGGGCAGGCCGGCGTTAGGGTGCGCGGAGACGAAGGTATCGGCTTTTTCGGATAGCTCACGCAGGTAGGGGCGTAACTCCTCGGCGCCCAGCGCGCAGTTAAGGCCGATACTCAGCGGGCGCGCGTGACGCACCGAGTTCCAGAAGGCTTCGGTGGTCTGTCCGGACAGCGTACGTCCCGAGGCATCGGTGATGGTGCCGGAGATCATCACCGGCAGCCGCGGATGGCCTTCATCGAACAGTTCTTCGAGGGCGTAGATCGCCGCCTTGGCATTCAAGGTGTCGAAGATGGTCTCGATCAGAATCAGATCCGCGCCACCCTCGAAGAGCGCCAATGCGGCCTCGCGGTAGTTGTCGCGGAGGATATCGAAGGTGACGTTGCGCTTGGCGGGATCATTCACGTCCGGCGAGATGGAGCAGGTGCGGCTGGTCGGGCCAAGCACCCCGGCGACGAAGCGTGGGATGCCAGTCTCGGCGGCTACGGCGTCCGCCGTCTTGCGCGCCAGGCGTGCCGATTCGAGATTGATTTCGTGAACCAGCGCCTGCATGCCGTAATCGGACTGCGACAGCTGAGTGGCATTGAAGGTGTTGGTCTCGACGATGTCGGCGCCGGCCTCGAAGTAGGCGCGGTGGATCGCCTCGACGATGTCTGGCCGGGTCAGCGCCAGCAGATCGTTGTTGCCCTTGATGTCGCTGGGCCAGTCTGCGAAGCGCTCACCGCGGAAGTCTTCCTCCTCCAGCCCGTAACTCTGCAACATGGTACCCATGCCGCCATCGAGGATCAGGATGCGTTCCTGCAGCGCCTGGCTCAGCGCGTCGGGCAAGGACAGAGAATGAGGAACAGGGGATTGGGCTTGCGCCATGACGGACTCCAGCGTACGTGACCTGTCGCGTTGTTTCCCGAGCGGGCAACTTTCTTTACCAGGCCAGTACCTTGCCAAGCCAATGCTTTGCCAAGCCAGCATCTTGCCGAGAAAGTCACACGCCACAGGCGCGAACTCATTGCTATTGAGAGGCGCCGGCGAGGGATTCGCTCACGAAAACCCCGCCTGGCCAGTTGGGGCTATCGTATCAGACTACAGAATCGTCACGATGAGCATGATTCATGCGCAACATGAGTCAGTCAGGAGTGCCCAAAAGGGAGTGGTCGCGCGCAGGGCACCAAACCCGAGTGATTTGCTCAGGATTGCGAGTGCAGCAGGTTTTCCTTAACATGGAGCCATTAGTCACCTGACATCAAGAGAGTCTCTGCGCCATGAGTGAGAGCATCCAGATTACCGATAGCGCCCAGGAGTATCTTGCTGAGCTGCTCGAGAAGCAGAACGTCGAAGGTATTGGCGTGCGCATCTTCATCACCCAGCCGGGCACTCCATATGCCGAGACCTGTCTCGCCTATTGCCGTCCGGGCGAGGAAGAGCCGACGGATGAGATCCTGGATCTGCCGAAGCTGAAGGTCTATCTCGACACGCACAGCGTGCCTTTCCTAGAAGAAGCGACCGTCGACTTCAATGCCGATCGCATGGGCGGCCAGCTGACCATCAAGGCACCGAACGCCAAGATGCCCAAGGTCAACGCGGATAGCCCGCTGGAAGATCGCATCAACTATATCCTCTATAGCGAGATCAACCCGGGGCTTGCGGCTCATGGTGGCGAGATCAAGTTGGTGCAGCTGACCGAAGAGCAGGTCGCCGTACTGCAGTTCGGCGGCGGTTGCCAAGGCTGCTCCGCCGTCGATCTGACCCTGAAGGATGGTGTCGAGAAGACGTTGATGGAGCGTATCCCGGAATTGACCGGTGTCCGTGACGTTACCGATCATACCGACACGACCAACGCTTACTACAGCTGAGGCCGGATCTGGCTTCAGGAGTGTGATCAGGCCAACGCCAGAGGCGATTCAGGCACAGGTCAGAAGCGCAATCTCCCATCGATTTTCGGTGGGAGATTTTTTTATGGGTACGACGTCAAGCCCATCAGGGGGCTGGGGCAATCTGGCGCGAGCCTGGAACATCTAAGCCAGGGGGGCGTATGAAGGAAGGCGCAGTGAAGATGCTGAGTGAAGTATTAGGGTTATCTGGTATCGTGGCAGTATTTTTTTCATGCTGGCAGTGCCCATCGGCTGGCCCGCGTGACACGTTTTACGTCGAACGTTTCCTCCCATCGTCAAGAGATAGCCTTCATGAGTCTGGCCAACCTGCGCTTTCGCACCATCAACATCATTATCTGTGCACTTTCCGCCTTGGCGGGATTGGTGTTGCTGGTCGTGTTGGCATTTATTACCCGCAACGTGTCCGACCTGCAGTATGACTGGCAGGAATATCAGCAGGCGCGCTCTGACAAGCCGCGCTTGGAAGGTCAGCTGACCAAGGCCCTGGGCTATGGTGGCATGGTGCATGACTTCAAGAATCTCGTGCTACGTCAGGACCCCGCGCTGATCGGCGAGGTGCAGAATGAGATCGGTGCCGCTCGCAGCGCTCTGAGCCGTTACCAGAGCCTTGGACTGACCCAGGAGGAGGAAAATGCGGTGGCGGGGCTGCGTGCCACTATCAGCCGTTATGAGCTTATGGTGCCTAGAATACGCACGATGATCGAGCAGGGGCGATCGAGTGGCGATATCGACAAGTTGGTCAAGATCGATGATTTCCAGGCCGTCTCGGGGCTGAATACCCTGCGGCGCATTTCCATCGCGGAGCTGCGTGACAATGACAATCCGCTCGAGAACGGCATGGGCAAGGCTCGCCTGGTGGCCAACCTGCGCCGTGATCTCGGCTATGGTGAGATGATCCACCACTTCAAGAATTACGTGCTGCGCAGTGACGCCATCTACGGTCAGCAGGCGGCGCAGGACATCGAATCGCTGCGCGCCACCCTGGCGGCTTATCGTGCGCTGGGCATGAATACGGCCGAGCAGCGTGCTATCCGTGATATTGCCGATGTCATCCAGTCCTACAGTGATCGTTTGAACAAGGTCAGCCAGTTACATGATCAGCAGACTGAGCTCTCGCCGCATGAGATCGATCAGCAAGTCAAGGTCAACGATGCTCCAGCGCTTAACGCACTGGCGGTGCTGGATCATGAAACCCGCATGCGGATCGGGGCTACTTCTGCTGCGGTAGGCAAGACGCTCAATCTGTTGGCCACGGTGGCCCCATGGGTCAATGGCCTGGCGTTGGCGATGATCGTGGTGCTGATCGGCATCTCGATGTGGCTGTTCGGGCGTTATGTCCTGGTGCCGATACGTCGTCTAACCCAGACCATGAATACCTTGGCCAACGATGATGTGAGCGTGGTGATCGATAGTACTCAGCACACCAATGAAGTGGGCCAGATGGCGCGGGCGTTGCAGAAGTTCAAGTACAACATCATCGAGAGCAACAACTACAAGAAGCGCATCACCCAACTGGCGATGCATGATTCTCTGACGGGGCTGCCCAATCGACAGCATTTCTATGAGCGGGTCGAGCATTGGCTCGAAAGCGTCAGTGACGAAGGCGGGCAGCTGGCGTGTCTCATGCTGGACATCGACAAGTTCAAGCCCATCAATGATACCCATGGCCATGCTGCCGGGGATGTGGCGCTCAAGGTGATCGCGGAACGACTCAATCAGGTGGTGCGCAAGGGCGATTTTGTCGCGCGTCTGGGAGGCGATGAGTTCGTGGTGCTGGTCCACAATGCCGACATCCAGGCAAATCTGGGTCGCCATGGCGAACTCGCCCAGCTGGCCAAGCGCATCATCGACAGCCTAGGCAAGCCATTCCTGTATGAAGAGCACAAGCTGGAAGTGGGCTGCAGCATCGGGATTGCCATCGCACCTCAGCATGGAAGCGACCGTGAACAGCTATCACACAATGCGGACATGGCGCTCTACGCCGCCAAGAATGAAGGCCGCAATTGCGCGGTGCAGTTCAGCCGCCATGATGAGCTGGGCCAGATTGTCGCGATCGCGAGCAAGAAGCGTGATGTGCAGAAACAGCAGTGACGGAAGCCTAGGGTTCGAGCACTAATGCAGAAGCCGCCTCAGCGGCATTGGCAACGATAGCAAGGCTAGATGCCGCATGAGCAGGCAATCTAACGGCGCCCCTCGGGGCGCCGTTTTGCGTCTGGTGGGGACAAACCACCTGCGGGCGGTGGGCAAGGGCGAGTATTGCCCGGTACTGGTACTGGCCCAGGCCCAGGCCTGCACGCTCACCGATACGGGTTTTGGATAATCATGTGTTATCCATGCGCTTCACAAGAATAATTTATGGTTTGCGATACCCATAACAGTTTGTTATGGTTTATAGCGAATTCGCCAACTGCGAAATATTTTATGAAAACCATGACAATGACTTCCACGATTCAGGGCCTGGCCCACCACACCCACGATGCCGTGATCAACCGCGCCAGCGCGCCGTTGTTCATCCGTCAGCCGACTACCGATGATGGTTGGGGCATCTATGAGCTGGTCAAGGCCTGCCCGCCGCTGGACCTCAATTCAGGGTATTCGTACGTTTTGCTGGCCACGCAGTTCCGTGACAGCTGTGCCATCGCGACAGATGAGGAAGGTGAGGTCGTCGGCTTTGTTTCTGGTTACACCCGCAACGACGCCCCGCAGACCTTCTTCCTGTGGCAGATCGCCGTCGGTGAGAAGGCGCGTGGTACTGGCTTGGCACGTCGTTTGATTGAAGCCGTGATGAAGCGTCCCGAAATGGCGCACGTGCGTCATCTTGAGACCACCATCACGCCCGACAACGAGGCATCCTGGGCATTGTTCACTCGCCTCGCCGAGCGCTGGCAGGTGCCGCTGCACTCGCGTGAGTACTTCTCCTCAGACCAGCTGGGTGGTGAGCACCTTGCCGAAAACCTGGTGCGCATCGGCCCGTTCCTGCCGAGCGACATCTAAGTGCTCGACGCGCTCAAGGCTCTTGTGCAATCAAGGCCCATGCGCAGCAAGGGCGGGTAGCAAACCGCAAGAAGTCCTGGACGGGACGCCGTCATGATTCTTGTGTCGGTCGTCGAGAAGAATCACGTCCCGTTCGGCAGATGTTCACGACAGGAAGGTTGTGACATCTCCTGCTGACCCCATGTGTTAGCGAGGTGGGGGCAGTGTCATTCGTTGGATCGTCTTTACATTCTGGTATGGCCTTTTAGTACGCGGCCATCCATCACCAGGGAGGTGACAGCATGAATACGCAGATTCTCGAACAGATGGAATCCGAGGTACGCACTTATTCGCGTTCTTTCCCGACCGTTTTCACCAAGGCGCAGAATGCTCACCTGTTCACCGAGGACGGCAAGCGCTACATCGATTTCCTCGCCGGTGCCGGTGTGCTCAACTACGGGCATAACCATCCGGCACTCAAGAAGGCACTGGTCGATTACATCAGCAATGATGGCATCATCCACGGTCTGGATATGTGGACTTCCGCCAAGCGCGATTTCCTCGAAGCGCTGGAGGAAGTGATCCTCAAGCCGCGTGGTCTGGACTACAAGGTCCACTTCCCGGGGCCGACCGGCACCAACGCGGTCGAAGCCGCCATTCGTCTGGCGCGCAAGGTTTCCGGCCGCCACAACATCGTGTCGTTCACCAACGGCTTCCATGGTGTGACCATGGGGGCACTGGCCACCACCGGTAACGCCAAGTTCCGTGATGCGGCGGGGCTGCCGGCGCAGGGTGCGCAATTCGTGCCCTACGATGGCTACATGGGTGAGGGCATCGACACCGTTGCCTACCTCGACAAGCTGCTCAAGGATTCCTCCAGCGGTCTGGATCGCCCGGCAGCAGTGTTGGTCGAGACCGTACAGGGTGAAGGTGGGATCAACCCGGCCTCCATCGAATGGCTCCAGCGTCTGGATGCCTTGTGCAAGGAGCACAAGATCCTGCTGATCGTCGATGATATCCAGGCGGGTTGTGGCCGTACCGGCAAGTTCTTCAGCTTCGAGCACGCCAACATCGTGCCGGACATCGTCTGCAACTCGAAGTCGCTGTCTGCCTCCGGTGTGCCGTTCGCGATGGTGATGATGCGTCCCGAGCTGGACCAGTGGAAGCCGAGCCAGTACAACGGCACCTTCCGTGGCCACGCCCTGGCCTTCGTGACCGGCGCCGCCGCGCTGCGCCACTTCTGGAGCGATGACAAGTTCGAGCGCGATATCCAGCGCAAGGGTCGTATCGTCGAAGATCGCTTCCAGAAGATTGCCGCCAAGGCCCGCGAGAACGGCTTTGAAGCGCACGAGAAGGGCCGTGGCCTGATGCGCGGTATCGATGTCCGTGACGGTGAGCTGGCCGATGCCATCACCTCACGCTGCTTCGATCAGGGCTTGATCATCGAGACCAGTGGTCACTCCGGTCAGGTCGTCAAGTGCCTGTGCCCGCTGACCATCCGTGACGAAGACCTGCTGGAAGCCCTCGATATCATCGAGGAAAGCGCTGCCGCAGTGCTGTCCAAGTAACGTTGTCTTCCCGCGGGGCGCCCGGTCATCGGCGTCCCGCGGGTCGTTGGCGAACCCTTGGTTTGCCATCCCCACCGATTGCCCATCCAGGTCACCCCTTCGTTTCGGTAATCGCCATCTGTCAGCTGTCGATGTCAGGCAGCCTAGTGAGGAAAACACATGATCGTTCGCAATCTCGAAGAAGCTCGCAACACTGATCGTCTGGTCAAGGCCGAGAATGGCAACTGGGATAGCACGCGCCTGCTGCTCGATGAAGATGGCGGCAAGTGTTCGTTCCACATCACCCGCATCTTTGAAGGCACCGAGACCCACATCCATTACAAGCATCACTATGAAGTGGTGTATTGCATGGAAGGTGAGGGTGAGGTCGAAACCTTGGCCGATGGCAAGATCTGGCCGATCAAGCCGGGCGACATCTATATCCTCAACGAGCATGATGATCACTTGCTGCGTGCTACCAAGACCATGCACCTGGCGTGTGTGTTCACCCCGGGCCTGACCGGCAAGGAAGTCCATCGTGAAGATGGCTCCTATGCACCCGCTGAAGCCTGAAACCCTGTCTCTTCGTGAGTGAGGTGCGAAGCGTCTGAGCTCAAAAGGACAAGCGTCAACCAGAAAGCCCCGTAGCCTTGCTACGGGGCTTTTGTGTCGTGATGGCGAGAAATCGCTGCGATATTGCCACACAGCAATGCATTCAGTGATTTACACGCTCAATTATCGTTTGTGAATCGCCAGTTGCCGATTCTGCCAGTCAACAGTGGAGGCGGGTATGCTCAAGTACGAACATGCGGTTATATCTCATAGAAGTACCAACGAGGCAGTATGCCATGGCAGATTCCGCTGCAAAGACGACCCTCGCGCCGGGTGGCCGGCCCGGCTTCAGGCCGGCGGCACCTCATCCGCGTGAAGAAGAGCGCCTCAATAGCCTGCATTCGCTGCATGTATTGGATAGTGACCATGAAAAACGCTATGACGATCTGACGCGACTGGTCGCTGATATCTTTGATGTGCCCATCTGCCTTGTGTCGTTGGTGGACGAAGACCGCCAGTGGTTCAAGGCCCATTGTGGGCTGGATGCACGGCAGACGGACAGGGATCTCGCTTTCTGTGCCCACGCGCTGCATGAAGAGCGCTTTCTGATCGTCAATGATGCGCGTCAGGATGAGCGCTTCTTTGATAACGCCCTGGTGACGGGGCCACCGCATGTCTGCTTCTACGCGGGTGCCGTGCTGCGTGACAGCAGCGGCCTGCCGCTGGGGACTCTGTGCCTGATCGACCACAAGCCCCGTCAACTGGATACGGCCCAGCTGAAGCGGCTGGAGCGTTGTGCCCTGTTGGTCGAGAATGAGCTGATCCAGCTCGATTCGCTGCTGGGAGAACGAGCACGCGCTACGTTGCAAGCCAATATCGACCCCATCACCGGCTACAGCCTGCGTGGGCGCTTTCTTCATAAAATGTCTGCTTGGCTGGAAGAATATGCAAGCCAAGGGCCGATACAAGTCATTCTGCTCAAGCTGACAAATGCTGAAAGACTGCGCAAGCAGCAGGGCGTCGACTTCTACGAAGGAGTTCTGCAGTCCCTGTCCAACCAGCTCAATGAAAATTTCGATGATGAGAGCCTGCTCAAGGGGCGCATTAGCGAAGATACCCTGATGATCCTGTTGCCGCGTGACCAGGCCTTGCATGGCATGCGCTGGCATCGCTTCGTGGAACAGCCTTGGTTATTGCATCTCTCCGCCAATACCCGACCTGATTTACTGATCGGAGCAGGCACCTTTGTAAGCGACAGCATGTCAGCGGCGGAACTAATCGGCGTGGTAGAAGAGGAGCTTGATTGTGCCAGTGAGTGGGCGCCAAAAGAGAAGGGCGTCCAGCTCGCGGATCTCACGGACAACCTCAATCTGCGCCTCGAGATGAATAACCGCTTTGCCCAGGCGCTGCGTGACAATGAGCTGTGCATCCATCTACAGCCCATCGTCACTGCGGGCAGCCAAGACCTCAGCGGTCAGGAAGTGCTGCTGCGCTGGCAAGACAAGAACCGCTGGATCACACCCCATCAGATGTTGCGCATCGCCAGACACGCGGGGCTGGATGAGGAGCTCGATATCTGGGTGCTGCGCAAAAGCTGCGGCTTGCTCAGCCAGTGGCTGGCGACCAGGAAGGGTAACGACATGTTGTTACCTCTGTCGCTGAATATCACGGCGTCGCGCCTGATCGAAAGCGAGTATATCGATACTCTGCGCCGTGTCCTGCGTCTTTACCGGCTCAAGGGAAATTGCCTGCGCCTTGATATCAGCGGTGTCGAGAGTCTTTCCGCGACGCCGGAGCCACTAGTATTGGCGATGAAATCGCTGGCCAATGACGGTATCAGTTTCTGTGTCGACCGTTTCGGCCCTGAGGATGACAGCCTGCGTCTAATAAGCATGCTGCCCATCACCAGCGTTAAACTGCATCCGCACTGGATCAGTCTGTTGCAGACCGATACGCGTCAGGGGCGCCTGTTGAAAGCCTGGACGGCGGCATTGCATGCCCTGGATATATCCGCCATCGCAGTTGGCATCGAACACTCACGCCAGCGTCAGGCAATGGTTGATTTGGGCTTTGATCAATTGCAGGGATACGCTTTTGGAGTGCCGATGGCGCCAGAAGACGATTACGGCAAGTGGTTGTCCAAGGTGGAGACATCGCTCGAACAGCATGCGGGTGGCTCCGGTGCCTCTTGAGAGTTGGGCTGTCAGGCGCTGGAATCGACAAAGGCTGGTGCTTTCAAGGACTGAAGCCATCAGGGGCCAACATAACTGCCGCGCAAGAGCTGTCATTTCGGCTCAGATGCTGGTGAGTCACAGGGGCAGCGCTGAAATGCCAAGGTGATATTAGCGGCTTCGAGGCCCAGTTTGCGCATCGAGGTCCGGTTCAGGATGCGACCATCCGGTTGCAGATACATCCAGTCATCCATGCTGAACTCCCAAGTACTGTCGTCGATCGGTACCTGGAGCACGTAGTTCATGCGCAAGGCATTACCGCGGGTCGTCGCTGTCGCTTCGCCCGTCACATCTGCCGCTCGACCGATCCATTGGCGATCACCCGCAGGGGTAAAGGTCCAGCGGCGGTGTTGCGTCTCGCCATCGGCATAGACGAAGTCTTCCTCCAGAATCAGCTGATTGCCTTGCATGCTGCCGATGACATCGACCACGAACCGCCGCGTCACCTCACCACGGTAATCCTGCACCATGCCCCAGCCACGTGTATGGCCCAGGAAGTAGTCATCGATGCGAAGTTCAGGGCCGCTGCCCGCGTAATCTTCTATCTGAGGTCCGCTACAGGCTGACAAGCCCGCTGCCATGATCAACACGGCTGCGCGGCCGCTGATGCAACGAATGCCGTTGTGCATGAATCCAGCGCTAGCTGACAGACAGGATGTGAAGAAGGGCATCGCTGACTCCGGTTCGCGCCCATCCGTGAGTCATCACGGTGCGCGGCAATGTTGGGTGACAAGATCTGCGGCGTGGATTACATGTGGCCGTAATTATTATACAACGATTGTGCGTGAGTTGTATCAAGGATAAGTTTATTCGCGCTCCTGAGCAACGGGCTGCTTGGCACTTGGATCGTGAAACAGGCCATCGCTGATGCAAGCCGACAGGTCCACCTCGCTGAGCCTGGCCCGACGAACTTGACCTGATGGGCCTTGCCAGATGAACCAAAGCAGCCGGCCATGCGGGTGCTTAGGTTCACTTATGGGTCCTGCAGGTGATTGTTCGTGTAATATATATTATGTTAAATACAACGTTTCGTGAGCATGCTAAAGCTGTGTGTGCATCAATGCTTGAGCGTCGATCTTCAGGCACCTGGCCTCCTCCGCGTGCATGACAGCTTCTGCATAGCTGCTTGTGAACCTCGTTCTGCTTGTCATTAAAGTCAGCCGATGGAGTCAGTCGACGTTCCCGCCTATCTTTTGCTGAGTGGCCTGCATTTGATCAGTTTGGCGACAGTCTGGCTCGCTTCGTCGGCGCACTCGCATCCGAGATCGTGTCGTTGCCATGCTGTGATCCCGCGCTGATGATGCAGTGGCATCCTGAACAATGCGCAAACAGTGAGGTCTGGCTGTGCAAGTTGCCGCGAAGGTTAGTCCTGTCTGCAGATTGAATTCCATCAAGGTTTTCGTCACCTGAAAACGACGCAAGCCAAGCTGGCGTTATATCTACAGCCGGCTGACAGCGGCTCTGACCCACGACTGGTGGGACCTTGTGTGGTCTGTCCTCGACTGGCGACAGAAAGTGATCGCTACGTTGGTGAATCGCAGGAAATGGCTCGGCGTCAGTTGCTGAAACGTGGACAGTCACCATTCGGGCTACGTATGATCGCCTCCAGTAACGCTTCGGTGCTAGAACGCCAAAGCTATACAAGGGAATACCCAGGCATCGTCGGATCAGTGTGCTGACTGACGATGGACAAGAATTATGTCTGCCGTTCACACAGGTTGTAGAGCGGCAGCAAGGCTGAACAGGAACCTTCTCCCCTATGCTGATCCGCAAGCTGCTATTGCCTGTTTCCTTGACCAGTGTCGTCGTCATGGCCGGCTGCGTCCCGGCACAACCGCAACCGCAGAAACCGGTATTGACGCCAGATGCCTTCTCGCAACGCATCGATGCCCTGCAGGAACAGCTGGCAGGCCAATGCAACGTCCAACAGCAGCAACTTGCCGACCAGCAGGCGCTGAGCCGCTCTCTGCGTCGTGACGTGCGAGAAGTCGGCAGTCAGCTGCGCCAGATCCATGCCGAGATGGAACAGCCCGCACAGCCGCAGGCCGTGGAAGCCTGCAAGGCCGTGACCGACAACCCCATCCTCGACAAGACCCTGCTTGGGCGCGTCGAGTGGGTCGGCTTCCCGAGCATCAGCAGCTACTTCAAGGCACGCGTCGACACCGGCGCCAATACCTCGTCGCTGTCGGCGCGTGATATCACCGAATTCGAGCGCGACGGCGCCAAGTGGGTCAAGTTCAAGCTCGCACTGCGGGATGACGGCAAGTATTTCGTGTCGGGCGATCGTGACAAGTGGGTCGAAGCCCAGGTCAGCCGCACGGTGACCATCATCCAGGCCTCCGGCCGCGAAGAGCGTCCCGTCGTCAGCCTGTTGATGACACTGGGTGACATCAAGCAGAAGGTCGAGTTTACCCTCAATGATCGTCGTGAGCTCACCTATCCGGTATTGCTGGGCCGTCGCTTCATGATGGACATCGCTGCGGTGGACGTCAGCCGTACCTTCATCAATGCACGTCCGGAGTATCCGGGCAGTGCACCCAGTAACGAAGCGGCCAAGGACGAGGACCCGAACGAAGGCAACCGGGACTGAGTGGCAAGCGCCCTCCTGTCTCCTTTGCCCGGCTTCGCTGCCTGACATGGCTCGGTGCGCCACCGAGCCATCATGACTGCTCCAGACATTTCAAGGACTCCCATGTCGCGTTTTGCTTTCTATCTTCTGGTCGGCCTGTTGATGCTGATCGGTGTGGGCCTGACCGCCTATCGCCATATTTCGTTTGATGTGCCCTGGGTACCCGGTGCACAGCAAAAAGTGTGGGATATCGAAGCCCAGGTGGCCTTCACGGCCACTGGCGGTCCGGTCAAGGCGTCGCTGGCGCTGCCGGAAAACCAGAAAGGCTACAGCGTTCTCACCGAGAACACGGCGTCCTCGGGCTTCGGGCTGTCCTATCTGGATGACCTGCCGGGCCGTCGTGCGGAATGGTCGATCCGTGAAGCGGCAGGCTCGCAGCTGCTGTATTACACCGTGACCATGCTGGAGTCCGACAACGCGACCCCTGCGGCCATCAAGCGCCTGCCGGCCCCTCAGGAAGTCTCCTGGGAGCGTCCCTACGATACTGCCGCGGCCCAGGTCATCGATCAGGCCCGTGAGCGCAGTGCCGATTCCTTCACCTTCGCCCGCGAGTTGATCAAACAGTTCGACAATCAGCGTCAGGGCGAGAATGCGCGCCTGCTGCTGACCCAGTTCGAGCGTCCCGAGCTCATGCTGCGCCTGCTCAATGAGGCCGGTGTCAGTGCGCGTCTGGTCAGCGGCCTGAGCCTGGAAGACGGTCGTCGTCGCCAGACGGTCTCGTCCTGGCTGCAGGTCTTCGCCGAAACGCCGCAAGGCAACGAGGCGGTGGAGATCGATGGCGCCGCTGCTGGGGACATCAACACCGACTGGGTGCTGATCAACCCGGAAACTGGCAAGCAAGGTGAGCCGGACAACCTGCTGCTGTGGGAAGGTCGTGGCGCGCCGATGCTGGAAGTTGAAGGTGGCGTGAATTCCCGCGTCAGCTTCTCGATGATCCGTCACAACGAGCCGGCGGCCGTCGCGGTGCGTAACAAGCTGGCCAATGACGAGCTGCTCAACTTCTCGATCCACTCCTTGCCTCTGGAAGAGCAGGCGCTGTTCAAGACCATCCTGCTGATCCCGATCGGCGCGCTGGTCGTGGTGCTGCTGCGTGTACTGGTCGGCCTCAAGACCTCCGGTACCTTCATGCCGGTATTGATTGCCCTCGCCTTCATCCAGACAAGCCTGGTGACCGGCTTGATCGGCTTCCTGCTGATCGTCTCGACGGGCCTGGTGATCCGCAGTTACCTGTCGCGGCTCAATCTGCTGTTGGTGGCGAGGGTCTCGGTGGTGATCATCACGGTGATCGCGATCATCTCCATCTTCTCGGTACTCGCCTATCGCTTCGGCCTGAACGCCGGCCTGACCATCACCTTCTTCCCGATGATCATCCTGTCGTGGACCGTCGAGCGCATGTCGATCCTGTGGGAAGAGGAAGGTCCCAAGGAAGTGCTCAAGCAAGGTGGGGGCAGCCTTCTGACCGCCGTGCTGGCCTATCTGGCGATGAACAATCCGTGGGTGCGTCACCTGACCTTCAACTTCCTCGGTCTGCAACTGGTGCTGATGGCCTTCATCCTGCTGCTCGGCAACTACACCGGCTATCGTCTGCTGGAATTGCGCCGCTTCAAGCCGCTGACGGAGGATTGAAATGCTCTCGTCATGGTTGAATCGCTTGTCTCGCAACTGGACCACGCCGGGCGCCTTGCGCGCCCGGGGGGTTGTCGGCATGAATCGCCGCAACATCGGGTACATCTCGAAGTACAACGACCGTCGTCTCTATCCACTGGTCGATGACAAGCTGCAGACCAAGCTGTTGTGCCAGAAGTACGGCCTGGCCTCGCCGGAGATGATCGGCAAGGTCGCCAGCCAGTTCGAGGTCGAGCGTGTCGTCGACATGGTGCGCGATCACGCCGGTTTCGTGATCAAGCCGGCCAAGGGCTCAGGCGGCAAGGGGATCCTCGTCATCGAGCACCATGATGGCGAAGAGTATGTGAAGCCCAGCGGCGCGCGCATCACGCGTGCCGACATGGAACGTCACGTCTCCAATATCCTGTCAGGGCTCTATTCGCTGGGCGGCTCACCGGATGTGGCGCTGGTCGAAGGCTTGATCTCCTTCGATCAGGCCTTCGCCGAGTTCACCTATGAGGGTGTGCCGGACATTCGTGTCATTGTCTTCAAGGGCTATCCCGTGATGGCGATGATGCGCTTGTCGACGGCGGCCTCGGATGGCAAGGCCAACCTTCACCAGGGCGCGGTCGGTGTCGGGCTGGATATCGGCAGTGGCTGGGCGGTGCGCGGCGTGCAGTACGATCGCCCGCAGTTCGCGCACCCCGATACCGGGCACGATATCTTCTCGCTCAAGGTGCCGCAGTGGGACACCCTGCTCGAGCTGGCTGCCGGCTGTTACGAGATGACCGGACTTGGGTATCTGGGCACCGACATGGTGCTGGATCGTCGTCATGGCCCGATGCTGCTGGAGCTCAACGCCCGTCCGGGGCTGGCCATCCAGATGGCCAATGGCGAGGGCCTGCGCAAGCGACTCGAGCTGATCGAGCGTCAGCCCGACGGTGTGCCGGTCGCCGAGCGTGTCGCCTTTGCGCGCAAGCACTTTTCGCGCAGCAAGGAAGATGTCGCCACTGTCGGCATGGCGCCGATCGCGGACTGATCCGTTGACGTGCCATCGGTAAAGACAAGAACACCCCGCCTTGGCGGGGTGTTCTTGTTTGATGATTCACTTGGCCTCAGCTCAGCCGGGGTCCATGCTCAACATCAGGCGACTGCCATTGGGCACCACCGGTGAGCGATGGATCAGCCCTCGCCCTTCGTTGCCCGGCCAGCACTCGCCCTTGAGCAACGCCAGGCTGCCCGGGCGCAGCTCATGTATCTCGCCAGGGGCCAGGCAGATGTCCTGATGGCCGGGTTGGCCGTGGCCCAGAGCCAGTCTGTCGGCGGCATGTTCCGGCAGCCACTGGGTGCCCGGGCCGTCGTAGGTCGTCACCAATCTGACCGGGATGCGATCGACATGAAAGCGCGGGCACATGGCGCTCTGGGTCATCTCCAGTCGCATGCCGATATCCTTGACCTCGAAGAGTTCGCCCATGGCCTCACCCAGCACACGGATATCATCTATCAGCGCAGCCCCGGCATCCGGTGCGGGAAGGTAGCGCTCCAGCGCCTCACGCATATCACTGATCGGTCCACGCCAGCGCATGCGCAGCGGGTAGGCACCCGAGGACTGAGCCTTGACCGCCATCTTCAATGCCGCATCGATGCGGCGTTGCATCACGGCCAGACTGATATCGGGATCGAAGATGGCTCCCAGGTCATGTGCCTCGTGCCCGATATGCCAATGGGTTGCGGGCCTTGGCGCCGACGCGAGAGTCGAAGGTGACGAGCTGGCCGCCGGGGGTGGCACGGGCCGTGTGTGAAGGGTTGGGTGCAGCGCCTCGAACTGGGCCATGTAATTCTCCTGTCAGGGATGGTCGGTGGTCTATCATCGCGACCAGAAAGCCATTATTGTTATGTTATATCATATTGTTCTGTTGTCCACGACTTCATGTCGGCTCCCGCACCGTGCGTTGCCTTTGAGTGACTCACGCAGCCCCGATGCCTTTGCCGGTGGCCCGTCATGGTCCAATTGCCCTAGAATAAGCATCTGGTCATTCAGGCTGCGCGCTGACGCCCTTATTCTCTTCGCGCTTGACGCCTTTTGACATCCGGGATTCACGACACTCAGGATTCTTCATGCCAGAGCCACTTTCGCTGATCGACCAGGCCGAACGTCAATGTCTGGCGCGCGGTGTGCGATTTACGCCGATTCGGCGACGTGTACTGGAAATGATCGCGACCAGTCATGGCGCACTCAAGGCGTATGACCTGCTGGATCAGCTCGCCAAGGAACATGGCGCTGCCCGCCCTCCCACGATCTATCGTGCACTGGAGTTCCTGCTCGAACAGGGCCTTGTCCATCGCATCGAATCACTCAATGCCTACCTTGCCTGCCACTGCCCGGAACATCAGCACGGCTTTCAGCTGTTGATCTGCCGCGGCTGTGGTCGTGTCGAGGAAATGCATGATGACGATCTCGGCACCCGGCTTGTCGCCAGCGCCGATCGCCATGGCTTCTCGATCGAACGCCAGACCATCGAACTCGAGGGGCGTTGCAAGGAGTGCACCTCTCCAGCAGCTTCCTTGGCAGAAAACGCCCAGTGAACGGCGCTTGCGAGCGCTTTTGGTACGATATAACATTTGCCCCCCCCACGGAGGACGTCATATGCTGGACATCCGCATCACGCAGGCGCAGGTCGTCAATGAAGGCACCATTTCCACTCAGGATGTGGGCATCAAGGACGGGCGTATTCACGCCATCGCCAGCGACCTGTCTCATCTCGATGCACGTGAAGTGATTGATGCCGCTGGCCGACATCTGCTGCCGGGCATGATCGATGATCAGGTACACTTCCGTGAGCCGGGTCTGACCGCCAAGGGCAACATCGCCACCGAGTCAGCCGCTGCCGTGGCCGGGGGGATCACGACCTTCTTCGACATGCCCAACGTCAAGCCGGCGACCCTGGACAGCGATGCACTGGAGGCCAAGTTCGCCGTGGCGGCCGGCCGTGCCCATGCCAACCATGCCTTCTATCTGGGTGCCAGTAACGACAACCT
Organism: Cobetia sp. Dlab-2-AX; assembly: GCF_024124625.1. Classification (NCBI taxonomy): domain Bacteria; kingdom Pseudomonadati; phylum Pseudomonadota; class Gammaproteobacteria; order Oceanospirillales; family Halomonadaceae; genus Cobetia; species Cobetia sp. Dlab-2-AX. The sequence goes on along the minus strand of NZ_JAMXRV010000006.1, from coordinate 130,801 downwards.
GGAAGCGATCAAGACGCTGGACCCGAACCAGACCTGCGGCATCAAGATCTTCATGGGCGCCTCTACCGGCAACATGCTGGTCGATGACCCTGAGATTCTCGAAGGCATCTTCAAACATGCACCGACGCCCATCGTCACGCATTGCGAAGACACGCCGATGATTCTCGAGAACGAAGCGCGCTGGCGTGAGCGTTTCGGGGAAGATGTGCCCTTCTCCGAACACGGTCTGATCCGCTCGCGCGAAGCCTGTATCAAGAGCTCCCGTCTGGCGATCGATCTGGCGACCCGCAACGGTACCCAGCTGCATGTCCTGCACCTGACCACCGCCGAGGAAATGGCGCTGTTCAAAGCCGGGCCGATGAAGGGCAAGCAGATCACCGCCGAAGTCTGCGCGCACCACCTGTGGTTCAGCGACGCCGATTACGACACCCGTGGCAGCCTGATCAAGTGCAACCCGGCAGTGAAGACCGCTGAAGACCGCGCCGCCCTGCGCGCTGCCGTGATGGATGGCCGTATCGATATCATCGCCACCGATCACGCACCGCATACCTGGGAAGAGAAGCAGAACCCGTACTTCAAGGCGCCTTCCGGCCTGCCGCTGGTGCAGCATGCCCTGCTGTCACTACTCGACCAGGTTCAGGACGGCATCTACGACCTGGCGACCCTGGTGCAAAAGACCAGTCACAACGTGGCGGATCGCTTCTCCATCGTCGATCGCGGCTATATCCGTGAAGGGGCCTTCGCTGACCTCGTGCTGGTCGACCTCAATGGCGAGACCAGCGTCACGCGTGACAATGTGCTCTACAAGTGTGGCTGGAGCCCCTTCGATGGCGTGACCTTCAAGGCACGTATCGATGCGACCTTCGTCAATGGCGTGAAAGCCTACGACGGCAAGACCGTCAATCCGTTGGCCAACGGCCAGCGTCTCTCGTTCAACCGCGGCTGATAGCGGTCCTGGCGTGCCGGTTCTCGGCACGCCCTGCCCGCATCAGGCCGTGATCACTAGCAAGGAAGTGGTGTCATGAGTATGCATGTGGGCTCTCCCCTGGCGTCTCGCCAAGTGTTGTGTGAAAAGCTGCTGTCCCGAATCCAGCGCACGCTGGGTCCGCGGGCCGCGCGTGCCCTGCCGCTGAGTGTGCTGGGCGCGCTTGCCGCGCTTTCCACACCTGCCGCTCACGCCCAGGACGGTGCTCCTCTACATTTAGCTGTCAGCGTACCCCCCATCGAGTGGATGGTCGATCAGTTGGCCGGTGAGCATGTCGAGATCACCACGCTGGTCAAGCCGGGCGACAACCCGCACGCCTACGACCCGACCCCGCGCCAGGTGGCCGAGCTGTCGACGGTTCCCCTCTATCTCGCCATTGGCGTACCCTTCGAGCAAGTCTGGTTGCCGCGTCTCGAGAAGAACAATGCCGACATGCAAGTGGTGCATCTTGAGGAGGGCCTCAATACACGCCACTTCGGCAGTGGCGAAGCGCATCATCATGATCATGGCGCGGATCACGACGAGCATGAGCATGAAGCCCACGCGGATCACGACGAGCATGAGCATGAAGCCCACGCGGATCATGACGAGCATGAGCATGAAGCCCGCGCGGATCACGACGAGCATGAGCATGAAGCCCACGCGGGTCACGACGAGCATGAGCATGAAGTCCACGCGGATCATGACGAGCACGAGCATGGCGATCTCGGCGAAGCCGATCCCCACCTCTGGCTGGACCCTCAGCGCATGCAAACCGTCGTCGAGCGTTCCGCCGAGGTGCTCGAGGCACGCCTGCCGCAGCATGCCAGCGAGATAGATGCCAATGAGCAGCGTTTGCTCAAGTCCTTGAGCGAGCTGGATGAGCAGATCGCGCAGATGCTGGCTCCCTACAAGGGCCGCAATTTCTTGATCTTCCATCCCAGTTTCGGTTATTTCGCGGACCGCTACTCGCTCGAGCAGCATGCCATTGAAGTCAGTGGCCGTGAGCCCACGCCGCGCGAGATGGCCACGCTGATCACGCGTGCCAAGGATGAGAATATCGGTACCATCTTTGTCTCGGGGCAGTTCTCCCAGACGGCGGCCAAGCGGATCGCCAGCTCCCTGGAGGCCGAAGTGGCCGTACTGGACCCGCTGGCAGAGGACTATCTCGACAACCTGAAGCACGCCACCGCAGCACTCAAGGCGGGTTTTGAGTTGACTGATCGCCAGTAATTTCCGGCGAGGTATTGCGCATATCGTCTGATCTTGCACAATACCGCGCCCCATCGAAAAGGCAGACGGGCGCTCATGCGCCCGTCTGCGTTGCAACGAGGTAGCTTACGCCATGGTCAGCCCCACCTCCGTCGCGCGCCCGCGCACGGACAGCCATCCGGAGGCGACAGCCACCGGGCGCAGTGTCGGACCGGTCTTTCGCCCGGTACCGGCAGATGCACCGGATGCCATTGATATTCGCGGCGTAACCTTCCGGTATGGCGAGCAGATCATTCTCGATGATGTCGACTTTCAGGTCGGGGCTCGCGAGATCGTGGGGCTCATCGGGCCCAACGGTGGCGGCAAGAGTACACTGCTCAAGCTGATACTCGGTCTTCACAAGCCAGCAGCTGGCTGTGTTGGCGTGCTCGGGCGGACGCCTCAGGCTGCCGCGCGACATATCGGCTATGTGCCACAGTTTGCCAACTTCGTGAAACGCTTCCCTATTCGCGTGGAAGATGTCGTGCTGATGGGACGTCAGGGGCGTCGCCGTCAGTGGGGCCCCTGGCCACGTTCGGACCGTGAGGCGATCGGTGCCGTGCTGGAAGAAGTCGGTATCAGTCACCTGCGCCGTCGACATATCGATGCCCTCTCCGGCGGTCAGCTGCAGCGTGTGCTGATCGCCCGCGCCCTGGCGGCCGAGCCTCAGCTATTGCTGCTTGATGAGCCCACCGCGAGTGTCGACAGCGACGGCGAGCGCTCCTTGTTCGAGCTGTTCAATCGCTTGGCCAACCGCATGAGCGTGGTAGTGATCAGTCACGATCTCGGCTTCATCAGTGACTACGTCGATCGGGTCGCCTGCCTCAACCGCAAGATGATCGTCCATGACACCGAGGCACTCACCGCTGAATCGATCGAGCGGCTCTATGGCGAACACGTCCAGATGATCCATCACCATCACTGATGCCGCGGCCGGTGACTGTCCCTCTGACCTGTTTCACTTCCTTCACGTCGCCCGCTCTGCGCTCTAGGCTTACACTACATGAATTTCATTACCGCCCTGGGCAGCCAGGATTTTCTCCAGAATGCCCTCTTCGCCGGTCTGCTGGCCAGTCTTGCCGCGGGCCTGGTCGGCCCCTATGTCGTGGTGCGCCGCATCGGTTATCTGGCGGGGGGAATCGCCCATACCGTGCTCGCCGGCATGGGGATCGCCTACTTCATGGGCGCAAGTCCCTTGGTCGGCGCCTTCATCAGCGCCATTCTTGCCGCGCTGTTGATCGGCTACATCAGTCTCAAGGGCTTTGATCAGGAAGACACTGTCATCGGTGCGCTGTGGGCCATCGGCATGGCCACCGGCATCCTGTTCATCAGTCAGACCCCGGGTTACAAGGTCGATTTGATGAGCTACCTGTTCGGTAACTTGCTGCTGGTGCCCGCGGAGGCCATCGGTACCCTCGCCTGGATGGTGGGAGGCCTGGCGCTGGTGCTGTTGCTGGTGCATCGCCCGCTGACTGCGGTGATCTTCGATGAGGAGTTCGCACGTCTGCGCGGCGTCCCGGTCAAGACGCTCTACCTGTTGCTGCTGGTAATGGTGGCGATCACCGTCGTGCTGCTGTTGCAGGCGGTGGGGTTGATCATGGTGCTGGCCTTGCTGTCCTTGCCTGCCGCGCTTGCCGGCCATCATGCGCGCTCACTGGGCATGATGATCGTGATCGCGAGCCTGGCGGCCATGGCCTTCACCACCGGCGGGCTGGCGCTCTCCTGGCAGTTCGACCTGCCCGCCGGCGCGACCATCGTGCTGGTGGCCGGCATCGCCTACCTGCTGTCGCTCATCTGGCGCAGCGCCCGTGGCGGACTGCGTCGCTGATTCGCGGCTTGTGACACTGAATACTGCGTGAGCCCCTACCGGCGTGACATGACGCTTGAGGGGGCTTCGATATGGACTCTGCAAGGAAACACCCCGATGGCTCAGGATGGACTGCTCAAATCGCTGGAAAATGCCGACGTCGGCGAGAAGGTCGCGCTGGAAACGCTGATCGAGGCCTTGCCCTGGAATGGCGACGGTCTGATTCCCGCCATCGCACAACAGCATGACAGCGGCGAGATACTGATGATGGCGTGGATGAACGCCGAAGCTCTGCGCGAGACGCTCTCCACCGGTCGCGTGTGCTACTTCTCTCGCTCGCGCAGCAAGCTGTGGCGCAAGGGTGAGAGCTCGGGCCAGCAGCAGAAGCTGGTCAGTACACATCTGGACTGTGATGGCGACACCCTTCTGGTCAAGGTCGATCAGACAGGCCCTGCCTGCCATACCGGCCGCAAGAGCTGCTTCTACTGGCGCCTGGATGTGGAAGGTGCCGAGATTACCGATCCGCCGATCATTGATCCGAACACCCTGTATGGCAACGCCTGAACGTCGCCACTACCTCAGGCGCGGCATGTCGTCGGTAATGACGCGCCTGCTGACCGGCTTGCTGCGCGGCTATCAGCTGGTGCTCAGCCCACTGCTGGGGCCGCGCTGTCGCTTCTACCCCTCCTGCTCCAGTTATGGGCTGGAGGCCATCAAGGTGCACGGGCCTCTCAAGGGGTGCTGGCTCACCGCCAGGCGTCTGTCGCGCTGCCACCCGCTGGGCGGGCCGGGTGGCGTGGACCCGGTGCCACCGCGCAAGGGGCGCGCCTCGTCTGCCAGCTGCTGCGATGCGCATGATCAGGATGGCGCGCCCAGGCCTTGAGGGCATGCGCCTTGCGAGTGACCGGGTCGTGTGCCCTGCGAGCGGCGGAGTCTTGTGGATGTCTGTGCGCATGTGAAGTATTTCTGTGTTATCATTCACATGTGTATGGCGTCAGCTGTGACGCCATCGTCAGTCAGCAGGAGAATGTCATGTCCACCGCAGCCGCCCTCGATCGTGTGTCGCCGACCAGCCCTGGTGCGGGCCGCGTTGCCCTCAAGTCCTTCTTCAACATCATGGAGAAGTGGCAGTGCAGCGCGGCGGATCAGCGCGTGCTGTTAGGGGGCATCGGCACCACCACCTACCACAAGTACCGCAAGCTGCCGGAAGTACGCCTGCCCAACGACACCCTGGAGCGTATCTCCTACGTGATGGGGATCCACAAGGCCCTGCGCATCCTGTTCAGCAATACGCCCGAGATGGCCCATGAATGGGTACGTCGCCCCAATCGTGCGGCGCCCTTCAATGGCCAGAGTGCGCTGGACTACATGCTGGCCGGGCAAGTGGTCTCGCTGGCCGACACTCGCCGTTATCTCGACGGAGTGCGTGGATGAGCGAATGGACGAGCGAAGGCAAGCATGCCGATGACTCTGCCCTGCCCCCCTTGACGCTGCCGGACTGGCAGAACGCCTGGCGCGTGATCTCCAGCGCCTTCCCGCCCATTTCGGTATTCGAGGACATTCTCGAGCCTGATGAGCTGGAGATGGCGTTTGCCATCGAGGCGCTGACCAATGACCGCCTGCGTGAAGAAGCCGGCGAACTGAGCCGTGTCGCGCCGCAAGACCGCATCAGCGGGCCGGGTTCCACGCCGGTGATGGCGGCCTTCACTCACATCGGGCGTGCCTCGCGCTTCACCGATGGCAGTTTCGGGGTCTATTACTGCGCCAGTACGCTGGATACCGCGATCAGCGAGACCCGCTTCCACATGGCGCGCTTTCTGGCCGATACCGCGCAGCCCAGCCAGGAAATGACCATGCGCAGTTACGTCAATCGCGTGACACAGTCACTGCATGACATTCGCGAGGGCCATGACGCCCTCTGTCAGCCAGACATGGCCAGCTACCCTGCCGGCCAGGCCTTTGCCGCCAGGTTGCGAGAGGCTGGCAGCTTTGGCCTGCTCTATCCAAGCGTGCGCCACGCCCAGGTGGATGCAGGCGCCGAGTGCGCCGCCATTCTGCGTCCGCCGGCGGTCAGTATCCCCATTCAGGGGCCGCACCTGCGCTATGTCTGGGATGGGCAGCATCAGGCCATGACGCATGTGCTGGAAGTGCGCGAGCATCGCTGAGGGTGTGCAGACGCCCTGCTGAACAGGCTGAAATTAGCCTGAGAACGCCCTGAGAAATTCTTGAGAAAAACCCAAAAAAGACGCCCGCCATTCCGCTCGAAATCTCGAGACTGGAATGGCGGGCGTCTTGCGTTACTCATGTCGGCCCAGACCTGAAGCATCAGAGCTAAAGCATCAGAGCGAGAGCGGCAGGCCTCAGGCGTTGGCGTGTAGCTCGGCGACGCCGTAGATACGCTTGAGCATCGCATGCAGGCCGTTGGAGCGCGTCGGCGACAGGTGCTTGTCGAGGCCGAGTTCATTGAGAAAGGTCGGCTGGGTGGCGACGATTTCCTGCGGCGTCCGATCGTTGTAGATGCGCAACACCACGGCGATCAGGCCTGCCACGATGGCGGCGTCCGAGGTCGCCTGGAAATGCAGGCGCTGCTCGCTGCCTTCGCCACGCACTTCGGGGTGAATCCAGACGTTGGACTGGCAGCCGTCGATCTTGGTCTCAGGGCCTTTCAATGCCTCCGGATATTCCGGCAGCGCCTTGCCCATGTCGATGATGTACTGATAGCGGTCCATCCAGTTGTCGAAGAAGCTGAATTCCTCGACCAGTTCCGCCTGCGCTTGTTGCGCGTCGCTCATGCTGACTCCCGATGATGTCACTGCAAAGTGTCTGAAGATACGCTGTCGCCATGATAACGCCTGACCTCGCCGGACGCACGGCGCCTTCGGGTCTGAGCGCCTGTAGCAGCGCTCATGGGTCGTGTTCTGGCGCCTCAGGCAGATGGCCTGGCGTCGCCAGCGAATGTCTGGCCATCTGCTGCTGCCACTCGCTGTCCTCGGCGTGCAGGTAGCGAGATGTCGTATCCAGTCGCGAGTGTCTGGCGGAGCGCGACAGAAAGCGCAGCTCTACCCCAGCCTGTGCCTGATGGGTGATCGCGGTGTGGCGCAGCCAGTGAGGGCTTGCCTGATCGAGCGTGCGTGCCATCAGCTCGCTGGCATCGCCGGGACTCTGGATTCGCTGGCGCATGTCGATGGCGGCCTGTGTGAATGTTTGCTTGATCAAGCGGTAGAGCTGGTTGTCGCCGAGCGGTGTCGTGCCATCCAGGCGCGCCAGCAGTGGCAGCGACTCGTCGGCGGGCAGTGCCTGCGGCAGATCACTGAGCCCGCGCAGGCGTCGCCAGCGAACCAGTGCTTCGAGCATCGGCGGCGGCAGCGGGATCTCGGCCAGCTTGGCGCCCTTGCCGATCACCCGCCACCACCACTGGCCTTCCCGCTTGACGATATCGCCCATCCTCGCGGCGGCCATTTCCGCAATGCGTGGCGCCATCAAGTAGGCGAACGCGAACAGAAAGCGCTGGCGCTCGGCCACGAAGCGCTCGCGGGACACCCCATCCTCAGGTGAAGCACCGAGCGGTGTCAGCTCCTCGCAATGCGCTTCGATGTGCCCCCACAACCAGTCCCACAAGGGGCGCTCGAGATAGCGTTCGATGCGCAGCGTGCGGTTGTCCATGCGGCGCTTGTCACGCATCAGGCGGAACGGGTTGCGTGACAGGTAGCCGGCCTCGATCAGCCAGGCATACATGCCCTGCAGGGTCACCAGGCTCTGACGGCGGCTGGTGGGGGCCAGCGGGCCGCGAAAGGGTCGCCACTGAGGATGCTTGCGGGCGCGCACGCTACCGATCCAGACCTCTGCAGGCTGAGGGTCGGCCAGAAACGCCTCGAAGTGCTCGAGTCGTTCGCGATCCAGACTGGCCAGGGCGGTTTCTCTGCCCTGCTCTCCCTCAGCCTTGAGCCATAGCAGCAGGCGCTCCGCCTCCTTGCGATAGGCGCGCAGCGTCTGAGCGCTGTGACGATACTCGTTGAGCCAGGCGGCCACAGCCTCGACATCGGTGCGGGCGCGAATCAGTGAGCGGCCGTCGGTAGCCGTCAGCTGGGCTTGCTGCTGCACTCTGGATAGCTCGCCCTCCAGATGCCCGACCAGCGCCGTGATACCGTCATGCGTGCTTTCTTTCACCGATCAGCTCCCGTTGCAGCATCTTGGCTGTATATCGCCCGTCTGGCGCGTCATATCAAACGTGCGCCGCTCTGTGGCGCCCCTATTCTTCTCTTGTCTGCCCTTCCTGCCCTGACCTTCCCTGTTCTGACCAGGCTTTCCCTGTCCTCGGGGCTGATTGTGACGTTACGGCCATGATAATTCAAGATAAGGCGCGTAATCATGAATTTATCAGTCTGCTCGTATCGTAAATTACATATTACGTAATATGTAATTATCTTTATCTTGTCAGAAAACATCGCTAAGATGGGCACCAGGCTGATGACAGGCTGACGGCAGAAGAAGGCGAGCGGCATCCAAGGTATTGCTCTCGCCAGATGGCGTGGCCCATCCGCTGCCTTTACGTTACGAGAGTGCGTGCTGGAGAGTGGTAGTTGGCCGCGCTTCGTGGCGTAATGGCGGTCAAGCAGCAACGACTGACGACGTATCAATGACAGACTACGTATCAATGACGGACTAAGGACGGAGATTCCCATGGCGCGCACTGGCGTCCAGTACGAGGATGTACAACGAGCCATCGAGTCACTGATGGCGCGGGGCGAGGCCCCGAGCGTGCAGAAGATTCGTGAAGTGCTGGGGACCGGCAGCTTCACCACCATCAGCGATCACCTGCGTGACTGGCGCCAACGCCGCGCCGAGAAGCGTGATGAGCCGCTGAGCCAGGCCATGCCTGACAGTCTCACCGAGACCCTGGCCACGGTCTGGAAGGAAGCGCAGTCACTGGCCAATGAAAGCTTGGTGCACTATCGCCAGGAAGCGGACAAGCAGACCGTCGAGGCGCGTGAAGCCGAAGCGCAGGCACAGCGCCGCGCGGAAGATGCCGAACAGCGACTCAGCGCCCTGTCCGAGCAATTGGCCCAGGTGCAGGCGCGACTTGAAGAGCGCGTGCAGGCCCTGGCGACATTGACCAATGAGCAGGAACATTGGCAGCAGCTGCAGGACAAGCTCGAAAAGCGTCTGACCCTGGCCCAGGAAGACATCGCGGCCATGGAGCGCACGCGCGAAGTCGACCATGAGCGCCATCAACAGGCAATTCAGACGCAGGAAAGCGAGTGGAAGGAACGCCTCGCGCAGGAAGAGGCGCGTCATGAGGTCAGCGAAACGCGCCTGATGAAGATGCTGGATGATGCGCGCCTCGAGAAGAGTGAGCTTGACAAGCAGCACCGGCGCCGTCAGGAGCAGCTCGAGAAGCGCGTCGAGCGTCTCGATGCCCAGGCGGCCGAGCAACGCAAGCAGCTGCAGGAAGAAGAGCGTCGCCGTTTTGAAGAGACATCGGCTCGCCAGCAGCGCGAGACGGAGCTCAAGGACATGCGTGCGCAGCTGGAGCACTCCTCTGCGGAATACTCACGCCTAGAGGCTCAGCTTGGGCAGTTGACGCACGAGAATAAGCTGCTCAAGGAGCGTCTGGCCTTTGCGCCCTTGCCGCCCTTCGTATGCTGAAAGCCTTGTCGAGTGATCACCACGCACTTGTGGCATGATTCCCGTGACTGACGTGAGTAATGCACACGAAAACGCCGCCCAGATGGGCGGCGCTTTCTGTCAGTGCTGTCGTGCTCTCATTCTGGTGATACCACTCTCTTGATACCGAGCCTGTAATGTCAGAGTCGTCAGTGTCGTGATGACGACACCATCGTGTTGCCAAGAGGTTGTCGAAAGTGTGGTGAACCGCTCACAACAGCTCTTCCGCTACCAGCGCCAGACGTGAGCGCTCAACGCACTTGAGTGTCACGTGACTGGCATGCGGCCACGAGCTGAAGCGCTGCACTGCCACCGCAAGGCCACAGGTGTTGGCGGTCAGATAGGGAGTGTCTATCTGGCCGACGTTGCCCAGCAGTACCACCTTGGTGTTGGCGCCCGCCCGTGTCAGCAGGCCCTTGAGCTGCTTGGGTGTCAGGTTCTGGGCTTCATCGATGATCAGGAAGGTGTCGCTCAGCGTACGGCCACGCATGAAGGACGGTGAGCGAATCTGGACACGATTGCCGATCCAGGCGCGCGTGGCCTCCTCGTTCCAGGCGCTGGTGCCTTCTCCCTCCTTGCGCAGCAGGTTGTCCATGTTGTCGTGGAAGGCGCCCATCCACGGTGACATCTTCTCTTCTTCGGTGCCGGGCAGAAAGCCAATCTCTTCGCCCATCGCGATCGGCGCGCGGGTGAAGATGATGCGTTCGAAACGCTTCTTCTCCAGTGTCTGCTCGAACGCGGCAGCCAGCGTCATGTAGGTCTTGCCGGTGCCGGCACTGCCCGCGATTGACACCATGTCGACGCTGTCGTCCATCAGCAGGTTGAGGGCAAAGTTCTGGCGACTGTCATGGGCATTCACTCCCCAGGCGCTGCGCTCGTTGCGATAGTTCTGCAGCACTTCCAGGCGTGCATAGTCGTGCTCCAGCTCGCGTACGATGGCCTCGAAGCTTGCACCATCATCGCCATCGCAATCCGCGATCAGCATGCCGGGGTACCAGTCCTTGGGCATCTGGCCGGACAGATCGTAGAAGGTGCGATGGTGTTCTCGCGTGACGGTGACATCGACCTGCAAGTCGTCCCACACGCCCTGGCCATCAGGACCGGCTTCATGAAACAGCTTGACGCCCTCGATCATGGCATCGCTGTCGGTGAAGGCGCGGTCCGTCAGATAGTCCTCCACCGCCATCCCCAAAGCGGCGGCCTTGATGCGCAGATTTATGTCCTTGGTGACCAGGATGACCGAAGCGTCCTGGCAGCGTGTAGCCAGGCTGCGGGTCTCGGCGAGAATGCGATTGTCGGCACAGGCGTCGCTCTGATCGACGTGGCCGGAGAGAAAGTGCAGGTTGCCCGCACCATTCATGGAGGGCGGGAGCGGAATTCCACGCAGGATTTCCTGAGGTGTGACATCCGCGGTGAGATCGGACAGCGTACGGCTGATCTGGCGGGCGGTATGGGCAATCTCCTTGTGGCCATTCTTGTGCTTGTCCAGCTCCTCCAGCACCGTCATCGGGATGACGACATCATGCTCGTCAAACTGGAACAGGGCTGAGGGGTCGTGAATCAGCACGTTGGTATCGAGGACGTACAGACGACGGGACTGCTTCTCGACTCTTACCATTGGCGACATGCCTTCCGTTGGAGTGTGCCCCTTGAACCTAGCATGGTGAATATGTCGATCGTGTTGCAAAAACGCGTTCAGATTTCACGCAAGCCTTGCAGACAGGTCACGCAAGGCAGGCGCATACTGTGGCTCCCTCATGAAATGCCCTCTTGCCCGGTACCTGACAGCATCATGTTGAGCAGCATCACCTTGCAGCCGAGAGAGCAAGCCGCGCCGCACGCAACGTCAGCGCTTCAGGCATGAAAAAGCCGCCCACAGAGAATCTCGGGGGCGGCTTTTGTTTATCCCCTCACGGCATCGGCCGTGAGGGTTGGTGCTCAAACGCTACCTTGTCGAGCGGATAGCGCTTAGGCGTCAGGCAACGGCGGGTTGCTGACGGCGTCGACGTACCTGCAGGAAGCCGATCAGCCACAGCAATGCCAGTGCCGGCAGCATGGCGATTTCCTTCGGCGGACGCTCAGCTTTCTGCTGGATGCCATCGATGGTGAAGTCGAAATCGATGCCGGCCTGCTGTGCCACGCTGCCGTACTCGATCATGCTGACCAGCACTTGCTCGTCGCTGATATCCAGCGTCAGGCCGACATCGGTCAGGCGGGCTTCGCCACTCTCGGCGTCAGAAACCGGCAGCAACACGGTCTTGGAGACCTCGTCGCCATCCAGGTTGATGCCCGAGACGTGAATCGGCAGCTTGCTGTCCACCGGCGCTTCGGCGATCAGCGCTTCAATCTGCTGCGGCGCGGCCATGGTGGTGGGCGGATAGATCATGTCCCACCAGTAGCCCGGACGGAACAGCGTGAAGGTGATCAGCAGCAGGCCGATGGTCTCGTACCAGCGCGTACGCGTCAGCCAGTAGCCTTGCGTCGCCGCCGCGAAGACCAGCATCGCCGCGACGGCCGAGGCCACCGTGATCGCCAGGTGCCAGTAGCTGTCGATGTTCATCAGCAACAGGTTGGTATTGAAGATGAACATGAACGGCAGGATCGCGGTGCGGATATCGTAGGTGAAACCCTGGATACCGGTCTTGATCGGGTCTGCCTTGGCAATCGCGGCCGCCGCGAAGGCGGCTAGCCCCACCGGTGGCGTGTCATCGGCCAATATCCCGAAGTAGAACACGAACAGGTGCACGGCGATCAGTGGCACGATCAGGCCGTTTTCCGCGCCCAGATTGACGATGACCGGTGCCATCAGGGTCGAGACGACGATGTAGTTGGCAGTCGTCGGCAGGCCCATGCCCAGGATCAGGCTGATCACGGCGGTGAAGAGCAGGATCAGCATCAGATTGCCGGCCGAGATGAACTCGACGAAGGCGGTCATCTTGAGGCCCAGCCCGGTCAGGGTCACGGTGCCCACGACGATACCTGCCGCCGCGGTGGCCACGCCGATGCCGATCATGTTCTTGGCGCCGATCACCAGGCCATGGAAGAGGTCTTCGCCACCCTGTTGCGCGGCGCCACCGACATTGCCTTGGTTGCGGAAGATGGCCACCAGCGGACGCTGGGTCACGGTGATGAAGATCATGAACAACACGGCCCAGAAGGCCGACAGCCCCGGTGACATGCGTTCGACGGTCAGACACCACACCAGTACCACGACCGGCAGCAGGAAGTAGAGACCGACCTTGACGGTCGGGCCGACCGGCGGCAGTTCATCGATGTCGCCTTCCCCAAGTTCCGGGAAGCGTGCCGAATAGGCGATCAGTGCCACATAGGAGGCCAGCAGCAGCGGCAGCACGATCCAGACCGCGCCATCCCCCGCCAGGGTCTTGATCCAGCCGATGCCGTAGTAGACGACCAGCGTGAGTATCCCCATGCCAATGAAGACGGTCAGGAAGGTCAGCAAGGTCGCGATCATGTTGGTCTTCTGGGTGCGCTTGAGGCCTTCCATGCCGGCCTTGCACGCTTCCAGGTGCACGATGTAGATCAGAGCGATGTAGGAGATCAATGCCGGCAGCAAGGCATGCTTGATGACGTCAAGGTAAGGAATGCCGACGTATTCGACCATCAGAAAGGCTGCGGCACCCATGATCGGCGGCGTCAGCTGGCCATTGGTGGACGCTGCCACTTCCACGGCGCCCGCCTTGGTGGCCGGGAACCCGACCTTCTTCATCAGCGGGATGGTGAAGGTGCCGGTGGTGACGACGTTGGCGATGGAGGAGCCGGAGATGATGCCGGACAGGCCAGAGGCGACGACGGCGGCCTTGGCCGGTCCGCCACGCATATGGCCGAGCATGGAGAAGGCCATGCGGATGAAGTAGTTGCCGGCGCCTGCACGCTCCAGCAAGGCACCGAACAGCACGAACAGGAACACGAAGTCGGTGGAAACGCCGAGCGCGACTCCGAACACCCCTTCCGTGGTCAGCCACTGGTGGCCGAGCAGCTTGTTGAGGCTGGCCCCGGCATGCGCGATGACATCGGGCATGTAGGCGCCGAACAGGCTGTAGAGCAGAAAGACGCTGGCGACGACCGCCAGTGGCGGCCCGAGTGCGCGACGCGTGGCTTCCAGCAGCAGGACCAGGCCGATCCCCGAGAACACCAGGTCCACGGTGGTATAGGCGCCAGCGCGGCGTGCCAGCTCATCACTGAAGATCAGCACATAGGCGACACCCGCCACGGCGAATATCGCCAATGCCCAGTCATAGAGAGGAATGCGGTTGGCGGGGGCACCCTTATAGGCCGGGTACGCCACGAAGGCCAGCGAGATGGCAAAACAGAGATGTACGGCGCGCGCGGTGTCGGAATTGAGCAGTGACAGCGGCGAGGCGTGATAAAGCTGAAACAACGACCATGCCAGTGGAATCAGCCACATGAAGTGGCGGCCCACGAAGCCCACGGGATGACGGCCGCCGGTTTCCGACTCCAGCATCTCGAGGACTTCAGCATCATGATGCGTCTCGGCGTCTGGCGCCTGAGACGTTGCTGCAGTTTGGGTTTTGGTCATTTTGTGTGATCCGGTACGCGAGTCAGGCGATGGCTGACAGTTCACCTTCTTGCTCGACCAGAAGGCGCTGCTCAACCACATGCTTATCAAGCTGGTTACGTCTTCAGTATGTCCGGCCTGACAGATGTTTCCATTGATTCACCCGATCAGGGCGTAAATTTCCTGAACGATGTCCTGAACGGGCAGTGAGCTAGGCTCGTGACGAGCGTGAGACCTTGCCTGGTCACGCCTGTCCATGCTGCGGCTGCCGTCACGCCACTTGCCACTCGCAGGCAAGTCTTTATTGCGCAATGACGGCGGGTGTCTCTGCTGCGCTTTCCCTGCTTGGCCTTTTCCTGCTTGGCCCTTTCCTGCTCGACCTGAGTGGCCGTCCGGGAATGCAGACTTTCCACAAGCACGGAGACCGCAACGAGTGCGGTCTCCGGTAATTCCCTGTGCTCCCTGCGCTCGGGTCCTTGAGCGCAGGGTGAGCGTTCATGCACGGCGCCTCGCAGGCGAGGCGCTCAGGGCATATCACTCGCTCAGCAGGCCAGCTTCCTTGTAGTACTGCTTGGCGCCATCGTGCAGCGGCGCCGTAAGGGAAGCATTGACCATCTCTTCCTTCTTCAGGACCTGGAACGCCGGGTGCAGGCGCTGGAACTGATCGAAGTTGTCGAACACGGCCTTGACCACTTCGTAGGCGACGCGGTCTTCGACTTCGGTACTGGAGACGATGGTGGCACGGACACCGAAGGTGGTCACGTCGTCATCGTTGCCGCGGTACATGCCACCCGGGATAGTCGCGACGGAGAAGTAAGGCTTCTCTTCGACCAGCTTGGTGACGGCGTCGCCGGTGACATTGACGATGTTCGCGTCACAGGTGGTGGTCGCTTCCTTGATGGAACCGGACGGGTGACCCACGACGTAGACGTAACCGTCGATCTTGTTGTCACACAGTGCAGAAGACATCTCGGAAGCCTTGAGTTCGGAGGCCACGGAATACACGCTAGTGTCCTTGCCCTGCGAGGACAGCAGAGTGTCGATGGTCGAGCGCTGACCGGAACCTGGGTTGCCGATGTTCATGCGCTTGCCTTCCAGCTGATCGAACTCGGTCACGCCGCTGTCCTTGCGAGCGACGACAGTGAACGGTTCCGGGTGCAGGGAGAACAGTGAACGCAGGTCCTTGTTCGGGCCGAAGTCTTCGAAGTCGCCCTTGCCTTCATAGGCATTGTAATGCGCGTCAGACTGGGCAACGCCCATGTCCAGCTCGCCGGTACGGATGCTGTTCAGGTTGTAGCCGGAACCGCCCGTGGATTCGACGCTGCAGCGAATGCCATGTTCGGCCTTGCCACGGTTGACCAAGCGGCAGATTGCACCACCAGCCGGATAGTAAACGCCTGTTACACCGCCGGTGCCGATGGTTACGAAGGTCTGCTCGGCGGCGCTGGCGCCTCCGGAGATCCCCATCAGGCCAAGACCTGCGGTCGCGACCGCCGCTGTCAGCGACTTCTTGATCATGGTCATGTTGAAACTCCCTTTGCTGGCTTGTTATTGGTCTTGCCGTCATGCACCTCGATACCGGCCAGGCCCTTGCTTTTATCGCGTGTGAAACAAGCCGATTTTCAGGCTTATCCACTGCCACATGGCTGATATTTCAGTAATTTGAGGTGCATAACGCTGCACTGAGACTAGCATAGCTGAAGTGCGCGAGTACCAGCTTGTCATGCTTTGTGCTACGAAAGGTGTAGGTGTTGGCAGTGAACTGCGCAGGTAACGACGTGTAGATGGCCACTAGAGGATTGCCGCTTCCTCATGGCGTGCAACTGTCAGCACGGATTCAAGTGGTGGCTGCTGCAGACCGTGTAACCTGCAACGTTACTCAGTAACCATGACTCCCCTTTTGCAGTCCATTCGCGTCAGGGTGCAGGCAAAGACGCATGCAAAAACGCCCCACGGCAAGGCCGTGGGGCGTTCTGTTTTCGATGTTCTATTTCGACGTTCAGTCTTTTCGAAGCTCAGTCCTTTCGCTGAGCCGTCTTGGCGACTGGCTTGTCAGGTGCGCGTGACACTGCGCATGGTGACGAACTCTTCCGCTGCCGTCGGGTGAATGCCCACGGTCAGGTCGAAGTCGGCCTTGGTCAGGCCGGCACGCACGGCGATGCCGATGCCCTGCAGGATCTCACCGGCTTCATCACCGACCATGTGCACGCCGACGACCTTGTCGCTGGCATCATCGACGATCAGCTTCATCAGGCTGCGTTCATCGCTGCCGGATAGAGTGTGCTTGAGCGGACGGAAATCGGCGGTGTAGACGCGGATGCTGTCGAACTTCTCACGCGCGGCTTCTTCGCTGAGGCCGACGGTACCGATGTTCGGATGACAGAATACCGCTGTCGCGATGCTGTCATAGTCCAGGCCACCCACGACACCGTCGCCGAAGTGCGCACGCACCAGGTGCATGGCCTCTTCAAGCGCCACCGGCGTCAGTTCCGGGCCACCGATGATGTCGCCCAGCGCGAGAATTGACGGGGTGGTGGTCTCGAAGCGTTCGTTGACGCGCACGGTGCCATCGACATTCAGCGCCACATCGACATTCTCGAGCCCCAGGCCTTCGATGTTCGGCTTGCGACCGGTGGCGGCGAGGATGCAATCCACTTCCAGCACCTGGCCATCGCTCAGGCGCACGCTGTAGACGTCGCCTTGCTTGTCGATGGACTCGACCGTGGTGTTGAAGTGCAGGTTGACGCCCTTCTTGGCCATCTCGTCACGCGTGAACTCGCGCACTTCGTTGTCGAAGCCGCGCAGGAACAGGTCGCCGCGATAGCTCAGATGCGTCTCGGCACCCAGGCCATTGAAGATGCTGGCGAACTCGACGGCGATATAGCCACCACCGATGACGAAGAAGCGCTTCGGGAAGCTTTCCAGATCGAAGATGCGGTTGGAATCCAGCGCATGTTCACGACCCGGGAAGTCCGGCAGGAACGGCCAGCCCCCGGTGGCGACCAGAATCTTGGCCGCGGTGTGGCGCTCGCCATTGACGACGACGGTATTGGCATCGGCGATGGTGGCACGGCCTTCGATCAGCGTGGCGCCGGAATTGTTGAGCAGATTGCGATAGATACCGTTCAGACGAGAGATCTCGGCGGTCTTGCGATCGCGCAGGGTCGCCCAGTCAAAGCGAGGGGCGTCCCCCAGATCCCAACCGAAGCCTGCGCTGTCCTTGAAGGAGTCATGGTAGTGGGCAGCGTAGGAGTAGAGCTTCTTGGGCACGCAACCGACATTGACACAGGTACCGCCGAGGTAGCGGTCTTCTGCCACGGCAACGCGGGCGCCAGTCGCGGCGGCGGTACGGGCAGCGCGAACGCCGCCGGAGCCGGCACCAATGACGAACAGGTCGAAGTCAAACTGGCCTGTCGCAGGCTGATGGGTCTGATCGGTCACGGGAATCTCCTTGATGAATTGGCCACATGGTATCAGGACTCGTGCGGCCTCGGGAGTCCCGTGTCGCTGGGCACGGTTACCCGCGTTTCGGCCTTCAGGTTGACCCTGTGGCCTGTGACACGGTAAATATGTCTCAAGCATGTTAGACAAAAGTTACAACGTGCTGGCACAGGGGCAAGTACCGTCATTGGCGAAGCGCTCCGCGGGCGCGTAACATTGTTGTTCTTAACACTGTCGCTCGTCGCATCAACACTCTGATGTCTTCCTGACGCTGAAGTGAATGCCTGCCTGTTGGCCTGAGCCAAGAGGCTCTCCGCCCGAGGGGCATCACGGTCAACGCCTCTGTGTGAGAACTATCCCCTGCCCCCCGTCATTTGAAAAAGTGGTCTCCCTGCCATGAGCAATATCGAAAAGCTGCTTGAGCAAAACAAGGTCTGGGCTGAATCCATGACCGAGCGCGACCCTGAGTTCTTCAAGCGCCTCTCGGACCAGCAGAATCCTGACTTTCTGTGGATCGGCTGCTCGGATTCCCGCGTACCGGCCAACCAGATCATCGACCTGCCGCCCGGCGAAGTCTTCGTTCATCGCAATGTCGCCAACCTGATCCACTACAACGACATGAACGCGTTGTCGGTGATCCAGTACGCCGTCGATGTCCTGAAGGTCGAGCACATCATGATCGTCGGCCATTACGGTTGTGGTGGCGTGCGTGCCTCGATCACCGGCGGTGACAATGGCATGGTCGACTACTGGCTTCACACCCTGCGTGAGCTCTACAACCTGCACTATGACGAGCTCAAGGACTTGCCGCTGGATGAGCAGGTCGACCGCATGTGCGAACTCAATGTCCGTTCTCAGGTGCAGAACCTGGCCAGAACCAAGATCCTGCAGCGTGCCTGGGAGCGCGGTCAGAAGCTGGAAGTGCACGGCTGGGTCTACGGCCTTTCCGATGGTCGCGTGAACAACCTCGATTGCACCATCAGCAATCTGTCACAGGTCCCGCAGCTGTATCGCGTGGACCGCATCGAGCCTTTGCCGCAGCAGGACTGAGCAGGCCAGCCTGACCTGATCCAGCTGCCGATGCCGCAGAGTGCCGGTAGCATCGTCAGCAGTGCCTCCAACGCGCCTCCCACTCGGGAGGCGCGTCGCGTTTCAGCCTCCCTCTTGTCAAGACTGGCCCTCAGCCGCCTTACCTCAAACGCTCCTCCCCTTGCCAGTGCTTGGTCGCGAGTGTTTGTCAGCGGCGACTGCCAAGGCGCCTGCCCACCTGACTTGCAATGTTCTGATCACTCTATGGTTTGGCGTCTATTGAATGGGATCAAGGCTCGCGATCATCCGCGCAGGAAAGTCTTTCACGTGTTTTCAGCGCAGCGTTCGGGGATTTGACAGCGCAGTATCGACCTTGCAGCCCTTCGTGGAGGGCCTCTGAGGCGCAACTTTGGTCGCAGTACGCCATGCGCACCAATCAAGTGCAGAGACTGCACGCATTGAAAAATCACTGCTCATCCTGGCGTCTTTTCTGCCACTGATGGTGTCTGTTTATCGCCAGGTGGCCTGAAGTCTGGGTGGCGGTATTCAGCGTACGCAAGGTCTCTCAAACAGGCGCCGTCGACTGACGGAACTGATACACACCACGGCCATGCAGCGCCCGAGAATTCCCCCAGACCTCGATCATCAATATTGCTTCAAATAGTTGATTCTATAGGAGTTTAATTGTCATTAAGGCTTGCAGCGTGAACGAGGCAGGCCAGTGTCATGGTGGCTTGCCCGGCAGGTGATAGGGCTGATTCGAACCGCATTTCCCCGACAGGAGACGCACGTAGCTCACGGCGTTATTGAGGTGAGAGATGGCATTGTCGTATGACATCCGGTGTGTCGCTTCGTCGATCTCGCGCCCTGCACCAGCCTGGATGATGTTGCGTGGTCAGGAAAAGGCTATTCACCACCTGAATCCGGCTACTCAACATTTCGATTGTCTCCATGCAGCCAGCCTCACTACTGTGAAAGCGCATCCTTGCGTGATGTCCTGACAGGGACAACGCGAAGAGAGCCACAAGAACAACCAAACATCACAAGCAAAGGGAAGCTCATGACCCGTCAGAATGCCTTCCAGACCCTCTTCCACAAGAAGACCCTGTGCGCGCTGATCGGCAGCGCGACATTGGCCATGGCGGCTCCGGCAATGGCCGCCGAAGACGTCACCCTGCGCATGGCCTACGACGCTGACCCCGTGACCCTCGATATCCACGAGCAGCTCTCCGGCGGCACCCTGCAGCTGTCGCACATGGTCTACGACCCGCTGATTCGCTGGAACAAGGATCTCGGCTTCGATGGCCGCCTGGCCAAGAGCTGGGAGCGTGTCGATGACAACACCATGCGCTTCCACCTGCGCGAAGGCGTCAAGTTCCACTCCGGCAATGACTTCTCCGCCAAGGATGTGGTCTGGACCATCGAGCGCCTCAAGAAGAGTGCCGACTTCAAGGCCATCTTCGCGCCGTTCACCGACGTCAAGGCTGTCGATGACTACACCGTGGACCTGGTGACCGAGAAGCCCTTCCCGCTGGTGCTCAATGCAGCCACCTACATCTTCCCTATGGACAGCGCCTTCTATACCGGTGAGACCGAAGACGGCAAGGCCAAGGACGAGATCGCCAAGGCGGCCAACACTTTCGCCTCACGCAACGAGTCCGGCACGGGCCCCTACAAGGTTGCGGACCGTCAGCAAGGCGTGAAGATCAGTTTCGAGCGCTTCGAGGATTACTGGGATACCGAATCCCCGGGTAACGTCGATGACATCGTGCTGACGCCGATCAAGGAAAACGCCACGCGTGTCGCGGCGCTGCTCTCCGGCGACATGGACTTCATCGCGCCGGTACCGCCGACCGACCTCGAACGCATTCGCAAGCAGGACGGCGTGCATCTGGTCGAGATGGGCGGCACCCGCATCATCACCTTCCAGATGAACCAGGAGCGTGTCGAGGCCTTCAAGGACAAGCGTGTCCGTCAAGCCGTCAACTACGCCATCAATCAGGAAGGCATCGCCCAGAAGCTGATGAAAGGCTTCGCGACGCCCGCCGCCCAGATGTCACCGGATGGCTATCAGGGCCACAATCCTGAGCTGACGCCGCGCTATGACGTGGCCAAGGCCAAAGAGCTGATGAAGGAAGCCGGCTACGAGGATGGCTTCGAGATCAGCATGATGGCGCCCAACAACCGCTATGTGAACGATGCCAAGATCGCCCAGGCCGTGGCCTCGATGCTGGCCAAGATCAATATCAAGGTCGATCTGAAGACCCTGCCCAAGGCCCAGTACTGGCCGGAGTTCGATGCGCGTGCGGCTGACATGATGATGATCGGCTGGCACTCGGATACCGAAGACAGTGCCAACTTCTTCGAATTCCTGACCTTCTGCCCGGACGCCGACAGCGGTGTCGGCCAGTACAACTCAGGCAACTACTGCAACCCGGACGTCGACAAGATGGTCACCGAGGCCAACCTGGAGACCGATACCGAGAAGCGCGCCAAGATGCTGCAGGCCGCCGAGAAAGCCGTCTACGACGATGCTGGTTTCGTGCCGCTGCACTGGCAGAACCTGGCCTGGGGCGCGCGTGATGGCGTCAACATCGAGCCGGTCCTCAACGTGATGAACTTCCCGTATCTGGGGGATCTGGTCATCGACCAGGAGTGATCCCGCCGCGTGAGTAAGGGACAGGCAAGATGGATGGGATGTGGAAGGCGGCTGTGAAGGTCTGATTCCGTGCTCTCAGCTCACCCACTCCCCATCGATTCCTCACTCACCCCTCGCGTCAGGCATGGCAGGCAGCCAGAGACAGTCAACGGAGTCAGTCAACACGTGAAACGCTGACACTGAGTTCTCTGGTTGCCCTGCTGACCTGAACGCGACGACTTACCCCCGCCTGTCGTTTTCCTCACTATCGCCTATCGGTGATGGGTTGGGGAGCCTGTGCCCGATGACAGGCCAGCGACAGGCGGGATTCCTGACACCCAGCGTGATCGGTCAGCATGGCCAGGGCCGACACGCGCGAGACCGTGATGTTCACGAGGAAGGTGGCGATCCATGATTGCCTTTCTGATCAAACGCCTGATGCACGCCGTACTGGTCATGTTCGTGATCAGCATCATCAGCTTCGCCATCCAGGACAACCTGGGCGATCCGCTGCGCGAGATGACCGGCCAGGCCGTGTCGGAAGCCCAGCGTGAAGTCATGCGCGATGAAATGGGCCTCAACGACCCCTTCATCACCCAATATCTGCGTTTTGCCGGCAATGCCCTGCAAGGGGACCTCGGCACCTCGTATTTCTACAAGCAGCCGGCGACCGAGGTGATTCTCAAGCACCTGCCCGCTACGCTGGAACTGGTGATGGCCTCGAGCCTGATCATCATCCTGCTGTCTGCCCCCATCGGGGTGTTCGCAGCGATCCGTCCACGAAACTGGCTGTCCCGCCTGTTCATGGGCACCTCGATCATCGGTATCTCGGTGCCGGTCTTCCTGACCGCCATCGTGTTGATCCAGCTGTTCGCGATCGGCGTGACGGTGGACTGGTTCCCCAGCGACACCACCTGGGGCAGTGTCCTGAACGGCATGCTGTCCACCGATGGCGGCATGCCCTCCTACGGACGTGGTGAGCTGGTGCACGTCGCGGGCACCTGGTCGAGCGGCTTCTTCACCGCCGACGGCCTCTGGCACCTGGTGCTGCCGGCCATCTCGCTGGCCTCGATCATGCTGCCGCTGTTCATCCGCCTGATTCGTGCCGAGATGATGGAAGTGCTGCAGTCGGACTACATCAAGTTCGCGCGCGCCAAGGGTATCGGCCTCAAGCGTATCTACTTCCTGCACGCACTGAAGAACACCATGTTGCCGGTGATCACCGTCGGCGGCGTGCAGATCGGCACCATGGTGGCCTACACCATCCTGACCGAGACCGTCTTCCAGTGGCCGGGCATGGGCCTGATGTTCCTCGAGGCCATCACCCGCTCCGACATCCCGCTGATCGTGGCTTATCTGATGATGGTCGGCGTGATCTTCGTGATCACCAACACCCTCGTCGATCTGATCTACGGACTGGTCAACCCCACCGTCAAGCTTGCGGGGAAACCGGCATGAGCCAATCCAACACTCAGTCCAACACCCAATCGAGCAACGCGCCCGTCACCCCGAAGACCAGCTCCATCGTGGTCCCCGGCCGTTGGCAGCGTTTCCGCGAGTCCTATCTGGTCTACAGCTTCAAGCGTGACTGGATGGCTCAGGCCTGTCTGCTGGTGTTCATCGCCATGGTGCTCGGGGCCTTCCTCGCGCCGTGGATCGCTCCGGCTGACCCCTATGACCTGGCCAGTATCGACATCATGAACTCGGAGCTGCCGCCGGCGTGGATGGCGGGCGGTGATCCGGCGTTCCTGTTGGGCACCGATGCCCAGGGGCGAGATCTGCTCTCCACCATTCTCTACGGCACGCGCGTGTCACTGTTGATCGGCTTCGGCGCGGTCATCCTGCAGGCGCTGCTCGGCGTGACCTTCGGGCTGCTGGCGGGCTATCTGGGCGGGCGTATCGATGCCTTCCTGATGCGCATGGCCGATATCCAGCTGTCGTTCTCGACCCTGATGGTCGCCATCGTGGTGGGTGCCATCATCAAGGCGACCTTCGGTGGCGCCGCCTTCTCGGACTACGCGCTGATCCTGTTGATCCTGATCATCGGGCTGGCGGAATGGCCGCAGTATGCGCGTACCGTCCGCGCTTCGGTGCTGGCGGAGAAGAACAAGGAATACGTCGATGCCGCGCGGGTGATGGGCTTCCGCTCCCGTCGCATCATGTTCCGTCACATCCTGCCCAACACCCTGTCGCCGATCTTCGTCATCTCCACGGTGCAGATCGCCAACGCGATCATCTCGGAGGCGGCGCTGTCCTTCCTCGGCCTCGGCATGCCGGAGACCCAGCCGTCGCTGGGGTCACTGATCAAGTCCGGCTTCGACTACCTGCAGTCGGGCAGCTGGTGGATCACTCTGATCCCCGGTGGCGTGCTGATCGTGCTGGTCCTGGTCATCAACCTGCTGGGCGACTGGCTGCGTGACGTCATGAACCCGCGTCTCTACAAGGGCTGAAGCCGAGAGGAGTCAAGACAATGGCACTACTTGAAGTCAACAATCTCGACGTCCGCTTCGCCATGCGAGGCGGTGAGGTGCGCGCCCTGCGCGACGTCAGTTTCACCCTGGAACGCGGTGAGCGGCTGGGGATCGTCGGTGAGTCGGGGGCCGGCAAGTCGGTCGCGGCCTTCACCATCCTGAATCTGATCGCCAAGCCGGGCTACATCGCCGGCGGCGAAATCAAGTTCGATGGGGAAGTGCTCAACACCCTCAAGCCCAAGGCGATGCAGTCGATTCGCGGCAACCGCATCTCGATGATCTTCCAGGACCCGATGATGACGCTCAACCCGGTGTTGACCATCGGTGAGCAGATGATCGAGTGTCTGAAGGCGCACCGTCGCATCTCCCGCAAGGATGCGCGCGCCATCGCCCTGCACAAGCTCAATCAGGTCTTCATTCCCTCACCGGAGAAGCGCCTGGATCAGTACCCCCATGAGCTGTCCGGTGGCATGCGACAGCGCATCATCATCGCCATCGCGCTGCTGCTGGACCCGGACATCATCGTCGCCGATGAGCCGACCACCGCACTGGATGTGACCATCCAGGCCGAGATCATGGAGCTGTTGCTGCTGCTGTGCGAGAAGCACAACGTCGGGCTGATCCTGATCACCCACGATCTGGGCGTGGTCAGCCAGGTCACCCAGCGCACCCTGGTGATGTATGCCGGGCGTGTCATCGAACAGGGTCCGACCCGCGAGATCATCAATGATGCTCAGCACCCCTACACCCAGGGGCTGATCAACGCCCTGCCCCAGATGGCCACTCCGGGCAGCCGTCTGAACCAGATTCGTGGCTCAATGCCGACCCTGACCAAGATTCCGGCCGGCTGCGCCTTCAATCCGCGCTGTGACTTCGCGGCGAATATCTGCCTCGAGAAGGTGCCGGCCTTTGCCCACTCCGGCAACTGCAAGGTGGCCTGTCATATGGTCGATGCCATGGTAGCCGGCGAGCGCTGGACCCCGATCATCACCGATGCCAATGGCAATGGCACCACACCCACTGACAGCCACCGCACGGAGGTGAACGCATGAGCGCGGCAATTCTGAAGGACACTCAGTCCTCCTCCCAGGCTTCCACCACCCGTGTGGATAGCGCCGAGCTTGGCGAAACCCTGGTGGAAATCCGTGATCTCGAGAAGCGCTTCTCCTTGTCCGGTGACTTTCTCGAGCAGCTGACCTTCGAGAAGGGACGCCTGCGTCGCAAGCAGGAATATGTGCACGCCATCAATGGCGTCACGCTGGATGTCAAGCGTGGTGAGGCACTGTGCGTGGTCGGGGAATCCGGCTGTGGCAAGTCGACGGTCGCACGTACCGTGATGGGGCTTCTCAAGCCCAGCGGTGGAGAGATCCGTTTTGACGGTACCCGCATCGATGACATGGCCCCGCGGGACCTGCTGCCCTACCGTCGTCGCATGCAGATGATCTTCCAGAATCCCTATGCGTCGCTGAATCCACGTATGACCATCCAGCAGACCCTGGAGGAGCCGCTGCGCTTCCATCAGCCGAACCTCAAGGATGGCGAGATCCGTGACAAGATCGAGGAGGTCATGCGCTCGGTGGGCATTGACCCCGACTGGGGCAAGCGCTTCGCCCATGAATTCTCCGGCGGGCAGCGTCAGCGTATCTCGATCGCGCGCGCACTGGCGGTGGATCCGGAATTCATCGTCGCCGATGAGCCGATCTCGGCGCTGGACGTGTCGATCCAGGCGCAGGTGCTCAACCTGATGATGGAGGCGCAGGAGCAACGCAACCTGACGTATCTGTTCATCACCCACGACCTGGCCGTGGTCGAGCACTTCGGCACCCGCGTCGCGGTGATGTACCTGGGCACGCTGTGCGAGCTGGCGGACACCCGCTCACTGTTCGCCCGCCCGCGTCACCCCTACACCCAGGCATTGATGTCGGCGATCCCGCGGCTGCACGATGACAAGCCCAATCACATTCGCCTCGAGGGCGAGGTGCCGACGCCGGTCAATCTGCCTTCGGGCTGTGTCTTCCATGGCCGTTGTCCGCATGCCAATCAGCGTTGCCGCACGGAGATTCCGCGCCTGATCGCCACGGACACCGGTCAGGTCGCCTGCCACGCCGTGGAAGAAGGCCGCATCGACTGATGGGATGGCAGTGACGAAAGTGGTGACGGCGATGTGATGGGCGCCATCGATCATTGTGTTTCCGACCCCAAGCAAGGAAAGACCGCGCAAGGTTGCCATTGTCATCGGCAACCTTGCGTCTTGCCCTCATTGACGATTGCATCTCGCGTTTTGTGTGGGCAAGATTTCGCACATCCGCGATTGACCAACAGGTCAATTGACGCCATTGCCCACGATGATAGAAGAAGATTCAGCGTGGCACCGGGCCCCGATGACGCATCCTCAAGATACTCTGGTGTGACACGTCCGAAGAGATGTGCGCCCGACCTCCTGACATGGCCTGTTCCCAGGCCGACGAGGCACTCCGATTACATGGAAATTCGCTGGCTCGAAGATTTCATCGTTCTGGCTCAGACCCGACATTTCTCGCGGGCTGCCGATGCACAGAATGTCTCTCAGCCCACCTTTTCCCGCCGCATCAAGTTGCTGGAAGAGGAGATGGGCACCACCTTGATCAATCGTCAGACCCTGCCGCTGTCGCTCACTCCCGCCGGAGACGAGTTTCTCCAGCTGTGCGAGCAGATCACCGAGCGCGTGCGCATCACACGCGAACGCCTGCAGGACATGGCCCAGCAGCAAGCCAGCAAGATATCGCTGGGGGCACCGCAGTCTCTGGTGTCGCACTTCCTGCCTGATTGGCTCGATCAGCTTCAGCTGCGTGAACAGGTGCTGCCCTATCTGCGTGCCACCGGCTGGCTGGCGGCCGACTATTTCCACGGCCTGGATCGCGGCGAATGTGATCTGGCGCTGTGCTATTGGCCCCAGGCACGGGTGGACCTGGGCTTTGAGCTGGACAGCTACCAATACCTGGTAGTCGGCGAAGAAACCTTCATTCCGCTGTGTGCGCCCGGCGCGGATGGTAACCCCCGCCATCAGTTGCCGGGCACACGGCGCAATCCGCTGCCGTTCATCAGCCCGCATCCGCGCGCCGTCGTCGCCACCTCGCTGATGGCGCATCTCGCTCAGGTCCCGATTCAGGCGCACCTGGTCACCATGAACGAGAATATCCAGGCGGCCAACATCAAGGCGCTGGTGTTGCAGGGCTATGGCATCGGCTGGTTGCCGCAGCGACTGGCCTCAGAAGAAATCGCCTGCGGCAAGCTGGTGCGTGCCGGTGACTCGCGCTGGAATCTTGGCCTGCATATTCGCCTGTATCGCCCGCGCGTGCCGCGCCACGACAGTGTCAGTGAACTCTGGCACCAGCTGGAAGCCCATTTCTCGTGAGTCATCCGGGCAGGAGGGGCGCAGACGCTGATTCAGCGACGCTCTTGCCTCCCCTTCTTTCATTCTCCATCACCTCACGCCATTGACGCTCACTTCTCCATGCCAGGCGTGACGACCGTTTGCAAGGAAACATGATGTCCGACAGCCAGCTCAACGACCCGACCATCACCCACGCCGCGGCACACCGCGCCCATCTGGCGGCGCTGCAAACAGGCTACGAAGTCGCCATGCAGCAGCACGATCTGGACGCCATCGTCCTGCACAGTGGCAAGCCGAAGCGGCATTTCGCCGATGATCAGGACGCCAGCTTCAAGTCGCATGCCCATTTTCTGCATTGGGTGCCGATGGCGGGTCTCAGCGATAGCTGGCTGGTGATCCGCCCGGGTGAGCGTCCGACGCTTTATCTCTATGCCCCCGATGACTTCTGGCATCTGTCACCCAGCCTGCCGACGCCGGACACTGCGCCATGGGCCGAGCATTTCGAGATCGTCCATCTGCGCAAGCCGACACTGCCACAGCGTCCCGAGGGCCGCGTGGCGCTGCTGGGTGAAATCGCCGAGCTCAACCCGCAGGTGGTCAGCGAATTTGAGGCACTGCCCAACCCGTTCGGCCTGGTGCGCCAGCTCGACGAGGGGCGCGTCTGCAAGAGCGAATTCGAGATCGCCTGTCTTGAAGAAGCCAGCCTGCGCGCCGCGCGTGGCCATCTGGCTGCCCGACGTACCTTCATGGAAGGCGGTGCGGAGCTCGATATCCAGTTGGCCTATCTTGGCGCGTCTCGCCAACGGGAATCGGATGTGCCTTACGGCAATATCGTGGGTCTCAATGCGCATGCCGCGGTTCTGCATTACCAGCATTATGGTTTGCAGGCTCCTGCTGCCCGTCACAGCCTGCTGGTGGATGCCGGCGCCAGCGTGCACGGCTATGCCTCTGACATCACGCGCAGCTGGGCGGGCGACGATGCGCTGCCGCTGTATCGCGCCCTGATCGAGGGTGTGGAGGCGCTGCAGAAGCGTCTGATCGCAAGGCTCGCACCCGGCGTGGACTACGTCGATCTGCATCTTGAGATGCATCGCGAGCTGGGTGAGCTGCTGCGGGAGCTGGGCGTGGTGTCGCTGCCCGCCGAAGATCAGGTTGCACAAGGGATCACGGCAGCCTTCTGTCCGCATGGTCTCGGGCACCTCCTGGGGCTGCAGGTCCATGATGTGGCGGGCCGCATTCCTGATCACACCACCGGCGATATCCGTCATCCGCCGCAAGGTCACCCGATGCTGCGCCTGACGCGTGTGCTGGAGGCCGGCATGGCCATCACCATCGAACCGGGTTGCTATATCATCCCCATGTTGCTGGAGCCGCTGCGCAACGATGCACGCGGTGAGCATATCGACTGGAAGCTGGTCGAGGCTTTGGCTCCGCATGGTGGTGTGCGTATCGAGGACAATCTGGTCATCACCGCAGACGGTGCCCTCAATCTGACACGCAGCCCGGCGACAGGTCTGTAATCAGGCCTGTCACGACGCCGTCGGCCCCTCGCTGTAACACTTGCGGTCACGTCTGCCTCACGCCGCCATGGGTCCTGTGCCGATGGCGGCTTTTTGTCGCGTGACCCAAGGCTGAGTATTCGAGCGCCAGGCCGGGAATGTGATCCAGGGCGAGCTAGCCCCATTGGCGTCGATGCGTATGCTGCACTGCGACTAGCGATTGGCGTCGCCAAGTGAAATGATGCCAACGACATCCGTGTAGAAATTCCTGTCAGATCTTGCTGCAGGCCACCGCCATCAAGGGCATGCCCATCACCCGATCACCAACGTCATCGCCCAGGCCTGCCACTGGAGCTACCTCACATGCCGCACTCCATCTTCACGTCAGAGTTTCGCCCTGCCCTTGGCCTGCGCAATCGCCATGTCCAGACCTTGTTGCCCCGCCTACTGCCCCGCGCGCCCCTGAGTCGTCGCACCGAGATTCTCAATCTTCCCGATGGTGACTTCGTCGAGCTCGCCTGGGTCATCAGTGACGGTCATGAAAAGCGTGA
The DNA here is from genome assembly GCF_024124625.1 of Cobetia sp. Dlab-2-AX. Classification (NCBI taxonomy): domain Bacteria; kingdom Pseudomonadati; phylum Pseudomonadota; class Gammaproteobacteria; order Oceanospirillales; family Halomonadaceae; genus Cobetia; species Cobetia sp. Dlab-2-AX. Next base: position 101,576 of record NZ_JAMXRV010000006.1, on the reverse strand, counting down.
GCGTACGACGGCCCTGAGCGAGGATGCGCCTCTGTTCGTGCTGTTTCATGGCCTTGAGGGTGACTTGAGCTCGCCCTACGCCCGTGAGCTGCTCAACGCGGCCGCTCGAATGGGCTGGCGACCGGTGATGATGCATTTCCGTGGCTGCGGGCAATCTCCCAACCGCCTGCCACGCGCCTATCACAGCGGGGATACCGCAGACGCCTATTGGGTGCTCGGCGAGCTCGGGCGACGCTATCCGCACGCCATCAAGGTCGCCTGTGGCGTATCGCTGGGCGCCAACATGCTGCTCAAGCTGGTGGCTGAACAAGGCGGTGATGGCCTGGACCTGGCTGGCGCGATCGCCATCAGCGCCCCGCTGGATCTGGCGGCCAGCGCGGATGTGCTCAATCACGGCTTCTCACGCCTTTACCAGCGCCATCTGCTCAAGGGCCTGAAGGCCAAGGTGGCGGCGAAGCTTGCCAATGGCCCGCTACCCATCTCGATCGGAGCGCATCAGTTGACCCAGCTGAACAGTTTCTGGGCCTATGACAACGAAGTCACCGCGCCCCTGCATGGCTTCACTTCGGCGAGTGATTACTACACGCGCTCCTCGGCGGGCCGTCTGCTGAGCGAGATCGAACTGCCGACGTTGATTCTGCAATCACTGGATGATCCCTTCATGCCACGCGACCTGTTCGCACGCTTCCACCAACCCTCCGAGGCCGTGCGTATCGAGCTCAGTGAGCGCGGTGGGCACGTCGGCTTCGTCGAATGGCGCCGTGGGCGACTGAGCTCCTGGTTGGCTCGCCGTGTCAGTCAGCAACTGGAGGCCTGGAGCGGGCTGCCCAAGCCACAAGCGCAGGCCGAGGTGCAGAGCGAAGCGCACTGAGCTATCTGTACTGAGCTACCTGCATTGAACTGGCGGGCATTGAACTGGCGGGCTTGACTGCCACTCAGGCACCACCACGCATTCCCCTCCCTGGTTGCCTTGTCCTTGGGGCATTTCTTGCCTCTTTTTGCTTCTTCCACCCTTGCTTGCCTTCCCACCCTCAGATCCGGTGGGAAGCCCTGAGCCCTGACTACGACCGTATGCGTTTTGGGTAGTCAAATTTAGAGCATTAAAAACGATAACGGTATACGGGATGATGGAGTGAAGGATGACACGGATCACTGTCACGATTCAGGGAGAATGGTAGACTGCGCGCCCATCCTACGTTCAAGACTCTACTGGCCTGATAATGAACCTGATTTTTCGCCTGGTGCTCGGCATCGTGGCTGGCATACTGCTGGGACAATGGGCTCCTGAATCCCTGATCCGCGCCCTGCTGACCTTCAAGGTACTGTTCGGTGAGCTGCTGGAATACGCCATTCCGCTGATCATCCTGTTCTTCATCATGAGCGGGATCGCACGTCTCGAGCGCTCCTCGGGCCGTCTGCTGACCCTGACCATCGTGCTGGCCTATGCCTCGACGACGCTGGCAGGCCTGTTGGCGGGCATCGTTGGCCTGGAGGTCGTGCCGCATATCGTGCAACAGGACCAGCTGCCGGTCAGTCATGCCATCAAGCACTTGAGCCCCTACTTCACGCTGGATATTCCGCCACTTACCGATATCAGCACCGCGCTGGTGACGGCCTTCCTGTTCGGCATCGGCATTTCCGCCACCGAGCATGACGGCATGCGTCAGCTGGCCGACGGTGGGCGGGACATCGTCGAGCGCTTCATCGCCAAGGCGTTGATTCCTGCCCTGCCGTTCTATATCGCCGGCCTGTTCTGCGAGATGACGATCGCGGGCACGGTGGCCAATACCCTCAAGAGCTTCGGCATGATCCTGCTGCTGGCGCTGACCCTGCACTGGCTGTGGCTGAGCTTGCTCTACGTCACCAGCGGTACCAGTACCGGACGCTCGCCCATGAAGGCGCTGGCCCACATGCTGCCCGCCTACTTCACTGCGGCCGGGACCATGTCTTCCGCGGCCACTATTCCGGTCACCGTGCGCCAGATGCACCTCAATCACATCTCGCCGTCCGTGGCGAGCTTTGCGGTGCCGTTGCTGGCCACCATCCACATGTGCGGCAGTGCCATCACGCTGACCGTGTGCGCCATTGGCGTGATGCTGGTCACTCCCTCATTGGCAACGCCTGAGCTCACCACACTGCTCCCGTTCATCGCCGCACTGGGCGTGACCATCATTGCCGCGCCCGGCTCGCCCGGCGGGGCCGCAGTGACCTCGGTGGGGGTATTGCAGAGCCTGCTGGGCTTCGATGCCGCCGCCGTCGGCCTGATGATGGCGCTCTATCTGGCGCAGGACAGCTTCGGCACCGCGTGCAACGTCACCGGCGATGGTGCCCTGGTGCAGTGGATCGATCGCTTTGCAGAAGCCGAGCAGGATCGTCAGCGCTACTGCTGACACCGTGCATCGCAGCGCCTGACCTAAGGCTGCTCCAGACAGAACAAAGCCTCATGGTGGCCGTGAACTTCGCGGCGACCATGAGGCTTTCGTGTTTCTCAGCGGTAATCTCTCAGCACAGTCTCATGGCAGCCATGTCCTGCCTGTCTTGAGACTGTGCCAGGCTGTCAGCCGATGGGACAGCTGATTCCCGTGCCTTTCAGACCGCAGTAGCCACCCGGATTCTTGGCCAGATACTGCTGGTGATATTCCTCGGCGTAGTAGAACTCGCGCAGCGGTGCGACCTCGGTGGTGATGCGGCCGAGACCGGACTGATCCAGCGCCTGCTGGTAGTCGGCCATGCTCTTCTCGACGATGGCGCGCTGGTCTTCGCGGGTGTAATAGATCGCGCTACGGTACTGGTTGCCGATGTCATTGCCCTGACGCATGCCCTGGGTCGGATCATGGGCCTCGAAGCTGGCCCGCAGGATCTCCGGCAGACCGATCACCGTCGGGTCAAAGATCACGCGTACGACCTCGGTGTGGCCTGTCTTGCCGGTACAGGTCTCTTCATAGCTCGGATTCGGCGTATGGCCGCCGGCATAGCCGACCGCCGTCACCTTGACGCCCGGCAGCTGCCAGAAGAGGCGCTCGGCTCCCCAGAAGCAGCCCAGCCCCAGCACGATCTCCTCACACTCACTGTCGAACGGCGGTACAATCGAGCGGCCATTGACGTGATGAACGCCGCTGATGCGAACCGCTTCACTGCGCCCTGGCAAGCTGTCCTGCGCTGAAGGAATGGTCTGCTTATCTTCCGTTATCCACATGGCGGACTCTCTCCTGTGTCGCGTCGTGCAATCGTGTATAGGTTCAATGATGTCATCTCTGCCCCCCAAGATCTGCCCCTGCCAGCCCAACAGCGCAAAGGCGCGACGCTACGCCGATTGCTGTCAGCCGATTCATGCTGACATCACCCGCGCCGAACGCCCCGAGCAATTGATGCGCGCCCGCTACAGTGCCTTTTGCCTGTCGCTCAGCGATTTCCTGATCGACAGCTGGGACCCGGCCCATTGCCCGGCACGCGCCGATCTCGAAGGTGCTGGCCCGCAATGGCTGGTATTGGAGATTCTGGACAGCGGACAAGATGCCGATACCGGCATGGTACGCTTTCATGCCACCTTCTTCGAGCAGGGAAAGTTCCAACAATTGCAGGAACTTAGCCGCTTCCATCACGATGGCCATCACTGGCGTTATGTCGACGGTGATGCCGAGTGGCAGACACTGACGCCAGGGCGCAACAGCCTGTGTCCCTGTGGCAGCGGCAAGAAGATCAAGCGTTGCTGCACTGCGTGACCGTCAGCGTCTTGTGCTGACGCGCGTGCGCTTGAGATTGAGATTGAGTTCTCGAGCATAAGCGTTGCGAGCCCTTCGAAACGAGCGCTTTGAGACAAGCTCATTGAAACGCCCCCTCCAAAACGAGACAGCCCCCACCGAACCTGTCGATGGGGGCTGAAGCTTAGGCAATCAATTGGCCTGACGTGTCATCTGTCCTTGCCGACTCTGGGCGCCAGCTCGCTGCGACCCAGCGAGAAGCTGTAGAGCAGATCCACGGCCTGCGCCGTGCCAGACACCGCTTCGGCATACAGATTGCGGAACAGCTTGTAGCGCAGTGTCAGCTCCGCGATCGGCGAGAACAGCCCGACGCCGTAACTGAGTTTCAGGTCCGGGGCGATATAGCCGCTGACCACCACCTGGCTGTCATCGCCGCTGCCGGAGCTGTCCAGACTCAGGTCGCGCACACCGAAGGTTTCCCCGATCTGGCCGACCACCTGACCACTTTGCGCCAGCGACATGCCGATCAAGGCGGACGTGACCGCACTGTCGCTGCTGGTGTCGCTGTCCAGGCCCTCACCGCGCAGCAGATAACTCAGTGCCGAGGACTCATCCATCGACGGGTCCGAGAAGATCTCGACGCTGGGTGACGAGGCAAGTCCGGTCACACGCACTCCTGCGGTCACGTCGTCCTCGGTGTTGTCAGGATCACGGATCGCCTCGATATTCAGACGGGGGCTAGAAGGCGGTCCGGCCAGCAAGACCTGCCCCTTGCTGATCTGCAGGTCCTGCCCGAAGCTCTTGTAGGTTCCGTCGACCAGATTGACCTCACCGAAAACCTGCACGCCGCCCTTGGACTGGCGCACATCGAGATCGCCTCTGAGCTTGGTCTTGAGCCCCATCGCCTCCAGGCGCGCATCCGGCCCGATATGGATGCCGATACGCACATCCAGCGCCATGCCGGCCTCGTTGAGCGCCTTGGCGGTATCGCTGCCATCGGCAAGCTCGGCCGGGTTGGAGGTGTTCTCATCACTGGGACGCTCGATGATGATGGTGTCACTGGAGGGTGACACGGCAGACGGCGGCACCTGGTCCACTTCGATGCGTGTCCACGGCACCTTGACGTCCCCCCGCAGCTTGAGCAGCGTGGGGCTGGCATTGATCTCGAGATCCGGCGCGACGCGCATGCGGCCGATCCCGGCGATATGCAGCTCGAGCGGATTCTTCGCACCGTCGAGGTTCAATGATGCCGTCCAGTCCTCAAGCGTCGGCCAGGCTGCCTCGCCATCGATGCCCCAGCGCGCATCATTGCCCACCAGATAGCCATCGATATCGGCACTGTTGCCATCGAAGTCGACGGTGAACTGGGCATCCGACAGCGACACCGGCAGGCCTTCGCCCTGCACCTTGACGCCGGTCAGCGCGATCGGGCCGGTCAGCGACGGCAGGCTCAGGTTGCCGCCGACCTCGACGTCACCCGCCAGATTGCCTTCCAGCTGAGTCATGCCCGCCACCAGCGGACGATACGGCGAGAGGTCGATGTCGCGAATGGCCAGCGAACCATCCAGCTGACCTGCGCCCGCCGGGTCGAGGACCGACACGGTGAGACCGATGCCGCCAGCGCTGTCGAGACGAATCTGGGTATCGAGATCGGCCTTGTCGGGCGTGGCCTCCAGCGCCAGTTGCAGGGTGGTCTCCGGCAGAGACCAGGCATTGCCGTCGGCGTCTTCGCCGGCCAGCGTCAACTTACCCGCCAGCTCCGCGTCAGCATTCCAGCGTTGGCCACCCTGCTTCCAGCTTGCCGTGATCTTGCCGCCCGTGGCACCGCCGATGGTCCAGCTCTCCGGCATGGCGCTCTGGGCCATGTCCAGCGGAATCCCCTCGAGCGTCACCACGGCCTGACCGTCATTGCCCGCGCTCAAGGGCTCGGCGACACAGATCTGGCCGCCCTGTTCACGACTCAGGCAGAACGGCTGCACCAGCACGCTACCCTTGGCGAGATTGGCATCGAAGCTCGCCGGCGTGTCGAAGTTGAAGTCCCCGAAATCAGTATTCGCCGTCAGCGGAGACAGCGCACCGCGATAATGCTCACGCGTCTTGTCGAGCCCACCTTTGAGAGTCAGCCCCAGACGAGACAGCGGCATCTCACCGGCCATCTCGGTATCGAACTGCAGGGTGTGATCGCTCAGGAAGCCTCCCAGCGTCAGCGCGACCGTCGCGATCTGCTGTCCGCCAGCTCTGACATCATCGGCATTCAGAGCGATATCCAGTGCCGGGTCATCGATCCCCCGCTTGCGGGCATCGACCCCGGCCGACAGCGCCAAGTCGGAGATACGGTTCTCACCGATCTGCAGACGCCGTGCGGTGAAGTTGCTGGCCAGCTGAGGCTTGTCGAGCGTGCCCGAGGCATCGATCTTGCCCTTGAGCTCACCCGCGATATCCGGCGTCAGGGTCGAGAGCGCCGGAAAATCGATGTTGGCCGCCAGGGTGATGGTCTTGGCAATCTTGCCTTTGGCGCTCAGCCGGTTCTGGCCCTGACGCAGCTCCAGCGCGTTGACGTTCCATTGCATGTCGGCATTGCCTGAAAGCTTGCCAGTCAGCGTGAGCGGACGCTCGAGCAAGGTGCCATGAATATCCAGCTTGCTGACATCCACGGCCCACGGACCTTGCTGCGGCTGTTGGAAGCTGGCCACGAGATTGCCACTCAGCTCACCACGCACGGCTTTCTGACCGCCTCCGGTCGGGGCCGGCAGCAAGTCCTCGGGATGCAGCTTGTCGAGGGCTAGCTCGGCCGCAACCTGGATACCTTCCTGCCAGTGAATCTCGCCGCGGGTGGTCGCGGAGCCACGCTTGAGGGCGATCTTGAGCGGCTGCCAGCGGTAATGCGCGAGATCACCGTCGCCTGTCAATGACAAGGTGGCGCGTGGAATGTCACGCCCCTCGATGATGGCATCCAGCGTGGTCGTATACCCCGACAGTGAGCCCTTGGCGACCAGCGCCAGATTCTCGACACTATAGTCAGGCGTCGAGGAGGCAGCGGCAGCGGTGCCGGACGTATTCTTGCCATCCTTGGCTTGAGTCGCTGTCTGAGCGCCCGTCTGCGCATCCGCGGGGGTGCCATCAGAGGCATCAGCGACGGCGGCAAAGGGCCAGGTGATCCGCTCGGAGCTCAGGCGCGCCTCGAAGGGAAGATCACTGTCCAGTACATCCGCGCTGGCCACCAGCTCAGCGGCAAGTGGGCCGTCGGCCTTGAGAGAGGCTTCAAGATCCGCCAGCGAGCCTTCCAGAGACAGGCGCAGCTTTTCATGACGCACGGGGTCAATCAGGGTCTCGGCATTGAGCGTGGCGCTCAGCGGATACTCGTCCTTCAAGGTGACCTGCGCCACGAGATCGGCGTTAACGTCGCGGGAATCGACCTCGAGACGCGAGAGCGTGATGTCATGCCCTTCCGCCTTGAGTGCCAGCGACAGGCGACTGACCTCATACGGGCTTGGCCCCTTGAGCGCAAAGTCTTCAATGGCGAGGTCGGGAACCTCGATGGTCAGCGGAAGATAGACTTCCGGCAAGGCGATGCGCCCGGCCTGTGCTGGCTCATCCGTGGTTTCAGCGGCAGTCGTGTCAGATACTTCTGCGGCGTCATCCGTGATGGCCTTGTTCGAGATGGTCTCATTCGAGATGGCCTTGGCGGCGCTCTCGGCTTGAGACGCCACGACCTGAGTGTGGACCACTTCACTTGCCGCTTGCTGAGCCTCAGGCGTGATGCTCACTCCCTCGAGGCTGGCAGTGTCTGACGTCGTTTGCGCCGCGGCGGCATCGGCGGGAATGAAACGACTGGTGATCAGGCGTGTCTCGCCAAGCGTCAGCGTACTCACTGACAGCGCGGCCGAGGTATGGAAATGATCAAAGGTGACGCGACTGCCATCCGCCAGCGCCAGGGCGAAGTCATCAATGGCGACCTTGCGCACCTCGATGGGAATCGGCACCACGATGGGCACGTTGAGGCTCTCACCGCTCTCCGCTTCCGGTTCAGTGCTGGCACCGCTATCGCTCAGGGTGATCGCGAGACCACTGGACTCCAGCGACTCGAGGCACAGCTTGCCCTTGAGCAGACAGTCCTCGCCCCAGACCAGTGACATCGAGTCGGCATTGACGGCCAGCCCCGGCAGGTCCAGCGAGACATCCTTGAGTGACAGCGCTTCCAGCGGTGAGCCGGAGGCCCGGGAATAATCGATGAAGCCACGCGAGCGCCCCTGATCGAGCACCAGCCCGGTGCCCCACGGAGACAGCACGCCCCCGACCAGCAGCATCGTCAGCCCGATCAGGAACACGAGCAGCCATATCAGCAACCGGATGACCAGGCCGCCCCGACGTACATAGGGATTAGACAATTCCAACATCTCCATATCTTTTTTATCAGCTCACCCGCTCAGCTGAGGGTCCTTTGCTGGCGCTTGATCCGCACGACACACGTTTTAGAGACGCGGCCCGCTCAGAATTCCGGCCCGATCGAAAAGTGAATACGGTAATCGTTGTCATCGTCATCGAAGGGATGGGCGATATCGAGACGAATCGGCCCCACCGGCGAGATCCAGCGAATCCCCATGCCGGCCGCCGTCTTGAGCTCGAGTGCGTCCCAGCCATTGAAGGCGTTACCGGCGTCGTAGAAGGTCGCGCCCCACCAGTCGCCGGTCAGGCGGTAATCGTATTCCAGGCTGCTGGTGAGCAACGAGCTACCGCCCTCCAGATCGCCGTCATCATCTTCCGGGGCGAGTGTTTCGTAGGAATAGCCACGCACACTGTTGTCGCCCCCGGTGAAGAAGCGCATCGAAGGTGGAATGTCATCAAAATTGTCGGTATCGACGTGGCCGACGCCCATGCGCGCGACGAACCGATGGTTGTCGCCGATGGAGCGTATCCAGTTGGTGTTGAACTGGGAGCGCAGGAAGGTCACGTCCGAGCCCCACAACTGATCGCCGTACTCGAAAGTCAGTTGTTGGCGGTCGCCCCACATCGGGAAGGTCTTGGGACGGGTGCGGGTACGATTCCAGCTTACGCCGGGATACAGCAGCAGCACGGCTCCGGATTCGTCCGCCTGGGTGTAGTCCTCATAGGTGGAACCGAAGAACACGCGCTGGGTCCAGCCATTGTCGAACTTCCATTCGCGGGTGAAGCGCACGGTGGTCTCGAGACTCTCGGTATCTTCATCGTCGGTGTTCGACATCCCGTACTCGAGGATATAGCTATCCTTGAGCGGGTCTTCGAGCGGCATGCGGTATTCGCCCTCGAAGGTCTGTTCCGGCGAGGACAGGAACAAGCTGTTGGTCAGGCTATGGCCATAGCGATTGACCCACGGCATCTCCCAGCTGAACTGCAGGCGTGGCCCGACATCCGTCGCGTAGCCGATACCGGTCTCGAACTTGTGACGGTCAGCGGGAATCAGGCTGATGTCCACGGGGATGATGGGGCCGTTGGCCGTCTTGACCGCGGCCTCCAGCGCATCGCCCGTCAGCACCGGCGTGTCGTTGCCAGCGGCTTCTTTAGTGCCAGCCACAGCGGAGCCAGCGTCATCAGCCTCCGCCTCGATTTCAGTCCTCTCGACATCGGCAAGCCATGACCCCTCATAGCCCTGTGCCTCGGCATAAGGGGTCTTGATCTCGCTGTCGGGGCTGGTGGTCTTGAGTTCGGCGCCCGGATTGAGCTGTGGCTTGATCGCGGCCGAGCGGAACCAGCCGGCCTCACTGAGCCGCTGGTTGAACTGGTTCAACTTGTCGGCTTCGTAATAATCTCCCGTCTTGAACGGCTGCATGGCCTTGACGCGATCCAGCTCTATCTGACTGTTGAGGTAGGTGATATCGCCAAAGCGGTAGCGCTGACCGCTCTGCATGACCAGATAGATGCGTGCCGAGTGCAGCCAGGGGCGTACCTCGATGCGCTGCTGGGAGAAGGAGGTGTCGAAATAGCCGCGTTCGAGGCTGAGCGACGTCAGAGTCGACTTGAGGCTGTCATAGCGTGAGTGACGCAGCACATCGCCTTCCTCGAGGTCGGCGTCGGCCAACACCTTCTTCATGACCTTGTCACGCGCGGCGTCGCCCTCGAGTCGCAGCTCCAGCGTCTCGATGGTGACCGGCTCACCGGCATCCACCGTCACGACCACATCATCGCCGCCCAGCAGCCCCTTCTCGGGATAGCGGAGCGTGATCTGGGCATCGTAGTAACCGAAGGCCTGCAGCGCTTCCTGGGTGCGCCGGATGATCTCATCCTCATAGCGCTCGGCCGGCGCATCGCCCTCGAGCGTCATCCCGGCCAGGAAGTTGACCACATTGGTGGCCGTCGCGCCCTTGACGCCCTTGACGGCGGCATCGATCGCCAGCGCCTGGGATGCGAAGCACAGACCGCCACACAGGATCAGCGGCGTCAGATAGCGATGCGGCAAACCGCGCGGCCCGGTCGCTCGAGCAGGCTCTTTGTTGTCGCCACTCATGATTCGTCCTTTGTTGAGTGCTGGTGGAAAGCACTGTCCATCGTTCCCGTTCATCATGTCGTGCGGCGCTCGGTCATCACGGGGCGTTGCACATGGCCTGCCTGGATGGCGGGCCACGCCATATCGTCGTTACTTGTATCCCTGCTTCACAGGCTCAACGGCGCTCTAGTCGATTGACGCGCTGTTCCAGTTCAGACACCTGACCCAGCAGTGACGCGACACGTCCGCTCAGCTGACGGCGGCTGGCATCCAGCGAGCGCAACTGCTCTCGTGTGTCGTTTGACGCCCCCTGTGAGCTGGCTTCCAGGCCGGCACTGAGCGCTGTCTGCTGACGGCGCAGCTCGCCCAGCTGGGAGGCCAGTGAGCGTTGCGCGGTCTCAAGCGCTGCCAGCTCGTCAAGCGGCGCGAAACGGCCCTTGAGCTTGCTGGCCAGTTCATCGCCATCAGCAGCCGCCACCGGCTCCGGCAGTGCCTTCAGCGTCTCGCTCAGTTGCTGCTGCGCTTGCTGCAAGTCACGCGTCTGGGTCTGTTGCGTGTCCAGGTCCGTCTTGAGTGCCGTGAGTCGAGTCTCGAGCGAGGCCAACTGCTCGGCGCTAACGCTTTCAATATTGCTCTCGATATCGCTCTGCAAGGTCTCGATGCGGGTAGCCAGCGTGTCCAGGGTGCTGGAGGTCTCGTCCACCAGCGGCTCGAGGTGTCCAAGCGTGGCCGACTGGGCGTCCAGGCGCGCGCCCAACGCTGCACGGCCATCACGGCTGAGCGATTCCAGCGCCGCCATCGAACCTTGCAGCGCCGTGATCAGGGTCGCGTGATTGTCACCTGTCTGGGCAAGCGTCGTGACGCGACCCTCCAGACGATCAAGCGCCTCGTCCATGGCGGTCAGACGCGCTTGAGCGCCATCCGCGTCCTTTGTCACCTTGTCTTCCAGCGCCTCGAGGCGCGCGACGGCCTCACTCGACAGGGACGCCTTGTCCTTCTGCAGGGTGGTCAGCGCCGGCAGCACAGTGTCATTCAACTGGCTGTCCAGGGCGCTGAGTTGCTCACCCAGCGCATCACGCAGTTCGCTCAGGCGCTCATCGCCCTGCCGCTCAAGCTGGGCCACGGAACGTTCGAGTTGACTGACGCGCGCGCCAAGCTGATCGCGTTGATCGCCCCCGAGGGTCTGCAGGTCATGTAGCTGCCACTGTTGCCAGCCCACCACGCCCCCCAGGGCAAGGAGGCAAAGCCACGTCGGCCAGCGTCTGGGCGCGGGGGGACGAGTGTGATGCACGCCAAGCGCATCGTCGGGACGCGCGACCAGCGCATCGTCCGGTGAGTCATTGAGAGACGGTTCAGCATTGTGCGGCCGCATTCTGGCTCCAGTTCCGGCAGTCAATCAGCAGCGAAAGGGGCAGCGCAGCATCTTCGGGCTTGTCGGTGGGCTCACTGGCCCCATCGCAGAAGATGCAAGACGACCGAAAGTGCGCTTTTTCGCGATACTGTATAAAAGTACAGTCATACAGGTGCTACAAAAGATAAGTCACGGTTCACGTACAGGAAATCGAGTCTAACAGCTGACCTCGGTCATCTCATCAGGTTCCCGCGATGGCCCGCCATCGAGGGCAGAGTGGCAGGAATGGGACAAGAGCCTGGCAATGAACGCGAGCCTTGCAAGACACTTGAGAGGATACCGCGGTCAGTGCCCACCGGCGTTGGCCTGTCGGTGTCTGGGTGCTATAGTGCCAGACACTGCGATACGCGCAGCCTCTGTCTTCGTAGCTATCTGGATTCACAAGGTTTTTCACGCTGATTGCACATTTCATGCGCGTAGCCACGGCATGAAGGATGCACGGCGAGTCATGCACTTTCGCCCTTGCCCGCTGCCTGAGCGGGCGGCCAGTTTCAGGGCTGGGAGTGATGCTGGTCGCGGAGCTTGAGACTGTGCTTGTCTGGCCCTACTCCATCACGCGATGGCAGGTCAGGCATTGAAATACTCAGCCCCAAGCCCCACGAAGGCAGAGTACGACCCAATTGGTGAGGAAAAGGAGCTGATCCCCATGGCATTTGAACTTCCAGCACTGCCGTACGAAAAGAACGCACTCGAGCCGACCATCTCTGCCGAGACCCTTGAGTACCATTACGGCAAGCATCACCAAGCCTATGTCACCAAGCTCAACAGCATGGTCGAAGGCACTGCTGACGCAGAAAAATCTCTCGAAGAGATCATCCAGAGCGCCCAGGGTGGTCTGTTCAATCAGGCGGCTCAGGTGTGGAACCACACCTTCTACTGGCACTGCCTGTCCCCGAATGGTGGTGGCGAGCCGTCCGGTCCGCTGGCAGACGCTATCGTGGCCAAGTGGGGCTCCGTTGCTGACTTCAAGGAAGCTTTCAACACTTCCGCCGCTGGCAACTTCGGTTCCGGTTGGACCTGGCTGATCAAGAACGCCCAGGGCGAGCTGGAAATCGTCAACACTGACGATGCTGACACCCCGATCGCCAAGTCTGGTCAGACTCCGCTGCTGACCGTCGATGTCTGGGAGCACGCTTACTATGTCGACTACCGTAATGCACGTCCGAAGTACCTGGAAAGCATCTGGAACATCATCAACTGGGAATTCGCTGCACAGAACTTCGCAGCCTGAGCTTTTCCAGATTGAGTTTGGCTAGACCGAGCTTTGCTAGCCTCAGGAAGCCGAGTCGTTTACCGCTCGGAACTCCAGCTGAGCCAAGGCATTCAACGTCACCCTGATATGACGCCTGAGTGCCCTGCTCTAAAAACCCCGCCACTTGGCGGGGTTTTTTTCGTTCAAGACAACGTCACCCTGCCGCGATCCTGCTACACGCAAGGCTTGGCTACGCTAAGGAATGCGCCGTCAGAAGAAGAATCTCGCCTGTCGACTTGCAAACCACGGCGTTGCCCCTATCTAATGATGTAGAAGTAGAACGTATGCTCTACTCGTTGCGTGCCTTTGATCGTTCACAGGGCCTCAACGACAAGAGACTCGACGGCATTGTTGGCACACGCTGCTTGAAATGCATTCTTTGACTGCACGAAATACATACTTTTAAAAAGGGAATACCGATGCCCACTGATACCTCGACCTCCTCACTGCCCGACTCCATGCTGGCGATCGTGACCACCGGCCATGGGGGTTATGAATGCCTCGAGACGCAGCAGCGCCCGGTGCCGACACCCGGTGAAGGCGAGGTGCTGATCAAGGTGCTGGCAGCTGGCATGAACAACACCGAGATCAATACGCGTCTGGGCTGGTATTCCTCCACGATCACCACCGCGACCCAACAGGCCAGCAGCGTGCATGACAACGCGGATGCAGAGACGGCGACTGACAAGCCGGCGCCGCCGGAAGGTGGCTGGAAGGGAGAGACGCCCTTCCCCCTGATACAGGGCACGGATTGCTGTGGCGAGGTGGTGGCATTGGGCCCGAATGCGGATACCAGCCTGCTGGGCAAGCGCGTGCTGGTACGCTCCTGCATGCGCAGCGAGGGCTGGGACTCACTGGAAAATGAATGGATGGGCTCGGACTTCGACGGCGCCTTCGCGCAATTCGTCAGCGTGCGCGCCAGTGAAGTGTTCGCGGTGGACTGTGACTGGAGCGATGTCGAGCTTGGCTCCCTGCCCTGCGCCTACGGCACGGCGGAAAACATGCTCGAACAGGCAGAGCTCAAGGCGGGAGAGCGTGTGCTGATTCTGGGCGCCTCGGGCGGGGTCGGTTCCGCCGCGTTGCAGCTGGCCAAGCGCCGCGGCGCGACGGTGTATGCCGTGGCGGGCGTCGCCAAGCATGAGGCTCTTGCAGAACTCGGCGCCGACAAGCTACTGGACCGCAAGGCCGACCTGATCGAGCATCTGGGCCACGAAAGCGTCGACCTGGTGGTCGACAATGTCGCGGGCGACAACTTCCCGATCATGATGAAGCTGCTCGCGCGTGGCGGCCGTCTGGTGACTACCGGCGCCATCGCCGGCCCGATGGTGACGCTGGACCTGCGCGACCTGTACCTCAAGAATCTGCGACTGCTAGGCACCACTGCCTGGTGTGAAGCCACCTTCCCCAATCTGATTCGCTATGTAGAGCAAGGCGAGATTCGCCCGCTGATCGCGGCCAGCTTCCCGTTGACCGAGATCGTCACTGCCCAACAGCAGTTTCTGAGTAAGGGCCACGTGGGCAAGTTCGTGCTCGAGCCCTGGGCTTGAAGACAGCCTGGCGGTCATCATGAAAAGCTTGGGCCCCATGATAAAAGCCTGACGCTCACGACAAAAAGCCCTCATCCGGTTCCGGATGAGGGCTTTTGCATACCGAGCACGCAAGGGTCAGCCTGAAGATGCATCAGTTTGAGAGAAAATCAACTTCAGAGCGCGTCAGCCTGTTCCACCGAGTTGCCCATCAGGGGCTGGCACGGCGGCCGATACCGCGATAGACCAGTCCCTGGCTTGCCACGTAACGCGGGTCGAAGATGTTGCGGCCATCGAGCACCAGGCCCGCGCCTAGCTCACGCTTCAGGCGCTGCCAGTCCGGGTTCCAGTAACACTTCCACTCGGTGACCAGCATCAAGGCATCAGCCCCCTCCAGGGCGTCATACATGTTGCCATCGACCAGCTCCAGCAACGGATGCGCGCCACAGGCCTCACCCAGCGCCGACAAGGCCGCGGGATCATGTACGCGAACGCGCACGCCCTGGGCCCACAGCGCTTCCAGCAAGGTCAACACCGGCGCATGGTCGATACGCGCGGTACCCGGCTTGAATGCCGCACCCCAGATCGCCACGGTACGGCCGCGCAATTCACCATCGAAGTGCTGCCACAGCTTGCGGAACAGCGTCTCCTTCTTGGCTTCGTTGATGTCGAGCACATGCTCGAGCAACATCGATTCACGCCCTGTCTGGTACTGGACATCAGCCAGACGCATCAGGTCACGCGAAAAGTTCGGGCCACCAAACCCACAACCCGGATAGAGATAGCCGAAGCCGATACGCGGATCGGCGCCCATGCCCTGACGCACATATTCCACATCGACGCCGAGGGAGTCGGACAGACCCGCCACTTCGTTCATGTAGCTGATACGCGTCGCGAGCATGCCGTTGATGGCCAGCTTGGTCAGTTCGGCGGCGCGGCGTGGCATGATCTGGAAGACATCTTCACGTCGGTTGAAGGCACGCAGCAGCTCCTGCACCCGCAGGGTGGCAGGTTCCGCTTCGCTGCCCAGCAACCAGCGGGCCGGACGCTCGAAGGTGGCCAATGAACGGCCCTCTTCCAGCATGTCCGGCAAGGCGACGGCGTACTGGTCGTCACGCGGGAGCAACGCCTCGAAACGCTCGGTCGTGCCCACCGGGAAGGTCGAGTTGTTGACCAGCACCAGCGGCTCATCCAGGGTCGCCACCAGCTGCTCGACACGGCTCAGCGCGCTTTCGCGCTGGTCCGGCGAGACGGCGATCCAGTGGATATCGATGCGCCGCAGTGACTCGAGCCCATCGATGAGGGTGAGATCGCCGCGCTCCCGATGGCGATCAAGGCGTTCACGCAGGCCTGGCTCACTGTTCAACCAGTCGACGTGTTCCAGGGCAGCCCAGTCCATATCCTCATGCGGCCACCACCAGACACGGTGACCCACGCTCGCCAGAGCGGCGCTGGCCGTTGCCGCCGCCAGTTCGCTTCCGTGCACCAGCACCTGCATGGCTTATTTCTCCTGGTAGCGAGTCAGCAGCTCGCGGAAGCCTTCACCGAAGGTCGGGTGACGCTTGGCGAAGGAAAGAGTCGCTTCAAGATAGCCCAGCTGGTGGCCACAATCGTAGGTGTCACCGGCCATGCGGTAGGCCGCGACGGCCTTGTCGTCACGCAGGGTGTCGATGGCATCGGTCAGCTGGATCTCACCACCGGCGCCCGGCGGAGTGTTCTCCAGAAGCTCGAAGATACGGCCCGGCAACAGATAACGGCCGATGACCGCCAGGGTCGACGGCTCGGTGCCCGGGGCCGGCTTTTCGACCATGCCATTGATCAGGGCGGACTTGCCGGCTTCCGGCGTGTCACCGTCGATCGCGACGATACCGTACTTGTAAGCCATGTCCTGCGGAACATTCTCGACCATGATCTGGGCGGCGTTGGTGGCTTCATAGGCCTCCATCATGCGCGCCAAATCATTCTTCTCGAGCCCTTCGCCATCAACCAGCACGTCCGGCAGCATGACGATGAACGGCTCATCACCGACGATCGGCTTGGCACACAGCACGGCGTGGCCCAGGCCCAGCGGCTCCGGCTGGCGCACGCTGATGATCTTGACGTCATCCGGGATGATGTTACGCAGCTGTTCGAGCAGCTCGAGTTTGCCCTTGGCTTCCAGGGTGGTTTCCAGCTCGAAGTGCTTGTCGAAGTGGTTCTCGATGGCGTTCTTGCTGGAATGGGTAACCAGCACGATTTCCTTGATACCGGCTGCGACCGCTTCTTCCACCACATATTGGATCACCGGCTTGTCGACGATGGTGATCATTTCCTTGGGGATGGCCTTGGAGGCCGGGAGGCAACGTGTGCCGAGACCGGCAACAGGCAGAACAGCCTTGCGTATCATGTAGCGTCTTCCTTGTGTCTATGTCGTGATGAGGACCATCGAAGGACCTCCACCGGGTTACTGCCGTCGAAGCCAATCAACGACCATCCTTCATCATAGGCAGAGATTATGCCAGTTTGATCAAGGAGTGCGAAATTCCTGCACTATCTGAGGCTTGGTGAGCGCGACCACCTTGTGGAGCGCCATCAGCGGCGCATGGCGCGCCCGAGCAGCGCACCGACACTGTCGCTATCGGGCGACTCTACCACGCCATGTTCCGTGACGATGGCATCAATATACTCATGCGGTGTGACATCAAAGACCGGGTTGAAGACATCGATGTCCTGCGGCGCGATCTGGCGACCACCCGCCTCACGCAGCTCGTCGGCGCCGCGCGTCTCGATGGGGATGTCCGCGCCACTGGCCAGGGTGCCATCGAACGTGGCCAGCGGGGCCACGACCATGACCTTGATGCCGTGGGCACGCGCCTGAACGGCCAGCGAGAAGGTGCCGATCTTGTTGGCCGTGTCGCCGTTGGCAGCAATGCGGTCCGCGCCGACGATCAACCAGCGCACCCCTTCCGGCGTCCGGGCCCCCTGCTGCATGATCAACGAGGCTGCGCCTTCCACGGCCAGCCGTGCGGGTATCTTCTCCTGCACCAGCTCCCACGCCGTCAGGCGAGAGCCTTGCCACCAGGGGCGTGTTTCGTTGACATGCACACGGCCAAGAATGCCCTGGGCGTAGGCGGTACGGATCACGCCCAACGCCGTACCGTGGCCCCCAGTGGCCAGTGCGCCGGTATTGCAGTGGGTCATGACCTCGCACTGCGTCTCGCCTTGCGCAAGGGAGGCCGCAATCACCTGGGCACCAAACTCGGCCATGCGCAGATTGTCGTCCAGATCCTGCTCATGAATGCGCACGGCCTCCTTGAGCAACGCTTCATACGGGGCCTGCGATTGGGTGGCGTGTGCGGCAATCACCTTGCGCATGCGATCCAGCGCCCAGAACAGGTTCACCGCTGTAGGGCGCGAGGCAGCCAGCACATCACAGGCACTGGCCAGGCGTGACGGCCAGTCGCCGGCCTCGCGGTTGATGACGAAAGCCTCCAGCGCCACGCCATAGGCGGCGGCGATCCCGATGGCCGGTGCACCGCGAACCACCATGTCGGTAATGGCAGTCGCGACCCCGCGTGCATCCTCAAGCAGCACCTCACGGGTCTCACCCGGCAGCAGGCGCTGGTCGAGCAACGCAAGCTTCACCGCCGGATGAGTGACATCAGAAGTGACATCATGAGTGACGCCAGCGCGGGCATCGGGCTGGACTACTGCCGTGTCTTCTTCCCGCGACGCACACTCCTGCTGGCTTACCCAGCGAATCGGAACCAGGCTCATGACCACTCCCCGTTGCTACATGACAATAATGACGACTGGCCATCACGTGTGGCGCGACGTCCTGCCCCATCGTAACGCAAGTGCCCGTCATGATGAGTTTTTTGCGCTGGACGCTGACCCGCGACGGCAGTCGGATTAGAATGGTGGAATCGTGCCCGAGGGTAAGGTGCCTGTACAGGCCTGCCATCTCCCGAACAGCACTTCCGTAACGGTAAGGATGCAAAGATGAGCGATAACGACACCCAGCAAGATGCCCAGCCCCAGGACCATCTGGGCAATGTCGATGCCAGCGAGATCGCCAAGTTCTCGGCATTGGCCAGTCGCTGGTGGGACCGTGACAGTGAATTCAAGCCACTGCATGACATCAATCCGTTGCGGGTCGACTATATCGACACCCACGCTGGCCTGGCAGGCAAGCGCGTGATCGACGTCGGCTGCGGCGGCGGCATTCTCTCCGAAGCCATGGCGCATCGTGGTGCCCAGGTGACGGGTATCGACATGGGTGAGGCGCCACTTTCCGTTGCCCGCCTGCACCAACTGGAGTCCGGTGTCGAGGTGGACTATCGCCAGACCACCGCCGAAGCCGCTGCAGAAGAGATGGCCGGCCAGTTCGACGTCGTCACCTGTCTGGAAATGCTCGAGCACGTGCCAGACCCATCCTCGGTGATCGCGGCCTGCGCACGGTTGGTCAAGCCCGGCGGCATGGTGTTCTTCTCGACCATCAACCGCAATCCCAAGGCGTATGCCTTCGCGATTCTCGGCGCGGAATATGTGCTGCAGATGCTGCCACGTGGCACTCACGAGTATCGCAAGTTCATCCGTCCGGCCGAGCTGGGTCGCTGGACACGTGATGCGGGCCTCAAGATGGAAGGCTCCAACGGAATGACCTACAACCCGCTGACGCGCAAATATCGCCTGAATGCCTCCGACCTGTCGGTCAACTACCTGATGCACACCCGTCGCCCCACAGAGGAAGAGCTTGCGTGAGCCTGCCGGCAGCGTTACCTCGTCCCGCCGCCTTGATCTTCGATCTCGATGGCACCCTGGTGGACACCGCGCCGGACCTGGCGCGCGCCACCAATGAGCTGCGTCAGCATCACTGCCTCCCCCCCCTGGAGTACGAGGTGATCCGTGCCGAAGTCTCCCACGGTGGCAGTGCACTGGTGACCCTTGCCCTGGGCCATGATCTCGACCATCCCGAGCATGCTGCCGAGCGCACTCGTCTGCTGGATTTCTACGCCCGCGATGTCGCGGCGCACAGTGTGCTGTTCCCGGGCTATGACGCCCTGATCGAGATCTGTCAGCGCGCAGGCCTGCCGTGGGGCATCGTGACCAACAAGCCCCGTCAGTTCGCCGAGCCGCTGATTGCCGCGCTCGAGCTTACGCCCGGCTGCCTGCTGTGTGCCGATGACCTGCCGGTCAAGAAGCCGCATCCAGAGCCTCTGTGGGAGGCGGCGCGCTGCCTCGGCGTCGATGCTTCCGAATGCTGGTACCTGGGAGATCATGACCGTGACATGCAGGCGGCGCGCGCAGCGGGCATGCTGGCGGTCGCGGTGCGCTATGGCTATGTGCGTGACGGCGATGACGTGGATGCCTGGCCTGCCGACGTATGGTTTGACACCTCGGAAGAGGTCGTCAATGCCGCACTAAGGGCAGCGGACTTGCGCTGACCGAGCGACACGCGCGAAGCTCACACGAATCAGTCCCCACGAGCAAGTGATCCGCAGCTGAATATCAGAAGATAGACACACGCAGCTAGAAACAGGCAGTTAGTAACAAGAACGCCGACGGCCATGGCCGTCGGCGTTCTTGTTGTGAGGCGTAACGACTGGCCCGCCTGGCGGCGTTACTCGTCATCCAGTGAGGAGATGACAGCTGACAATGGCTCAGACTTTCGGCGGCTGGGCATCGAACATCTCGCCGGTACGACCACGACTGTCCGGCCCCATCAACCACAGATAGGTCGGCATGATGTCGGCGGGCGTGCGCAGGGTATCGGGGTCTTCGGCCGGAAACGCCGACTTGCGCATCGGAGTCCGCGTGCCACCGGGATTGAGCGTATTGACCCGCACCTGACTGGTATTCTCCAGTTCCTGAGCCAGCATCTGCGAGAAGCCTTCCGTAGCAAACTTGGAGACACTGTAGGCGCCCCAGAAGGCACGCCCCTTGCGCCCGACACTGGAGCTTGTCAGCACGACTGAGGCGTCCTTCGAGGCCTTGAGCAACGGCAGCAATGCCTGGACCATCCAGATGGGGCCATTGATATTGACCTGCATGACCTGCTCCCACAGCGCCGGATCATACTGCTCGAACGGAGTGATCTTGCCCAGCAGGCTAGCGTTGTGCAGCAGACCATCCAGTCGACCGAACTCGCTGTGCAGGGTGTCAGCCATCTGCTGATAATCCTTTAGCGAAGCCCCTTCGAAGTTGAGCGGATAGATGGCCGGCTGTGGTGCTCCCAAGGCCTCGATCTCGTCATAGACTTCTTCCAGCTTGGCAATGGTTCTGCCCAGCAATATCACCGTCGCCCCATGACGCGCATATTCGACTGCCGCTTCACGCCCAATGCCGGACCCCGCCCCGGTCACCAGAATGATCCGCCCTTTCAGCATGTCGCCCGGGGCCTGATAGTCGATCTTGCACTCTGCCATGGTGATATCCCTGTCTGAGATCTGTCGTCAACGCCGATGAGAGTCACTGCCTCTTCACCGACAATACTTGCTTGGCCACATGAATCGAATGAAGCGCACTCGGGTCGCCTGCCGATGGCATAAGGCGCCAAGCGCCACATAAGACAAAGCCCGCACCTGGTAGAATACCAAGCGCGGGCTTTGCGGAATACAGATGGCCAATGGCCACGGGCACTCAGGCGCCGGAGGACAGGAAGTCCTTGGCCATGGTGCCAGCCTTGCTGTCCGGATACTGCTGGACCAGCTTCTCGAGCAAGGAGCGACTTTCCTGCGCCTTGCCTTGACGCGCCTTGACCAGTCCCAGCTTGTACATCGCATCCGGCACCTTGCTGGATTGCGAGAATTCGCTGATTACGGTCTCGAAGGCCTGGGCGGAAGCATCCAGCTGGTTCTTGGCCGAATACAGCTCGCCCAGCCAATAATGTGCATTGGCTGCTAGATTGGAATCCCCATGGTCCACCACGAAAGCTTCAAAGGCGACAATGGCACCGTCGAAGTCGCGAGACTGAACCTTGGCGAAGGCATTCTCGTAATCCTTCTGGGCCGCTGCACCGCTGTCGGCATTGCTGACGCCATTGGTGTTGGCTGTACCACCGGCACTTGCGCCGCCAGTGACTGCCGCTGCTGCCTGTGAATCGACAACCTGACCGTTCTCCCCGGCGGAAGTGCCACCAGAAACCCGCTGTTCCAGATCCAGGTAGCGTTGCTGTGACATCTCGGTCAGGCGCTTGAACTGGTATTCCAGCTCATCGATTCGACCGCGAAGTCGGGCAATTTCCTGTGCCTGTTCGTCGAGTTGATTGAGAAGGGTCAGGGTGCCGCCGCCACTCAAACGAGTATTGGCCTGCTGATAGAGCGAGTTTGATTGCCCAGTGAGGTCCTCGACCGTCGGTGCGGCCAAAACGGACAACGGGAGCAACAAGGCTCCCGCACCGAACAACCCTTTCAGGCTGTGTTTCATGCTGTCGGCTCCGCCGAATCATCATGGTATCGCGCAAGCAAGCCCGGGGTTCAAGGTCACGCCTCTTGCCCGGGCCAGCTCAACACAAGTTTCTAGCGTCTCCACGCCTCATGAGAGAGTCGCGGAGATTAATCGTGCTTAGTAGTCGAAGACCACACGACGGTTCTTGGCATAGGAAGACTCGCCGTGGCCCTGGACTGCCGGACGCTCTTCGCCGTAGGAGACGATCTCGATCTGTGACGGAGACACGCCCTGGACAGTCAGGAAGCGTGCGACAGACTTGGCACGACGCTCGCCCAGACCCAGGTTGTATTCACGAGTACCGCGCTCATCAGCGTGGCCTTCCAGAACGACATTGGCGCTGGTGTTGGCTTTCAGGTACTGAGCGTGACCCATCAGGACGCTTTCGAACTCAGGACGGATGGTGTCCTTGTTGAAGGCGAAGTAGATGGTACGCACGTCAGGCATGGTGGCGTTGCTCATCTGGTTGGCATTGGTGTTGGCACCAGTATTCATGCCGGCAGTGTTCGCACCGCTGTTGGCTGAATCCATGTCGCCGTCCTGAGCGCCGCCGCTGCTGGAACAACCTGCCATCACGCTCAGGGACAGGGCAACCAACAGACCTTTTGCATACGGGGTGAACTGCATTGTGAAACTCCTTGCTCTAATGGGTACGAATGCCAAGCCTTTCTTGGAGGCTCAGTTGCATTCTAGTGGTTTAGTTCAGGAACGGCGACCACGCAGGTTCACGCACGTCGCCTTGTGCTGACGGCAGGGAGAATTGTGCCCTTCCGTCTGCCGACACCTGGCCCAGGACCCCGCGGGTTCCTTGCTGAGTGGCATATATCACCATAGTGCCATTCGGCGCAACACTTGGTGATTCATCCCACTGAGTATCGGTCAGGGAGGTAACCCGACCGCTCTTCAGATCTTGCTTGGCAACCTGATAACCGTTGCCTGCGCGGTTGATCATGAACAGGTTCTCTCCATCGGGTGAGATGCGCCCGCGGGAGTTGTAATTGCCGGTATATGTCACACGCTCCGTGCCGCCGGACAGATCAAGTCGATAGATCTGTGGGGAGCCTGCACGATCTGAGGTGAACACCATACCGCTGCCATCCGGCAACCAATCCGGTTCGGTATCGATCGCAGGATTGTTGGTCAGACGCTGGAACTGACGGCTGGCAATATCCATCACATAGATTTCCGGCTGGCCATCCTTTGACAATGCCATTGCCAGTTTACGACCATCCGGCGACCAGGCCGGGGCACCATTGATGCCTCGGAAACCTGTCAGTTTTGCACGACGACCACTACCCAATTCCTGCACATAGATAGCGGGACGTTCGGCTTCAAAACTGACATAGGCCAGCTTCTTGCCATCCGGCGACCATGCCGGTGACATGATCGGTTCATCGGACGCCAGAACCTCCTGACTATTGTGGCCATCTGAG
This sequence comes from Cobetia sp. Dlab-2-AX, assembly GCF_024124625.1. Taxonomy (NCBI): domain Bacteria; kingdom Pseudomonadati; phylum Pseudomonadota; class Gammaproteobacteria; order Oceanospirillales; family Halomonadaceae; genus Cobetia; species Cobetia sp. Dlab-2-AX. The sequence continues at coordinate 78,365 of NZ_JAMXRV010000006.1, read as the reverse complement.
TCCGCCACGTACAGGGCAAAGCGAATATTGTCGCCAACACCTTTGGCGGTAATGTATGCGATTTTTGTCGAGAAAGCACCGCGAATTCCAGTAATTTCCTCAAATATTTCATCGCTCATATAATGGCCACGCGCGCGCAGCTCACCATTGCTTCCGGTGATGACTTCGCCAAGCATGCGCTTGTTGCCCAGCACGTCCATCAGCTCATACTGGATGCTATAACCACCATTGCTGGCCGACTTTACCTGCCCCACCACGAGGTAACTGGCCCCCAGGCGCTTCCAGTCATTGATGAAGACGTCCTGCGTCGTGCCCGGCAACGCGATCAGATTGTCGCGCTTGATCGGGTCGAACTGGCCACTGCGCGCCAGATCATCGGAGATGATACGTGCGAGGTCCTGCGGCAGACTTCCCCCGGTCAGATTCTCGAACGGCACGACAGCGATAGGTGTGGCGCTGTCATTGCCCTTGGTGATCTCGATGGTCAGGTCAGCTCTTGCCAGGCTGGTCACTGCCAGCAAGGCGGCTGCCATCATCCATGCGGTCAATCGTCTCATCGGCCCAGGTCCTCTGGATTGAAGTACAGGTTGAAGTTTCGGAACTGGCTCTTGGCACCAGCCGGCAGGTCCTGCATCTCGGTAAACGGCGCCGCTTTCTGGATCGCCTGAACCGCGGAGCGATCGAAGGCGGCGTTACCACTGCTCTTGCTGACCGCAGCCGACACCAATTCGCCTGTCGGCAACAATGACACTCTCAGCGTGACCGTCATACCGGGAACGGAGCCCGAGGGCCGATTCCAATTCTGTCCGACATACTTCTTGAGCAGGTTCTCAAAGCTGTTGGCTGCCTGAGCGGCCTGTTTGGCGCCACTGATGGCGTCACTTTCACTGTCTATCAGGCTATCCAGCGAGCCGGCAGAGGCCTGAGCCGCTTTCTCGGCAAGTGCCTTCTGGCGTGCGGCCTCAGCGGCCGCCTTCTTGCGCGCTTCTTCCGCCGCCTTGGCCTTGGCTGCTTTCTCCTTGGCGGCCTTGTCCGCTGCTGCCTTGGCTGCCTTTTCCTTCTCGGCCTTCTCCGCTGCTGCCTTGGCCTTGGCTGCCTTTTCGGCTTCCGCCTTCTTGGCTTCAGCGTCTGCCTTGGCCTTGGCGGCCTTTTCCGCTTCGGCTTTCTTGCGCGCTTCTTCTGCAGCTTTTTCCTTGGCGGCCTTTTCGGCTTCGGCCTTGGCAGCCTTTTCGGCTTCCGCCTTCTTCAAGGCATCGGCCTTGGCCTGCTTTTCCGCTTCGGCCTTCTTGCGATCAAGGGCAATCGCCTTGGCTTCCTCTGCACGCCTGGCCGCTTCTGCCTTGGCCTTTTCGGCAGCTGCCTGCTCAGCCCTCAACTGCTCAGCCGCCTTGGCCTGCTCAGCCGCCTTCTGCTGTTGCGCCTTCTGGGCAGCCGCCTTTTCCTCGGCGGCGCTGCGTTGCTGTTCCGCTGCAAGCTCTGCCTCTCTGGCCGCCTCTTCCTTCGCGCTCTGGCGTTGATCCGATTCTTCGGCCGCATCACGCGCCTTGCTGGACTTCGCCTGCTGGGCCTGATTGGTCGTGGTCTCGGTACTGACCAGTGTCGCGTTGACGATGGTGGTGTTGGTCTTCTCCGGTTCGGATTCTGGCCAACTCACCAGAGTCAGAATCAGGATGCCCAAGTGCAGGCCAACGGCCAGCACCACAGGCAATCCCAACCCGACCCGCTGTTCTATCTCTGGCTGACTCATCCATCAGCCCTCGGTCGGTGGTTCTGAAATCAGCCCGACATTGGGGACGCCGGCGCCCTGCAGCGTGCTCATCAGCCCCATGACATCGCCGTAGGGCGCTGTTCTGGCGCCCTTGACCAGCACGGGCGTCTTGGGCTTCTCTGCCACGATGGACGCGACCTTGCTGCCCAGTTCATCCAGTGCCACCGGCGTGCGCTTGTCTTCATCCGATCCCAGATCGATGTAGTAATTGCCGCTGTCGTCCAGCGAGACGATCAATGGCGTCACATCATCGGGATTGTCGATCGGCTTGGAGGTGACCTTGGGCAATTCGACCTGAACCCCTTGCGTCATCATCGGCGCGGTGATCATGAAGATAACCAGCAACACCAACATGACGTCGATGAAGGGCACCACATTGATCTCGGAGGACAGCTTGCGCTTGTGGCCTCTGCTATACGGTCCTTTCATTGACTCGACTCCCTTCAAGCGTCGTTGCTGCCACGACCGTGCAGATTACGATGCAGAATGGAGTGAAGCTCTTCGGCGAAGTCTTCATAGCGACCCAGCAGCTGATCAGCACGACTCGCCAGACGGTTGTAGAAGATGACGGCCGGGATGGCGGCGAACAGGCCCATGGCAGTCGCGACCAGTGCTTCGGCAATCCAGGGGGCAACGGTAGTCAGAGTTGCCTGCTGAGCCGTACCCAGTGCCTGGAAGGAGCCCATGATGCCCCACACGGTGCCGAACAGACCGACATAGGGGCTGACGGAGCTGACCGTGGCCAGAAACGGCAGGTGCACGTTGAGGCGCTCTTCTTCACGTGACAGCGTGACGCGCATGCTGCGTTGCACGCCATCCATCACCGCATCGGCATTGCTGGACTTGGGTTTGAGGCGGCTGTACTCGCGGAAGCCGGCACGGAATACGCCATGGGCGCCCGGGGTGGATTCTTCATCTGCCGGCAATTCACGATAGAGGTGATTGAGGTCGACCCCGGACCAGAAGCGCTTTTCAAAGGCCGCGTAAGCCTGCTTGGCACGGGACAATGCCATCCCGCGCTGAAAGATCACCACCCAGGATGCAATGGAAGCTGCCAGCAACAGCAACATGACTGCCTGAACGACCAGACTGGCGTTCGCGAACAGCGAAATGATCGACATCGAATCTTCCACGGAAATCCCTCTTTACTTGGTTCAGTCTGTGCCACCGTCACTCAGTGACACGATAAATAATCTGTTCATCAGCCTGGCGTCTCTGTGCCTGGCTGACAGCGGCCTCATCGCGCCTTGTGGTCTCAGACCTCAAGAGCCGCGAGCAATTCCCCGGGCCAGCGCCTGGGGCGCAAGGTCGTGGCATCGACGCAAGCGATCACGACTTCCGCTTCGCTCAAGACCTGCTCACCGCGCAGCGCCTTCTGGGTGAACGTCAAGCGTGCACCGCGCAAGGCGCCTGCCGTTGCCGTCACGGTCAGCAGGTCATCCAGGTGCGCAGGACGAAGATAACGATTTGTTACACTGTGTACTACCAACTGAATGCCTTTTTCAAGCAAGGCTTGCTGCGTGAAGCCCTTCGCACGCAACCATTCACTGCGCGCACGTTCCATGAAGCGCAGATAATTTACGTAGTAGACGATGCCACCGGCATCAGTATCCTCGATGTAGACGCGCACAGTGTGGTGAAAACATGCAGCTTCCCCCTTCAACGTATTTCCAGCGTCTTCAGATGTCATGACGCATCATTTCCTTCCTGTCCCAGCCGCGCCTGCTCTTCACGTGGGGTGATCCCGAAGTGCAGATAGGCCGAGCGTGTGATCAGACGCCCGCGCGCCGTGCGCATCATGAAGCCCTGTTGAATCAGATAGGGCTCCAGCACATCCTCGATGGTATCGCGCTCTTCCCCGATGGCTGCCGCCAGTGAATCGACCCCGACCGGCCCGCCATCGAACTTCTCGATCATCGCCAACAGCAGTCGACGGTCCATATGATCCAGGCCGTGACTGTCGACGTTGAGCATGTTGAGCGCCTTGTCGGCCACTTCCAGCGTCAAGCGGCCATCCGAGCGCACTTCGGCGAAGTCACGCACCCGGCGCAGCAGGCGATTGGCGATACGCGGCGTGCCGCGGGAGCGACGCGCAATCTCCAGCGCCCCTTCCATCTCGACTTCCATGCCGGAAAGCCTGGCACTGCGCGCCACGATGTCGGTGAGTGACTCGATATCGTAGAACTCGAGGCGTTGAACGATGCCGAAGCGATCGCGCAGTGGCGCCGTCAGCAGCCCCGCGCGCGTCGTCGCGCCCACGAGGGTAAATCGTGGCAGTTCAAGCTTGATCGAGCGGGCCGCGGGCCCTTCACCGATCATGATGTCGAGCTGATAATCTTCCATCGCCGGATAGAGCACTTCCTCGACGGCCGGTGACAGGCGGTGAATCTCGTCGATGAACAGGACATCGCCTTCCTGCAGGTTGGTCAGCATCGCTGCCAGATCCCCTGCCCGTTCCAGCACCGGCCCGGAGGTCGACTTGATATCGACACTCATCTCGCTGGCGATGATGTGCGCCAGCGTCGTCTTGCCGAGACCGGGTGGGCCGAAGACCAGGGTGTGATCCAGACTGTCGCCTCGTCCTCGTGCGGCACTGATGAAGATTTCCATCTGCTCGCGGACGATGGGCTGTCCGATGTAGTCACTCAGCGTGCGTGGCCGGTTGGCGCGATCGATCCGCTCTTCCGGATCATGCGTCGCCGCGGAGATCAGTCGGTCCGACTCCATCATGATGCTTGCTCAACTCCTGATGACGCAGGTCACGCACATGACGCGGATCATGGGCCATGAGCATGCGTCAGTGGCAGGTGGCAAGGTTGGCCAGGGCGGTGCAACGATCTAGCGCATCTGCGTTCAAGCGCGCACTTTCTACCCCAGTAACCTGCCAATCCCTAGTCAATAAATCCAATCACAATGCGCCGTTTCCTTCACGGAAACTATAGGGCGCATGTTTGCTGCTCCGGCGGGGCCTCAGCTGGCCATCTTGCGCGCCAGTGCCGCCTTGATGAGCGCTTCCGTGGAGGCGCCGGTCTCGAGCCCGGAGAGCATCTTGGCCGCCTCGACAGGCTTGTAGCCCAGAGACACCAGCGCGGCTTCGGCATCCGCCAGAGGATGGGTGACCGGCGGTTGCGGCTGGGAGGCACGCGCCATTTCATCCAGCCCATCATCCGCCGGCAGCGTCCAATGCTTGAGGCGATCGCGCATCTCGATGATCAGTCGATCCGCCGTCTTCTTGCCGACGCCCGGCAGTCGTGTCAGCGCTCGGCTATCTTCGTCGTGAACACAACGAATGAAATCGGACTGCTCCATTCCTGACAGAATCGCCAGCGCCAGTCGCGGACCGACACCGGAGATCTTGATCAATTCACGGAACAGACGACGCTCGGGCTCCTTGCCGAAGCCATACAGCAACTGCGCGTCTTCGCGCACCACCAGGTGGGTGTAAAGCTGGCAATGTTCACCCACGGCCGGCAAGCCCAACAGGGTGTTCATCGAAGCTTCCAGTTCATAACCGACACCCTGTACGTCAAGCACCAGCTGCGGCGGTTGTTTTTCCAGCAATGTCCCGGTCAGGCGTCCAATCATGTTGCGGCTGTCCTTGCTCGGCAGAGAACGTGTTCGGTGGGATCGTGCTGCTCGCAGACCCGATTCTCTGCACGGATTGTTACAATGCGGGCAAGCCTACCAAAGATGAAGCGCAGGCGGCATGTCCCAGTGTCACGACGAATTTGTCGCATCTTTCTGACAGTCATACCTGGGGTGATGGCACGAAGCCTGATGCCACGCGGCTTGGCGCATCACGCAATCGGCTGCTGCCAGGCTTGGCAGACACTCTACAAGTGACTGAAAAATCGCTATTAATTGAGCACAATACCGCATTTGTCGCTCAGCGGCATGTCAGGCGTCGGGCTCGAAGTCTCGCCAACTGCTGCTACGCCGCACGCGGGTTCCCTTGCGTCGACTGGTATTCCCCAATCCCAAGGCTTCCAGCTGGTCATTGCCGGGCGTCAGGCGTCGACGCGCGAAGCAATGCGTCAAGGCGATGGCCAGCGCATCGGCGGCATCGGCCTGTGGCGTGGCGGAGAGCTTGAGCGTATGCGTGACCATATGCTGCACCTGAGACTTCTCGGCGGCACCGGTACCGGTCACGGCCTGCTTGATCTGCCGCGGCCCATATTCGAATACCGGCAAGCCGTGATTGGCCGCACACACGATGGCAGCCCCGCGCGCCTGACCCAGCTTGAGCGCTGAATCGGCGTTCTTGGACATGAAGACCTGCTCGATGGCGAATTCCGCGGGACGATGCAGGGTGATCACCTCGCTGATGCCGGCATAGATCTGCGCCAGGCGCTGATCCAGGCTGACCTGTGACATGCGAATGCAGCCACTGTCCACATAGCGAGGCTGAGCCACAGAGACATCCAGTACCCCATACCCGGTCAGACGTGAGCCCGGATCGATGCCAAGAATGATCATGCTGCCGCCTCGTCTCTCACACCTTGCGTCTTCGCTGTCGTCATCACGCCATCGCTCTTACTGTGTATATAACCAGCCACCATGCCACAAAAAAGGCGGTGCGACACTGTCATTGCCTGACGTGAACGCCAGCAAACAGTCTCGCACCGCCTTGTCAGGCTTGCTCGCCCCTTTGCCTACCAAGCCAAAGGGGCAAACCCGCACCGCGGAACCGCCCTTGTCTGATCGAATCAGTCCAGACGGCCCCACCAGTCACTCTCTCGGTCATGCGCCGCTGAATCAGGCCTGGCCGCTTTCGTCCTCGACCTTGACCTTCTGACGCAGACGGATGTTCAGCTCCTTGAGCTGCTCGCTGCTGACTACGCCCGGGGCGTCGGTCATCATGCAGCCGGCGCTCTGGGTTTTCGGGAAGGCAATCACTTCACGAATGGTCTTGGCGCCGGTCATCAGCATCACCAGGCGGTCGAGACCGAAGGCCAGACCACCGTGGGGCGGCGCGCCGAACTTCAGGGCGTCGAGCAGGAAGCCGAACTTCTCTTCCGCTTCTTCTTCACCGATACCCAGCACTTCAAACACGGTACGCTGCATGGCCTGATCGTGGATACGGATGGAGCCGCCACCCAGCTCGGTACCGTTGATGACCATGTCGTAGGCGCGAGACAGTGCCGCTTCCGGGTTGGCCTTGAGCTCTTCCGGCGTGCAGGACGGCGCGGTGAACGGGTGGTGCAGCGCGCTCAGACGGCCATTGGCATCGGCCTCGAACATCGGGAAGTCGACGACCCACAGCGGTGCCCACTCGCGGGTGTAGAGGTTGAGGTCTTCGCCCAGCTTGACGCGCAGCGCACCGATGGCCTCGGCCACGATGTCGGCCTTGTCAGCACCGAAGAACACGATGTCGCCATCGACGGCGCCACAGCGGTCCAGCACTTCATCCACGACGTCTTCCATGAACTTGACGATCGGCGACTGCAGCCCCTCGATGCCCTTGGCACGTTCGTTGACCTTGATCCATGCCAGGCCCTTGGCACCGTAGATGCCGACGAACTTGGTGTAGGCGTCGATTTCCTTGCGTGACAGGCTGGCACCGCCCGGCACACGCAGCGCGGCGACACGGCCCTTGTCGTCCTTGGCCGGTCCGGAGAAGACCTTGAAGTCCACGCCGCTCATCAGGTCATCGACATCGACCAGTTCCAGCGGGATACGCAGGTCCGGCTTGTCGGAACCGAAGCGGCTGATGGCCTCGGAATACGGCATGGTCGGGAAGTCACCCAGCTCGACATCGAGCACTTCCTTGTAGAGGCCACGGATCATGGTCTCGGTCATGCCCATGATGTCCTGCTCGTCGACGAAGCTGGCTTCGAGGTCGATCTGGGTGAACTCCGGCTGACGGTCAGCACGCAGATCTTCATCACGGAAGCATTTGGCGATCTGGTAGTAACGATCGACACCGGCGACCATCAGCAGCTGCTTGAACAGTTGCGGAGACTGCGGCAGCGCGAAGAAGCTGCCGGCGTAGGTGCGGCTCGGCACCAGATAGTCACGTGCACCTTCCGGGGTGGCACGTGTCAGGATCGGGGTTTCGATGTCGAGGAAGCCCAGTGCTTCGAGTTGGGCGCGCACGCTGTGAGTGATGCGCGAGCGCAGACGCAGCTTCTCGATCATGTCGGGACGACGCAGGTCGACATAACGATACTTGAGGCGAACTTCCTCACCGACCTTGTTGTGGTCGTCGAGCTGGAACGGCGGCGTCTGTGCGGTGTTGAGCACTTCGACGTCCTTGGCCAGCACTTCGATCATGCCTGTCGGCATGTTCGGGTTCTGGGTGCCTTCCGGGCGCAGACGGATACGGCCCTTGATACGCAGTACGAACTCACTGCGCGCCTTGTCGGCAGTGGCGAAGGCATCGACGGTGTCCGGATCGACGACGATCTGGGCGATGCCATCACGGTCGCGCATGTCGAGGAAGATGACGCCACCGTGGTCGCGACGGCGGTGCACCCACCCGCACAGAGTGACATCCTGATCGATCAGGGTCTCGTTCAGTTTGCCGCAATAGTGGCTGCGCATGTTGATTCCTTGTTGCTCAAATTCATGATCGACGCGCTGATGCGCATCTGTCTCAGAGGGCCTGCCGTTGGCGATGAGGGTCAAGGGTACCTGTTGGGTGCCCTTGACCCTCATCACGCTGATGCCTGACGCACTATCCCAGCTGTATCAGGCGGTGCTGTCGCTACCACCGGCCAGATTCTTCTTGCTGCCGGACTTGAAATCCGTCTCGTACCAGCCACTACCTGCCAGACGGAACCCGGCGGCGGAGACCAGCTTCTCGAGCTGGTCCGTCTTGCACTCCGGACACTCCGTCAGCGGCGCAGCGCTGATCTTCTGCAACTTGTCCATCCGATGGCCACAGGCCTTGCAGTGGTATTCATAGATCGGCATGGTTTTCTTTCCTGACGATACTGGTCACGGGGCTGTCTGAGCACCGTGAACCATGACAATGTTATGCCTTGCGGCGCGTCTTGCGTTCAGCGCACCTGCGGCCTCAACATGAGAGATTTCGCAAGCATCAGCAAGAGACGCCTACAATAAGGCCAGTTGAGCGGCTTTCAAGTCAAAGCGAAAGGGGCACATTATAGCGTGCTCGGCCCCGTGCGGGGCAACACCCAAGCACAAACCGGCCCAGACGCTACGTATTCGTCATTTCCGGGCCAGCCTTTATGTCTTCCTGTCTGTTTTCCTACGCCATCATGAGGCACCTATGTCCGATCACGATCGTACTGCGCAGTCTCCCTCTCGTTCTTCCATGCCCGCTTCCTCTCACTGTGAGCCCACCTCGTCCACCGGCGCGCCGCAGGCCGTCATGCTCGATGCCGGCTCCGTCGGTGACGGACTGGACTTCTCGCGCCTCGAGGCCCGTCTGGAAGGATTGGTCTGTCATGACGCCACCGCATCCGAGGAAGTGGTGCCACGACTGAGAGGTGCCTCCATCGTGCTGGTCAACAAGGTACGCATCGAGGCGCACCACATGGATGAGCTGCCGACCCTCAAGCTGATCGCAGTAATGGCGACCGGCACCAACAATATCGACATGGCGGCCGCCGAAGCACGTGGCATTCGGGTCATGAACGTCAATGCCTACGGCACTCATTCGGTGGCGCAGCACACCTGGATGCTGCTGCTGGCACTGGCAGGCCGCCTGCCGGAATACCAGACCGACATCGCCGCGGGCGAGTGGCAACGCAGTCCGACTTTCTGTCTGATGGGCCGCCCCGTGGTGCAGCTGTCCGGCAAGCATCTGGTCATCATCGGCAAGGGAGAGCTGGGCACTGCGGTGGGCAGGCTGGCCGAGGCGTTCGGCATGCGCGTGACCTTTGCCGCCCGACCGGGCACCGTCCCCACCGCCGAGCGCCCCGCGCTGGAAAGCCTGCTGCCCCAGGCTGACGCCATCAGCCTGCACTGCCCGCTGACCCCAGAGACACAGCATCTGATCGATGAGCAGGCGCTCGCCGCCATGAAGTCAGGTGCACTGCTGGTCAATTGCGCCCGCGGGGGCATCATCGACGAGGACGCAGCGCTGGAGGCACTGGCCACCGGACAACTCGGCGGCCTGGCGGTGGATAGCCTGCCGGAAGAACCGCCACGTGAAGGCCACTCGCTGCTCTCGGCCCTGGAAAGCCAGCATCATTCGGCGAGTGCGCCCTTGAACCTGATCGTCACGCCGCACAATGCCTGGATCAGCCAGGAGGCGCGCCAGAACATGCTCGATCTCAGTCTGGCCAATATCGAGACATTCCTGAACGAACACGCCTGACACGGCCACACCCTCGTTGCGCCAGCCACTGACGCCGAGTGGCAGGTGCGAGCGGCAGGTCACGAAAAAGCCCCCGAACCGGCATATACGCCAAGTCGGGGGCTTTTTCGTGAGTGGTCAGCATCAACGGATGCGGATATGCATGCCCGCCGCCTTGAGGGCATTGCCTTCAGTGTCCCACGACACCACACGACCACGAGAGCTCAACAGTACCCACCGGGTGCCGATCGCTCGCTCTTCACCCTCCTTGTCGTCGTCCTCTAGCGCACCTCCCTTCTGCACACCGCCAGCCTCGCTTGTCCCGACTTCCATGCCTGCTTCGTTCATTCCCATCGCCTCGATCTGCTGAAGGTCCTCTTCCTGCGGCGCACGCATCCGGTACTGGCACTCAAAGCTTTCGCCATAGGTAGTGATGATCTTGTGCCTGATCGCATGTACCTGCTCGAGATCCTCCGGGTGAATCAAGCGATCGAAGTCCATTTCGCGCATTGCCAACGGCTCGTGGCCCGAAGCGCCGAGCATCTTCCAGAGATTGGGATGGATGCGCACGATGCGTTCAGGAATGTCCATTTCCCACAGGCTATCGCCGCTTGCTTCGAGGGAATCCAGCAGGCGACGCTCGCTGGACTGCAATTCCTTCTGGGTCTGGCGCAGCCGCTGATACATCTCTTCGGCGGTGGCGTTGGCATCATCCAGCTCGACGATGCCACTGCTGCCCACGGACTCGACCTCCGCGCCCATGCCGATGCGATGCAGTCGTTCACGCAGCTCGGCCAGCGGCACCGAAAGGCGACGGCTGATGTGATGCGTGCGCCAGCTCATGAGAATGAAGAAGGCGAAATAGAACAGGATCAGGCCACCGACCAGCGCCATGCCGACCAGCTGGAAGTTGCGTCCGATCTCGGCGGTACGGAAGAAGACTGCGCTCTCCTCGACCATGCTCAACATGATCCAGCCGTTGCCCGGCAAGCGCTCCCACGCCACCTTGTAGGGCGCCCCCGCCACATTGACGCTCTCCAGGCCACGACGCTGCTCGAGGATACGGGGCGCGAGCCCCTTGAAGACATCATGACCTTTCAGGTCCAACTGGGCGGGCCGAATGACATCCTCTTCCTGGAGGTCATTGGCATCGGGAATTTCCAGCGGCAGCAGCGACAACAACTGCTCACCGGCCCGCGGGACGGCGAGTGAGCGTCCCTCGGCATCGAAAAGCATCGCAAAGCCCTGCCAGGGCAGCTCCATCGCCAGCACCTGATTGACGATCACGTCCAGGGTCATGTCGACGCCGGCGACGCCGAGAAACTCGCCTTGCTTGGAATAGAAGGGACTGACGGCCGACGTCATCCAGCCATTGCCGGCCGGGTCTTCGTAGATGTCGGTCCAGATGGTGTTTCGCGAGGGATTTGCCTCTGGCGCGGCCAGATAGAAGAAGGAGAAATCACGACAATCGTGGTCGGCTGGCACCAGCGAGGCCAGATCGACATAGGGGAAAAGGCGGACATAGCAGTCGGCCATCGTGGTGAAGGACTGCACCACGGCCGAGTGCGAGGACACGACACTGCGCATGATCGGGTCGACCGCCGTCATGCGCAGCGCCAGGGGAATGTCCTGCTCGAAGTCTGGCAAGGCGGGATAGAAGCCGCTGCCCTGATTGTCCGCCGTCTGCTGACTGGCCCAGACACCGCTGGGCAGGCTTGCGTGACGGGCAATTTCGCGAGCCGTTACCCCAGAGCTGGCATCGCCCATGGCCAGCTCGCCAGCCTGAACACCGAGCCCGCGCGACAGGTTCTGGACATGCTCCAGCTGCCGGCTGAGTGATTTGGCCTCCCGTAGCATTGCCAAATTGAGCTCACTGCTCGACTGGGATTGCAGGTAATTGAGGTTGGCATCCCGAATCTCGTCATTGGACACGAAATACACCGCCACCAGGGCGGTCTCGACCAACAGCAATGGAATCATGGTACTGGTGAAGAGTGCTCGCCAGACCCACTTCTTGATCGTGACGGCGGGTTGCTTCGACTCCGACATGGGCGACTATCCTGAATCCAGCGAGATGCGGGCAGTATGCACTTTCTCTTGCGTTCCAAAAGGCTAATAGCTTCAACGCTTAATCATGACCAAAAGGTCAGACCTTGGTGATACGACTGGGGACAGGCGGCCAAGGCTTTGCTAGGATGCTCGCCCCCAAGGAGGCTGCATGCTTTACAACTACGGTTCTATCAATATCGATCACGTCTATCGGGTACCTCACCTGGTACGACCGGGTGAAACCCTGGCGAGTCTCTCCTACCGTCAGGTACTGGGTGGCAAGGGTGCCAACCAGTCGCTCGCGCTTGCGCGCGCCGGAGGCGACGTCACGCACTGGGGCCGCCTTGGCAACAGTGATCGCTGGGCACTTGAGCCGCTGGAAAGCGCCGGTGTCATCACCTCGCAGGTCGAGCTGAGCGCCAGCGCCAGTGGCCACGCCATCATCCAGGTGGACGACCACGCCGAGAACAGCATCATTCTGCATCCGGGTGCCAATCACGGTTTCACCGATGAGCATCTCGCGACGCTGTTCTCCGGCGTGACACAGGGAGATTGGCTGCTGCTGCAAAATGAGTGCAACGCACTGGGCAAGGTCATCGAATTGGCACATGCCAAGGGCATGAAGATCGCCTTCAATCCGGCCCCGATGGGGGCTGATGTCCTGCGCCTGCCGCTGGAACACTGCCAGGTGCTGTTCCTCAATCGTGGTGAAGCGGCACAGCTGGTCGAGCTGGAAGAGAGTGCGCCTGTCGCCACCCTGCTCGCCGCGCTGCACACTCGTCTGCCTGACACCGAAGTGGTCATGACTCTGGGCAGTGAAGGCGTCTGCTACCAGTTGGGGGAACAGCACATCCAGCTGCCGGCGCATCGCGTCAATGCCGTGGACACCACCGCGGCGGGCGACACCTTCATCGGCTATTACCTGGCAAGCCAGATCGAAGGCCAGAGCATCGAAGAAAGCCTGCGTCGTGCCAGTACCGCCTCTGCCCTGTGCGTGAGCCGCGAAGGCGCAGCGCCGAGCATTCCGCTGGCCAGTGATGTCGCCGCTGCCCTGGCCGAATGGCCGACACTCGACGTCCTGAGCAACTGAGTCTTCGAGCAACAAGTCTCTGAACGACTGAACTACCTGCACGGGGCACTACCACGTGGCCCGTGCCGTGCCCGTGTCACCTCATGGGCGCCCTGTTGGCGTAACGCCCTCTATTGCAGGTCACTTCTTTCACGAGGTCAGCATGAAAACACCGATTATCTTTGATACCGATCCGGGCGTGGATGATGCCCAGGCGATTGCCATCTGTCTGGCGCATCCGGACATCGAATTCCTCGGCATGACCACCACCTTCGGCAACGTTACCATCGAAACGGCCACCTCCAACGCCCTGCTGCTGGGCGAACTGGCGGGCCAGGAGATTCCGGTCGCCCAGGGCGCTGCCCAGCCGCTGGTCAAGGACAAGTTCCCGGCGCCGGCGCACATCCACGGCGCCAATGGTCTCGGCAACATGGAGATCCCGGAGCCCAAGGGCAAGGCGCTGTCCATCAGCGCACCGCAGTTCATCGTCGAGCAGGTCAATGCGCGTCCGGGCGAGATCACCCTCGTCGCCGTCGGCCCGCTGGGCAATCTGGCCACCGCACTGCAGCTGGACCCGAGCATCATCAGCAAGGTCAAGCAGGTCGTCATCATGGGCGGCTCCATCCGTGAAGGCGGCAACGTCTCACCGGTCGCCGAAGCCAACATCTTCAATGACCCGCATGCCGCCGCCAAGGTGCTGACCGCCGGCTGGCCGCTGACCATGGTCGGTCTCGATGCGACGCACCGCTGCGTGCTGTCTCCGGCCCATGTCGAGCGCATCCGCGTCGCGCAAGGCGCACTCGGCGAAGTGCTGTCCGGCAGCTATCAGTTCTACAAGGCCTTCTATCAGGAAGCGCGTGGCATCGATGGTTGCTGCCCGCACGACAGCTGCGCCCTCGCCTGGCTGATGAAGCCGGAGCTGTTCACTACCGAGCGCGGCCACCTGAATGTCGAAGTCGAAGGCCTGGCCGAAGGTCAGACGCTGTTCGCGCCTGAGGGTCGCGAATTCCTCGGCAACCAGTGGTCCCAGACGCCGCTGGTCGACGTCTGCCTCAATGCCCAGGGCGACAAGGTCGTCGAGTGGATCACCGACGTGCTGACCGCCAAGGCGTCCTGATCCGGCGCCCGGCAGGCCCGCCTGGGTCTGCCATCGGGCTTACCATCAAACCGAGCCAACGCCCGCCAGCAATGACGCTGACGGGTGTTGGCTCGGTTTGTGCATTCGCGCTTGTTCACCTTCCCCTATCCTTACCTCTTCTCCTCTTCGGCGTCTCTCCTTTTACCGCAACTGCCTTCCCACCCCGAACACCGAGAGGTACCTGAGTTATGGATAATCTTTCAGCAAGATAACGGGATAAACTTTTGAATACCCCTTACCAGACGAGAGTGAATGGCGAGCCGTTCGGCGCATGCACATAATCTGATACGCTAGCGGAATCTCACTGGGCAAGCGCCTCATACGCCGCCCCATCCTGCCTGCCACGGAGCTCATCATGCCTTCGACGACAACGTTGCCCTCTGCCCCCGCTGCAACGCTTCGCACTCAGGATTCTCCCGCGATCGCCGACACCCAGTATGACTGCCTGGTCTTCATCGGTCGCTTCCAGCCCATGCACCATGGCCATGTTGCCGTGATGGAAGAGGCCCTGCGCCTCGCGCGGCAGGTCATCGTGCTGGTCGGTTCTGCCTGGCAGGCACGTTCACTGCGCAACCCGTTCACCTTCTCTGAACGTACGCGCATGATCCGCAGCTGCTTTGACGATGCCGACAATGCGCGCCTGGAAATCGTGCCGTTGCTGGATGCCCTCTACAACGACGATGTCTGGGTACGTGATGTGCAGCGCAAGGTACGCGATATCGCGCGTCCGCAGGCCAATCGAATGCCGAGAATCGCACTGATCGGTGCCAATCGTCGTGACAGCAACAGCCAGTCAAGCTACTACCTGAGCCTCTTTCCGCAGTGGGAGTCAGTGGCGGTGCCACTGCGCGAGGGGATGGAGGCCAGCCGTATTCGTGAGGTCATCTTCACCGAGCGCGCCCGCGCCGAGGATTGGCTGGACAACGAGGGACGTGAGCTTCTGCCACCGCCGGTGGCTCAGCACCTGCATGGCTTCCTGGAGGAGACCGCGTGGCAAGGGCTGGTCGAGGAACGTCGCCTGCTGGAGCAATATCGCGCCGCCTGGAGCGATGCGCCCTACCCGCCACTGTTCATCACGGTCAACGCCGTGGTGGTGCAGTCCGGCCATGTGCTGCTCACCACGCGTCGCGCGGCGCCCGGCAAGGGGCTTTATGCCCTGCCTGGCGGCTTCGTGCAACCCCAGGAGCGCCTGCTGGATGCCTGCCTACGTGAGCTCAAGGAACGTGTACGCCTCAAGGTGCCGGAACCAGTCCTGCGTGGCTCTCTGCGCGGTCAGCGTCTGTTTGACGCGCCGCATCGCAGCTGGCGCGGACGCACCCTGACTGAGGCCTTCTACTTCGCCCTGCGACCGGAGCAGCAGCTACCCAAGCTCAGAAGCGGCGGTGGGGAGAACGAGGAGCAGGCACGCTGGGTCGCTTTGGCGGACCTGGAGCCGGACACCCTCTTCGAGGATCATTTCTACATCATTCAGAACTTCCTGGGCCTACATGCGGGCCAGAGCGGTTTCTGACGGCTGGAATGTGGTTCACACACGAAAACGGCAGCCCAGTGGGCTGCCGTTTTCGGTCAAGAGACACGCAGGTCTACTAAACCAGCAATACACCGGTAAGGCTCAGGCTTCGAGGAAGTCGCGCGGCAGGTTCATCAGCTGTTTCCACAGCTTGTCGATGCCGGGCTTGTGGACCAGCGAACACCGATAGAGACGAATCTCCAGCGGGATATCCCACGCCTCGTTTCCCGCGCGCACCAGCTTGCCGCTTTCCAGCTCATCGCGAATGCAGAAATCCGGTATCCACGCCATGCCGACGCCCTGCAGGGCCATGCCCTTGAGGCCCTCGGCCATCGCCATCTCATAGACGGTGCGCAGGCGCAGGCGCAGCGGATCATTCTTCAAAAGCATCTTCACGCTGCGACCCAGAAATGCCCCCTGGGTATAGGACAGCAAGGGAATCGCATCCTGGCTGGTCTCGCTCTGCCCGGTCAGCGGGAAGCGGGGCTCGCCATTCTCCAGCGGCACGCACACCGGCAGCATGTTGACCTTGGCGACCGAGAAGGATGGGAAGGCCTCGGCGTCCAGCTGCATGCTGGCGTAAGGGTCGTAATAGGCGAGCATCAAGTCGCAGTTGCCTTCGCGCAGCGAGTGAATGGCGTCGCCGACATTCATCGCGGAAAGGCGTGTCGGCAGCTCCCCCAGGCCCTGCTGGAGACGCGAGATCCACTTGGGGAAGAAGGCCAGCGCCAGCGAATGCGCGGCCGCGATATCCAGGGTCTCGTTGGCCATGCCCAGCCCGCGCAGGTGGGCGAGACACTCTGACAGCTGCTCTGTCAGGTTGCGCGCGGTGACCAGGAACAACTGGCCCTCCGGCGTCAGACTGACCGGGGTCGTCGAGCGGTCGACCAGCGTAGTGCCCACGGCCTGTTCAAGCGCACGGATGCGGCGACTGAACGCAGGCTGGGTAACGTGTCGCAGGCGAGCCGAGGTGGAGAAGCTGCGGGTATTGGATAGCGCAACGAAATCTTCCAACCACTTAGTTTCCAGGTTCACCCGAACTCCCAAAAATGTCGAACATGCCCGGGCGAGGCTTGCCTGGCCGGTCATGCAAGGTCTTGTCATGGAGAATGGTGCGTCGCGGCGCACCACCACCTTCGTCTTATGCGTTTGACGTATACGGCAGCGTTGAATGGCATTGGCCGCCGAGGGGCTGCGCTGGTTACCCTTGTCCACCTAGCCGCCATTCAAGCGCCACAGTGTACTTCAGCCAGGAGTTCCGCCCAAGTGAACCATCTCTCGGAAACCCCCATCGCCGCCAATGCCACCCCGGCAACTTCCACGCCGGCCGACTTGAGCCATGCCGAGCGTGAGGCACTGGCCAACGGCTTCCGACTTGAAAAGGATCTCCTCGGGCGCGAGCCGGTGCCGGCTGACGCCTACTATGGTGTGCAGACCCAGCGCGCGCTGAACAACTTCCACCTGTCCGGTGTGCCGCTGTCGCACTTCCCGCGTCTTGTCGAAGGTCTCGCGCTGGTCAAGGCCGCCGCCGCCGAAGCCAACCATGCGCTGGGCTATCTCGAGACACGCGAGCACGATGCCATTCAGCACGCGTGTGCACGTC
This sequence comes from Cobetia sp. Dlab-2-AX, assembly GCF_024124625.1. NCBI lineage: Bacteria > Pseudomonadati > Pseudomonadota > Gammaproteobacteria > Oceanospirillales > Halomonadaceae > Cobetia > Cobetia sp. Dlab-2-AX. The sequence goes on along the minus strand of NZ_JAMXRV010000006.1, from coordinate 60,962 downwards.
TGATGAATGGCGATCATCACGATCAGTTCGTGGTCGACATGATCCAGGGCGGTGCCGGCACCTCGACCAACATGAATGCCAACGAAGTGATCGCCAATCTTGGCCTGGAATTCCTCGGCTACGAGAAAGGGGATTACCAGCAGCTGCACCCCAACAATCACGTCAACATGGCGCAGTCCACCAACGACGCCTACCCGACCGCCATCCGTGTCGGCCTGCTGCGCAGCCACTCGATGCTGGTGGACGCGCTGAGCGAACTGGCCAATGCCTTCGCCACCAAGGCGCTGGAATTCGATGACGTGGTCAAGATGGGCCGCACCCAGCTGCAGGACGCGGTGCCGATGACGCTGGGTCAGGAATTCCGCGCCTTCGCCAACACTTTGCGTGAAGACGTCGACCGCATTGCCAACCTCAATGAGTTGCTCAAGGAGGTCAATCTGGGCGGGACCGCGATCGGCACCGGCATCAATGCCGACCCGCGCTACAGCGCACTGGCGATCGAGGCTCTGGCGCGTCGTTCCGGCATCGACTTCCGTCCTGCGTCGGACCTGGTCGAGGCCACCAGCGACATGGGTGCCTTCGTGCTGTTCCACGGCATGCTCAAACGCCTGGCGGTCAAGCTGTCCAAGATCTGCAACGATCTGCGCCTGCTGTCTTCAGGCCCACGCACCGGCTTCAACGAGATCAACCTGCCGCCTCAGCAGCCGGGCAGCTCGATCATGCCGGGCAAGGTCAACCCGGTGATTCCGGAAGCCGTCAATCAGGTCGCCTTCGATGTCATCGGCAACGACACCGCGCTGACCATGGCGGCGGAAGCCGGCCAGCTGCAGCTCAACGTGATGGAGCCGCTGATCGCCTACAAGCTGCTCGACTCCATCCGCCAGCTGAGCCGCGCCATGACCATGCTCAAGAATCGCTGTGTGATCGGCATCACCGCCAACCGCGATCGCTGTGCCGAGCTGGTCAACAACTCCATTGGCCTGATCACCGCACTCAACCCGTATATCGGCTATGACAATGCCACTCGTATCGCGAAGGAAGCCCTGACCAGCGGGCGCAGCGTGCTGGAACTGGTGCGCGAGGAAGGCCTGCTGGATGAAGCTCGCCTGGAGGCACTGCTGTCCCCGGGGGCCATGACGCGCCCACGCCAGATGAAGGACTGAGTGGTCCTGGGAACCTGAAAGCAACTCGATAGCATGTCAATGATGAAACCCGCCCAAGCAATTGCTTAGGCGGGTTTTTGTTTGGGTCTACACAGCACGCGGATCCCGCGGATAGAAGCGTTCGGGTTGTGCCTCGATATGATCGAAATGCTTGGTGTTCTTATAGGGCATCTTCATGAAGCCGGATATTCCCAGCCCCGAGATCAGCGGCACGGCATCGAGAATGTCCGCCAGCAGACGCGCGAATTCCTGCTCTCGCGAGGGGTCCAGCAGCCGATAGTAACTGTGAATCTTGAGGTGGTGTGGCAGGGCTTCGAAGATCAACATGCCGGTGTGGTGGATGGCATTGAGTGACTCCAATGCCTTCAATATCTCCTCGGGCAGCACCAGCAGTTCCTCAGGGTCCGGTCCGTCCTCGAAGTAGGAGTGCACACGCGAGTCATCTTCAAGCTCCGGCACCGCGCTTACCTCATAGCTCAAACGAGGTCTGGCCTCGCCGTCTGCCGTCGGCGCGAAGACGAAGGCGGCCTCCGGGTCTTCCCGCTCCAGATGCAGGGTATCGCGGGCATTGAACAGACACGCCTTGAACACGCCCCGGCGATAGATGGCACGCGCCAGAGCGACCATGTTGTTGATCGCGACGACGAAGGCGGCCTTCAGGGCAGGGTCATGCAGGTGCAGCGCGGTATCCACGAAGATGCCTTGCGGCTCCCAGCGAATCGCCAGACCGCCGACGATCGGGTATTTGCCCAGACGACTGACCGCGGCCAGGAAGGCTTTTTCGGTGCCTCCCATGCCTTGCATGAAGTTCTTGTAGTAACGATCCAGCTGGACATCATTGACGGCGTTCAGCGCGTTGCCAGCGTGTTCACCGGACTCGTCTGTCTCGAAGGCCTCACGCAGGAAGGATTTGCGCGAGGTATAGACAACCGTGTCGATCTCCCGCGTTGCCGGCCTCACCCAGACCGGCAGCAGAGACTGTGGCGGCTCGAGAGGCAATTCCGGCATTACCAGCCGCGAGATCCTGCCCATCTCGCGCAGGAAATAGTCGCCGGCCTGCATACGCAGCTGCGGGTCATCCGCCAGCATGCCGTCAAGCAGACGCGCGAATTCCCGCGGCAACCCCAGCGACACCGCCGGGATGGCGCGCACGCCGAAGCGACACGATTGCCCAGAAGCCAGGGCGTAAAGAGTGGCGGCCACACCCTGCTCATCAAAGCGCGGCGAGGACAGCGCTCCATTGAGCTGCTCCTCACCGATGAAATAGACATCGCCCAGGCGCGCATTGGTCTGTTGCAGGTTATCCGACATCAGCTGCATCACGTTGGTGGTAATGAACTGCTGATGTTCATCGAGCTGAGCGAACACCGAACTGCCCCAGTCGATCAATGCCACCTGCTCCCGCTCGACATCGAAGACCAGATTCGACGGCTTGATGTCGCCATGCACGACCGGTGGCGTGCCTCCCCCTGTCGATGTCCCGCGCAGCGACTTGAGGATGTCGGCCAGCTGGCTGGCGATCTTGACCACCAGACGCGGCGACATGCGCCCATGACGCAGCGAATATTCCTCGAGATTGATGCCCGGTGCACGCTGCATGACCAGAATCGACTGCCGCCGTACCCGCTGATAGCTGATCAGACGCGGAATCAGCGGGTGGGCAACCTGGTCGAGCATGTAGGCCTCTTCCTCCAGGCGGTCCTGCAGTGCCTGGGGCAGAGTCACCCGCGTGAACTTGAAGACGTGCTCTTCACGCGTGCGCCGGTCTTCGCCCAGGCGCCAGCCCGCGAACACGAAACCGTAAGCGCCCTTGCCAACCAGATGGATATCCCGGTATCCAAGCCCCTCGAGCTGGGTGATACACAGCGCCACCCAATCCTTGAGCTTCTTGGCATCATGATGCGAGAGCAGGTAGATCGACTGCTCTTCCGGGATATAGAACTGTTGCAGGCGCTCGTGGGCGCGCGCATCACTCATGCAGGATGCTCTCTAGCCGGCCCCTGGATCAGACAGCGCCTCATGACAGCGACAGCAACATTTCGTCAGGGTGCTCCAGATAGTGTTTCCACAGATTGCTGAAGCGCGCGATGGTTCCGCCATCGATGATGCGATGATCTCCCGCCCAGGTGATGGTCATGATGTCACGCGCACAGACATTGCCCTCGTCATCGAAGCGCGGCAGACGCTGAGTGCGCCCCAGCGCGACGATGGCGACCTCCGGCTGGTTGATGATTGGCGCGGCATAGGTGCCGCCCAGCGCACCGATATTGGAGATCGACAAGGTGCCGCCCTTGAGATCCGCCTGGGCAACGCGCCCGCTGCGCGCAGCCTCGGTCAGCCGCCCGACCTCACGCGCGATCTCGAGAATGCTCAGGCGTTCGACGCTCTTCACGTTCGGGACCATCAGTCCGCTGGCGCTGTCCACCGCCATGCCGATGTTGCAGGTGCCCTGGTAGAGAATCTCGCTTTCATCCTCACTGAGGCGCGCATTGAGAATCGGCTCCTCGATGACCGCCAGCGCCATGGCCTTCATGATGAACGGCATCAGGGTCAGGCGAATGCCCTGCTGCTCGGCGCGTACCTTGAGGCGAGCCCGCAACGCCAGCAGGTCGGTGATATCGAGCTCATCGCCATAATGGAAATGCGGGATCTGCGTGCTGGCCTGTACCATGCGCCGAGCCATCACCGCCGCGACCCCCTTGAGCGGTACCGCTTTTGACTCAAGGCGTGACGACCTCTCCTCGTGACTGGCCACAGCACACGCTTCGGCAGCTGCCTTGTCGGTCTCGACAGCCTCACCGACCTTGTGAGCATCATCAGGCACGAGGTCAGTCTCGCGAGCCTCGGATTGCTTGAGATAAGCCAGCACATCTTCCTTCAGCACCCGCCCGTTACGCCCCGAGCCAGCAATGGCCTGGAGTTCGAGCTGATGCTCGCGCAACAGGCGGCGCACGGCAGGGGTCGCGGGTATGCGAGGCCGGCTCTCCCCATGACTCCCGTCTTGCCCACTCTTTTTGTCGCTCTTGTCGTCGCCCTCCTGGCGGTGCTCCGCCAGATACTCTGGCTGAGCCTGCTTGCGCTCAGGCACGGTGACTTCACTCTCAGTGCTCTCAGCGCTTTCAGCCTCTGCCTCTTCATCAGGCACATAGGCATAAAGCGGCGTATGCACCCGAGCATTCTCGCCCTGGGCGTAATGGAAGCGCACGATACGTCCGGGCTCCGAGGCGGTGATCTCGACCAGCGCCTTGTCGGTCATCACATCCACGATCGTCTGGTCTTCTTCCACCGTGTCGCCTTCCGCGACGTGCCAGGTGACCACCTCACATTCGACGATGCCTTCACCGATATCCGGCAGGATGAAATCACGCGAGCGTCGTTCAAGGGCCGCGGCTGTCTGTGTGCTAGCTGCGCCATTGCTGGCTGGTTTGGCAGACGCTGACGCAGCCACATCCGACTGACTGCTGGCCGCCTGGCTGGCGGCTGACTGAGTCGGTGCCGTCGAGCGAGCAGGTGCTGCAACCGTCATGACATCGCCGGCGTGATCATCCTCGCGCTCGCCGTGTCCGGTCTTCTCGCTATCACTATCACTGCCAACGCCGTCATCCACCGCAAACAGCGGCGCATGGACACGGGCAATCTCGCCTTCCTGACAGTAAAGCTTGACCACAGTACCGGCGTGGGGCGCGGGGATCTCTACCAACGCCTTGTCTGTCATGACCTCGGCCACCGGCTGATCTTCCTCGATCACGTCGCCTTCCTTGATCAACCACTTGACCAGCTCGCACTCGACAATGCCTTCGCCGATATCGGGCAGGATGAAATCATTCATGGCGCGCATCACTCCCTGTCATCAGTAATTCAAGCTTTGCTTGATGGCCTCGTAGATCTTGAGCTCGTCCGGCAGATGCTCCTTCTCGAGCACCAGCGGGAACGGCGTATCAAGGCCAGTGACGCGCCGGATCGGTGCCTCGAGATACAGGAAACAACGCTCCTGCACGGTGGCGGCGATCTCGCTGGCAAAGCCTCCCGTCAGCGGGGCTTCATGACTGACCACCAGACGACCGGTCTTGAGCACCGAGTCACACACCGTCTCGATATCCCAGGGCAGAATGCTGCGCAGGTCGATGATCTCGCAGTCGATGCCATCCTGCTCGGCAAGCGCAGCGGCCTTCTCGATGACTTCCATCTGAGCGCCCCAGCCGAGCAGCGTGATATCGCGGCCTTCACGAATGACATCGGCCACGCCCAGGGGCAGTTCATAATCGGCTTCTGGTACCTCGCCTACCGAGGCGCGATAGAGCCGCTTGGGCTCCATGAACAGCACCGGATTGGGATCACGAATCGCTGCCAGCAGAAGGCCCTTGGCCTGGTGCGGGTTGCGTGGGATCACAATCTTGAGGCCCGGAGTATGCGCGAAATACGCCTCGGGCGACTGGGAGTGATAGAGCCCACCTGCGATGCCGCCACCATAGGGCGTGCGAATCGTCAGGCCGCCGACATCGAACAGATCACCGGAGCGGTAGCGGAACTTGGCCGCCTCGTTCACGATCTGGTCAAAGGCGGGGAAGATGTAGTCGGCGAACTGGATCTCGGCCACCGGCGTCGCCCCCTGTGCCGCCAGCCCGTTGGCGAACCCGATGATGCCCTGCTCGGTGAGTGGCGTATTGAAGCAGCGCTCTCGACCGTATTTGTCCTGCAGGTGGCTGGTAGCTCGGAAGACGCCGCCAAATACCCCGACATCCTCCCCGAACAACACCACACGGGGATTGGCGGCCATGGCAATATCCAACGCATTGTTGATCGCCTGCAGCATGTTCATCTGTTTCTTGCCCGAGGCCGAGACCGCTGCATCCTTGCTGCCAGGCGCGGCAGACGCTTCTTTCGCCGCTGAACCCGCCGCAGCTGAGTCGCTTGTAGCTGAATCTGTCACTGGCGTTTTCTCCAACGGCTGTTCACTCATCTGCTCGCTCATGATGTCTGGCCTCCATCCACACGCTGATGGCGTTCCTGATACACCTTGCGGCTGTCTTCCAGCTCCTGTGCTGTGAATCCCATGCTGGCGGCGCCTTTGGGGTAGGCGTGCGGGTACTTGCGAATATGTTGTTTCACGTCTTCGAGCTGCTGTGTGAGCAACGGCGTCGGCGTGTCGTAGACATCACTGATCAGCGTGTCCAGCGCCGGTGGCGCCAGTTTCTCGGCGCGCTTCATGGACTCAAGCACTTCGCGACGCAGTTGATCACCAGTGGCCTTTTCCTCCTCTTCGCTCCACCAGCCTTGTGCCTCCAGCCAGTTGCGCATGCGCAGAATGGGGTCCTTGTCGCGCCAGATGGCCTCCTCCTTCTTGCTGCGATACCCGGAGGGATCATCCGATGAGGAGTGAGCCGCCAGACGGTAGGTCATCGCCTCGATCAATACCGGCTGATGGGTCTCGACCGCGATCTTGCGCGCCGCCAGGGTGGCTTCGTAGACGGCGATCACGTCATTGCCATCCACCCGGATGCTCTGCATGTGATAGCCGAAGGCGCGGGGCGCGATGCCATCAGCGGCGAATTGCTCGCATGACGGGGTGGAAATGGCATAGCCATTGTTGCGACACAGGAAGATGCACGGCACCCGATGCACGGAGGCCATGTTGAGGGCGGCATGAAAATCGCCCTCGGAGGCGGCCCCTTCACCGAAGATGGTGATGGTGCACTGCCCCTTGCCCGCCAGCTTCTGACCGTAGGCATAGCCGGTCGCCTGGGGGATCTGGGTTGCCAGCGGCGAAGAGATGGTCATGTAGTGCAGGTCACGCGACCCATAGTGGATCGGCATCTGACGGCCCTTGCCGTAGTCGCGCTCGTTGCCGAACATCTGGTTCATGAATTCGTCACAGCTGAAGCCACGCCAGGCAAGCGCACCCTGCTCACGGTATTGCGCCATGATCATGTCATCGTCCTGAAGCGCCGCCGCACTGCCGATCACCGTGGCTTCCTCACCGGTGCATTGCATGTAGAAGCTCAAGCGCCCCTGGCGCTGGGCAGCCAGCATGCGCTCATCCAGCACCCGGGTGAACAGCATCGTGCGGTAGATCTTGAGCGCCGTGTCGCGCTCGATCGGGTCGCGTTCGATCGGATCACGTTCGATAGGTGAAGCGTCCTGTGACGGCTCTCCCTGTACCTGCGACTCATCGACGGGATAAAGGGTGCCGTCCTGACGCAGGCGCTTGAAGATCGGGATGCAGAGTTCATCGCCGGTCATGAAGGCCAGATGATGCAGCACCGTCGGCCCCTGCGGCGCGATCTGGTCTGCCGTCGGCATGGCGGTCAGGTCATTCAGCTCTGGCTGTAAGCCATCGGGCGGCGCGCTCCCCGGGGAGACGGGTCCGCGTGTTGTTGTATCGGACATGCTCAGCGTCCTCTCTTACCGATCAGGCGTTTGAGGGATTACCCAGCCCTCGTGAGGCCGGGCAGGCAATGGCGTACCTTCAGGAATGTCGAACCGGAAGCTGTCGATTCGACGATGGCAACAGTGCCTACCATCAGACTAGTGGAAAGTCGCTCTGGCGGCCTATCAGTTAACGTTAACGTCAAGGTATCGCAAAGGCAGACGATATGCCTGCCTGACAACTACTTCTTTGGTGGAACCTTTTGCGGCATGGGCTCATGCGCGTTCGGCATAGAAAGCTGAATTCGCGCGTAAGAACGCTTTTTTGCGACTAAAGGTGCAGAGGGTGAGTGAAGGCTGACTGTTAATCTTCCCGCACCAAAAAAGTGCTTAATGCAGTGCGCAATCGTGACAAGGCATCGAGACGACAGACTCGGGCGCGCCCTGAGCATCATCAGCGATGATCATCGCTAGACACCTAAGGACAGTTCCATGAGTGATTCCTCCCGCCCTAACCTGTGGCGCCGTTTGCCGTTGTGGCAGAAGATCCTGGGCGGCCTCGCCCTGGGGATACTCGCTGGCGCCCTGATGGGAGAAAGCGCCAGCATGTTCAAGCCGCTGGGCGATATCTTCATCAATGCGATCAAGATGCTGATCGTACCGTTGGTCTTCAGCACCCTGGTGGTCGGTATCACCTCGATGCGTGACCCGCAGAAGATGGGCCGCATCGGCGGCAAGACCATCGCCCTCTACCTGCTGACGACCGCCTTCGCGATCGCCATCGGCATGCTGGCCTCCAGCATCTTCCAGCCGGGCAACGGTTTCACGTTCGACTTCGACAAGGCGATGGAAGCCAAGGACGCGCCTTCACTGGTGCAGATTCTGGTCGACCTGGTGCCGAGCAACCCCATCGATGCGCTGGCTAACGGCAACATCATGCAGATCATCGTCTTCGCCATCGGGATCGGCATCTCGCTGATCATGATCGGCGACAAGGGCGAGCCGGTCGTGCGCGTCTTCGACAGCTTCGCCGAAGTGATGTACAAGCTGACCGAGTTCGTGATGGCCTTCGCGCCGTTCGGTGTCTTCGGCCTGATGGCGCACGTCTCCGGCAACTACGGCCTGGATGTGCTGCTGCCGCTGGCCAAGGTGATCGGCGTGGCCTATCTGGCGAGCATCGTGCACGTACTGGTGGTCTACTCCGGCCTGTTGGCGACGCTGGGCAAGCTGAACCCGGTGCGCTATCTGCGCGGTATCGTCGATGCGCTGGTCGTGGCCTTCTCTTCGGCTTCAAGCTCCGGCACCCTGCCGATCTCCATCCGCTGCGCCCAGAAGAACCTCGGTGTCTCGGAAGGTGTCTCCGGCTTCGTGCTGCCGGTCGGCGCGACCATCAACATGGATGGCACCGCCATTTATCAGGGCGTGGTGGCACTGTTCATCGCCCAGATGACCGGGATCGAGCTGTCGATGATGGACTACGGCATGATCGTGCTGACCGGTACGCTCGCCTCCATCGGCACCGCCGGTGTACCGGGTGCCGGCTTGATCATGCTCTCCATCGTATTGAGCCAGGTAGGCCTGCCGCTGGAAGCCATCGCGGTGATCGCCGGTATCGACCGTATCCTCGACATGGCACGTACTACCGTGAATGTTGCGGGCGATCTGATGGTCACCACCCTGGTCGGCAAGTCCGAGAACGAGCTGGACCTCGAGATATATAACGCGCCCCAGCACAAGAAGGACGCCTGAAGCAGGCTCAGGCGCTCTCAACAGCGCCTGGCCTTGAAACATACATCGTAAACACGAACGCCCCGCTCAATGAGCGGGGCGTTCGTGTTTCAAGAGCAGTGTTCAGACTCCGTATTTCAGGCTGTCACCAACAGGGAGATATCAACGGCAAGGTCAGGCAGATTCCGGCGGCGAATCGCGCAGTTCACGCCTGAGCACCTTGCCAACGTTGGTCTTGGGCAGCTCATCGATGAAGACCACCTGACGTGGCACCTTGTAGCTGGCCAGCTCCTTGCGCGACCAGTCACGCAGCGCATCCGCCTCGAGCTCTGCGCCGTCCTTGAGCACGACATATAGCTTGATCGCTTCACCACTGCGCTCATCCACCACCGAGACGGCGGCCGCCTCGAGCACATCCGGGTGACGCACGATGACGTCCTCGACCTCATTGGGATACACGTTGAAGCCGGAGACGATGATCATGTCCTTCTTGCGATCGACGATGCGCATATAACCATCGTCCTGGAAGACTGCGATATCCCCTGTGCGCAGGAAGCCATCGGTAGTGAAGCTGTCCTTGGTTGCCTGCTCACGCTGCCAATACCCCTTCATCACCTGCGGCCCCTTCACGCACAGCTCGCCCGGCTCCCCCATCGCGACCAGTGCACCCTCATCGTCATACAGGCGCACCTCGGTGGAAGGCATCGGCCGACCGATGGTGCCGAGCTGAATGGCATCCAGCGGGTTGAACGACACGATCGGCGAGGTCTCGGTCATGCCGTAGCCCTCGGAGATATCGCTGCCGGTGACCCGCTTCCACTCTTCTGCCGCCTTGCGCGTCAGCGCCACGCCCCCTGAGGTGGTGATCTTGAGCTTCGAGAAATCCAGTGCCTGGAAGCCGGGGTTGTTGCACAGCGCCACGAACAACGTGTTGAGACCGACGAACATCGTGAAGTCGTGCTTTTGCAGCGTCTTGACGAAGCCCGGGATATCGCGCGGATTGGGAATCAACAGGGTGTGATTACCTTCACTGAGCATGCAGGCCAAGTGAATGGTGAAGGCGTAGATGTGATAGAGCGGCAGCGGCGCCACCAGCGTTTCGTGGCCGGGGTTCAAGCCCTGCGTCAGGGCCATCTTGCCTTGCAGCATGTTGGCGAGCAGGTTGCGGTGAGTCAGCATCGCGCCCTTGGCGACCCCGGTGGTGCCGCCGGTGTACTGCAGCACAGCGATATCATCGAGTGCCAGTGTCGGCCGTTCCCAGCGCTCGGCCTTGCCCTGCGAGATGGCCGTGCGCAGCGCAATAGCGTCAGGCAGGTGGTAACTCGGCACCAGCTTCTTGACGTGCTTGACCACGGTATTGATCAGCAGTCGCTTGAAGGCCGGGTGCATGTCGCCCAATTCACAGACCAGCACGTACTCAAGGCCAGTGCGCCCCCGCACGCGTTCGACCTTATCCGCCATGTTGGCCAGTACTACCAACGCCCGCGCGCCGGAATCATTGAATTGATGCTCCATCTCACGTTCGGTATACAGCGGATTGGTATTTACCAGCACCAGGCCTGCACGCAGCACGGCGAAGGCCACCACCGGAAACATCAGCGTATTGGGCAACTGGATGGCGACACGATCGCCCGGTTGGAGGTCGGTCTCATGCTGGAACCAGTCCGCCAGCTGACGACTGGTGGCATCCAGCTCCGCAAAGGTCATGGTGCGGTCCATGCAGGTAAAGGCAGGGCGCTCGCCATGCGCCGAGCAGGCCTTCTCCAGCATGTCCATCAGGGAGTCGTAGCCGCTGAAATCCACCTCCTGGGAAGACCGCAGGCACGACATGCCGCTCATGTCGCCTGTCGTTGCCTGTGCGCTCGAAACGTCGGGCGAGGCATTTGCCAGGCGGGCAGGCTGTGTATTCAAGTCATTAATGGAGTCGTTAGTGGACTTGCCTGACTCATCGGGTCGAGCCGCTATGGGATCATGCATGGCGTTGCTCCTTGATCAGTACGTGGGGCGCTCGGCGTCACTGCCCCCGCTACCTTGTTGTTGTAGACGTCGTTGCAAGACGTCGTAAGTCATCGTGGTGAGACGCTGCTGGGGCTCCGTCGGGTGAGTGTCAGCCTGTTGGCCCTTCACTGTCGACAGCATAGCCGCAAACCGAAGCTGCGCGCCGTTGGCGGAATCGATGGACCTGCCAGCATTGGAACATACGTACGTTTGATATTGCCTTGCGACCTTGGTGACATGCGCAGGCCTGCTCTGGAGCAGGGAAACAGCCCTGAGCCCAGGAGGTAAACGGCCCTGACCTGAAAGCGAGAAACACCGAGGCCCCTGCCCAGGGGGCAGAGGCCTCATGTCTTGCACTCCGAACGCACGCGTCAGGCGCATACGTCTGACAAACGGCAACTCAGGAGAGGTCGCGGACCTCGTTCTCGATCATCTTGCGGATGTGCTCCTCGTTCTCGATCAGCGACTCGCCATCCGCACGCAGCGATTTCAACAGCCCGAACATCATCGCGATCAGCACGAAGGTGAACGGCAAGGCGCCGGCGATCGAGGCAGCCTGCAGGGACTTGAGCGCCTGATCGCCCCCCAGCAACAGCAGGATCAAGGTCACGGCGCCCAGCATCATGCCCCAGATGATGCGTTGTTGAACCGGAGGGCGACGACCGAAGGCCAGCAGGCGTCCCAGCACCAGGGTGCCGGAATCCGCAGACGTGACGAAAAAGATGATCACCACGACCAGCGCGGCCACCTTGGCCACGGTCGCGGCGATGCCGGGTGTGAGCACATCGAACGAGTGGTAGAGGGTGCCGGCGTAGTCCCAGTTGGTGACCGCAGCCGTGTAGATGCCCATGTCGGCCCCGTACAGGGACTGATAGATCCCCGCCGAGCCGATGACACCGAACCAGACCAGCGCGACGACGGAGGGAATGACCATCACCCCGAGAATGAATTCACGAATGGTCCGGCCGCGCGAGATGCGGGCAATGAACATGCCGACGAAACCGGCCCAGGCGATCCACCAGCCCCAGTAGAAGATGGTCCAGCCACCCTGCCACACTTGCTCGTCCGGCGTGCGCGCCGTCCACAGTGTCATCGAGACGCCATCGGTGAGGTAATCCCCGAGCGCGGTGATCGAGCTCGCAATCAGATAGTTGGCGTCGCTCACCAGCAGGAAGTAGGCAAGGATGCCGAGGCAGACCCAGGTATTGAAGGTGGAAAGCAGCTTGATGCCACGTGCCACGCCGCTGGTCGCTGACAGGGTGGCAATGACGCTGATCAACACGATGGAGACCACGGTCACCATGCGCGACTTCTCTTCGATGAGGCCCAGTGACATCAGGCCGGAGCCGATCTGCTCGACGCCCAGACCGAGCGTCGTGGCGATGCCGAAAATGGTGCCGAACACGGTCAGGATATCGACGGTGTGTCCGATGGGCCCGTAGATCCGGTTGCCGATCAGCGGATAGAGAGCCGAGCGCATCGAGAGCGGCAGCCCTTTGCGGAAGGCGAAATAGGCCAGTGACAGCCCGACGATGGCATACATGGCCCAGGCGATCGTGCCCCAGTGGAAGACGGTGAGCTTGATGCCACCGGCGGCCGCTTCCGCGACGCGGCTGTCAGGCACCGGGAAGCCTTCGTCTCCCGGCATGAGACCACTCGCCAGGGCGACCTGCTTGGCCTCGAAGAAGGCGGCAACGGCCGCCTTGACGTCAGCACTCAAAAACGGATTGCCGCCGCTCCAATCACTCGCGAAATGGATCATGGGCTCGGACATCGAGAAGAACAGCATGCCTGCGCCGGTCCCGCAGCCGAACAGCATCGAGAACCAGGCAAAATTGCTGAACTCGGGACGCTCATCGTCACGCCCCAGCCGAATCTTGCCGACACGCGAACACATCACGTAAAGACAGACCACGAAGGTCGAGAACATCACCAGCACGTAGTACCAGCCCAAGGTGCTCTCTATCCAGGACTTGATGCCCAGAAACTGCTCGCTGGCCGTTTTGCCCAACAGAATCGCATAGAGAATGAAGAACACGGTCATGGTGATCGCGGTGATACCGAGCGTCGAGTTGAGTCCCTTCAGGACACCTCGCTGCTCGATGAGTGCATCCAGTTCCTTTCCTTTCAGCATGTTTCTACCTCGTGACGGGTATTTATTATCATTTTCATGATGCCGCTATCGTCGTTGATGACAGCGGTATCGTTGTTCATGACTGCGGATGCTGGGGCTCAGGGAACCTCAGCCGTCATGGAGACATTGCGGGCAGATCGCGCTCGCCTTCGGTCAGTCATGGGCGAGAATCCTGGCAGGAGACAACACCGCGGCATGTCATCTGGCTCCAGCCGATATGCGACTTTATGGGGGAAAATCCATGCTAAAGGCCACCCGCTTGCGAGACCAATAAGATCTCGACGCCGCCTGAATAAGCAGAGCTAATGCCTGAACCGACAAAAGGCTCACATTCTGGTGTCTTTGGACAAGGGTCCTATCCGAGCCGGTTCTTTCAGGGAACCTCGTTCAGGGGAACCTCATACAGACTGACAAAGGCCCCCGGCGGATCTCTCCACAAGGGGCTCTTGCGTCATGGCGACCCGAGAAGTGTCATTGACTGCCCGTCCGGATCATTGACCGACCGACTGGCTCAGACGTAACTGGTGCAGGTAGTGCATATGACGCTCGTACTGCTCGAGCAGATCATTGATGACCTGGTCCTTGCTGTAGCCCATCAGGTCATAGGATTGACCGCCTTCCTTGAGGAAGACTTCGGCACGACAGTAATCCTCTTCATCCCCCTCGTCTTCCTGATCCAGATTGAGGTCCGGACGCAGATGAGAACGAATACGCACCCCGTAGACGAAGTCATCTTCCTCACCGTGGCGTGCATTGAAGTAGACGCGATCACGGCTGGTGGTGACGTCGACTTCCAGCCCCTGGCTGCGCAGCTCTTCGGCCAGCTCCTGCATGCCTTCCGCGACAGTGCCGCGCAGGAAGCCACGTACCATGGCGCGCGTCGGGAAGCTCATCAGGTGCTGGGCACGCTTGCGCCAGTTGCCCTTCTCGCCCATCGGCGTCGCGGCGGCAGTGTTAACCGACAGAGAACGGCGCTTGACGGACTCGAGATTGAGCTGACGCAGCAGCCCGAATATCGCGGCCAGCAGGATCATGCCGAACGGCAAGGCGGTGGCGATGGTGGCTGTCTGCAGCGCCCCCAGACCACCAGCCAGCATCAGCACGATGGCCAAAAGACCCACCGCGAAGGCCCAGTAGATACGCTGCCAGGTCGGGGTGTCTTCACGACCGCCGGAGGCCAGCATGTCGACCACCATCGAGCCGGAGTCCGCCGAGGTAACGAAGAACACGATGACCATCACCAACGCGATCACCGAAGTGATGGACGACAGCGGCAGCTGCTCAAGGAAGGTGAACAGGGCCAGCGAATAGTTGTCGTTGACGGTGTCGACCAGCGCCGTGACGTTCTGCTCCAGAATCATCGAGATGGCGGTGTTGCCGAAGATGGTCATCCACAGAAGGGTGAAACCGGCCGGCACGAACAGCACGCCGATCACGAATTCCCGGATGGTACGGCCACGCGAGACACGCGCGATGAACATGCCAACAAACGGAGACCAGGACATCCACCAACCCCAGTAGAGCAGCGTCCAGCCACCGATCCAATCGTTGGGTTCATAGGCATAGAGCTCGAAGGTCTTGCCGACGATATCCGCCATGTAGAAACCGCTGTTCTGCACGAATGCCTTGAGCAGGAAGGCCGTCGGGCCGAGCAGCAGCACGAACAACAACAGCACCACGGCCAGGCCGAGGTTGATCTCGGACAGGATACGAATGCCCTTGTCCAGGCCGGTCACGACCGAAATGGTGGCAAGGCCGGTGATCACGACGATGATCGCGACCTGGGTCCAGTCGTTGTTCGGCATGCCGGTCAGGTGCGAGAGCCCGGCATTGACCTGTGCCACACCGTAGCCCAGCGTGGTCGCGACACCACAGACGGTGCCGACGATGGCGAAGATGTCCACCGCATGGCCGATCGGGCCGTAGATGCGCTTGCCGATCAGAGGATACAAGGCACTGCGCAGCGTCAGCGGCAGGTCATGGCGGTAGCTGAAGTAGGCCAGAATCAGCGCGACGATGGCGTAGATCGACCAGGCATGCAGCCCCCAGTGGAAGAAGGTCAGCTTCATCGCTTCACGCGCGGTCTCGACCTGCTCCGGGGTGCCTGTCGGTGGATTGAGGAAGTGCATCACCGGCTCGGCCACGCCGAAGAACATCAGACCGATGCCCATGCCCGCCGAGAAGAGCATCGCGAACCAGGTGACGTTGCTGTAGTCCGGCAATGAGTGGTCCGGCCCCAGGCGAATCTCGCCATGGCGTGAGAAGCCGACATACACCACCGAGATCAGTACGATCGCCACGCACAGAATGTAGAACCAGCTTGCCGTGTTGGTGATCCAGCTCTGAACCGCTTCGAATATCGACATAGCGGTACCGGAAAAGGCCGCCGTGAAGATGACCAGCATCAATACGATGGCATTGGCACCGAAGAAGACCGGTGGGTTGACCTTGGCAAACAGGCCGGAGCGCGGCGCGTCACTGGCGGATTCGCCACCGCCCGCTGCAGGAGTATTGCGCATGAGGATTTCCTTGTGAGTGTACTGCAAGGCAGTCATGACCGGTGTCGACGCCTTGCTGGCACACGACACTATAATGAAAAAAAATAATCAGATCGTTTGGAAATAATATCATCTAATAACCAAGCAGCCAATGTCTTGTCCAACTACCGTCCAACTTCTCGCCACGCTCTTGGCGCACAATGCCATTTGTTTTCTTGATGCTTGCACGCTGGCACCCAACACCATCAGCACACTCAATTGCCATGCTGTCCATACAGGAGTATACGCATGAGTCGCAATCGTCATTCCGGCAAGGCCCCCCTACGCTATCTCGCGCTGGCTCTCGCCCTGTTGAGTGCCCTGCCGGCCACGTCTGCTATGGCCGGACCAGGGCATGGGCGTTTCGATGGTCCGGGCTACATAGGCCCCGACATCGTGATCGGGCATGGTAAGCCCGGTCGGCTGATTCGCTGGGCACCGGGTGGCCCGGGGCACGGTCATGGCCTGCCCGCAGGGGCGCGTGGTGTCTGGGTGGGCGCTACGCTGTATTTCCTGGCGGCAGGCACCTATTACCTGTGGGAAGAGAGCCAGCAGCAGTATCTGCCCGTCCAGGCCCCCGCTCAGGCGACACTCACGGCCGCGGCGGTCGATGTCATCGCCTACCCCACCAAGGGCCAGAGCGAAGACCAGCAAGCGCGTGACCGCTATGAGTGCCATCGCTGGGCCAATCAGCAGAGTGGCGCTGAAGCCAATTCCGCGGCACCGCCCGTGACCGCCAGCAACGCAGACACCTATCGCCGCGCGCTGAGTGCCTGCTTCACTGGTCGCGGTTACAGCGTGCAATAGTCTGCTTGAGCCATGAGCATGAAAAGCCCCGCCAGTTCGCGATGATCGCGGCCTGGCGGGGCTTTCTTGTGTCTGTCTGCTTGTTACGGATTCGCCTGCTTGCGGGATTTGCTGCTCGTGGCGATCAGCCGCGCCGCTTCTGGTGCCGTTCGCGGTTGTTGTCACGCGCCGCGCGGGATTTGCGCAACATCACCAGCGTCGCCCCCAACCCACCATGGCGCGGCGTGGCACTGCTCCAGGCCTGCACCTCGGGCATCTGCTCCAGCCAGTGCACCAGGTAGGCACGAATCAAGGCGGCATGCGATTCGCTGTCACGCCCCTTGCCATGAATCACCAGCAGGCAACGCAACTCGCTGCGCCAGGCATCTTGGATGAAGCGATGCACCTCACGGCGACACTCGATGAGCGGACGACGCATCAGATTGAGCTGCGCCTCAGGTGGGTAGCCGCCTTGGCGCAAGCGCTCCAGCACACCGGTCTGGATGCCATCGCGGCGAAACTCGACCGGGTCGTGCGGCGAGAGATGCTCCACGTAGCTGTCGGACAGCCCGTCCAGCTCGTTGCCCACGGCCTTCTGTGCGTCTTCACGCCGTGCAAGCTGAGCCTCGCTGGGGCCCTTGCGGACAGTGGTGACATCGGCGCGGTCCTTGCCGCGCGTCAGGGGAGCAACGCCTTGCATCTCACGACTGAACAGATCATCCGCCTCGGCACTGCTCAACTCACGGGCATGCGCCGCCGACATCATTGCAGGGGAAAAACGTGACATGGCACCCTCCAGTCTTCACCAGGACGTGTCAATTACGTGGAGCGCGTAGCCAAGGTCGACAAACGACGACGCCCCGAGACAGAGCATGCCTCGGGGCGTCGGTTCAGCTCAAGTCGCTGACGTGATTTCTTGCGTCATCACGCATCAAGGGCGGATCAATGCCCGGTCTTGAGCTGCTCCCAGTACTTCTGATAGATCGACAGCGCATCGCCGACATCGGTCTGGAATTCGCCGCGGGCGAGATCCTGCTGAGTCGGGAAGACCACCGGGTTGTCACGCACTTCCGGGTCCATCATATTCTTGGCCGCCAGGCTCGGCGTGGTGTAACCCACGTACTCGCTGATTTCCTTGCTGACTTGCGGGCTGATCAGGTAATCGATGAACTGATAGGCCGCATCGACGTGACGCGCGTTGGACGGAATCGCCATGGTGTCCATCCACAGGATAATGCCTTCCTTGGGATAGACATACTCGACCGGCACGCCTTCCTGGTTGGCCTGATAGACCTCACCGTTCCAGATCAGGCCGGCATCGACCTCGCCCTGCATGAAGGGCACGCGCGCCGCATCCGAGTTGAAGGCACGCACATTCAGCATCAGCTGGGACAGCTTCTGGTAGGCCGCCTTGATCTCATCGGGGTCCGTGGTGTTGCCGCTGAAGCCGAGGCTTGCCAATGCGACATGGAAGACTTCGCGCATGTCGTTGGAGAGCAGCAGCTTGTCACGATATTTGTCGTTCCACAGGTCGTTCCAGCTGGTCAGCGCGCCCTCTTCGACATAGTCCGGGTTGTAACCGATACCGGCACTACCCCACATGTAAGGCACGCTGTACTGGTTGCCCTTGTCGAAGTCACGATCGACCAGATTGGGGTCGAGGTCCTCGAAGTGGTCGAGCTTGCTGACATCCAGCTTCTGCAGCAGGCCTTCACGCGCCATCTTGTCGATGTAATAGGTCGACGGGAAGACGAGGTCGTAGCTGTTGTCGCTGTCCAGCAGCTTGAGCTTGGCGTACATCGCTTCGTTGGAATCGAAGGTGGAGTAGACGACATCGATGCCGGTCTGCTCTTCGAAGCGCTCGATGACCTCATCGGGCATGTACTCGGTCCAGTTGTAGACGTAGAGGACCTTGTCGCTGTCATCCGCGGCCAGAACGGGGGCGGATGTGGCCACGGAAGCCAGGCTGACGGCAGCCATCAGGCCAGCGGCACGCAGCGGGAAACGGGAACCTTGCATGTTATTTTTTCTCCTTGAGCAACAACTGTGAAATCAACAGCAGACAGAGCGACAGCCCCAACAGCAGGGTTGCCAATGCATTCACTTCAGGTTTGAGCCCCAGTCGCACCATCGAGTAGATGCGCAGCGGCAGCACCTCGAAGGTCGGCCCGGTGACGAAGGTCGAGATCACCACATCATCCAGCGACAGGGTGAAGCTCAACAACCAGCCAGAGGCGATCGCCGGCATCAGCGCCGGCACCAGCACGTGCCAGACGGCGCGGGCTTCACTGGCCCCCAGATCACGCGCCGCTTCCAGCAACTGCGGGTTGATGCCCGTCAGGCGAGAATAGACGGTGATCACCACGAACGGCAGACAGAAGGTGGCGTGCGAGACCAGCAGCGAGAAATAGCCCAGCTGGATACCCAACGCAATGAACAGCGCCAGGAAGGCGATCGCCATCACGATGTCCGGCATCATCATCACCGTGAACAGCATGCCATTGAGCAACGGCTTGCCACGAAAGCGATAGCGATAAAGCGCGGTGGCCGTCAGTGTGCCGATCAGGGTCGCCAGCGTCGCCGCCGTCACCCCGAGCCACAACGTATTGAGCGCAGCCTCCATCAGATTGCCATTGCTCAGCAGCTTGTCGTACCAGCGCAGGCTGAAGCCGCCCCACACGAAGGGGTTGCGTGAGTCATTGAACGAGATGCCGATCAACACCAGGATCGGCACATACAACAGCGTGAAGATCAGCGTCAGATAACAGCGGCTGAACCAACGCAGCGCGGCCCTTGCCTTCATAGGGTCACCTCACGCTTGAAGAGCTTGACGCTGCGGTAATAGGCCAACAGCAGGAACGCCATCACAAGTGTCAGCATCACGCTGATCGCCGCGCCGAAGGTCCAGTTGTTGGCCTCCAGGAACTGACCCTTGATGATGTTGCCGATCAGCGGATGGCGTGAGCCGCCCAGCAGGTCCGAGACATAGAACATGCCCATCGCCGGCAGGAACACCAGTAACACGCCCGCGATGATGCCCGGCATGGTCAGTGGCAGCACGATATGGCGGAAGGTGGCCAGACCATTGGCGCCAAGGTCGCGGGCCGCCTCCAGTGTCGGGCGATTCAACTGCTCGAAGACGGCATACAGCGGCAGGATCATGAACGGCAGCAGCATGTAGACCAGCCCCACGATCACCGCCTCCTCGGTATACAGCAGACGCAGCGGCGCATCGATCAGGCCGAGATTCATCAGCACATCGTTGAGCAGCCCGCGCGTTGCGATCAGCGTGCGCAGGGCATAGATGCGGATCAGCGAGTTGGTCCAGAACGGAATGATCACCAACAGCAGCAGCAAGGGCTGCAGGCGCGGACTGGCCCGCGAGATCATCCACGCGAAGGGATAGCCGAGCAGCAGACAGATCAGCGTCGTGACCAGGCCGATCCACAGCGAATGACCGAAGACGCCCAGATACACCGGGCTGATCATCTGGCCATAGTTGGTCACGAAGCCCTGCCACAGCGTGCTCGGCGACAGCTCACCGCCCAGCAGCTGGCCGGTGTTTTCCGGCATCAGACTGACCAGCACCACCAGCAGCGTCGGGGCCAGCACCAGCAGGATCAGCCAGCCCCAGATGACGGTCAGGGTGGCCGTCTTGAAGGGATTGCGCGCCAGACTCATGCACCCGCTCCCGTCACGGCAGGCACATCATCGGGCAGGATGATCTCCCAGTCCGGCACCCAGCTGACACGTACGCGCTCGCCAAGGCGATAGTCGAAGTCAGGATCATCCTCGTCGAAGAACTCGCTGGCCAGCAACTGCTGACCGCTGTCCAGCTCCAGCACCGTGTCCAAGGTCATGCCCTTGTAGTTTCGCTCGATGACCCGTGCCGGGAAACCTTCGCTGTCCTCGGCGCCCTTGAGTCGCATGTCTTCCGGGCGCAGCAGCACCTGCACCGCCTCTCCGCCCTGATAGGCGCGGCCATGGCTGCTGAGTTCCACCGTCTGACCGAGCAGCGTGATCTCAATGCGTCCGGCCGTCGCCGCGGGGCGCACGACCTGTGCCGCCAGCTGGTTGATCTCACCGACGAAGCGCGCCACGAACAGCGTGCTCGGCGATTCATAGACCTCACGCGGTGTGCCGATCTGCTCGATGCCACCTTCGCGCATCACCACCACGCGATCGGACATCGACAGCGCCTCTTCCTGATCGTGAGTGACGAACACGAAGGTGATGCCCAGACGTCGCTGCAGGCGCTTGAGCTCGTTCTGCATTTGCTTGCGCAGCTTGTAATCCAGCGCCGACAGCGGCTCATCGAGCAGCAGGACGCGGGGTCGCTTGACCACGGCGCGGGCAATCGCGACGCGCTGCTGCTGCCCGCCGGAGAGCTGGTCCGGGCGGCGGTCCGACAGATGGGCCAGTTGCACCATCTCCAGCGCTTCGCGCACCCGCTCATGAATCTCGGCCTTGGCGACCTTCTCCATGCGCAGACCGAAGGCCACGTTGTCATAGAGGTTCATATGCGGAAACAGCGCATAGCTCTGGAAGACGGTATTGACCGGGCGCTGGTGAGCGGGACGCTCATGCAAGGCCGTCGACTCGAGCGTGATAGTGCCGCTATCCGGCGATTCGAAACCGGCGATCATTCTCAGCACGGTGGTCTTGCCGCAACCGGACGGGCCCAGCAGCGTGACGAACTCACCATCGTTCAAATCCAAGTCAAGGCTGTCCAACACCTTGCGATCACCAAAGGTCTTGGAAATGCCACGCAACTTGACCAGCGGGGCCTTCTCAGGAGCAGAGCTTTTCATCGGCGGGTTGTCACCTCCAGCGGGCGCCGCGAACGGCACCCTCATGCATGTCAGGCGCGCCAGGGACTGGCACGCCACATCGTCAATTCCATCGTGCCTGGCCACCGGGAGACTGCCAGCTCTCGCCTCGCCGCTCGCATTGGCGCTGGCACACAGGTCGCGCAAAGGTCACATCAGGCAGCAGGCAAGGCACCGTCGTCAGTCTGGCATGCCAACCTTTCACTTGCGTGTCTGCACGGCGAGCCGCCGCCAGCTGACCTGTCTCACCCATACCTCACCCATACTTCAGTCAGGCTCTCCAGCGTGCAGGTCGACTTCTAGCAAGACAAGCGAGCGGTTCCGGGTCATGCGCGAGAGACAAATAAAAAGGCCCGAGCGGGAGTCGGGCCCTTTCATTGTCATCAGTCTTCGGCGTTCGCCTCACCCTGTGCGGGGAGAGCCGTCGGCACAGGGTGCGCATTCTGCCCATTCAATCTCGGGCTGTCACCTTACCATCGCGTACCCGTCGCCTTCAGGTCGCGGCAAGTGCGGGATCCTGCGAGCCCTTCTTCTCCACCGCCGCGGACTCAGCGTCCACCTCCTCCACTCCGGGCAGGACATCCACCAGGCTGCAGGCCATGCGTTCCTTCTCGGCGGCGCGCGCATGCGCCAGCGCTTCGCGCAGCGGCTCGAGGCGCGGATGCGGCGCTTCGCCCGCCTCGCCGGCCGGCAACTCCCAAGGCAAGGCATGGGCCATTTCCCACAGAGAGTAATGGTTGAGGTCACGCCCCAGTACCCATTGGCCATCCTGGGTCTGACTGGCGATGTTCTCGGCGATCAGCGGCTTGAGGACTCGGCGATAACGGCTGCCAAGCACCTCCGTGAGGCGGTCATCGGACAGCGGCTCACCGTGCTCATGGGCATCCTTGAGCAGCATCACGGCGCCAAGGGTCTGCCAGAACGGCGGCCAGCGATGCCAGTCAGCATTGGAGCGTTCGCCCATCCAGGCTGCAACCTCCGCCCCCAACAGCACAATGCACCAGGACAGGAACACCCACAGCAGGAAGAGCGGCACGGCCGCGAAGGCGCCGTAGATAGCCTGATAGGACGGGAAATGCGTCACGTAGAGCGAGAAGCCCGCCTTGGCCAGCTCCAGCGCCAGCGCCGTGGTCAGCGCGCCGACTGCGGCGTCACGCAGGCGAACCTTGCAGTTGGGCACCGCGGCATAGATGAAGGTGAAGGCCGCAGCGCTCAACAGCGGCGGCAACAGACGCAGCAGCAGGGCCTTGCCGCCCAGCATCTCGGCAGCCGAGTCGAAGAAGGACAGCGAGGTCAGAAAGGACGACAGCAAAAAGCCCGAGCCCAGCATCAGCGGCCCCAACGTCAGGACGGCCCAGTACATCAGGAAGCTCGACAGTCCCTTGCGCCCTTCCGGCACCTGCCAGATGGCATTGAAGGCGCCTTCGATGGTGATCATCATCATCACCGAGGTCACGAACAGGAAGATCAGACCCACCGAGGTCAGATTGCGCGCCTGACCGGAGAACTCGTTGAGATACTCGAGCACCGTAGCGCCGGTCGAGGGCAGAAACTGGGAGAACACCGTGGTCTGCAGTTGATCGCCCACGCCGTCGAAACTCGGAATGACGGCAAACATCGCATAGATGACCGTCATCAGAGGCACAATGGCGAACAGCGTCGTATAGGTCAGTGCCGACGCGGTCTTCTTGCCGTCGTGATAGTTGAAACGTGATACCAGCTTGAGGATGACGCCGATGGCGGGCATGACCCGCGAGATCCCTGGCAGTTGTGGCATTCTTGTGCGCCCCTCTACAATGCGTGCCTGATGCATACGCCACCGCCGGCCATGGCCAGTAGCGCCTGCGTGAAACCCATCACCTGTCCGGAAACGGAGACAGTCATGTCAATATTGAAACTCTACCATAACCCACGCTGCTCCAAGTCACGGGAAACACTGGCGCTTTTGACCGCGCGCCTCGAGGGCGATGCCTTCGAGACCGTCCGCTACCTGGAAGATCCCCTCGATCGTGGGCAGCTCGAGGCCCTGGCCGCCCGAGTGGAAGGTGGGGCGCGGGCTCTGACCCGCGAGAACGAAGCCGAGTGGAAGGCACTGGGCCTCGTAGCCCCCAGCGATGCGCAACGCCTTGACGCGATTGCCGCAACGCCGAAATTGATGCAGCGGCCGATTCTCGATGATGGCGCGCATGCCGTCATCGGTCGCCCACCCGAAGATGTGCTGGTGCTGTTGAGCGACGCGTGATCCCCTGACGACAAGATATGCCCACTCAAGCGCCCCGCTTGCCCCTTTCGACAGATTGTCATCCACCTGAGGAAGCTCATGTCCGCAACGCCCTCCGACGCGACGCCGTACGTCCTCGTCCTCTATTACTCCCGCCATGGTGCGACCCGCACGCTGGCCGAGCAGGTCGCCGCCGGTATCGAGTCCATCAGCGGTGTACAGGCGCGCCTGCGCCGTGTGCCCGAGATCTCGGCCACCTGTGAGCAGACCGAGCCGGAAATCCCCGACAGCGGGGCCATGTATGTCGAGCTGGACGACCTGCGCCATTGTGCGGGCCTGGCGCTGGGCAGCCCGACCCGTTTCGGCAACATGGCGGCGCCGCTCAAGTACTTCCTGGACTCCACCAGTGAGCTGTGGATGAACGGCGCCTTGATCGACAAGCCTGCCACCGCCTTCAGCGCCTCAAGCTCTCTGCATGGCGGCCAGGAAACCACGCTGATCACCATGCTGATCCCGCTGCTGCATCATGGCATGGTGTATGCCGGTGTGCCCTACAGCGCCACCGAGTTGCTCGAGACCACCCAGGGCGGCACGCCCTACGGCACGACCCACGTCAGCGGCAAGCGTGGCGACAACGATGTTGATGACAACGAACAGCGCCTGGCACTGGCGCAAGGCAAGCGTATCGCTCGCCTGGCCCTGGCCATGCAACCTCTCAGGGAGACGAAATAGATGCGCGCCTGGCTTGAACGACTGGAACGTGAGCAGGGCCTCGACATGCTCGAGGCCAAGAGCCGTCGCGGTGTGATCGCAAGTTTTGCGGCCGTCGCCCTGCTGCTGCTGATCGGCGGCATTCAGCTGATGGCGCAGAGCGAGAACAGCGGCCTGCTGCCGCTGCTGATCCGCCTGCTACCGCTCGCCCTGTTTCTACCCGCCATCATCACTCGCCGGGCACGCGGTCATGTCTGGCTAGCCTTCGTCAGCCTGCTCTACATCATGCAGGGCGTGATGCTGGCCGGTGTGCCTGGCCACGCCGTCATCGGCGTACTGGAAGCACTGGCGGCGCTGGGGCTGTTCATTTCCAGCATGGCTTACGCCCGTTTCCGCTCGCGCAACCTCAAGCGTCAGCCGCAGGCCTGATCAAGCCCTGGCCTCTCCATTTCCCGCCCTTCTCGTCGCGCCTTGTTCGTCTAGAATGGCCGACTGAAATAGGCGACTAGAATAGCCGTAAAAAAGCCGACTAGAATGGCGGGTATCGGTTTGCGCCTTCCCATGGCGGCTTGCCGCTTTCCCCACCGCTACCCACCGCTTCTTCCAGCGTGTCTCCTCAACCATCGCGAGCCGCCTATGCTGTATCGGCTTTGCGAGTTGACCACAGCGAGGCTTTGTCATGATCAGCCTGACAACACACTTGTCTTTTCCGCGCCCTGGGGGCATTTCGCGCAACCGCCTGACCACTGGCGTGCTAGCGGCTGGCGCGGTGCTTGCCAGCCTGTTGGTATCGCCTGCGGCACTGGCCGACAAGGCGGAGGATGCCATCCAGTACCGTCAGGCTGTCTTCCAGACACTGGCGTGGCAATTCAGTCCGATGGGCGCGATGGTCAAGGGCAAGCAGGACTATGATGTCGAGGAGTTTCGCACCCGCGCCGAGCGACTGGCGCTGTTGGCTCAGATGCCATGGGAGGGCTTCATCGCTGGCTCCTACGACGGTGATACCGACGCGCTGAGCAAGATAGAGAGCGACCGTGCAGGCTTCGACAAGCGTGCAGAAGCGCTGATGACCCAGAGCCGGGCATTGGCCGACGCCGCCGTCAGTCAGGACCTTGACGCCCTGCGCAGCCAGTTCGTCGAGACAGCCAAGACCTGCAAGGGCTGTCATCAGCAGTATCGCGCTGACTGATATCGCCAAAGCTCCTTCAAGACGCAAAAGCGCCGCCATGAGATTGCTCGTGGCGGCGCTTTTGCGTCTTGGCATACTTGAGGGCGAAAGTCAGAGTGAAAGCAAGCAAAGCTTACGGCAACTGCGCCCCCTGCCAGATGACCAGAACGGCAATACCGATCGCCAACCCCAGCGCGAGCCACCTGCGTGGGCGTGAAGGTGGCACTGGCTCACCCTCGTCTGCCACCGACTCATCGCGCCTGAAATGCTTGCGGCCATGCACCATCGCCCAGATCAACCACTCACCGCGCAGGCCGTGCCAGACAATGGCCATCAGATGCAGAGCGATCAGCCCCCACAGCAGCGTGATATTGGTGTGATGCACCCAGGCCAGCCCCTCGGCGACACTCGCTGGGACCCGGTCATGCAGGGGCCCTTCGAACAGCAGGTCATCGGTCAGAAACAGCCCGCTCGATCCCTGAATCGCCAGCACCAGCAACATGGTCAGCGTCATCCAGCCCCCCAGGGGGTTATGGCCTGCATGGCGTGGCGCGCGACCCGCCAGAAAGTCACCGGCGTAGCGCCAGGTCGTGCGCGGTGACGCCACGAAGCGGCTGAAGCGAGCATGCCCGCTGCCCACCAGCCCCCAGATGAGGCGAAATACCACCAGTCCGATCACGCAATATCCCAGCCGTGCGTGCCAAACCATCGGAAAGTCGAGCCCTGCGCCCACCTCGGCGGTGTACCACATGCCGATGATCGCCAGAATCAGCAACAGGTGAAACAGCCGGATGGCCAGCCCCCAGACCTCGACACTGCGCAGCGATGAAAGCCCGCCCTCAACGGGAAGCAACGTATCAGACGAGGTCTTGCGGGATCGGTTCGAACTCATCCTGATGACTCCCTCAGCGAATGAACCTTTGATGGCACGGCATGTGGTCAGGCAGCGATAGGCAGCCAGCGAGCGACTACAGGCCAGCATAGGTGGCCGTGACCTGGCGACCCACGGTAAAGCAACCTGCTCTGCCGCCATGAGACATGTGAAATATCAGTAATGAAGCGCTGAGTCAGCACTTTCCACTGCCAGCTGCCACCTTGGCAGCATCGCCTGACACTTGATGACATTATATGCTGCGTAGATTGTCTGCAGCTTGTGGGGACTCGGCCTCTTGAAGGCCCCCTGCATGTGTCGCCCATCTTCACCCCGCCTGCGCAGAATGGAACTCTCGCCATGTCATCGCCTTCCACGGCCAGTACCTCGCACGCCTCCCAGGGCGACACCGCCGGTGCAGGCTCGCCTCCCCGGCAGCCAGTCAGCGATCGCCACCTATGGCAACAGGCACTCAACCAGACCTTGCCGGTGATGTTCGGCTATATCCCGCTGGGCGCTGCCTTCGGCGTGCTGTTCACCCAGCTGCCGTTGAGTCCATGGCTGGGCCTTCTCATGTCACTGGTCATCCTGGCCGGGGCCGGCCAGTTTCTGGCGGTGGCATTGCTCGGTGCGGGAGCCGGCATCACCGAGGTCTTCGTGGCCACGCTGCTGCTCAATTCGCGTCACCTCTTCTACGGCCTGTCGCTGCTGGAGCGCTTCCGCGCGGCGGGCCTTGGCAAGCTCTACCTCATCTTCGGGCTGACCGATGAAACCTACTCGCTGCTGGCCAGCCTGCCGTGCAGCGGCGAGCGCGATGATCCTGTGGCGCGCCGTGATGACCAACGCCTGATGTTGCGCATCACCTTCCTCAACCAATCCTGGTGGGTACTGGGGACGCTGCTGGGTCTGGCAGCCGGACAGCTCAGCTTTGACAGCAGCGGCATCGAGTTTGCGTTGACGGCACTGTTCGTGGTGCTGGGCATCGAACAGTGGTTCGCCCTGCGCGAGCGCTGGCCCTTCATGCTCGGCCTGCTGGTCACGCTCGCGGGCCTGTGGCTGTTGCCGGAAGACCAGCTGTTGCTGGGCAGCATCGCGGCAGCCTGCGCGCTCCTGCTGGGGCAATATCATTACCAGCGTGGCAAACAACAGCCACACGGCAAGCACGCCTCGCATGACGATCATCCCCCACACGGCAAGTCTGGCTCGCGCCAGACTGAGCACAATCAAGCCTCGGAGCACACCACCCCATGACGACCTTGCAGGCCTTGCTATTGATCGCCGTGTCAGCCGGTGCGACCTTCGCCACGCGCGCGTTGCCCTTCGTGTTCCTGTCCCGCCATTCGGCCCATCCGCTGATTCTGCACATGGGCCGCTATCTGCCGGCCATCGTCATGGTCGTGCTGATCATCGTCTCGCTGTCGGCCATGCAGCTGCCTGACATGTCAGAGTCCGTGTACCGCATCTCGGCCTGGCGGAGTTGGCTTGAAAGCGCCGAGGGCGCCGGCATGCTGGTCGCGGCCCTCTACGTGGCGGGACTGCATCTGTGGCGCCGCAATGCGCTGCTCTCGATTGCCGTCGGTACCGGGCTTTACATGGCGTGGCTGCAGCTGGGCGGTATCTGAGGCTTGCGATCCAGCACGTGAGCGGTCACAGTCATCTCATTACATGAGCAATTCATCAAGGGAGCCCACCATGAACCGCGATATCGCCGATGTGCGCAGAACCTATTCCGGTGATGGCCTGAGCCTTGCGAACACACCGCTGGAGCCCTTCGAGCTGTTTCAGGAGTGGTTGACCAGTGCCCTGTCCACCGATGACAACGACGCCAATGTCATGACGCTCTCCACCGTCGACAGCCAAGGCAAGCCGCATGCGCGCATCGTGCTGCTCAAGGGCTGCGACAGTGAAGGCTTCATCTTCTATACCAACTATCAGAGCCACAAGGGCAGCGAACTGGCCAATGTGCCCTTCGCCGCACTGACCTTCTGGTGGCCCGCGCTGGAGCGCCAGGTGCGCATCGAAGGCAGCGTCGAGAAGGTCGCGGATGCCACCTCCGATCAGTACTTCGCCTCACGCCCCAAAGAGAGCCAGCTGGGCGCCTGGGTCTCGCAGCAGAGTGTCGAGATCCCCGATCGCGAATGGCTCAGCGAGCGTCAGGGTCGCTTCGAGCAGGTCTATGCCACCACCGAGGTACCGCGTCCGGAGCATTGGGGCGGCTACCGCGTGGTGCCGGAGATGATCGAATTCTGGCAGGGTCAGCCCTCGCGCCTGCACGATCGCGTGCGCTACCAGCGCCTGGACACCGAAGACGGCGAATGGCACAAGCAGCTGCTGGCGCCCTGACCCGCTAGCCAGTCCATGCCGATAGCCACTCTGCGCCAACACAGCGCTCTTTTCGAGGCTCCGCTCATGCGGGGCCTCTTGCGTTGCCGTTCGGGTTACTGTGCGGGCGCCGTCCGGGATGCCGCTTGTGTTATCGCTTGCGCTAACCTGAGACCCCCGCAGGTGCAGATTCGCGCGGTCAGCGGCTTGCCCTCGCCGGGCACAAGCCGGACAATGGCCGCCCTTTCGGCCTCTCGAACGCCAGTCGGCCTGCGCCCTTCACGGTGCCCCCGACATGGCCTGCGATGCCAGACACGCTCAGATTGGAGGCTTCATGGCCTGGGATGACAGCGGCACCCCCAAGGTGGCACGTCAGACACTGGTAGACCGTCTGCTGGCCGGCTACACCCCGTCCGATAGGCATGGCATCTCGCTGGTCGATCACGCCGTGGTCGGTAATGTGCTGCATACCGTGCTGGAGCACCCTCACGGCCATACCTTCATTCGCCAGCACCTGATGCAGGCCCCCAAGAATGGGGATCCCAGCCGCTGGGAATACCATATCCGTGACGAGGGCACGCCAGACATTCCGCTGCAATGCCCCCAGGAGCTACTTGAACAGTCGACAGCGCCCGGTGAGATTGCCGCCCAGTGGCGCACCGACACCCGCGCGGCGCGTGATGCTGCCGCGGCGCGCAAGCGCAAGATCAAGAAGCTCAAGAAGGGTGAGGTGCTGACCGCACTGGATGGCAGCCAGGTGATCTTCGTGCGCGCATTCACCGCCAGCCTCTTCATCGGTCGTGCGCCTGAGGATGGTGAGGACGATGAGTATGAGTATCACTGGCAGGATATCGTGCTTTAGACCGCGCCAGCGCTCTAGAGCACGCCAGCAATTACCTCACTTGCCATTTCGCCCCGCCCTCCTTGATGTCACTGACGAGCCCCTATGCAGCCACAAGCCGACCCGTTCATCGTTCCCGTCTGCCACGAAACCTACGCGGTGCTGTACGCCGACGATGACATTCTGCTGATCCACAAGCCCAGTGGCCTGCTCAGCCTTTCCGGCAAGCATCCGCTCAATCTGGATTCGCTGCATCATCGTCTGGTCAAGGAATACCCCAGCGCCAAGCTGCTGCATCGGCTGGATTTCGGCACCTCCGGCATCATGCTGGTCGCACTCAACAAGCCGGCCAACGGCAACCTGACACGCCAGTTTCAGGACCGCAACATCGGCAAGTCCTACACCGCGATCCTGCATGGCCATCTCCAGGAGGACAGCGGGCGCATCTCGCTGCCCATCGCCAAGGACGTCGACCAGTTCCCACTGCAAAAGATCTGCCACGAGACAGGCAAGGCCGCCATCAGTGATTTCCGCGTCATCGAACGTCTGGAGAACCCGGCGCGCACACGCGTCGAGTTCACGCCGGTGTCAGGCCGCACCCATCAGTTGCGCATCCATAGCCAGCAGATCGGCCACCCGATCCTGGGCTGCGATCTCTATGCGACGGATGAGGCCTTCTTCATGGCCAAGCGCCTGATGCTGCACGCCGAGATGATCAGCTTCGATCACCCGGTGAGCGGTGAGCGCATGGAAGTGCGCAGTCCCTGTCCGTTCTGAGCCAGCCCGTTCTGATCAATTCAGGGTGAGCCCGCCCCGTGTGAGTGACGCGTCCTTGCAGGCACACAACGAAACGCCCCCACAGGAGACCCTGCGGAGGCGTTTCGTCATTCATGACTCAGTGAGTCATGCGTCAGGCATCACTCAGCCGCGGCCGGCAGCCATTCCTTGACGATATCCTGATGGTTTTCCACCCACGCCTTGGCGGTTTCGTAGGGGTCGGCGTCATCTTCCTGGTTGTTGAGCATCACTTCGCCCATGTCAGCCGGGGTCCAGGCGAAGTTGTCGAGAATCGCGTAGACCTCCGGCATGTCTTCCTCGAGTCCCTTGCGCGCCAGGGTGTGAATCTCCTCGGCACCGCCGTAGACGCCCTTCGGGTCATCCAGGTACTTGAGATCCCAGCGGGCGAACATCCAGTGCGGCGTCCAGCCAGTGACGACGATCTCACGCTCACCCTTGATCGCATTGCTCAGCGCGGCGGTCATGGTCGCGCCGCTGCCGGTGGTCAGATCGATGTCCTCGAGAGCGTAGTCCTCAAGCACCTGCTCGGTCAGACGCGTCAGACCTGCGCCCGGCTCGATGCCGACGATGCGCTCATCGATGTCATCGGCGTGGGTCTTGATGTCGTCGATGGTCTCGAGCTTGCTGTAGGACGGCACGACCAGCCCCAGCTTGGTGCCTTCGAGATTGACGCCCAGGTCGTCGACCTTGTCGGCGATCTTGGCCATGTAGTCTTCGTGGGTGGTGGGGAGCCACGCACCGACCATGCCATCGGCATCGCCGAAGGCGACCGCCTGGAACATCGCCGCCGCAGACAGCGCCTTGAGTTCGACGTTGTAGCCCTGTGATTCGAGCACCGCCTTGACCACATTGGTGGAGGCGACTTCAGAAGACCACTCGACGTAAGCCAGCGTCACATCGCCCTTGTCACCGGCGGCATACACGGCGCTCGCCCCGGCCAGTGAGGAGGACATGACAGCGCCGAGCAGCAATGCCTTGGTGGCGGCATTCATCTTCGCGGTGACGTTCAAGGTAGTGCGGGAGGCATCTTGCTTGTTCATCATTTTCCCCTTCATTCGAATTTACTCATTGTTTATCGAAGCACATCTGTCGAAAAACGCGTGCCGACGGCCAAACGTTGAGTCGGGTATGGAAGTGCTCGAAGCGGCCTCCGCATAGCCACAAAGCGCACGGAGGCCACTGGTGAATCCCCTCATGAACGGGGCTTCTTTTCCTTGCTGAAGGTCTGGGTCAGGCGGTCGAGCAGCATGGCCAGGATGACCACCGCGATGCCCGCTTCGAAACCATCTCCCGGACGCAGGCGCTGGATGGCTTTCCAGACCTCATTCCCCAGGCCATCGGCGCCGATCATGGCCGCGATCACCACCATCGACAGTGCCAGCATGATGGTCTGGTTGATGCCGGCCATCACGGTGGGCAGGGAAAGCGGCAGCTGCAGCTTGAAGAGCTTCTGGCTGCGGGTGGCCCCGAAGGCATCGGCCGCTTCGATCAGGTCATTGGGCACCTGCCGAATGCCCAGCGTGGTGAAGCGAATCGCCGGCGGCATCGAGAAGATCACGGTGGCGAAGATGGCGGAGACCGAGCCGATGCCGAAGAAGGGAATCGCCGGGATCAGATAGACGAAGGCCGGCATGGTCTGCATGAAATCCAGCACCGGCATGATGACCTTGTAGAAGCGGTCCGAGAGTGCCGCCAGAATCCCCAGCGGTACCGCGATCACCACCGCGACCAGGGTGGCGATCACCACCAGGGTCAGGGATTCGATCATCGGGTGCCACAAATCCAGGTTCCAGATCAGTCCCAGCCCCAGTACGGAACCGATGGCCAGGCGCGTGCCGGCCAGCCGCCAGCACAGCAGCGCGACCAGAGCGATCAGCGCCCACTCGGGCAGCCACATCAGTGCATCGTTCAGGACGTCGATGCCGGTCTCGGTGAACTTGGAGATACCGCGCGTGATGCCTGAGTAGTTGGTCGTCAGGTAATCCAGCCCCGTCTCGATCCAGTCACCCAGCTCTATCTTCGGGATGGTAAAACCGGTTGCGTCGCTCATGCGTGTGCCTCCCCTGCTTCCGCCAGTTCCGCGAGTACGGACCCTTTGATCACCACGCCCAAGAGGCGGGATTGCTCATCGACCACCGCCAGCGGATGGTGATGACCGGCAAACATCGCGAACAGGTTGTGCAGCGGTTCTTCCGGCGAGACCTGACAGCAATCGGAGTGGATGATGCTCGAGAGATCGGTAAGATTCTCGCGCACGGCACGTTCGGTATCCTCGGCGGTGATGATCCCGAGCACGGTGCGATCACGACGGACCACGAACAGGCTGTCGAGGCCGTTGTCGCCCATCTTGCGCAGCGCCGTGCGCGGGCCATCGTCATCACGTGCGGTGGCCCGCACATCGGTCATCGCCGAGCGGGCAGTGAGGATACGCGACATGTCGACGCCTTCGACGAAGCGCGCCACATAATCATTGGCCGGGGAAGTGAGGATGCTTTCGGGGGAGCCGATCTGCACGATCTCGCCATCCTTGAGCAGGATGATGCGGTCGCCGATGGACAGAGCTTCATCGAGGTCGTGGGTGATGAAGATGGTGGTCTTCTTCATCTTGTGCTGCAGCGCCAGCAACTCCTGCTGCATGTCCTTGCGAATCAGAGGATCAAGGGCCGAGAAGGCTTCGTCCATCAGCAGAACGCTTGAGTCGTTGGCCAGGGCGCGTGCCAGGCCGACCCGTTGCTGCATGCCACCCGAGAGCTGGCTGGGATAGGCATCTTCCCACCCTTCCAGCCCTACCTGCTTGAGCGCATCGCGCCCACGCTGATAACAGACCGTCTTGTCCTCACCGCGCACCTCGAGGCCGAATTCGGCGTTCTGCTGCACGGTGCGATGCGGAAAGAGCGCGAAATTCTGGAACACCATCGAGAAATGCTTGCGGCGACAGCGCAACAGCGACTTGTCATCCAGCTTGGCGACATCATCGCCATCGATGAGGATCTCGCCCTCCGTCGGCTCGATCAACCGGTTCAGGCAGCGGATCAGGGTCGATTTCCCGGAACCGGACAGTCCCATGATGACCAGCAACTCGCCTTCCATCACATCAAATTCCACGTTGGAAAGCCCCAACGTCTGGCCAGTCTTCTCGAGAATCTCAGGGCGCTTCATGCCCTCATCACGCAATTTGAGTGCCTTGTCGGGCTGATTGCCGAACACCTTGCTCAGATTGCGCACTCGAATCTTCACGTCGCGAGTGTCAGTCATTGGCTTTCCTGTCGTCAGCGGGCAGGAAATATTCACGGATTCTGTCAATTACGCACTCAATCCGGCAGGGAGAATGGCTCGCCCTGCCGCTGACATCGCGCAATCTGGCCGCAAGCTGCGCTTGCCGACCTGCTGACAGAATACTGTGTCATCCCCTGCGCCATTATCCATAAAGGATTCTTATATTTGTAATTACAATACAGTTTTATTGATAAGCGCTCAAACACGAACAGACGTTTATACGACCAAGGTGGTATGCTCTTGACGCTTCTTGCTGGTACCTCCCTGAATCACGACATTGCATGTTGTTATTGGTCTATTGCTCTCCATCCCCTGACGCATTGCGTGTGGCCGAGAACCGCCTGGCGTGCACGCGCCCTTGAACAACCCCCGCACACGCCTATCAAATGAGCCCATGCACCAACAAGACGCATCAGGCCTTGGCTTCCAGCCTCAGGCGCTGCCAATCACTGACCGGCTCGTTGAGACGGATGCTGGCATCGATGACCTGCTCCTCCATGTTGTAGCGACAGGTGAAGCCAAGGTGCTTCATCAGGGCACGCATCGGATGGTTGTCGATCATGATCTTGCCGACCATCTCCAGCGTGCCCAGCGAGCGGCAATAGCGCAGCATCTTCTCCATCAGCAGACGACCGATCCCTTCGCCTTGCATGTCATCACGGATGATGACGGAGAACTCGGTGCGAATGTTGTCCGGGTCATTCCATACCCGCACCACCCCCAGCATCTCGCGCTGCGGCGACTGACCTGACTGGACTTCCACTTCACGCTCGGCGATGAAGGCCATCTGGCGGTCGTAATTGATCTGGGCGAGCAACGCGAGATCTCGCTGAGTCAGCGCCGCCTTGTGGTGGAAGTAGCGGAAACGAATGCTCTCCTCGGAGAGCCGCGCGTGGAAGGCCGTGATCAAGGGCGCATCCTCGCCGCGTATCGGGCGCACCTCGACGTGCATGCCATTGTCCAGCGACACCCATTCACGCAGCTCCTCCGGATACGGCATGATCGCGAAACGAGCCGGTTTGCCGAGATCCAACGCGAAGTCCACCGCCACGGCTTCCTCACGGTTGAGCAACAACGGATTGATTTCCAACCCTCTTATGTCAGGCAAATCCGATGCCAACTGTGAGAGCTTGATCAACAGCGTGCTGACGCGCTCGAAATCGCGCTCCGGGTCCGGCGAGTGCTCGGCGATCAGGCGGGAGGCATGGCTGCGCGAGATCAGCTCACGCGCCAGTGTCATGTTGAGGGGCGGCAAGGCCACCTGGCGGTCCGCCAGCACATTGACCTTGTAACCGCCGATACCGAACACGATCACCGGGCCGAATTCGTCATCGCGCGTGATGCCTGCGCTCAACTGCAGCGAGTGTTTGCCACGCTGCATCGGCTGCAGGCAGAACTCATGAATGCGCGTGCGCTCGTGGTCACTACGGCCGCGTTCGACATCGCCCTCCGCCACCTTCTGGGTGATGCGGCGGATCGCCAGCGCGATATCCTCCGGACCGGAAAGGTCCTGCACCACGCCGGAAGACAACCGCTGTGGGTAGCGGCGATAGCGGAACGGCTGGCTGTTGTGTTCATGCACCACGCGCAGCGCATAGGGGCCATGACGAGAAGGCTTGTCGTCATCCGTGGCAGAACGCTGCAACTCGACGATGGCACGCACGCCTTCAGCGGCGTCGAGTACATAGCGGCTGGGCGCGGTCGCGATGCCGTAGGTATCGAGCACCTGCGCCGTCTCCGAGTGGGTCAACCATTCACGGCCCGCACGCCGCGCGCTATGCACCAGGTCATGGGCACGGGCGCGGATCTCGGCACTGGTCGAGAAGGCCAGGCTCGGTGGCGTCTGCTGCAACAGTGTCTGCACGCGGTGATAATCGACCATCTGCAGGAAGGCCTTGACGCCCTTCTCAGGTGACAGATAGGTCGGAATGCCGGCCAGATGACATTCATGACGGGCCGAAAGTGCCTGCTCAAGTCCCATCCAGCTGGTCAGCAGGTTGCGTCGGAATTGCTTGCGATGCGCCACCAGCGCCTCGGCCGTCGCCCGCGAAGGAGCAAGACGTGTCGGCGCATGCACGACCAGCACGGCGTCCACGCCACGGTCATTGGCCACGATGTTGACCGCGGCCAGGAAGTCTTGTGGCGTAGCATTGCCGCCCAGATCCACCGGATTACGCCCCGGCAGGCTGACGTCCAACTCGGCCTTGAGCAGCGCCTGGCGGCTCTCCTCACTCAGCTCGGCCAACTTGCCGCCACCCGCCATCAGCTTGTCGATGGCCAGCAAGGCCGGGCCCAACCCATTGGAGACGATCGCCAGTCGATCACCGCGCAACGGCTTCATGCGATTCAGCGTCTCCAGCGCATCGAACATGTCTTCGCTGTCATTGACACGCACCACCCCGGCACGCGCGAGGGCAACATCGACGATCCGGTCGCGATTGGGCACGCCCCGCGTGACATGTGTGCCGAACAGGTCGGCCTCGGGGGTGCGCCCGCTCTTGATCGCCAGCACCAGCCGATTGCGGGACGCCTCACGCAGCGCGGTCATGAAGTGCATCGGGTCGTGAATGCGCTCCAGGTGCAACAACAAGGCCTGCGACGGCCCGTACTGGTTCAGATAGTCGATCAGGTCGGGCAGCATCACATCGACGCTGTCGCCCAGGGTCACCAGATGCGAGAAGCCGATGCCGCGCCCAGCCGCCCAGTCGATCATCGCATTGCCCAGCATCCCCGACTGGCCGAGATAGGCGACCTTGCCTTTGACCACTGGCTGTCCGCTGAAGGAGGCATTCAGGTGGCGGTTGGGCACGCAGATGCCCATGCATTCCGGCCCGAGCAGACGAATCCCACTGCCACGGGCGGCCTTTAGCAACCGACTGTTGAGACTTTCCTGATCACGGTGGATACGCGGGATTTCGACTCCCGGCTCTCGTGCCTGCGAGGCATCCAGCACGTCGTCCGTGCTGTCGGCGATTCGCGGATAGCGCTCGGGGCTCGACGCTAAAGGCTCGCCGGCCTCATCCAAAGACGACGACTCGGTGGCGGAGGGATTGGGGCCTGACTTGCTCGAAATGGACGTGTGAATGCCTGGCAGGCGCGGGGCAGAGAAGTTCAGCCCATCGCGGCGTGACAGCATCTCAAGCCCCTTGCCGGTAACGCGAGCCAACGAGCTGACCGGTGTCGGCGCGACACCTCCCGAAATCAGCAGCGCCGCCTTGACGCCGCGCCGGCCCAGCTTCTCGATCACACGCGGCAAGGTATCCGGCGGTGAGCACAGAATGGCCAGGTCCGGCACCTGCTCCAGCTCACTGACCCGCTTGACGCACGCCACGCCATGCACCGTCTCATATCCCTTGGGATTGACCACCGTCAGGGCGCCCTTGAAGCCCCCTTCAAGCAGATTGCGCAATACCTGCCCGCCCAGTGAATGCGGCTTTTCCGAAGCGCCGATCACCACAATACTGGCGGGCTCGAAGAAATTGCGCAGAAATCGCGTTCCCATAGGCTTGTCCTGTCAGCGGTTGCGCCTCGTCAGCGCGATATGAGCAGCATGCCGCGAAAGCGCAGGTCTGAACAGCCATCCTCGCGCCCTTCATGCGTGAAACAAGGTAGACCATCGGCGACTGGCTCATGCCATTGACGACTCTTACTGTTACGTCATGGTGCAGACCATTATGACCCGCACACTCACGCAGGCATGCCGATGATCACCTCCTACATATCCCATCGCGACTGCGGTCAGCATTTCATGGGCCCCACCCATCCCGAGAGCCCACTGCGTCTGCAGGCCATCGAACGTCAGCTGGCGCTGAGCGGTGTGATTCAGCATGTCCAGCAATACAGTGCGCGAGCGGCAACGCTTGAGCAGCTGGCGCGCGTGCACCCCATGCGCCACCTGCAGGCACTGGAAAAATGCCCACCCCAGGCCGGGCAGCTGCTGACCATCAACGAAGACACCGTGATGTGTGCCGATAGCCTGGTCGCGGCGCGACTGGCCGCCGGCGCGGTGGTACGCGGGGTCGACCAGGTGATGCGCGATCAGGCCGACAACGTCTTCTGCGCCGTGCGCCCACCGGGCCACCATGCCGAACGCGCCGATGCGATGGGTTTCTGCTTCTACAACAACGTGGCGGTGGGCGCCCTGCACGCCCGCCAGCATTACGGCGTGAAGCGGATCGCGATCCTCGATTTCGATGTGCACCAGGGCAACGGCACCGTCGATATCTTCAAGCATGATCCCGATACGCTGGTATGCTCCTCCTTCCAAGACGCCATGTACCCGTGGCGCTATCTGGAGAGCCGCTGGGAGCACATCCACAACACCCCCTTGAGCGAAGGCAGCGGCTCACTGGCCTTCCGGCGCGCCATTGAAGCCCAATGGCTGAAGAAGCTGGATGATTTCAAGCCGGAGTTGATCCTGATCTCGGCGGGCTTTGATGCGCATCGTGAAGACCCGATGGCGGAACTGTGCCTGGAAGATGACGACTATTACTGGGTTACCCTGCTGGCGATGGATGTCGCGCGGCGTCATTGCCACGGGCGTATCGTCTCCGTGCTGGAGGGCGGGTATTGCCTGGAGGCACTGGGGCGCAGCACCGAGGCGCATCTCAAGGCGCTGGCGGGCTTGCCGATGCAGGATGGCCTCGATGCGCGTGCCAGCGGCCAACGCCCCGGCCAGTGCCCATTAGATCAGCTCGATCTCGCGCCTCCCACCGTGGATACCCTCCCAACCCGCTCCGCCCCTGGCACACCAGACGGCGTCCAGCCGCCGCTTGCCAA
This sequence comes from Cobetia sp. Dlab-2-AX, assembly GCF_024124625.1. Classification (NCBI taxonomy): domain Bacteria; kingdom Pseudomonadati; phylum Pseudomonadota; class Gammaproteobacteria; order Oceanospirillales; family Halomonadaceae; genus Cobetia; species Cobetia sp. Dlab-2-AX. Next base: position 22,434 of record NZ_JAMXRV010000006.1, on the reverse strand, counting down.
GCCCGCCGAGGATGAGCGTGATCACCCGCTGTTCTAGCGCCTTGCTGTTCTAGTGCCCGGCTGTTCTAGCGCTGGGCATCCCCCGCACAGGTGGCTTCCCCCTGGCGAGCACCACACCTCGCGACAGGTTTCCCGCAGCCAGGAAACCTGTCGCTGCATCAAGCGAGCACCAGCAAGCCTTGAGTGTTACAGACAGCCATGTCGCGGACAGCCATGTTGGCTACGTGTCGGGATGATGCGCACTTGCCATGCTGTGATAAGCTGGCGATAAAGTTTCCGATAGTAAACTTTATCGCCAGCTGACAGCGCTGCGACACTCAATGTCGTGCGCCGCCAATATCACGCCCATAGCGAAGCCACTCTCATGAGCACACCGACAGACAAGGACGCCGCCGTCCGGATAGCTTCCGGTCGCAAACCCTTCGTTGAGCCCCTGAAGCTTGGCGAACGCGTGAAGCAGATCCGCCTCTCCCATCATTGGACGCTGGAAGATGTCAGCCAGCGCACGGGGCTGGCACGCTCCACATTGTCCAAGATCGAGAATGAGCAGATCTCGCCGACCTTCACTGCGGTCCAGAAGTTGATTCATGGACTCAACATCGACCTGCCGCAGCTGCTGAGCCCGCCCAAGCGCCAGAGTGGCACTCTCGGGCGTCGCGATCTGACGCGCGTCGGCGATGGCAAGTCACACCCGACACCGACCTATGAGCACGAGCTGCTGTCCTGGCAGCTGGCGCAGAAACGCATGATTCCCTTCAAGACTCGCGTGCGTGCGCGCAGCTTCGATGACTTCCCCGACTGGGTGCGTCACGACGGCGAGGAGTTCCTGATGGTATTGGCGGGCAACATTCAGCTCTATTCGGAATTCTATGAACCCTTGCCGCTGAGTGAGGGTGACAGCATCTATTTCGACTCCGACATGGGTCACGCTCTGGTTTCTACCAGCGAAGAAGATGCCATCGTGCTGTCAGTGTGTACTCGCAATGATTCGGAGCTGAGCTGATGTGAAGTGAGCAGAGCTGTGTTTAAGCGAGCTGGGCTGTGTTGAAGTGAGATGAGCTGAGATAAGCCATATGACGCGCTGGCGGGAAGCTAAACCGCAAAGATTGCCTTAACGCGAGCGCCACCTGGCCGGTCCATTCGAAACAATGACTTGCTAGACCATGCTCGCCGTCAGCCCGCAATAAAAAAATCGCCCACTAGCCATGCGCTAATGGGCGATTTTTTGGATGTCGTAAAGACACTCATGGCTTCCGGCCAGTCCTGACCGCCAGCATCCGCCAGGTGTTCAGCTTATCGAGCGTCTCATTACAGAGCATCTCAATACCGAGTGTCTCGATACCGAGCGCTTCAATCGTGCTGTGCGGCATCGCCGCGCCAGATCAACTGTCCGCATTCGCGCAGATCATAGCCGCCGAGGGATTGCGCCAGCTGAATACCATTCGGTGTGGCCAGATAGTCCAGCAATCCCTGGAAGAGATCGCGGAAGTAGACATTGCGCGGCACCACCAGGTCGAAGGCCTCTTCACAGACCGGCACGAAGCCGAGGCCAAACTCATTGGCGGCCGACAGCGTGCCGGGGCCGACATCCACCTCGCCCCGCGCCACCATCGAGGCCACTTCACGCTCGGAATAGGCGATCGCCAGGGTGTTGAGCTGCTCGGCACGCATCTGATGGCCGGACAGCCACTCCTGCAGGAAGCGCTGCGAGCCCGCCCCCTCCTGTCGCACCGCCCACCGCCGCTGCGAACCGAACAGACCGCTGGGGTCGATGGACAGATGACGATCATCATTGCGGATGATCAGCCCCTGGGTACGACGCGCAAGCCGCACCATCACCCACTGACGATAGCCATCGTGGCCGCGAATCAGCGCCGGATGACGCAGCGCCGCCTCTTCCGCTCGCCCCCAGTGAATGGCGCAGACGTCAGCACGCCCCTGGCTGAGCAGATCAAGCCCCAGACGCGTACCGGTCACACTCATGCCATAGAAGGCGCTACCGGCATGCTGCTGATTGAGGCGCATGGAGAGCGCGGCCAGCAGCGGGTCGTCACTGCCGGTGATCATCAGACGATCCGCCAGTACACCATGATGGCTGGACTCGAGAATCCATTGCTCCACCAATCGGCGTGGAAACAACCACTTGCCGGTCACCTTGGTCGCCGGCATGGTCCCGTCACTGGCCAGCTGATAGATCTTCTTCTCGTTGAGATGCAGCAGGCGCGCGACTTCCTGCACCGTCAGAAAGGGGTTGTCGTGGGGGACCGGAGCCTGCCGACCGGTGGCCGCATTCAGGCCCTCGCCTGAAGGCTCAGCGGCAGAGCTGTCTGAAGGTGTGCCGAGTTCAGAGGAAAAGCCCTGTGAGAATATGACGCCCAGCGGCGAAGAAAGACGACTCATCACTGCCCCTCCTTGTCGTGCCCGGCTGCGCAGGCTGATGAAGATGGCTTGCCTGACGCGTCATGGCGCGATGACTTGAGAGCGTCACCTGCACGCAGCGGCGGGATGGCGTCCAGCACCAGCCGCCCGGCAGGGTCCACCGCCTGGAAGTGGCGCCCCTTGGCGCGCGCGATCAACAGCACGCCAAAGCGTTCCGCCAGCTCCACCCCCTTCTGCGTGACGCCGGAGCGTGAGACCAGCACCGAGATCCCCGCCTGAGCCACCTTCAGTACCATCTCGGAGGTCAGGCGGCCGGTGGTGTAGAAGATGTTGGCCCCCTGATAATCACTGGCATCATCACTCAGGGGCGCCAACCAGCTCAGCCCCGCCAGCGTATCGACGGCGTTGTGGCGGCCGACATCCTCGATGAACGCCAACACCTCATCATCCCGACACAGGGCGCAACCGTGAACCGCACCGGCCTTGCGATAGGTCGCGTTGTGCGCCGCCAGCGCCTCCAGCAGGCGATACAACAAGGCCTGACTGAAGGGGCCTGCGTCCAGCGAGGCCAGTGATTGGCGCTCCAGCAGATTGCCGAACACAGTGCCCTGCCCACAGCCGGTGGTCACGGTGCGCTTGCCGAGGCGCTGCTCGATATCCTCGGGCAGATGACGCGTCACCACCGAGGCGCTCTCGACTTCCCAGTCCACCTGCAGCGCTTCGAGGTCCTCAAGCTCACCCAGCAGTCCCTGATTGCGCAGATAACCGGCCACCAGCGCCTCAGGTTCGGCACCCAGGGTCATCAAGGTGACGATCTCGCGCCGATTGAGATAGATGGTCAGCGAGCGCTCGGCGGCAATGGACTGCTGATGACGCTCACCGCGCTCATCCATGACTTCGATGTCCAGCGTAGTGGGTAGTGTGGCGCGACTGATCGCTGGCCGTGCAGAGGGCATCATGAACTCGGGTCTCCCTGATCGAGCCGGTTGGAATGGCAATTCTTGCGCTGAATCGCCGTAGAGTACCAGTCCGATGGCAGAGCTGTCCCCGCACTGACTGATGAAGACCCTGATATCGCAAGCGCCGGCATGTATCTTGCAAACCAGCACCATCGCAGCATTCTTTTCAGACCCGCTTGCGGGTACAGCAGTGAACAAGGAAGCCATGTCTGAATCCATCCCTCCCCGCAGTGAAGACACCCGCTGGTTGAGCATCACCCTGGCACCCACCACGCAGAAACTGGGGCGTTTCAGCATCGACACCTGGCGGATTGCCGACCTATCCCCCTCTGCAACGCCAGAGGCGAACACGTACGCAGCAGAGCCTGCCGCCGCTGAAGAAGTGGCGCATCGCCGCATCCTGCCGCTGCAGCTTCACCTGACTGAGCGCACCGATTACCGCTACAACCTGCGCTGCGAGCAGCCGCGCCTGTTCGTCCAATGCGATGAGCGCGAAGCCGACGGCATGCAGCCCCGCGTGGTGACGGCCTGCCAGGAGGTGGCATCACAGTGGATGGATGGCGACCAGCTGGTGCTGGACGTGCCGATGCCCCCTGCCTTGATGGTGTGGCTGGAAGCCTACCTCGCGCGTCACGGTGAGCGCATCGACGAAGGCAAGAAGAAGAAACGCAAGGGCGCCGGGCGCGCCAGTCAGGCAGAGCAGCCCGCCGCGACACCCCACAGGGCGCATCAGCCCGGTAATGGTACGGAAAGCACGTCATGAGCCAGCACGACGATAACGCAAGCCCGGCCAATGAAGGCCTGTTCTCGCGCTGGTCACGCCGCAAGCAAGGCGACACCCGCCGAGAAGACCAACTGGCACAGCCGGACAGCGCCGTGGGAACCAAAGACGACACCCTCCCGCCCTCACAGGCGGAAGTCGTCTCTGACCATAGCGCTGACACCTCAGCAGCGCGCGGCTCGGAGCACGAAGCCCCGAGCGGCGATAGCTCCTCCAGAGCAGAGCAGGCATCAGAACAGGCAGCCGCCGAGAACGCTCAGCACGCATCGGACGCAGATAATGCTGAAACGCCAACCATCGAGCTGCCAGACCCCGACACCCTGACCCCAGACGCCGACATCAGTGCCTTCATGCAGAGCGGCGTAGACCCGGCGCTACGCCAGCGTGCGCTGCGACGCATCTTCATGGGTGGCGAGCACTCGGTGCGCGATGGGCTGGATGACTACGACCAGGACTTTTCCAAGATGCGCCCGCTCGCCGAAGGTGTCGCCGACACGCTGCGCAGCTGGACCCGCAAGGTCGAAGAAGGCCTGGAAAAGCTCGATGAGGCGAGAGACACACCCCAGGTGGATACGGTGCAGGAGACAGACGATCAGATCGCTGAGCAGGCACCTGATGGCGGGGCGTCGGTGGGCGAGACACACGCGACACCCAGAGAAGAGATAGTCGAGTCGCCTGACCCGCAAGCGATACCTGCGCAAGACTCGCCCGAGACAGCACCCGAATCAGATGATGGCCGTGTCGCCCGTTACAAGCCGTGACGAGAGGCCGATACCACAAGCCCCACCAGGGCGTCAGGATGACGCGCCGCGACTCGACATGAGTCATTATGACCCACGAGCAAGCCGAGCACGCCTGACCAAGGTCATCCTGATGCCTCATGAGTCACCCTGACGCGCATAATCAAGGCGCACTGACTGCAATGCACAGGCAAGATTCAGCATGACATGCCAACCCTTGAAGATGATGACAAACGTCAACCGCCTGCGGTGATGAGCGCCTGCGCGACCTGACCGCACCTCGCGCGTCGAGCGCGAAAACGGCAATGTCATCAACATGGTGCAAGGACAGCTGGCCTGTCATGAATCCCCACTGAACGACTGTCGATCGCCGACCCGGCCCTCACCGCGAAAGACCGAGAGAGGCCGCGAGAATCAGCGACGACCGGGACCTGCATCATCCGCCTGCCACCTGACGGCAGCTTGCATGCAAGGTCCGCCACGACCGAATAAGGATGAGGATGCTCAGCTCAAGCCTCGAGAGCGCTCAACGCGCCCTCAATCAACAAGCACGCCAACGCGCCCTGTCATCCGCCATGGGTGGCTCGCCTGCCTCCAGTCTGCCGCTGTTGGCAACGGATGCCGGCAGCGCCCCCATCCGCTATCACAGTCAGGGACGCACCGTGATCATCGGCAGCGAGGCGCGAGTGCGCGCACTGGCAAGTCTGCTGACCCGCCTGCCGGCTACCGCTCAGCTGCCGGTGGCACTCTTGATCAGTGAGCAGGACAACAGTGCGCTGGTGACGATGGATGAACAGCATCTCGCCGCAAGCGAGTCCCTGCCTGCGCACAGTGTCCCGCGTGACATGCTCGCGCTGAGCGGTCACCTCGGCCAGTTCAGCCTTGCCAGTGATGGCGTCAATCTGGCCGCCGCATTGGCGCCGCAAGGTGCCGGCAGCGCGCCCCATTTCGACCTGATCGCCGACCTGTCCAGCCAGCCGCTCAACCAGGCGGAACTGCCACCGCCCGGCTATCTGCAGGCCGGCGCGGACATCATCGCCGAGCTGGATCAGCTGGTCGCCGATGCTGAGGTCTCTCAGGAATCACTGCCACAGCTGACCGCTTGGGCCATGCAGTTCGCGGGCCTGATCGGCAACTTCGACAAACCGAATTACGTGACCGTCAATCTCGATACCTGCGCGCACGCCAGTGCCGGCAATATCGGCTGTACGCGCTGCCTGTCATCGTGCAGTGCCGATGCCATCTTCTCGGTGGCTGGTCGTCGCAATGCGCATATCGAGATTGACCCTTACCTGTGCCACGGCGCGGCCAGCTGCGTCAGCGCCTGCCCGACCGGCGCACTGAGCTTCACCCAGCCTCCGGCCGAGCAGCGCATGGAGCAGATCCAGCGCCTGCTGGAGCGCTATCAGGATGGCGGCGGCCTCTACCCGCTGCTGCGCTATCGCCTGGAGCAATCCCTTGCCTCGCAGACTGCCTTGGCGAGTGTCGACCAGGAGCGCTGCCTCGATATCACTCTCGAGGAAATCTCCGCCACCGGGCACGACGAGTGGCTGGCCGCACTCGCACTCGGTGCGACACAGGTCATCGTCGAACTGCCCCACGACCTGCCCGCAGGCCAGTACCAGCAGCTCGAGAGCGAACGTCGCCTGGCATTGACCCTGCTCGACAGCATGGGACTTGCTAATGCGGCCAGTGGCGAGCCGCGCATCCGCTTCGTATCACTGCCGGCCACCCTGCCGCAAATGGATGCCCGCGAGGCTGACCCCCTGCCCTTGATCACGCCGCTGTGTGTCGCTCTGGCACCGGGCGCGGATAGCGAAGAAGAGCACCAGCCCAGCCAGCCGATCGCCCGTGACTGGCTGCTGGGTCAACCGCAGGCACGCCCCGGCAAGCGCGAACGCCTCAATCGGGTGCTCGATCACCTGGCGACCCTGTCGGTCGCGGACCTGGCGCAGGACAGCGTCGCCGTACCGACAGGCGCGCCCTTCGGCGTGGTGAACGTCGACAGCGACAACTGCACGCTGTGTCAGGGCTGCGTCGCCGTCTGCCCGACCAGCGCTCTCTCGGCCAATCGCACCTCGCCTGCACTATCCTTCACTCAAGGTGACTGCGTGCAGTGTGGCCTGTGCGAGCAGGCATGCCCGGAGCAGGTCATCACCCTGACGCCTGGTTTTGCTCCGCAGCCCGAGGTGCGCCGCGAATCGCAGCTGATCAAGCAGGATATGCCCTTCCCTTGCATCAGCTGCGGCACGCCGTTCGGCTCCACCGCCACCATCACGGCGATGCAGACCAAACTGGCCTCGCATGCCTACTTCCAGGGCGATGGTGCACTGCGCCTGAAGATGTGCAGCGACTGCCGCGTCAAGGACATCTGGCACGAAATGGCACGCAATCCCGATGCCCAACTCAAGGTGTGAGCCAATGACATCACCCACGTCGACTCCCGACGACTTTGCAGCAGGTGGGACTGACGACCGTGCACCTGACACCACTGCGGCCGACTCTCTGATAAGCCATAGTGAAGAACAGCAGGCATTGCGCGCCGACCTCTACCGACTACTGGCGCGGCTATTGCGCGCAGCGCCGGATGCGGAACTGATCGGCTTTCTGGCCGAACTCGACCATGACGCCATCAGCCTGCCCGGGGCTGCCGAGCAACAATTGCCGCGTGCGTTGGCGTCGCTGTCATTGGCCGCCCGCGTCAGCGACTCGCGCCGGCTGGAAGACGACTTCTTCCAGAGCCTGGTAGGCGTGGTGCAGGGCGAGGTAGTGCCCTACGCCAGCTGGTACCTCACCGGCTCGCTGATGGAGATGCCGCTGGTCGCCCTGCGCCAGGACCTGAAACGCCTCGGCTTCGAACGCCAGAGCGACGTGCATGAGCCCGAGGATCATCTCGGCGCACTGTGCGAAGTGATGGCCATGCTGATCGATGAGATGCCCGGCGAGCAGGTCAATTTCTTCCGCCGCCATGTGGCCAGCTGGGGCGAGCGCTGCTGCGCCGACCTCGCGGGACGCGAGAGCCCCTTCTATGCCGCCGTCGGCTACCTGGGGCAGGCCTTCCTGCGGGCAGAGCGCCTGAACCTCGGTGATTCGATCCCGCTGCATGCGGCTACCGAACACAACTCTGGCGAGCAGGTGACGGCAGAGACCGTCCAGCTCGTCATGCCAGCCAGTGTGGCGCCCGACGCAAGACACTGATGTCACGCATGACGTGAAGCAACATTCGAGACTGCAACGCTATCCATCTCGCATCACCCAGCAGCATTGCCGACAGGAGATCAGCATGAAGACTGATGACGCAAAAGACAGCCATAACCAGGCGCGCCAAGGGCGCCGCAAATTCCTGCGCGTATTGGGCGCCAGCACCGTAGGGGTTGCTGCAGCAGGGTCATTGGCCGGTGCCGTGATTCCGGACCAGGCCGCGCCGGAAGGCCCCGTCAAGGACAAGGGCACGGACAATTATCGCGAGAGTGATCACATCAAGGCCTTCTACGCCACGCTGCGTGACTGAATGCCAGACAGACAGTGCCCCGAGCCAGCGCCATGCGCGCGGCCAGCGGCCTGAACAACGGGCAGCGCGGAGAGATTTCCGCCCGCCATCGACAGTGACAAGTCGGCACGGATCAGGACTGCCCCTGATCTGAAAGACCGCCGCTCCCGACATTGCCCCCTGACCCGCTGACGCGGCCCGGGCAATGATTCGGGTGACGAGGAGAGATGATGTCATGCGACTGACCCCCACCCCCTCTGCCAAAGAGACCTCAGGACTCGGTATCAACCGCCGCCAGTTCCTGAAACGCAGCGGTGTCGCCACCGGCGGCCTTGCCGCCGCGAGCTTCATGGCCGCCCCGATGATGAAACGCGCCGAAGCCAAGACCGAAGTGTCTGATGCGCCGGTCGAGACGAAGCGCACCATCTGCTCACACTGCTCCGTGGGCTGCGGCGTCTATGCCGAGGTCCAGGAAGGTGTCTGGACCAAGCAGGAACCCGCCTTCGATCACCCCTTCAACCGCGGCGCGCACTGCGCCAAGGGCGCATCGCTGCGTGAGCATGGTCACTCCGACCGTCGCCTCAAGTACCCAATGAAGCTCGAAGGTGGCAAGTGGAAGAAACTCTCCTGGGAGCAGGCCATCGAGGAAGTCGGCGACAAGGTACTCGAGCTCACCAGGGAGCACGGCCCCGATAGCATCTACTGGCTGGGCTCGGCCAAGTTCAGCAATGAACAGGCCTACCTGATGCGCAAGTTCGCGGCCCTGTTCGGCACCAACAACGTCGATCACCAGGCGCGTATCTGTCACTCCACCACGGTGGCCGGGGTCGCGAATACCTGGGGCTACGGGGCGATGACCAACTCCTTCAACGACATGCACAACTGTCGTTCGATCCTGTTCATCGGCTCCAACCCGTCCGAAGCGCACCCGGTGGCCATGCAGCACATCCTGCTGGCCAAGGAACGCTCCAACGCCGAGATCATCGTCGTCGACCCGCGCTTCACGCGGACCGCGGCCAAGGCCAACAAGTACGTGCGCCTGCGCCCGGGCACCGATGTCGCCTACATCTGGGGCCTGCTGTGGCACATCTTCGAGAATGGCTGGGAAGATGAGGCCTACATCCAGCAGCGTGTCTACGGCATGGAGGAAGTGCGTGCTGAAGTCGCCAAGTTCCCACCGGCGGAAGTCGAGCGCATCACCGGCGTCGCCGAGGCCGACATGCTCGACGTCGCACGCCGCCTGTCCCAGAACCGTCCGGGCAGCGTCGTGTGGTGCATGGGCGGTACCCAGCACACCACCGGCAACAACAACACCCGCGCCTACTGCATCCTGGAACTGGCACTGGGCAACATCGGCAAGTCCGGTGGCGGCGCCAACATCTTCCGTGGCCACGACAACGTCCAGGGCGCCACGGATCTGGGTCTGATGTCCCACTCCCTGCCGGGCTACTACGGCCTCTCCGAAGGCGCGTGGAAGCACTGGTCCAAGGTCTGGAACGTCGACTTCGAGTGGATCCAGAACCGCTACGACCAGACCGAATATCACGACGGCAAGCCGATGCATACCAACGGCATCACCGTCTCGCGCTGGGTCGATGGCGTGCTCGAGAACCCGGACCGCATCTCCCAGCGCACCGCGCTCAAGGCGATGTTCTACTGGGGCCATGCCGTCAACTCCCAGACCCGCGGGCCGGAGATGAAGAAGGCGATGGCCAAGCTGGACATGATGGTGGTGGTCGACCCCTACCCGACCATCGCCGCCGTCATGCACGACCGTACCGACGGTGTCTATCTGCTGCCGGCCGCGACCCAGTTCGAGACCACCGGCAGCGTGACCAACTCCAGCCGCTCCCTGCAGTGGCGCGATCAGGTCATCGAGCCGATGTTCGAGTCCAAGCCTGACCACGAGATCATGTACCTGCTGTCTCGCAAACTGGGCTTCGCCGACGAGCTGTTCCGCAACATCAAGGTCGAGGGCAGCGTGCCCGTCGTCGAGGACATCACGCGCGAGTTCAATGCCGGCATGTGGACGGTGGGTTACACCGCCCAGAGCCCTGAGCGCCTTAAGGCTCACCAGCAGAACTGGCACACCTTCGACTTCGAGACGCTCAAGGCCCGTGGCGGCCCGGCCAACGGCGACTTCTACGGCCTGCCGTGGCCGTGCTGGGGCACGCCGGAGATGGGGCACCCGGGCTCGCCCATCCTGTATGACACCTCCAAGACGGTGGCCGAGGGTGGCGGCAACTTCCGCGCGCGTTACGGCGTGGAGCACAACGGCACCAACATCCTCGCGGAAGGCTCCTGGTCCAAGGGCGCCGAGATCGAGGATGGCTATCCGGAGTTCACCGACAAGCTGCTCAAGCAGCTGGGCTGGTGGGATGACCTGACGGCCGAGGAAAAGCAGGCGGCGGAGGGCAAGAACTGGAAGACCGACCTGTCCGGCGGCATCCAGCGCGTGTGCATCAAGCATGGCTGCATGCCGTATGGCAACGCCAAGGCGCGCGCCCTGGTGTGGACCTTCCCGGACCCGATTCCCAAGCACCGCGAGCCGCTGTATACCGCTCGTCGCGATCTGGTGAAGGACTACCCGACCTGGCCGGATTCCGAGTCCATCTATCGCCTGCCGACGCTCTACGCCTCCATCCAGGAGAAGAACGTCAGCGCCAAGTACCCGATCACCCTGACCTCGGGCCGCCTGGTGGAATACGAAGGGGGTGGCGAAGAGACGCGCTCCATTCCGTGGCTGGCCGAGCTGCAGCAGGAGATGTTCGTCGAGATCAATCCGGCTCTGGCCAATGACCAGGGCATCAAGGACGGCGACATGGTGTGGGTCGAGGGCGCCGAGGGCGGCCGCGTCAAGGTGATGGCGATGGTCACCGAGCGTGTCGGCCCGGATGTCGTCTTCATGCCCTTCCACTTCGGTGGGCATTACGAAGGCGAATCCCTCGAGTCCCGCTATCCGGAAGGCACCGTGCCCTATGTGCTCGGTGAATCGGCCAATACCGCGACCACCTACGGCTACGACCCCGTGACCCTGATGCAGGAAACCAAGGTCACCTTGTGCCGCGTCAGCCTCGCCTGACTCGAGTGACGGCCGCGTCCAAGTGACGCGGCCATGACGCAGCACAGGACACGATCGGACGTATCCGTTACCAGAATCATCCGGCCTGTTGACCGAGGAACCCGGCGACAGGCCGTGAAGGAGAAGCACCATGGCCCAGATGAAATTTTTGTGTGATGCAGAGCGCTGCATCGAGTGCAATGGCTGCGTGACAGCCTGCAAGAACGCCAACGAGACCGAGTGGGGCATCCAGCGTCGCCGCGTGGTCACCCTGGACGACGGCAAGCCGAGTGAAGTCTCCATCTCGGTGGCGTGCATGCATTGCGATGACGCGCCGTGCATGGCGGTCTGCCCCACCGACTGCTTCTACAAGACCGATGATGGCATCGTCCTGCACGACAAGGACATCTGCATCGGTTGCGGCTACTGCCTGTACGCCTGCCCGTTCGGCGCCCCGCAGTTCCCGCAGCAAGGCGCCTTCGGCGAGCGCGGCAAGATGGACAAGTGCACCTTCTGTGCCGGCGGCCCGGCCGACAGCCCGGAAGAAGAGTTCGAGAAGTACGGCGCCAACCGCATCAGCGAAGGCAAGCTGCCGCTGTGCGCCGAGATGTGCTCCACCAAGGCCCTGCTGGCCGGCGATGCCGAGACCGTCTCCGACATCTTCCGTCAGCGTGTGGTCTACCGCGGCCATGAAGACGGCGCCTGGTCGCCGGTCGACAAGGCCAGCCATCCGGAAACCTCTGCCAATCTGACCACCAGCAGCGTCCAGCAGGCGGACCACCTGGCCTACGACGCAGCCCGCAAGGGGTAAGGAGGCGACATGCGCGCGCACTTTACAGCTTCACGGTTGACCGTGGTCGCCATGTTCCTGTGCCTGATGCTGGCCAGTCTCTGGCTGGCTCCTCAGGCACTGGCCGCGAACCCTGACGGCGAGATCGGTCAGGCGGTCGGCACGGTGGACGCCGATACCTGGCGGCAGGTCAAGAATGGGGGCAACTCCATCGACAGCCGTCATGACTCCAACTACAGCCTGATCAACCAGAGCGGCGAGACCTGGCGCCAGATCCGCAATCGCTGGATCTCACCGGGCGGCCTGATCGCGCTGGGTGGCATGCTGGCCGTGCTGGCGATCTTCTACCTGCTGGTGGGACGCAACAATCTGGACCACCCGCGCAGCGGCAAGCTGATGCTGCGCTGGACGGCGCTGGAGCGTGCCATGCACTGGACGCTGGCGACGCTATTCCTGACGCTGGCCATTACCGGCATCAATCTGCTGTGGGGCAAATTCGTGTTCCGCAATGTGTTCGGGGATGTGTTCTGGGCCAACATGATCATGGCGACCAAGGTGATCCACAACTATGTGGGCCCCCTGTTCTCGATCATGCTGATCTTGGTGCTGGCCAAGTGGCTGAAGCTCAATATTCCCAAGAAGCATGACCTTGACTGGTTCCGTCAGGGTGGCGGCATGATGAAGGGTAAGCATCCGGATGCCGGCTTCGCCAATGGCGGGGAAAAGGCCTGGTACTGGATTCTGGCGACGGTCGGCCTGGTAGTGATTGCCAGCGGGCTGGTGCTGGACTTCCCGATCTTCGGTCAGACGCGTGACAACATGCAGTGGGCCAATGTCTTCCACGGCATCGCCTCGCTGATGCTGATCGCGGTGTCCTTCGGCCACATCTATATCGGCACCGCTGGTACCGAGGGTGCCTTCGAGGGCATGAAGACCGGCTATGTCGATGAGACCTGGGCCAAGCAGCACCACAATCTGTGGTACGACGAGGTCAAGCAGGCCGAAGCGGCAGACCCGGCAGCAGACCCCTCTACGGCACCTGACGATAGCCTGGCACGTCAGCAACGTCCGAATTAGCGCGGCGTCAGACATCCGCTGGATGAGTGAAGATACGCCCGGTCAGGTTCGCCTGCCGGGCGTTTTCGCTTGCCAGCGCCTGCTCTCTCGCTTGCCCGCGCACACTCTTTCGCGACTCTGCCACCCACTGGCATTCCACCGGCCAATCCGTCTGCCAAATCACAGACCGAACCACGGGCGTGCAGCGCTGGTTCACAGCTCTGCATTAGTTGCGTAAAGTTTCAGATATCCCGCCTGGGCCCACCAGGCACCCCGACAGCATGAAGGCAGGCGCCAGGCTGCGCCTTCTCAGGAGAATTCGATGAGCGACCCGACCCCTCAAGCCGTACAAGACCTGAGCCAACTGGACGAACAGACCCGCACCGAACTGGAAGCGGCCGCGTTCCGTCGTCTGCTCAAGCACCTGGATGACAACAAGGATGTCCAGAACATCGATCTGATGATCCTCGCCGACTTCTGCCGCAACTGCCTGTCCAAGTGGCTGATGGCCGCTGGCGAGGAGCGCGGCGTGAGCTTCGATTACGACGCGGCGCGCGAGCATGTCTACGGCATGCCCTATTCCGAGTGGAAGACACACCACCAGGCCAAGGCGACCCCAGAGCAGCTGGCAGCGCTCGAGGCACGTCAACAAGGCAAGAAGGACTGATCATGAGCGGCAATGACGAACAGATCGGCCTCACCATCGCGGTATTGACCGTCTCGGATACACGTACGGCGGAGAATGACCGCTCCGGCGACGCCCTGGTCGACAACCTGACGGCGGCTGGCCACAGCCTGCATGAAAAGCGCATCGTGCCCGATGACGTCTATCAACTGCGCGCCGTGGTCAGCGAGTGGATCGCGGAGCCGGCCGTGCAGGTCATCCTGACGACGGGCGGCACAGGCTTCACCGGGCGTGATTCCACGCCGGAAGCCATTCGCGTGCTGCTCGACAAGGAAATCCAGGGCTTCGGCGAACTCTTCCGTCAGCTTTCCCACCAGGAAGTCGGAAGCTCGACGATCCAGAGCCGCTGTCTGGGAGGGCTTGCCAACCGTACCGTGGTGTTCTGCCTGCCCGGCTCCACCGGTGCCTGCAAGACGGCCTGGAACGGTATCCTCAAGGAGCAGCTCGACAGCCGTCACCGCCCCTGCAACTTCGCCAACCTGGTGATTCCGGAGCGCGGAACCCATGCCCACTGACACCAGTAAAGACCCGCATTCTCGCCCGTCGCCATCCGCGGAGGCAGAATGTGGCTGCGACGCCGTGCCTGTCGGCGCCAAGGGGCTGGCGCCCCTGGCCAGTGCACTCGCCGCGCTACGTGACAGCTGCCCGCTGATGCCTGCCGAGCGCGTGGCAGTCAGTGACGCTGCCGGGCGCGTGCTCACCGAGGACGTGCATGCCAAGCTTGACGTGCCGCCTGCCGACAACTCCCAGATGGATGGCTACTGTGCCCGCGTGGCAGACATTGGTGACGGTGCCTGGCTGCCGATCAGTCAGCGTGTCGCGGCAGGTCAGCCTGCCACTCCGCTGGCCGTGGCGAGTTGCGCGCGCCTGTTCACCGGAGCGGAAATCCCCGACGGTGCCGACGTGGTGGTCATGCAGGAAGAGGTGACACTGCGTGAAGACGAAGATGGCACCACCCTGGCCTGGCTGCCCGGACCTCGCACCCACGGCGACAACATTCGGGTACAAGGCAGGGATGTCAGCAAAGGCAATCGATTGCTGGCGGCGGGCACGCGACTGGATGCTGCCGCGCTGGGTCTTCTCTGTGGACAAGGGCTCAGCTACGTATCGGTACGACGCAAGGTACGAGTGGCCCTGTTCGCGACCGGCGATGAACTGATTGAACCCGGCCAGCCGCTCAAGCCCGGCCAGATCTACAACTCCAACCGCGTAATGCTCAGCCAGATGCTCAGCGACTTCGGGGCTGAGGTGGTGCTGGCGCCACTCAATGTGGCCGATACCTTCGAGGCCACCCGTGACGTCCTCGCTTTGGCGGCGCAACAGGCTGACCTGATCGTCACCTGCGGTGGAGTCAGCGTCGGCGAGGAAGACCACGTCCGCCCTGCCATCGAGGCGCTGGGCAGCCTGGATCTGTGGCGTCTGGCCATCAAACCGGGCAAACCGCTGGCGCTGGGGCGTATCAACAGCCCCCGGGGTGACTCGGTGCGTGTCGTGGGCCTGCCGGGCAATCCGGTTTCCAGCTGGGTCGGCGGCTGGTTGTTCGTTCGCCCCTTGCTGGGCGAGATGACCGACTGTGATGCATTGCGTGAGCTGAAACGCATGACGGTTCGCGCAGCCTTCACGGCGAAGACTGCCATCCGTCAGGACCACCTGCGCGTGACCTTGTCGCCCGGCAGTGACGGCCAGCTTGAAGCGTATGCCTTCCCGGACCAGAATTCAGCAGTTCTCTCCTCCTGTGCCGGTGCTCAGGCATTGGCCGTGATTCCGCCCCACGCACAGCTCAACCACGGCGACAGTGTGGAATGCCTGTGGCTCGAGCGCTGACATCTCCCCCTCTCTGTTTTCACAACTGTCGTGACTACTGATGCGATGAACGTCGCGACAACTGACGCTGGAATGCGACACCCTAGTGACACTCCAGCGTCATCTTGACCTCGCCCCTGAGTCCGGCACACTGACTGCCTTCATTCATCTGAGTTCTGACTGCCTACGGCGGCTCAGGACACTGGACTCTTGAGCAAGGACACCTCAATGCCAGCCTCTTCCTCGTCGCCTCGCGCGCTGTTACGCCCACTTGCCATGGCCGTGTTGCTTGCCGCCACGTCGTCATCTTTCCCGGCGCTCGCCGATGACACTACTACGTCGCCCGCCCCGGGCACGTCGGTCACTGAGTGGAGCTATGAGAGTGAATCAGCGGACGGTACCAATGCCGGTGCCAATGGCCCCGAGCATTGGGGAGAGCTCACCCCGGGGTATGCCGAGTGCTCGGCCGGCAGCCAGCAGTCGCCGATCGACATCGATAGCCAGTCACGCACGCTGAATGAAGCGGGCCCGATACTCGACTACCATTCGTCGCTGCTCGTCACGCGCGATACGGGCCACACCCTGCAGATCGAAGGGGCCAGCGGCAATACCATGACGCTGGATGGCACCCAGTACACTCTGTCGCAGGTGCACCTGCATGTGCCGTCAGAGCACGCCATCGACGGCAAGCGTGCCGCCATGGAAATCCATCTGGTGCACAGCACGCCGGAAGGCAAGCTGGCTGTGCTGGCCGTACTGGTCGAGGAAGGGCATGACAACCTGGCTCTCAGCCGCCTGTTGAGTCGCCTGCCCCAGCGCGGCCTCTCCGAGACCCTGACAAGCGGCCTGTCTGCCAACCTGCTGCTGCCGCGCGAGCATGCCGGCTGGCAGTACTCCGGCTCGCTTACCACCCCACCATGCTCTGAGCCCGTCACCTGGTTTGTCATGAAGACGCCGATCGAAGCCTCTCAGGCACAGATTGACGCCTACCGTGAATGGCAAGGCGGAGAGAATGCCCGTCCCCTTCAGCGCTGATTGATACAGGCCACGCCACGGACGACAAAGGCGCCACCCTAGCGGGTGGCGCCTTTTTTATTCTCGAAAACATATTCCATTCGTTTAAACAACGTATTCCGCGCCTCAATAGCCAACAGTTTATAAGCATACCATAAATTAAAATCATTTTTGCCGCTAAATTAACCAGTTAGCACTACTTGATCTTTAGTCGCACGACCGATTAGGAGAATCATACTCAGCACATGATCTGAACCCCTTCACCAGGCGTTATTGAATTTGACACTCGACTCCCCGATCTCCAGTAGAGCAGCGGTTCGCGGAGGCAACGAGACATTGAGTCATGAAAATTTACAGCCGAAAGAAAACCTATACACGAATAAACTATACTCCAACGAAAGAGATTGACACCTGAGTACTAGAAAAATGATCCGAGCCACAATAACGTGTTGATTATCGATAATTAATAGAAAGTCGCGAATGCACAAGAAGTGCCATTGAGGACAACGATATGCCGGTAACTGCCAAGGTCGCGCCCCACGGTCAGCTCGCGGAGCAGGAAACGATCCTGCGTGAAGTCGATACCATTGCCCTCAATAGATCATCGGATGTCAGTCTGGATCTCCATCCTCGCGATATCGAGGTGATGACCCGCCAGGGAGACAACCTGCTTGTCACTCTCGAAAACGGGGAACTGATCACGATCGAGAACTTCTACGCAGACCCCACCGAGCTCAGCCATCTGTATCTACAAGGCGATGAATTCGCCGGTGAGCTCTTTCAGGTGGGTCTGGGTGAAGCTGGCGCAGGAGGGGCCGTGCCCTTCACCAGTACCGCGACCTTGACGACGGCAGAGACGGCTCTCACTACCGCAGCAGCGGGTGCGGGCACTGCGGGAGCAGAAGCTGCGACGGGCGCAGGCGCGGGGGCTGGCATCAGCACCGTTGGCCTCGTGGCAGGCGGCGTTGCCGTGGCCGCCGGTGTCGGCGTGGCCGCTGCCACTGGTGATGACAACTCCTCCTCGGATGAGGACACAACAGCGCCTGAGGCGCCTGTCCTCGACGGGACCAATGGCAACATCCTCACCGGCAGCAGTGAGCCCGGCGCCACTATCGAGGTCACCAATGCCGCCGGCGACAGCGTAGGAAGCGCCGTCGCCGATGCGGATGGTAACTTCTCGGTCGAGCTGTCCCCCACACAGGAAGCCGGCACCGAACTGACCGCCACCGCGACCGATGCCGCCGGCAACGTGAGCGAAGCTTCCACCGCAGTTACCGTGCCGCAGGATGCTGACATCACGGCACCGAACACCCCGACCATCACCTCCGCGACCGACGACGTGCCAGCCGATACCGGTGTCCTCGCCTCCGGCGACAGCACCAATGACGCGACGCCGACCCTGACCGGCAGCGCCGAGATCGGTAGCACCGTCACCGTCACGCATAATGGCGAAGTGATCGGCACGACCATCGCCGATAGCAATGGCACGTGGAGCTTCACACCAGGCACTGAATTCGCCGATGGCGAGCACGTCTTCAGCGTCACTGCGACCGATGCCGCCGGTAACGAAAGTGCATCCTCTGGCGAGTTCACACTCACCGTCGACACCTCCGCGCCTGATGCTCCAGTCCTGAGCGAGACCGATGGCGAAACCGCCAATGGCAGCACCGTCAATGGTAGCGCCGAGGCCGGTGGCACCGTCGAAATCACCAATGGTGATGGCGATCTGCTTGGCACCGGCACTGTCGCCGATGACGGCACCTTCAGCATCACGTTGTCGCCGAAGCAGGAAGCCGGTACTGAGTTGACCGCCACCGTCACCGATGCCGCGGGTAACGAAAGCCCAGTCTCCGACACCTTGGTGGTACCGGAAGACGCTGACGTCACCGCGCCGAACACCCCGACCATCACCTCCGCAACCGACGACGTGGAAGCCGTGACCGGTACCCTCGCCGATGGCGACAGCACCAATGATGCGACCCCGACCCTGACCGGCAGCGCCGAGATCGGTAGCACCGTCACCGTCACCGTCACGCATAATGGCGAAGTGATCGGCACGACCATCGCCGATAGCAATGGCACGTGGAGCTTCGCACCAAGCACTGAATTCGCCGATGGCGAGCACGTCTTCAGCGTCACTGCGACAGATGCCGCCGGCAACGAGAGTGCGCCGTCTGGCGAGTTCACACTCACCGTCGACACCTCCGCGCCTGATACCCCAGTCCTGAGCGAGACCGATGGCGAGACGGCCAATGGCAGCGCCGAGGCCGGTGGCACCGTCGAAATCACCAATGGTGATGGCGACCTGCTGGGCACCGGCACTGTGGCCGATGACGGCACGTTCAGCATCACGCTGTCTCCGAAGCAGGAAGCCGGCGCTGAGCTGACCGCCACTGTCACTGACGCCGCGGGTAACGAAAGCCCGGTCTCCGACACCCTGGTGGTGCCGGAAGCTGCGGATGTCACTGCCCCCAACGCCCCGACTATCGCCTCCGCAACCGACAACGTGGAAGCCGACACCGGTGCCCTCGCCTCCGGCGACAGCACCAATGACGCGACGCCGACGCTGACCGGCAGCGCCGAAGCCGGCAGCACCGTCACCATCACCCACAACGGCGAAGTCGTTGATAGCGTGACGGCAGATGCCAATGGCAGCTGGAGCTATACCCCGAGCACTGATCTCACCGACGGTGATCACGTCTTTAGCGTTACCGCGACAGATGCCGCCGGCAACGAGAGTGCAGCCTCTGGCGAGTTCACCCTCACCGTCGATACTGCTGCGCCGGATGCGCCAGTCCTGTCCGAGACCGATGGCACCACCGTCGCCGGAACCGGTGAAGCGGGCACCACGGTCGAGATCATCAATGCCAACGATGATGTGGTGGGTACCGCGGTCGTCGATGCAGAAGGCAACTTCTCCGTTGAGCTCTCACCGGAGCAGGAAGCTGGCAGCACTCTGACAGCCACGGCAACCGATGCGGCCGGCAATGAAAGCGCAGCGTCCGCGGCACTCGATGTGCCGGTCGATGCTGACGTTACCGCGCCGAACACCCCGGCCATCACCTCCGCCACAGACGATGTGGCAGCCGTGACCGGTGCCCTCGCCTCCGGCGACAGCACCAATGACGCGACGCCGACGCTGACCGGCAGCGCCGAAGTCAGCAGCACCGTCACCATCACCCACAACGGCGAAGTCGTTGATAGCGTGATAGCCGATGCCAATGGCACCTGGAACTACACCCCGAGCACTGATCTCACCGATGGCGATCACGTCTTCAGCGTCACCGCGACCGATGCCGCCGGCAACGAAAGTGCGTCGTCCGGCGAGTTCACGCTCACCGTCGATACTGCTGCGCCGGATGCGCCGGTTCTGTCCGAGACCGATGGCGAGACGGCCAATGGCAGCGCCGAGGCCGGTGGCACCGTCGAAGTCACCAATGGTGATGGCGATCTGCTGGGCACCGGCCCTGTTGCCGATGACGGCACCTTCAGCATCACGCTGTCTCCGAAGCAGGAAGTCGGCGCTGAGCTGACCGCCACTGTCACTGACGCCGCGGGTAACGAAAGCCCGGTCTCCGACACCCTGGTGGTGCCGGAAGACGCTGACGTTACCGCGCCGAACACCCCGGCCATCACCTCCGCCACGGATGATGCGGCAGCCGTGACCGGTGCCCTAGCCTCCGGCGACAGCACCAATGACGCGACGCCGACGCTGACCGGCAGCGCCGAAGCCGGCAGCGCCGTCACCATCACCCACAACGGCGAAGTCGTTGATAGCGTGATAGCCGATGCCAATGGCACCTGGAACTACACCCCGAGCACTGATCTCACCGATGGCGATCATGTCTTCAGCGTCACCGCGACAGATGCTGCCGGCAACGAAAGTGCGCCGTCCGGCGAGTTCTCCCTCACCGTCGATACTGCTGCGCCGGATGCGCCAGTCCTGTCCGAGACCGATGGCACCACCGTCGCCGGAACCGGTGAAGCGGGCACCACGGTCGAGATCACCAATGCCAACGATGATGTGGTGGGTACCGCGGTCGTCGATGCAGAAGGCAACTTCTCCGTTGAGCTCTCACCGGAGCAGGAAGCTGGCAGCACTCTGACAGCCATAGCAACCGATGCGGCCGGCAACGAAAGCCCGGTCTCCGACACCCTGGTGGTGCCGGAAGCTGCGGATGTCACTGCCCCCAACACCCCGACCATCGCCTCCGCCACGGATGATGTGGAAGCCGTGACCGGTGCCCTCGCCTCCGGCGACAGCACCAATGACGCGACGCCGACGCTGACCGGCAGCGCCGAGGCCGGCAGCACCATCTCCATCACCCACAACGGCGAAGTCGTTGATAGCGTGACAGCTGATGCCAATGGCGCCTGGCGCTATACCCCGAGCACTGATCTCACCGACGGTGATCACGTCTTCAGCGTCACCGCGACCGATGCCGCCGGCAACGAAAGTGCAGCCTCTGGCGAGTTCACCCTCACCGTCGATACTGCTGAGCCCACCAATCCGGCCTTGGCGCTCACCACCGATACCAACATCACCGACGACGGCATCACCAGCAATGGTGAGGTCACCGTCAGTGGCCTCGAGACCGACGCGACCTGGGAGTACTCCCTCGATGGCGGCAGCACCTGGATCGATGGCACTGGCACCACCTTCACCCTCGCCGAAGGCAGCTATGCCGATGGCGACGTGCAGATCCGTCAGACCGATGTCGCCGGCAACGTCAGCAATGAGGTCAGCCTCGGTGCGGTGACGATCGATGCGACCGCCCCAACGGGCAGCATCGCCTTCGTCGATGGTGACGATGGCCTGCTCAATCTGGCAGACATCAGCGCCGTCGATCTGACTGGCAGCATCGAGGCCGGCCTCGACAGCAGCAATGTCGTGATCACCATCACTGACAGCGCCGATCCAGCCAACGAGATCACCGTCTCCACGACTGATATCACGGTCGACGGTGCCGGCAATCTGTCCGTCATCGGTCTGGACCTGAGCACCGCAACTTCCGGGCTCACCGAAGGCGCCCTCACCGTCTCGATGACCGTGATCGATGTGGCGGGCAATACGTTCGAGACTGACGGCACCACCACCAGTGACCTCACGGTGCCTGACGCTCCGGCCCTCGCGCTGACCACCGACACGCTCGATGCCGACGGCATCACCAGCAATGGCGAGGTCACCATCAGTGGCCTCGAGACCAACGCGACCTGGGAGTATTCCCTCGACGGCGGCAGCACCTGGATCGATGGCACTGGCACCACCTTTACCCTCGCTGAAGGCAGCTATGCCGATGGCGACGTGCAGATCCGTCAGACCGATGTGGCCGGCAACGTCAGCGACGCCGTGAACCTCGGTGCCGTGACGATCGATGCGACCGCCCCGACAGGCAGTATCGCCTTCGTCGATGGTGACGATGGCCTGCTCAATCTGGCAGACATCAGCGCTGTCGACCTGACTGGCAGCATCGAGGCCGGTCTCGACAGCAGCAATGTCGTGATCACCATCACTGACAGCGCCGATCCAGCCAACGAGATCACCGTCCCCACGACTGATATCACGGTCGACGGTGACGGCAATCTGTCCGTCACCGGTCTGGACCTGAGCACCGCAACTTCCGGGCTCACAGAAGGCGCCCTCACCGTCTCGATGACCGTGACCGATGTGGCGGG
>NZ_JAMXRV010000005.1:0-341597 GCF_024124625.1 Cobetia sp. Dlab-2-AX | reverse complement strand
TAAAACAATCACCTGCAAACCTCTTTCACCGCTGGTAACGCCATGCGTCCCCGGCAGCGGATGCGTACTTTACGCACGAACCGCCGTGAGGGCAAGGGCTTTTTCAAGAGATTGTCATCAGGGTGTCATGCATCTCGTACACCTCCCATCACCTTGGTGCCGATGCTCTATCGACCAGACCGAGAATCGATTGATAGCTGAGCCCGGAGTGCTCACTCAGCCCTATCTCGCAGGTGCGCGAATTGGAAACTCCGTAGTCGCAATCGGCCACTACCTCCTTCAGCCCCTTCAATGCCGAAGCATTAAGCTCCGGGGTACTGAAGCCCTTGTCGCCGGCGAAGCCGCAGCAGGTGATCTCTTGCGGCACGACGACTTCACTGGCGCACTGCCGCGCCAGCGCCACGAACTGCTCCGCCAGCCCCATTCGGACACTGGAGCAGGTGACATGCACCGCGACTTTCGCCTTGAGCGGTGTGATCGAGAGATAGGGCAATAGATAGTCGAGGACCAGCTGCACCGGCTCGACCAGAGTCAGCGACACTTCAAGATGCTCGCGCGCATAGGCCTGAGCCTGTGCCAGGCACGGGCTGGTATCACAGAAGATCGGCAGCCGTCCGCCGTCACTCGCCTCCACCAGCGCCGCTGCCAACTCGGCGGCCTTGGCATCTCCCGCCTCGAACTGCCCCTTGGACTGGAAGGCCATGCCACAGCACAGCGCTTCCCCCCCTTTCGGCAGCACGACCTCGAAGCCTGCCTTGTCCATCAAGGCCAGCGCCATCTCGGTGACACTGCGCGGATCGCGATCATCAGTAGCGACCCCGAAGACACGCGTGGCGCAGGACGGAAAATAGACGACGTGCCCATTCGGCGCCTCACTGCGACCCAAGGGTTGTGCCAGGCGTTTGAGATACGGGCGCGGCGCGGCCGCCGGCATACTGGGAGACCATTGCTGCACCCTGTCACCGGACACCTTGCGAGCAGCCCGGGTCAGGCGACGCATGTTGCGCGTACCGACGACGCCATGCAGCCCATCCGCCAGCCTGAGCACCCCACGCATGCCACTGGTGATATGAGTGAAGTGCTCTCCGGACCACTGCGCCACCTTCACCTTGCCTGGATGATCGGCACCGGCGTTCTCTTCATGACGCAATCCCCGGATCAGATCACCGGTATTGATACCGACCGGACACTGGGTCGCGCACAGGCCATCCCCCGCACAGGTCTCCATGCCCTGATAGGCGTATTCCTTCCTGAGCGCTGCCAGCTGGTCGCGCTGTGCATCATCCGGTGACTCAAGCGCAGCCAGGCGTGCGATCTCCCGACGGATGACGATGCGCTGGCGCGGCGTCAGGCTCAGATTCTTCGACGGACAGACCGACTCACAGAAACCGCACTCGATGCAGCGGTCCACCAGCGGGTCCGCTGCCGGCAGTGGCTTGAGGTTTTCCAGATGCAGGCGAGGATTGCGCGTCAGGATCACTTCCGGGTTGAGCAGGTTGTCCGGATCGAAGACCTCCTTGATTCGCCACATCAGGGCATAGGCATCCTTGCCCCACTCAAGCTCTACATAAGGCGCCATGTTGCGACCGGTGCCATGCTCGGCCTTGAGCGAGCCACCATATTCCTGCCCCACCAGCTGCGCGACGTCATCCATCAGCGCCTGATAGCGCTCCACCTCACCTTCGCGCTCGAAGCCTTGCGGGAAGACGAAGTGAAGATTGCCCTCCAGCGCGTGACCAAACAGGATCGCCTGGGAGTAACCATGCCGCTGGAAGACCTCCGTCAGCGCACCGACGCCTTCCGCCAGCCGCTCGATGGGGAAGGCGACATCCTCGATGATCACGGTAGTCCCCAGATCACGCACTGCGCCGACAGCCGGGAACAGGCCCTTGCGGATCTTCCAGTACAGCGCATAACGCTGCGCATCCTGAGTGAAGGCCCACGACTCGCAGGTTTCGATGCCTTCCAGCACGCGGCCCACCTCGGCCATGCGCGCCTCCAACTCCTGATGATGCGCGCCCCGCACATCCACCAGCAGCGCGACCGCCGCTTCCGGCAGGGTGCGCAACTCGTCCGGCATGCCCGGTGCGTCCTCGACGGAGCGCAGCGCCGCGCGGTCCATCAGCTCCACCGCCGCGACCGGCGCCGTCTTCAGCAACATGGTGGCGCGACAGGCTGCATCGATGTTCGGGTAGTACACCAGCGCCGCTGCCTTGTGCGGCTCCTCGATCACGGTGCGATAGGTAATGGAAGCGATGAAACCCAGCGTGCCTTCCGAACCGATCATCAGATGCTTGAGGATCTCGAGACCATCGGCATAGTCGACCAGTGCATTGAGGCTATAGCCGGTAGTGTTCTTGAGCCGGTACTTGTGGCGGATGCGCTCGGCCAGCTCGGGGTCGGCGCGCACACTGGCCGCCATGCGCTCCAGCTCCGCCAGCAGGCCACCATGGCTGGCACGAAAGGCCTGCACACTCTCCGGCGACGCCGTATCCAGGCAGGTGCCATCGGCGAGAATGACGCGCAGGTCCTCGACGGTGCGATAACTGTTGTGTGCCGTGCCGCAGCACATGCCGGACGCATTGTTGGCCGCGATGCCGCCGATCATGCAGCTGTTGATCGAAGCCGGGTCCGGGCCGATCTTGCGCCCGAAGGGGGCCAGCAGCTGATTGGCACGCGCCCCGATCACCCCCGGCTGCAGGCAGATGCGGCTGCCCTGCTCCAGCACCTGCGCCCCTCGCCACTCGCCGCCCAGCTGGATGAGCACCGAATCCGTCAGCGCCTGCCCGGACAGCGACGTCCCTGCCGCACGGAAGGTCACCGGCAGCTTGCGCGTCCGGCACTCGCGCAACACATGCCCCAGCTCCTGCTCGTCATGCACCCGCACCACCAGCTGCGGCACCAGCCGATAGAAGCTGGCATCCGTGCCGTAGGCCAGGGTACGCAGCGGATCATGGATCAGGCGCTCACCGGGAATGTGCTGCGCCAACGCCTCGCGCAGGGCGTCGTAGGCAGCAGCGCGCGCCTGGGGTGAAGCATGCCCGCACATGGCAGGGTGAGCAGTGGAGTCAGGGGCAGCAGCGACGGTCATGGCCAGTCTCTTTATCAGTCAGGATATCTTTCAGGGTATCAGTCAGCACGGATCACGCTTACGGCAGCAGCGGATCACTCAGACCCACCAGATGGAACGCCAGAATGCCCAGCACGCCGGAGGCCAATAGATAGTAGGCGGTCGGAATCGCCGTCATGCGCAGGGTACGTCCCTCACGCCCCAGCAGACCGACGGTCGCCGAGGCCGCCACGACGTTGTGGATGGCGATCATGTTGCCGGCCGCGGCCCCGACCGCCTGCAGCGCCACCATCAGCGCTCCCGACAGCCCGAGCTGGGCGGCGACATTGAACTGGAACTGGGACAGCATCATGTTGGAAACCGTATTGGAGCCGGCGATGAAGGCGCCCAGCGCGCCGATGCCCGAGGCGAACAACGGGTAAGCCTGACCGAGGCTGTCAGCCACCACGTCCGCCATCACCACCGGCATGGACGCCAGATCGTTCAGATTGACGCCGGAGTTGATCAGGATGCGCACCATCGGAATGGTGAACACCAGCACGAAGCCGGCGCCGACCAGTGTGCGCCAGGATTCGCTGGCCGCCGCCACCAGCTGGCGAGAGGCCATGCGATGCAGCAGCAGCGTGATCAGGGCCACGAAGACCATGATGCCGCCCGGCAGATAGAGCGGCTGTATCGCGCCGGAGATGCCGCTGGCACCCAGCAGGTCAGTGGCACTGAATTGCACGCTGACCAGCCAGCCCTTGAAGTCACTCGATACGCGCGAGGCGACCAGTAGCAGCGCGATCAGCCCATAGGGCAACCACGCCAGCCACAGAGGCAGCGGCTTTCTGCCCGCTGCGGCGGCCTCGACATCATCACGCTCCAGCGTCAGGTCGCCCAGCCAATGCCTGGGCCACTCGGCCTCGGGCGGAAAATCCCAGCTGTCCTTCGGCAATAGAAAGCCGGCACGCGCCGCTGGCACCACGAGGATCAAGCCGACCAGAGCGCCGATCAGTGACGGGAACTCCGGGCCGAGGAAGATACCTGCCGCCACGTAGGGCAGCGTGAAGCACAGGCCGGCGAACAACGCGAACGGTGCTATCGACAGCCCCTCGCTCCAGCTTTTCTTCGCTCCGAAGAAGCGCGTCATCATCACGGTCATGAACAGCGGCATCAGCAGGCCGACGATGCCATGCACGATGGCGACTTCCGAGGTGATCAGCTGCAGGAAGGCCTCCCAGCTGGAATGGTTCGCCAGCAGCTGCTCACCGAGATTGGCCTTGTCGAGGCCCGCATTCACGCCGATCACGATCGGCGTGCCCACCGCCCCGAAGGATACCGGCGTCGACTGGATCATCATGCCCACCATCACCGCCCCCAGCGCCGGGAAGCCGATGGCGACCAGCAACGGCGCCGCGATGGCCGCAGGCGTCCCGAAGCCGGAAGCCCCCTCGATGAAGCTGCCGAACAGCCAGGCAATGATGATGGCCTGTACGCGGCGGTCGGGACTGACGGTGGTGAAGGCGCCGCGGATTACCGCGATCGCCCCGGAATGCTTGAGCGTATTGAGCAGGAAGATGGCGCCGAAGATGATCCACAGCACCGAGACGGTCACCATCAGCCCCTGCAGCGTGGAGGCCAGAATGCGCGTCAGCGACATCTGCCACACGAAATAGCCGATGGCAGCGGTGACGAGGAAGACCAATGGCATGGCGCGACGCGCGGGCCATTGCAGACCGACGAGCAGGATGCCTGCCAGCAGGATAGGGGTGAAGGCCAGCAAGGCCAGCAGTGGCTCGGACATGACGGAAACTCCGCGGGCGGATTGTTGTGATTGTTGTCTGGCACGGCAGTGAAGGACTCGGGGTTGGCGCACCCTTGGGTCAGGCCTTTCGATAAATTGGTCATACCAATTTACCCTGACGTGCTTCGGCATAATCTAGGCGTCGCCTCGAAAGGGGTCAAACATCATGTTGCATAGGGCATCTAGACATTGGTCAAAGCATCTCCATTGCGTAAAATTGGTCTTACCAATTATTGATAGTCCTCATCTCCCACGCGAGGCGTGGTTATCACACATATTGGTAAGACCAATGTCGGCTGTGGCGTGGAATGCCCACGGGCCACACTGATCATCGGCAGCGCCGCAAGCGCCCCTCTCTTGCATGCCGCACTCTGGCCTTCCAGCGCTCGGCGCCGCCTTTCACCTTTGCCGCAAGGACACTTCCATGCGTTACGCCCCCGTCCGCCAACCCCGTATCGCCGATGTACTCACCGAGCGCCTCGAAAGCATGATCATCGAAGGCAGCCTGAAACCCGGCGAGCGCCTGCCACCGGAGCGCACCCTGGCCGAGCAGTTCGAAGTCTCGCGCCCCTCCGTGCGGGAGGCTATCCAGAAGCTGGCCGCGCGCGGACTGCTGACCTCACGCCAGGGCGGCGGCACCTATGTCTCTGAAGAGCTGGCGCGCGCCTGGTCGGACCCGCTCAGTGCACTGCTGGGTCGCCACGGTGAGTTCAATCTCGATCTGCTGGAATTTCGTGATGCGCTGGAGGGCATCAGCGCCTACTACGCCGCCATGCGCTCCACACCTGCCGACAAGGCAATGCTGCGCCAGCGCTTCGAGGACCTGGAGAAGAGCTTCGAGGGACGTGACCCACAGCGCGAGGCCGGTGCCGATGCCGCCTTCCACCTCGCCATCGCCGAGGCCGCGCACAACGTGGTGCTGCTGCATTCCATGCGCAGCCTGTTCCAGCTGCTGGAGAAGAGCATCGTGGCCAACCTGCGCCACCTGTTCGAGAAGCCGGAATCACGCCCGCGCCTGATCCAGCAACACCGCAGCCTGTTCGAGGCGATCATGGAAGGCCGCGCCGAAGATGCGCGCAACGCCGCCCATGAGCATCTGGTCTTCGTCGAGGATTCACTGCTGGAACTGGAACGCGCCGAGACTCGTGCCCAGCGCGCCTTGCGCCGTGCCCAGGCGGCGCCGGATGGCTCATGACGCTCAGTCATGACGCCCTGGCTGAACATGAAGCTCCGGATAAGCAGAGCTTGAGATGAGGGCCTGAACATGAAGGCTTGCCGATGAAGGACACGCGCCTGCCGCAGCTGTGGCGTCTCGTACTGGCGGTCGTGTTACCGCTGGGGCTGATGCTGTGCGTGTGGCAGGCGGTCTCGATGGCGCGCAGCCAGGGGCTGGAGCGCCTGGGGCATGAGGCAGACAACGAACTGCGTCTGACTGCCG
The DNA here is from genome assembly GCF_024124625.1 of Cobetia sp. Dlab-2-AX. NCBI lineage: Bacteria > Pseudomonadati > Pseudomonadota > Gammaproteobacteria > Oceanospirillales > Halomonadaceae > Cobetia > Cobetia sp. Dlab-2-AX. The sequence goes on along the minus strand of NZ_JAMXRV010000005.1, from coordinate 335,303 downwards.
CCAGCCTGCGCGGCCAGTTGAATCGACACGCCTATCTGCCCAGGCTGGTGGCAGAGAATGACCAGCTGCGCGACTTTCTGGATCACCCTGAAGATCTCAGCGCGGAAGTGGCGCTCAATCAGCGCCTGGACCGCATGCGTGAGCTGGCCGGCATCTCGGACCTCTATCTGGTCGATGACACCGGCACCACCATCGCCGCCAGCAACTGGCGCTCCGCCAACACCTTCATCGGCCAGAACTACCGCTTCCGCCCCTACTGGCAAGACGCCATCAATGGTGGTGAAGGCCGCTTCTACGGGCTGGGCACCAGCTCAGGAGAACGCGGTTACTTCTTCAGTGCCGCCGTCACCAGCCCCCAGGGGCGACGTGGCGTGGCCGTGGTCAAGGTGCAGATAGAGGCGCTGGAGGCGGCATGGCTCGACCAGAATGCCGACATCATGGTCACTGATCCGCATGGCGTGATCTTCATCGCCAGCCAGGCGCAACGGGTGCTGCGCACGCTGGAGCCACTCAGCGAGGAGACACGCAACCGACTGCTCGATACCCAGCGCTATGCCAATCAGCGCCTGCGTCCGCTGCGCCTGCATCATCGCGAGGCGCTGCCGGAGCTGCTGGGCTCGCCCCTTGAGTCGCGCCGCGACACGACCTCCATCGAATTGTTGCAGCTGACACCGGGGGATCTCTGGCAGCACGCCTGGTTGAGCCTGTCCCAGCCACTGCCGGATATCGGCTGGCGCCTGCATGTACTCAAGCCACTGGCTCCGCTGCGCAGCGGTATCTGGCAGACGGCTGGTCTCGCGGCCGGTGGCTATGCCTTGCTGTGTCTGCTGGCAGGGCTGGGCTGGCAGCGACTGCGCATCCTGCGTGAGCGTCGCCTGTTCGCCGAGCGCGAGCGCCAGAATCTCGCCAGCAGCCAGCAACGGGTGCGCGGCATCATCGACCGCACTCAGGCTGGCCTGTGTATCCTCGATGAGCGGGTGCGGCTGGTGTATCTCAACCCGACGGCCATCGCGCTGTTCGGCTCGCCCTTGAGCGCCGACACCTCACCGGACGACTCAACCCGCCAGCCCAGCGCCCGCGAGGGGCGTGATCTGCGCGAGCTGTTCCTGCCGGCCGAGCGCCACCTGCTGGGCCGCCTGACCCAGGACCGCGCCGTCGGGCCGCTGGAAGTGCATGGCCTGCGCGAGGGAGTCGCGGTGCCACTGGAGCTTTCCTGCTCGCCACTGCCCAGCCCCCATGGTCCACGATGGCTGGTCACGGTCTTCGATGTCAGCGAACGCCGTGCCCAAGCCGAGCAGCTCGCTCAGGCACGTGATGCCTTCGAGCAACGGGTGGTCGAGCGTACCCGCGACCTCGCCGCCAGCAACACGCGCCTGAGTGCCGAAGTCGAGGAACGCACCCGCGCCGAACGCGAGCTGCGCGAGACGCGTGATGAATTGATCCAGACCGCCAAGCTGGCGGTGCTGGGGGAGCTGGCCGCCGGCATCAATCACGAGCTCAATCAGCCTTTGGCCGCCATCCGCGCCTATGCCGAGAACGCGACCGCCTTCCTCGCTCGCGCCCAGACCTCCCAGGTCGAGAGCAACCTGCACCAGATCACCGAGCTGACCCAGCGTATGGGCGAAATCAGCGCGCAGCTGCGTCAGTTCTCGCGCAAGAGCGGTGACCGCCTGGAGGCCATCGACCTCACCACCAGCCTCGACTACGCCCTGCGCCTGCTGCATGCACGCTGCGAGGCGCTCGGCGTGACCCTCATTCGCGAAGCGGGTCCAACGCTGGCCCGGGTGCGCGCCGAGCCGGTACGTCTGGAGCAGGTATTGGTCAACCTGATCGGCAATGCACTGGATGCGCTTGCCGACATGCCCCCCGAGCGCCCGGAGCCCCCCAGCATCCAGCTCAACCTGCATGAGAAAACGGGCAGCGCCGGTGATCAGGTCGTGCTGGAAGTCCACGACAACGGCCCCGGCCTCGAGCCATCGCAACTGGTGCGCGTGTTCGAACCCTTCTATACCCAGCGCGCCGACGGCCAGGGACTCGGGCTGGGGTTATCGATCAGCGCGCGTATCGTCGCCGACCTCGGCGGCACCCTCGAGGCGCACCCCTCTCCACTGGGTGGCGCACTGTTCCGGCTAACGCTGCCGGCGCTCTCGATGCCCTCACAATCCCCGATGCCACCCACCGCCAACCCTTCACAGGAGCCGTCATGAGCGACGTCACGAATACCGACATGCAGGTGCTGGTGGTGGATGACGAACCGCACCTTCGCGACAGCCTGAGCCAGAGCCTGATGCTGGCCGATTACCGCACTCGCCCGCTGGCCAGTGCCGAGCAGGCGCTGGAAATCCTGCGCGCCGAAGCGCCCTTCGAGGGTGTGGTGATCACGGACATTCGCATGCCGGGCATGGATGGCCTGAGCCTGCTGCACGCGGCGCATGCCGTGGATGACGAGCTGCCGGTGATCGTGATGACAGGGCATGGCGACATCGACACCGCCGTCGCGGCCATGCAGGCCGGTGCCTGGGATTTCATCGAGAAGCCCTTCGATCGCGAGCGCATGCTCGATGGCGCGCGGCGCGCGGTGGCCGCTCGCAGGCTGGCGCTGGAGAACCGCTCGCTGCGCGAACAGCTGGATACCCAGCGCAACAGCGCCGGCCCCAGACTGGTGGGCAGCAGTGACCTCATGCAGCGCCTGGATGCTCAGGTGTCACGCCTGGCGGCAGTCGATGCCGACACCCTGCTGTATGGAGAGACCGGTGCCGGCAAGGACCGTGTCGCCCGCTGCCTGCACGAGCGCAGCGCCCGCGCCAGCAAGCCCTTCGTGGCGCTCAACTGTGGCGGCATGCCGGAGACGTTGATCGAGTCGGAACTGTTCGGCCATGAGAAAGGTGCCTTCACCGGTGCCAGCGAGCGCCGCATCGGCAAGCTGGAACACGCCGACGGCGGCACCCTGTTCCTCGATGAGATCGAATCGATGCCGATGTCGTTGCAGATCAAGCTGTTGCGGGTGCTGCAGGAGCGCAGTATCGAGCGGCTCGGCAGCAATACACCACGCCCCATCGACATCCGCGTCATCGCCGCCACCAAGCGGGACCTGCGCGAAGCGGCCAGCGCCGGCGAGTTTCGCGAAGACCTCTACTACCGCCTGAACGTGGTCACGCTGTATCTGCCACCACTGCGCGAGCATGCCGAGGATATCCTGCAACTGTTCCGGCACTTCGCGATCCTGGCCAGCGAACGCACCAGCCTGGAAGTCCCGCCGCTGGACGCCACCACCCTGCAGGCGCTGCTGGCGCATGACTGGCCGGGCAACGTGCGTGAGCTGAGAAACTGTGCGGAGCGCCATGTGCTGCTGGGCGGGCTGGAGGGCAACATCGGCGACAGCATGGCGGAAGGGCGGCCGCTCACCGCGGGCACGAGTGGCACGGCCGTGGACAGCACGAAAGCCACAGGAGAGGCGGACAGAGAAGACATCACCGCCGGCACGGGCGAGCTGGGGAAACTGGAACACAACGTGAAGGCAGCCACGCAGGCGCAATCGCTGCCACAGCGCATGGAGGCGTTCGAGGCCGCGCTGATTCGCGAGGCCCTGGCGACCAGCAAAGGCCAGGTGGTGATGGCCTGCGAACGGCTGGGGCTGCCGCGCAAGACGCTCTACGACAAGCTGAAGAAGCATGGCCTGAGCGCCGAGCCCTATCGTGGTTGAGGCACCGTGGTTGAGGCACCGTGGTTGAGGTATCGTGCCTGATGCACCACAACAGAGGCATCAAAACCAAGGCATCACGACCAAGACAACGCAACGGAGATTCACGCCGACCTTCAGCCAGACAGCATCAGACGCCTGCCATCAGCCGCGAAAGACCTTCGCCGAACACTGACAGCGGCCCCTGTAGATGCATGATGTCCACCAGCACCGATACGGGCGGCAGCCAGGGCGTCATGGCAGCGATCACCGCCACCATCGCCAACGAGTTGCCCGGCTCACGATAATCGAACAGCTTGAAGGCGGTGCCGAAGCTGCGCTTGAGGCGTGCGCCGACCATGTCGACGCTGTACATCTCATCGAGCAACAGGTGAATCATGGCGCCGAACAACAGGGCCGCGCCTTGCCACCAGGCCTGTTCTTCACTCTGGCCCAGCACATGCAGGCTGGCGGCCGTCACGCCCAGCGAGCACAGCAGTGATGCCAGCAGCGAGTGCCAGATGCCGCGATGGACGGTGAAGCGCTTGAAGATGGCGCTGGCCACATAGCGCACGCCCAGATAGGTGGCGCCGCCCGCCATCATCAACGGCCCCGCCAGCAGGCGGTCCTGCAGCAGCAGCACGCAGGCCATGGTCGCCAGTACCGCGAACAGCGTGAACAGGATCCGGATGGCGCGCGAGTTGTCTGAGTCGATATCCGGCAGGATACCGCCGAAGGTGGTCAGACTCGCCAGCGGAACCCCCTCCGCCAGCGACCACAGGCCGCCCTGCCAGCCCGCCGCCGCGACGATGCCGCCGGCAAAGGCCGCTACGGTGATATGGGTACGAAAATTGGCCATGAAATACGGGTCGCGAGCCCTCGACGATGTCACTGGACCAGACGCCACACGCCGGCACTGGATATACGTCCAGATTATGACGCAAGCATTTCATGAAAAACAATGGCTTGTCCTGGTTTGTGCGCGCCACTGCCATCTCTGCCTTCTAAAGCTCGTGGAAAATCCGCCCCTGGCTTGCGGAAAATTCGACCCTGACTTGCGAATAATCCGGCTCTGAAACGAGCACTCCCCCGCTGGCCTGAGCCAACGGGGGAGTGATCATTGCTGCGTCTGCCGCTCTGTGCGAGGGAGATTCAGTCGGCGTAGTCTTCGGCCAGATGCTGATCCTTCAGCTTGACGTAGTTCACCGCCGAATAGGTGAAGAACTCACGCTCACTGTCCTTGATCGGGCGCAGTGCCTTGGCCGGGTTGCCGGCATACACATGCCCGCCCTCGAGACGCTTGCCCGGTGGCACCAGCGCCCCCGCCGCGATGATGACTTCATCTTCCACCACCACGCCGTCCATCACGATGGCGCCCATGCCGACCAGCACGCGGTCGTGAATGGTGCAGCCATGCAACACGGCCTTGTGACCGATGGTGACGTCATCGCCGATTTCCAGCGGATAGCCACCCGGATTGAAATCACTGGCGTGAGTGATATGCAGGACCGCGCCATCCTGCACACTGGTGCGCGCGCCGATGCGGATACGGTGCATATCGCCGCGAATCACCGCCAGCGGCCATACCGAGCTGTCATCCCCGAGGGCGACATCACCCAGCACCACACTGGCCGGATCGACGAAAACCCGCTCGCCCAGTCGCGGCGTCAGGCCCTTGAAGGATCTAATGCTCATGCCTTACCTCCTGAATTAGGCACCCAGCCTACTGCGCCAAACACCGGGATGCCAATAGCGCAACGGCCTGACTCGCGTTGCGATGTTTTCGCCCCCCCGTCCCGACGCCCCGCTTTCAGGTTCGACATGCCCCTCGTATCGCCCCACGCCTGTCGCCGACTCAACGCCAGATTCACGTACCGATGGCACAAGCGGGCTTACTTGAAGAAGCTCCAGCCCAGCACGACGACGACCAGCGGAATCGAGACCCAGCGCAGTACCCAACGCCAGGTGCGGAAGAAGCCACGCGATGTGCCGAGGCCAGCCAGCGCACGATTCTGCGGCATCACCCAGGCCGCGAAGATAGCGATCAGCAGCCCGCCGATCGGCAGGAAGAAGTCCGGCGGAATCGTCGTCACCGCATCGAAGACATTCATTTCGCCCAGCACGTGCACGTCCTTGAGGCTCGAGAAGGACAGCACCGACAACAGCCCCATCGCCCACACCGAGACACCGACCGCCAGTGCCGCGTGGCGACGCTTGAGGCCCCAACCCTCCAGCACCTCGACGATGGGCTCGGCGATGTTGATCGAGCTGGTCCAGGTCGCCAGCAGCAACAGCAGGAAGAACAGCGCCAGCAGCACGCTGCCGCCCGGTAGATTGGCGAAGGCGATCGGCAGGCTGACGAACATCAGGCCGGGGCCGGAGGCCGGGTCCATGCCCTGGCTGAAGACCGCCGCGAAGATGGCGATACCCGCCAGCAGCGCCACACCGATATCCAGCGCCGCCACGGCGATCGCGGCCGTCGGCAGACTCTGGCGCTCCGGCATGTAGGCGCCGTAGGCCATCAGAGCACAGGCGCCGACCGCCAGCGTGAAGAAGGCATGTCCCATGGCATTGAGCATCACGTCCAGCGTGATGGCGCTCGGGTCGGGCATGAACAGCCAGCTCAGCGCGGGACCGAAGCCGGGCGTACTGATGCTGTAACCGGCCAGTGCCAGCAACAACACGTAGAGCAGCGGCATCATCAGGTTGTTGAGGCGCTCGAGCCCGGAAGAGATACCGGCGGCCACCACGCTCATCGTCATCAGCATGAAGACGGTGTGGTTGAAGGTCATCGTGACCGGGTCTTCCAGGAAGGCGCCGAAGGAAGCGCCGATCTCCGGTGGGCTCATGCCGCTGAAGTCACCCTTCAGCGAATCGACCAGATACTCGATCGACCAGCCCGACACCACCGAATAGAACGACAGGATGAAGAACATGGTGATGGCGCCGAACAGTCCCAGCCAGCGCCAGTGCGGGGTGCGGCCACCGCTGACGGCCAGATGGGCCAGCGCCTGCATCGGTCCGCGACGTCCGGCGCGCCCGATCATGATCTCGGCCATCATCACCGGCAGGCCCAGCAGCAGCACGAAACCGATATACAGCAGCAGAAACGCGGAACCGCCGTTCTCGCCGGTCATGTAGGGGAAGCGCCAGATGTTGCCCAGCCCTACGGCGGCGCCGGTCACGGCCAGAATGAAGGCTCGGCGACTGCCCCAGCGTTCGGTGGTTTCGCTCATGTCTGCTCTCGTGGTCTCGGTACGGGGGAAGGATACAGGCCCCACTCGGGGGCCAAGGCCAGCAAGATAGCAGCCGTACCGGCCTCGGCCAATGCGACATGCGCGTGGCAGCGCCCGCCTATCGAGGCGATAGATTGAATAACACGCGCCGAGGCCTCACATTCTTGGTATCACCGCGGCAGCGGTGACGCCGTTTTCACGGCGCAATCGATGCGCAAGTTCTCCTTTATCGCTCACCGCTGCCGCCCACCCGAATGACGCGAGGTACATGATGTCGATCAATCCCCTGCTGGAACGCAACACCCTGCCCCCCTTCGACACCCTCAAGGCCGAGCACGTCGAGGACGCGATCAGCGAACTGCTGGAGCACAACCAGCAGGAGATCGAGCGCCTGATCGAGGCCACCCGCGATGACACGCGCTGGGACAACTTCGCCGCGCCGCTGGAAGCGCTGGGTGACCGCCTGAGCCAGGCCTGGTCGCCGGTCTCGCACCTCAACTCGACCATGAACTCGCCCAAGCTGCGTGAGGCCTATCAGGCCTGTCTCGCCAAACTGTCGGCCTACTCCACCTGGGTGGGTCAGAACAGCGACCTGGCCGCGGCCTATCAGCGCCTCGCGGACAGCGATGAGTTCGCAAGCCTCGAGGAAGCCCAGCAGAAGGCGATCACCAACAGTCTGCGCGACTTCCGCCTCGCCGGTGTCGACCTGCCGCAAGACAAGAAGCAGCGTTACGGCGAGATCCAGGCGCGCCTGTCCGAGCTCTCCAATACCTTCTCCAACCATGTGCTGGATGCCACCCAGGCCTGGCACAAGGATGTCGACGAAGAGGCACTGGCGGGCATACCGGAAAGCGGCCTTGAAGCGCTCAAGGCCAATGCCGAAGCCAAGGGCCTGGATGGCTATCGCATCACCCTGGACTTCCCGAGCTTCTTCCCGGTGCTCAGCTATGCCGACAACCGCGAGCTGCGCGAGGAGGTCTACACTGCCTTCGTCACCCGCGCCTCGGAGAAGGGCCCCAACGCCGGTGAGTTCGACAACGGCCCGGTGATCGAGGAGATTCTAGCCCTGCGTCAGGAGCTGGCCGCGCTGATCGGCTTCGACGACTACGCCTCGCTGTCACTGGCGACCAAGATGGCCGACTCGCCGGCGCAGGTCATCGCCTTCCTGGATGACCTCGCTACCCGCGCCGTGCCGCAGGCGCGTGAGGAGTTCAACGAGCTGGCGGCCTACGCCACCGAGAGCCTCGGCATCGACGACCTGCAGCCGTGGGATGTCGGCTATGCCAGCGAGAAGCTGCGCGAGTCGCGCTACGCGATCAATCAGGAGCAGCTGCGCCCCTACTTCCCGGCGCCGCAGGCCATCGACGGACTGTTCGAGGTCGTCAACCGCCTCTACGGCATCACCTTCAAGCAGCGCGACGTGCCGGTCTGGCACGAGGACGTCAGCTACTACGAGGTGATCGAGAATGACACCCCGATCGCCGGCTTCTATCTCGATCTCTATGCGCGTGAAGGCAAGCGAGGCGGTGCCTGGATGGACGAGTGCCGCGTCCGTCGTCGCCGCGAGGATGGCAGCCTGCAGTTGCCGGTCGCCTACCTGACCTGCAACTTCACCCGCCCGGTGGGCGATCGCCCGGCGCTGCTGACCCACGATGAAGTGGTCACGCTGTTCCACGAGTTCGGTCACGGCCTGCATCACATGCTGACCCGTCAGGAAGTCGCCGAAGTCTCCGGCATCAACGGCGTGGCATGGGACGCCGTCGAGCTGCCCAGCCAGTTCATGGAGAACTTCTGCTACGAGCGTGAAGGGCTGGATCTGATCGCACGTCACGTGGACACCGGCGAGCATCTGCCCGACGACATGCTCGAGCGCCTGCAGGCAGCCCGCAACTTCCAGGCGGCGATGACCATGGTCCGCCAGCTGGAGTTCTCGCTGTTCGACTTCCGCCTGCATCATGAGCTCGACAAGCCGTCTGCCAGCGATGTCCAGGCGCTGCTCGACGAGGTGCGCAGCAAGGTCGCCGTGGTGCCGGCGGTCGAGTTCAATCGCTTCCAGAATGGCTTCAGCCATATCTTCGCCGGCGGATACGCCGCGGGTTACTACAGCTACAAGTGGGCCGAGGTGCTGTCGGCAGACGCCTTCAGTGCCTTCGAGGAAAGCGCGGTCTTCGATACCGCCACCGGCCAGCGCTTCCGTGACGAGGTACTGGCACGCGGTGGCTCGCGTGACGCCGCCGAGCTGTTCCGCGCCTTCCGTGGCCGTGACCCGCAGGTCGATGCCCTGCTGCGTCACTCCGGCATCGGTGCCCAGGCGGCCTGATCTCGCCCCGTCTCGTGATGGCGCAAGCCTGACCACGAGCCGCTGACCATGCGCCCCTGACCTTTACCGGTCGGGGGCGTATCATATGGCGCATCATCCGCCCGAGGCGGGATTGCCAGACCTACCCTGACCCTGACTGGAGGCACCATGTCTACCATCAAGCGCTTCATCGCCGGTGCCGTCTGCCCGCGCTGCGGAGCAATGGACCGCCTGCGCACCTGGGAGCAGAACGAGACACGCTACCGTGACTGCGTGTCCTGCGACTTCTTCGAACAGCAAGCCATCGAGGAGCCGCCGACCCTCGCCGAGATTTCCACGCGCGTGAGCGAGCCCCGCGAGACGCCGGCGGGCGATGAGGTTCAGCCGGTGCGCATTCTGGACCCGGGCAAGCTGCACTGATATCTGCTGTATCACTGCGACATGAAAAAGCCCCGCCAATTGGCGGGGCTTTTTCATGTCATCCCGGCAGGATGATCAATCGACCACGCCGCAGGCGACGCGCGAGCCGCCACCGCCCAGCTTGGGCGTATCGGTGTAGTTGTCACCGCCGGAGTGGATCATCAGCGCATGGCCGCTGAGATCGCTTTCCTTGAGGCGCGGTGCCAGCACCGGCAACGAGATCTTGCCATCGGCATCGACACTCAGCGCCGGAAGATCACCGAGGTGGCCATCACCGTAAGGGCCCTGGTGGGTACCGGTCTCTTCTGGATCGAAGTGGCTACCTGCCGCGGCGGCGGCGACGGTCTCGCCATCCTTCTCGGCCGGTTCGCAGCTGGCATTGGCATGCAGGTGGAAGCCGTGGATGCCGCTCTCGAGCCCCTCGATCTTCGGCGTCAGCAGCAGACCGTCATCGGTATCCTCGGCCATGACACTGCCGACGGACTCACCGACGCCATCACTGCTGACGCGATGCATTTCCACCTCGGTGGCGGCCTGGGCGACGCCGCCGAACAACCAGGCGCCGAGCGCCACCGTCGCGGCGGTCTTGAGGGGCTTTCTGGAAGAGGGCGTAAAGGATGCCGTGTGCTGTGTCTCGTGATTCATGAGCAATCTCTCCATCACTGAGGCCGGCGTCACTGCCGACGCCTTGAGTGGCTTGCGGGCCGCTGTCACGAGCGGCTACCCATCAGACCTCAGGGCGAGCGACGTCACATTCAATGCCGCTCTTCCAATGACTTGCCGTGCACGCCCGGCACACGTGACTCAACGAGAAGCGATACCCAGATTCTCCAGCACCTTCAGACACGGCTCGGCCTGGTTGAGGGTATAGAAGTGCAGGCCCGGCGCGCCGCCATCCAGCAGACGCTGACTCATGCGCGAGATTACCTCGGTGCCGAAGGCCTGAAGGCTCTCGCTGTCATCGCCATAGCTCTCGAGCTGCCGGCGGAGCCAGCGCGGGATGTCCGCACCGCAGGAATCGGAGAAGCGCGCCAGCTTGGTGTAGTTGGTGATCGGCATGATCCCCGGGATGATCGGCTGCTCGATGCCGGCGGCACGCGCGCGCTCCACGAAGTGGAAATAGGCATCGGCATTGAAGAAGTACTGGGTGATGGCGATATCGGCGCCGGCCTGCATCTTGCGCGCGAAGTTCTCGAGATCGCTGTGGTAATTGCCGGCCTGTGGATGGCACTCGGGATAGGCCGCCACCGCGATCTCGAAGTGTTCGCCCGTCTCCTCGCGCACGAATTCGACCAGCTCGTTGGCGTAACGCAGCTCACTGCGCGAGCCCATCCCGGAGGGCAGGTCCCCGCGCAACGCCACCAGGCGCTTGACGCCCTGCTCGCGGTATTGCGCCAGGATCTCACGCAGCTCACCGCGGTCACTGCCGACACATGACAGGTGCGGCGCGGTGCAGATCCCGCTGGCGCTGACCGACTGCACGGTGTTGAAGGTACGCTCACGCGTGGAGCCGCCCGCGCCATAGGTGACGGAGAAGAACTCCGGCTCCAGCGCCGCCAGCTGATCGCGAACCCCCTTGAGCTTTTCACGCCCGGCCTCGGTATTCGGCGGGAAGAATTCGAAGCTGATCCCTAACGGATGTTCGCTTGCACTCATGGGGCGGCCCTCGTGGTCGTCGTGTCCGGCATTGATGTCGTTATCGCCGCACACTTCGCGGTGTGCGTGCAGCAATACACGTCCGGCGCGTCACGCCACCGCCCCTGTACTGCATGTCGAGCATTCTGACCGCCGCCGACGACCCCGGCCAATGAAAGGTTTTCGCCTCAACTTCAATGCCATTCATATAAGAAAGTGCGTGTTTATAACCATTGCTGACAGTGGCGTCCTGCTCCTCAGTCCTGCGCCCTCACCAGCCGCGCAACCACGCGACCCAAAGCCTGATGCGCGACCCAAAGCCTGATGAAGGAAAGGCGCAATGAGTGGCATTCATGGGATGACGCTGACAGGGGCCACACGGCATGATGAGCCAAAAGGACAATGACGCTTCACAAGGAACCGTGATGGACCACATCGATCTGCAGCAACCGCTCTGGATGCTGATCACCTTCGTCGCTCTCGGCGCCCTCTGTGCACGCCGCCTCGCGATCGACCCGCGCCCCATCGCCACCTTGCTGATCTATGTGATCGCGCCGCTGACCTTCTTTCGCGGCCTGGTGCTCGGCGAGCCATCGCTGAGTGATCTGGGCCTGACGCTGGGGCTATTCTCGCTGGCCAGCAGCATCTGCCTGCTGGTGCGCCCGCTGGCCGCGAGGTTCTTCCCGCCGCAGGAAGCCGCCCTGCTCGCCTTCTCCTCGGGAACCGGCAATACCGGCTACTTCGGCCTGCCGGTCGCGATGCTGTTGCTGCCGCCGGAAGGCGTGACCCAGTACCTGTTCTGCCTGCTCGGCATCACGCTGTATGAATTCACGCTGGGCTTCTACGTCAGTGCGCGCGGGCAGTTCTCGATGCGCGAGAGTCTGGTCAAGATCGTGCGTCTGCCGCTGATCTACGCCTTTCTGGCCGCTCTGCTGGTGGGGACACTGGGCCTCGAGGTACCGGGGGCGGTGATGGAGGGACTCGACTACTTCAAGTACAGCTACACGGTGCTGGGCATGATGATCATCGGCATGACGCTGGGCGGTGTCAGCCTGCGCGAGATCGACCCGCGCTTCATTCTGGCCGCGACCGCCCTGCGCTTCGTGATGTGGCCGCTGATGAGTCTGGGCAGCGTGATGTTGCTGGGCAGCCTGTTCGCCCTCGACCCGGTGCTGGCGCAAGTGTTGCTGCTGCTGGGCGTGGTGCCGATGGCCGCCAATGTGGTCGTGCTGGCCATCGAGCTGAATATCCAGCCGGCCAAGGGCGCGATCGCGGTGATGCTGACCACCCTGGCAGCGCCGCTGATCATCCCGCTATACCTGTCATGGATGCTGGCGATCAGCGGCCTGGGGTGAGGCTCAGGCGCCGGCCATCTCGGGCGTGACGGCGTCGGGCGTCGCGGCCGGCACCGGACGCGGCATCAGATGGCGCGGCGCCGTCTCGAGGATCTGACCCTGCCAGTCGATCAGGTGCAGCGCGCCTTGGGCATCTTCCGCCAGCGCGGTGCAGTGCTCGACCCAGTCACCATCGTTGCAGTAGAGCACGCCTTCCTCGACCCGGAAGCCCGCCTGGTGGATATGCCCCCCGACATAGCCATCCAGCCCTTCGAGGCGCGCCTGACGCATGGCGGCTTCCTCGAACTGGGCCACATAGCGCTGGGCGGTGCCGCTGCGCCGCTTGAGCGCGCTGGCCAGCGACCAGTACGGCAGCCCGAACATGCCACGCGCGCGATTGCACCAGCGATTGAGCGACAGGATGAAGCCGTGCATGCCATCGCCCAGCTTGAGCAGCCACGGCGCGATGCGCACATGGGTGTCGAATTCGTCACCGTGGGAGACCAGCAAACGACGACCGCTGCCGGTGGTATGGATCGCGCGCCGCTCGATGCTCACGTTGTGCAGCTTCAGGCCGCACAGGCGCCGGAAGGCGGCATCATGATTGCCGGGAATGTAGATGACCTCGCAGCCGCTGCGCGCCAGACGCAGCACCCGCGCCACCAGCGCCTGCTGGTCCTTGTCGAGCACCGCACGCTTGCGCATCGCCAGCAGGTCGACGATATCGCCGACCAGATACAGGCGTTCCGGGCGCACGCGACGCAGCAGCTTCGCAAGCAGCGCCGCCTGGCAGTCCGGAGTCCCAAGATGCACGTCGGAGATGAACAGCGTACGAACCTGACCGAGAGCGTCGGAAGCAGGCGGCATTTCAGCATGGGGAGCCGATTGCAAAGCGGTCATGTCAGTCACCTCCGGGTTGCCAGGCGGAATCGACAAGCGAGGCCCAGATGGCCCCTGTCGTTGCCCAGCAAGACTGAGGGGAGGCGATGACATACCCGTAACAGCAACATGAAAAAGCGATGACAGCCATTGCCGTCAATCACTTGCGGCATGAATGAAGGGAAGATTGCGGGCTTTCTCACGCCTGAGGGTCGTTGGCCCCCGCCATGGCCCGCCGCCGAGCGCGCTTCTGACGATACATGCGGTCATCCGCGATATGGATCAGATCATCGACATCCACATCTGCCTGCAATACCGGGTCGTGGGTGACACGCCCGATGCTCACCTCGACCGGGAAGGGAATTTGCTGCTCCAGGCGTTGCTCCTGAAGATGGCGCATCAACTGGGTCGTCGCCTGCTGGCTGGCCATATCACAGGCACCGGGCATCACGACCAGGAATTCATCGCCGCCCAGACGGCATGCCAGCCCGTCGTCACCGGCCGCCTGGGCGACGCTCCGGGCCACCAGCTGGATCAAGCGATCACCCTCGGCGTGCCCGAAGCTGTCGTTGACGTGCTTCAGGCGATCGACATCCACGAACAGGATCGACATGCATTGCCGAGTGCTCGTGCTCTCGGCCAGCATCCGCTCGAGAAAATCCAAGCCGAAACGGCGATTGGGCAGCCCCGTCAGCAGATCGTGATTGGCACGGTATTCCAGCTCATGCTGCTGCGTGAGCAGCTGCTGATTCATGTGACTGAGCTCGGCGTTGCGCACTTCCAGTGCCCGGCGCAGCTTGACGGTGCGCTGGAAGGTGGAGCTGCGGGCGTGCGCCAGTGCTGGAGCAATGATCATCGTCGCCAGCGTATATGTTCCGCCGGCCCCGACAAGATCCGTCAATTGCAAAGGGCTCAGCCACAGGAAGATGGGGATGTAGCAAAACATCAACGGCAAGCTGCTGGTCAACTGATAACGCCAGCCCCAGACCAGCCATGCCGGCATGGCAATCAGCATGCAGGTCGAGAAGCTTAGATTCCATAGCGACAGCGTGATGGCATCCTCGATCATCGATGCCCCGAAACAGAAGTACAGATTGGCGCAGACGGCGCCGAGCAATGCGATATCATCTGGTCGCTGGGGATCGTTCCTCAGCAGCGCGAGGCATATCAGGCACACGCCGAGCAGCAGGAATCGTCCGACCCAGAGCGTCGGCCAGGCATTGGGGACCTGGAAATAATCAAATAGCAGAAAACACGACAGCCCCGCCATGGCGAACAGCACGAAGGTGTAGTTGAGGCGCGCACGAAAATGGCGTGACTCATCATCCTCGGTTTCACGTCGGGACAGCAGACGCTCCTGAAGCGACACGGCACTTCCTCTCTGGCAATCAAGGCACCTGCTCATGCTACACCGCGTGGTGGCCTCGCCGTACTGGTGCAGAGGGTTGATCTATAAACGCTACTTCGGTGCAGGCCCCCGCCAGAGTTGTCAGACATGGCGCCATCACGCGCCATGGTGCCGATGATACGCCCCGCCAACACCATCACGATGGGGCCGGAGCCGTGCAGCGCCGAGGCCAGCGCGTAGCCGCCCAGTACCAGCGCCAGGCTCAGCATCACCTCGACCTGACACTGGTCGATGCTGCGCATCAGCTGGTAGACCAGCGCGCCCAACGCCAGCCCGAGCAGAATGCCGCCACCGGCTTCCTCGAGGAACAGAAGCCCCATGTGACCGAGCTCGACCTCGCCACTGCCGGCCGAGGCTGCCCAGAGCGGCTCATGGCTACCAGAGATCGCCGTGGCGTTCACGGTGGCAGAGATAGAGGCGCAGCTCGAACTCACGCTGATGATACTCCGGCTGCATGTGGCAGCAGAGTCGATAGAACGCCTTGTCGTGGGCCTTCTCGCGCAGATGCGCCAGCTCATGCACCACGATCATGTTGAGCAAGGGTTCGGGCAGGCGTCGGAACAGCGATGAGATACGGATCTCATGCTTGGCCTTGAGCTTGCTGCCCTGCACCCGCGACACGAAGGTATGCAGCCCCAGGGCATTGTCGATGACATGAATCCGGTCGTCATAGATCACCTTGCTGATCGGCGCCGAGCTGCGCAGATACTGATTCTTCAGCGTCATGGCGTAGTCATGCAGCGCCCTGGCCCCCTGCAGCTGATGGGGCTCGGGATACTTGCCGAGAAAGAAGTCGGCCGTACGCCCCGAGGCCAGCAGTTCACTCGCCTGCTGCTGGATCTCGGGGGCGTAGCCCTTGAGATAGCGTAGATCAGCCACTGGGCATCTCTCCTGTTGTTGTCCGAAGGAGGGCCAGAGACAAGAAAACCCGCCGAGGCGGGTTTTCTTGTCATGGCATCGAAAGGCGAGGGGCGAGACGTCCGCCACCTGCCAGGCCTGTCGAGCTGGCGGATTTACAGGCCAGCGGCAGCCTTGAGACCAGCGGCACGATCGGTCTTTTCCCACGGGAAAGCGGTGAAGGTTTCGGTCTTCTGCTCGCCGCTCACGTCGGTCCAGCTGTAGCTGTGCTCGAACGGCTCACGACCGAAGTGGCCGTAGGCAGCGGTCAGCTGATACATCGGGTGCGCCAGGTCCAGCATGGTGGTGATGGCGTACGGACGCAGGTCGAAGTGCTCGCGCACCAGCTCGACGATCTTGGCATCGCTGATCTTGCCGGTGCCGAAGGTGTTGATCGAGACGGAGGTCGGCTCGGCGACACCGATGGCGTAGGAGACCTGGATCTCGCACTTGTCGGCCAGGCCGCTGGCGACGACGTTCTTGGCCACGTAGCGACCGGCATAGGCGGCGCTGCGGTCGACCTTGGACGGGTCCTTGCCGGAGAAGGCACCACCACCGTGACGCGCCATGCCGCCGTAGGTGTCGACGATGATCTTGCGACCCGTCAGACCACAGTCACCCACCGGACCGCCGATGACGAAGTTGCCGGTCGGGTTGATGTGGTATTCGGTGGTCTCGGACAGCCACTCGGCCGGCAACACCTGCTCGATGATCTCGCGCTTGACCATCGCGCGCAGGTCTTCCTGGGACACTTCCGGGTCATGCTGGGTGGACAGCACGACGGCTTCGACGGCGACCGGCTTGCCGGCTTCGTCGTAGCGGAAGGTGACCTGGCTCTTCGCATCCGGACGCAGCCACGGCAGCATGCCGTTCTTGCGCAGTTCCGCCTGACGTTCGACCAGACGGTGAGCGTAGTGGATCGGCGCCGGCATGAAGGAGTCGGTCTCGTTGGTGGCGTAGCCGAACATCAGGCCCTGGTCGCCCGCCCCCTGATCTTCCGGCTTGGTGCGATCGACGCCCTGGGCGATATCGATGCTCTGCTTGCCAATCAGGTTGAGGACACCACAGGTCTCGCCGTCGAAGCCGACGTCGGAAGAGGTATAGCCGATATCGGTGATGACACGACGTACCAGCTCCTCGAGATCCACCCACGCGCTGGTGGAGATCTCACCGGCCACGATGGCAACGCCTGTCTTGACGAGCGTTTCGCACGCGACGCGTGCCTGCTTGTCGCGCGCGATGATGGCATCGAGCACGGCGTCGGAAATCTGGTCGGCAATCTTGTCCGGATGCCCCTCGGACACGGACTCGGATGTGAAGAGTGAGTATTCGCTCATTGGTCCTCGACCCTCTTTTCGGATGCGGGGATGATTCGGCCACTGACGGCAGACTGCGTTGACGACCGAGTAGAAACACGCTTGCGGCGCACGATGAGGCTCAACACGGGCGGTTGAGCCTCGGGGGGGCGAGTTTACACGCCACTTATGTGAGTTCCTAGCGCAATGGGGCGCGTGGGGGCGTCCAATCGAGACCTTTTTGCGACAAGCGCTGCATACAGGGTAATAAGCCGTTGCCACCTTTGGACGAGCACACATCCCGGATGCGATTTGCCGCGCCCTGTCATCTCGGTGACAATACCCGCCCGGAGATCACGCTCGGACGCGAGTCCGCGCGTACAAGGTTCACGCGACGCACTGTCCTTTCCGGCGCACTGTTTTCAGGCGCACAGTCCTGAAGGAGACCCAGGCAGCAGCATGCCCTGGCTCTCGGGAGGCACTGGGCGCCCGGCTCAGCACGCCGTGATTCATTGCCCCACTCTTGACGCCCGCAGGCGAGGAGCTACTGCATGCCTTCCCGTTTAGACCTGGCCAACGCCATCCGTGCACTTTCCATGGACGCCGTTCAGAAGGCCAAGTCCGGCCACCCCGGCGCCCCCATGGGCATGGCCGACATCGCTGAGGTGCTCTGGAACGACCACCTCAAGCACAACCCGGCCAACCCGAACTGGGCCGATCGCGACCGCTTCGTGCTGTCCAACGGCCACGGCTCCATGCTGCTCTACTCCCTGCTGCACCTCACGGGCTATCAGCTGAGCCTTGAAGATCTGCAGAACTTCCGCCAGCTGCATTCCAAGACCGCCGGTCACCCGGAATACGGTTATGCGCCGGGCATCGAGACCACCACCGGCCCGCTGGGCCAGGGTCTGGCCAATGCCGTGGGCATGGCGATCGCCGAGAAGACACTGGCGGCGCAGTTCAACCGTCCGGGTCACACCGTCGTCGACCACACCACCTGGTGCTTCCTGGGTGACGGCTGCCTGATGGAAGGCATCTCCCATGAGGTCGGCTCATTGGCCGGTACCCTGGGTCTGGGCAAGCTGATCGCCCTGTATGACGACAACGGCATCTCCATCGATGGCGAAGTCGAAGGCTGGTTCACCGATGACACCGCCAAGCGTTTCGAATCCTACGGCTGGCACGTCGTGGCCAACGTCGACGGCCACAAGCCGGAAGAGATCAACGCCGCCATCGCGCTGGCCAAGAGCCACGCCGACAAGCCGAGCCTGATCATCTGCAAGACCGTGATCGGCTTCGGCTCCCCGAACAAGGAAGGCACCGAGTCCTGCCACGGCGCGCCGCTGGGTGACGACGAAGTCGCCGCCACCCGCGAGAAGCTGGGCTGGGCCCACGCGCCCTTCCATATCCCGGAAGACATCTATCAGGGGTGGGATGCCAGCGAGCGCGGCGCCAAGCTCGAGAGCGACTGGGATACGCGCTTCGCCCGTTACGCCGAAGCACACCCGGAACTGGCCGCCGAGTTCACCCGCCGTCTGGAAGGCAAGCTGCCGCACGCCCTGACCAGCGAGAAGATGATCGAGGATGCCCAGGCCGCCGGCGACAGCCCGGCCTCGCGCAAGGCCTCCTTCGAGTGCCTGAACCAGCTCGGCCCGCAATTGCCGGAACTGCTCGGCGGCAGTGCCGACCTGGCCCCGTCCAACCTGACCTTCTGGAAGGGCGCCCAGGCGATCACCCGCGAAGACTTCAGCGGCAACTACCTGCACTACGGTGTGCGTGAGTTCGGCATGGGCGCGATCATGAACGGTGCCGGTCTGCACGGCGGCTTCATCCCGTATGGCGCGACCTTCCTGATCTTCATGGAATACATGCGCAACGCCGTTCGCATGGCCGCCCTGATGGGTCAGCAGGCCGTCTACGTCTTCACCCACGACTCCATCGGTCTGGGCGAAGATGGCCCGACGCACCAGCCGATCGAACAGCTGACCAGCCTGCGCACCACGCCGAACCTGTCCACCTGGCGTCCGGCGGATGCCGTGGAGACCGCGGCGGCATGGGATGCGGCCATCAAGCGTCACTCCGGCCCGACCGCGCTGATCCTGTCGCGTCAGAACCTGCCGCATCAGAACCGTGACAAGGCTCAGCTGGCCAACATCAGCCGTGGTGGTTATGTGCTGAAGGACGCCGCCAACGGCCAGCCGGAAGTGATCCTGATCGCCACCGGCTCCGAAGTCGGTCTGGCGATGGATGCCGCCGCCGAGCTGGAAGCCGCCGGTCGCGCCGTGCGTGTCGTGTCCATGCCAGCCACCGACCTGTTCGATGCGCAGGACGCGGAATACCGTGAATCCGTGCTGCCGTCTGCCATCACCGCGCGCGTGGCGATCGAAGCCGGTCATCGTGACTACTGGTTCAAGTATGTCGGTCTGAACGGCGACATCATCGGCATGGAGACCTTCGGGGAATCCGCGCCGGCCGGCGACCTGTTCAAGCACTTCGGCTTCACGGTCGAGAACGTGGTCGAACGCGCCAACAAGCTGCTGGGCTGAACACCGCCTGACCCACTTCGTCGATGACGGAGTGGGATGAAGATCGACGCCGCCGCCTCCCGCTGGGAGCGGCGGCGTTTTCGTCTGTGCGACACTCGAGGAGTCCTCAAGCGTCACCGGCTGTCGCCTGTAGTCGACGTGGCTGACACGAGTCGCGGCTTGATGACACGATTCATCTTGCATGAACGGTCATTCTCCAGCGACCGTGCCCATGAAAGACAGCGCAGACGGCGACTACACAACCCCACCAGTTGGGTAGTGTGACTACGCGTCCTTAGACGAAAAAAACCAGAAATCAGGCGCTTGCGCGCCTTTCGCTCTCTCCGCCCAGCAAAGCGATGCGCTACCATGGACCCCCTGAAAAACACTCGGAACACGACATCCTTGAACCACCAGCCGCCTCTGACCACCGCCGACGCCCCCCAGGGAGACAAGGCGTCCCGACGCCAGGGAAATCCTCCCTTGCGAGTGGCCATCAATGGCTACGGACGCATCGGTCAGTGTGTGCTGAGAGCGCTGGTAGAACGTGAAGCACGCGGTGAGTCACTGCCGCTGGAAGTGGTCGCGATCAACGAGCTGTCAGATCTGGACACCATCACCTATCTGACCCGCTACGACACCACCCACGGCCGCTTCCCCGGCACGGTGGAACAGCGCGACGGCCAGCTGGTCGTCAACGGCCATGCGATCAGCATCCTGTCCGAGGCCAATCCAGATTGCCTGCCCTGGCGGGCATTGGGGATTGACCTGGTGCTGGAGTGCTCCGGCAGCTTCAAGGACCGCGCCACCGCCGAGCGGCATCTGGCGGCAGGCGCCGGACGACTGCTGTTCTCCCAGCCCGGCGATACCGACGCCGATGTCGATGCCACCATCGTGTGCGGCATCAACCAGTCGGCGCTGGCCCCCGCCGAGGCGGGGCAGGCAGGCAGCGGCATGCGCATCGTCTCGGCGGCCTCGTGCACCACCAATTGCCTGATTCCGATTCTGACGGTGCTGGAAGAGGCCTTCGGTCTGGAGCGCGGCGTCACCACCACGGTGCACTCGGCGATGAACGACCAGCCGGTGATCGACGCCTACCACCAGACGGACCTGCGCCTGACGCGCTCGGCGATGAGCTCGATCGTGCCGGTGGATACCGGCCTGGCCAAGGGCATCAACCGCCTGATGCCGCACCTGGAAGGACGCTTCGAATGTCTGCACCTGCGCGTGCCGACCATCAACGTGTCCTGCATGGACATGTCCATCGAGGTGAAGCGTGACGTGAGCGCGGATGAGGTCAATGACCTGCTGCGCGAGGCCTGCGCACGACGCCTGCAGGGCCTGATGGGATTGAGCGAGGAGCCGACGGCTTCCATCGACTTCAACCACGATCCGCGCTCGGGTATCGTGGATGCAACCCAGACCCGTGTTGCCGGCGGCCGGCTGATCAAGATGCTGTGCTGGTTCGACAACGAATGGGGCTTTGCCAATCGCATGCTGGACGTCGCCACCCATTGGCACGCCTGCGAGATGACAACGCCTCTGGCGAGGGAAGCTCTCTCCACCGATTCACGACCAAGGAACCCGTCATGAACGTGCAAACGATGACCGCCCTCGACCTGTCCGGAAAGCGTGTGCTGATCCGCGAAGATCTCAACGTGCCGATCCGCGACGGTCAGGTGACCAGCGACGCGCGTATCCGTGCCAGCCTGCCGACCATCAAGGCGGCACGTGACGCCGGCGCACGCGTGATGCTGATGAGTCATCTGGGCCGCCCCACCGAGGGTGAGCCGGAAGATCAGTTCTCGCTGGCACCGGTCGCGGCACATCTGGGCGAGCTGCTGGGCAGCCCGGTGCGCCTGATCAACGACTATCTCGACACGGCACCGGATATCGCCGAAGGCGAGGTCGTGCTGCTGGAGAACGTGCGCTTCAACAAGGGCGAGAAGAAGGACGAGGAATCCCTGTCCCGCGCCTACGCCGCGCTGTGCGATGTCTACGTGATGGATGCCTTCGGCACCGCGCACCGTGCCCAGGCCTCGACCCATGGCGTGGCACGCTTCGCGCCAAACGCCTGCGCCGGCCCGCTGCTGGCCGCCGAGCTGGAAGCCCTCGAGAAGGCACTCGCCGCACCGCGTGCGCCGATGGTCGCCATCGTCGGCGGCTCCAAGGTCTCCACCAAGCTCGACGTACTCAAGGCGCTGTCCGACAAGTGCCATCAGCTGATCGTCGGTGGCGGCATCGCCAATACCTTCATCGCGGCGGCCGGTTACAACGTCGGCAAGTCCCTCTACGAGGCTGACCTGCTCGATACTGCTCGCGCGCTGATGGACAAGGTCGAGATTCCGCTGCCGACCGACGTCGTCGTCGCCACCGAGTTCTCCGACAAGGCTGAAGCCGTCGTGCGCGCCGTCGCCGACGTCCAGGACGACGAGATGATCCTGGATATCGGTCCGGAGACCGCATCACGCTTCGGTGCGCTGCTCAAGGATGCCGGCACCATTCTCTGGAACGGTCCGGTCGGCGTGTTCGAGATCGACCAGTTCGCCAACGGCACCGAGCAGCTGGCGATGGCCATCGCCGAGAGCGACGCCTTCTCCATCGCCGGAGGTGGCGACACCCTGGCGGCCATCGACAAGTACGACGTCGAGTCGCGCGTCTCCTACATTTCCACCGGTGGTGGCGCCTTCCTCGAATACGTGGAAGGCAAGGTACTGCCGGCCGTTGCGGCATTGGAAGCCGCAGCAAGCTGAACCCGCCTGTGTCCTCATTGGCGCAGGCTTAGAGTCACGGCCACAAGGTCGCCCCCCGTCAGCAGACGGGGGGCACCTGACGCTTCTCCACTCGATTCCTCAAAAAGACAGGTGATGTCATGGCATTGATCAGCATGCGCCAGATGTTGGACCACGCAGCCGAGTACGGATACGGCATCCCGGCGTTCAACGTCAACAACCTCGAGCAGATGCGCGCCATCATGGAAGCCGCCGACCACACCGATTCTCCGGTGATCGTCCAGGCCTCCGCCGGCGCACGCAAATACGCGGGCGCGCCGTTCCTTCGCCACCTCATCCTGGCTGCGGTGGAAGAATTCCCGCATATCCCGGTGGTCATGCACCAGGATCACGGTACCTCGCCGGCAGTCTGCCAGCGCTCCATCCAGCTGGGCTTCAGCTCGGTGATGATGGACGGCTCGCTGGGCGAAGACGGCAAGACCCCGACCAGCTACGAATACAATGTCGATGTGACCCGTCGCACCGTCGAGATGGCCCACGCCTGTGGCGTGTCCGTCGAAGGCGAGCTGGGTTGCCTCGGCTCGTTGGAAACCGGCATGGCCGGTGAAGAAGACGGCATCGGTGCCGAAGGCAAGCTGGACCACGACCAGATGCTGACCGACCCGGAAGAAGCCGCCGACTTCGTCAAGAAGACCCACGTCGATGCCCTGGCCATCGCCATCGGTACCTCCCACGGCGCCTACAAGTTCACCAAGCCGCCGACGGGTGACACCCTGTCCATCCAGCGCATCAAGGAAATCCACGCCCGCATCCCCGAGACTCACCTGGTGATGCACGGCTCTTCCTCCGTGCCGCAGGACTGGCTGGAAATCATCAACGAATACGGCGGCAAGATTCCGGAAACCTACGGCGTGCCGGTCGACGAGATCGTCGAAGGCATCAAGCACGGCGTGCGCAAGATCAACGTCGACACCGACCTGCGCCTGGCCTCTACCGGCTCCATCCGTCGCTTCATGGCCCAGAACCCGTCTGAATTCGACCCGCGCAAGTACCTGAAGGAATCCGTGAAGGCGATGCGCGACATCTGCATCGCCCGCTACGAAGCCTTCGGTGCCGCCGGTCATGGCAGCAAGATCGACCCGATCAACCTCGAAGCGATGTTCGAGCGTTACAACCGTGGCGAGCTGGACCCGAAGATCAACTGATCGGGCGGCCCCCGCCAAGGTATCCCTGCCAGCCTGTCCGCACGCGAGCAGGCAGGGAGTGAAGAGAAAGGCGACCCTTCGGGGTCGCCTTTTTTATACGCCTCAGGGTGCCAGCCTCTCGCGCACGCAGGTATCCTTTCGAGATTCCGTTTGGCATTGATCATTCATCACCGTATCGCAGGAGACATCATGGCCTCGCTCAAGGATCAACTGTCCGGGCTTGTCTATTCCACCGAACATGGCGCAACCTGCCCTGAGTGTCGGCGTGCCGAAGCCGAGTGCGAATGTGCCGACCTCGCCGAGCGTGAACGCCTGGCAAGCCTCGATGGCGTGGTGCGTATCCGGCTCGAGACCAGCGGTCGCAAGGGCAAGGGCGTGACCACCGTGAGCGGGATTCCGCTCGCCGAGAAGGAACTCAAGGCCCTGGCCAAGACTCTCAAGCAGCGGTGCGGCACTGGCGGCAGCCTCAAGGATGGCATCGTGGAGATCCAGGGCGATCACCGCGAGACGCTCAAGGCGGAACTCACGCGGATGGGCTATACCGTCAAGCTGGCCGGTGGCTGAACGCCCGCTGCGCGCACCACTGCCTTCCATCTCGCTGCACAAGGGATTTCCATGCTGAACTTCATCACGCCACGCCGGCTTTCGGCTCGCACGCTCTCGCTCTCTGGCCTGCTGCTGGCCACGCTCGGGCTGGGTGGCTGCATGACCGGCCCGGACTTCACGCAGCTGCAGGCGCGCGTGGTGCCGCAGCAGGCCTTCACCGCACCGCCGGATGCGATGCTGGAAGTGCGCCTGGTGGATGTCTCCCGCGCCGACGCCGAGGCTGGACTGATTGCCAGTACCCGCTATGGCGGCCTGCGTGAAGGGCCTTTCCCGGTCAGCCTGCAGTACGATCGCAATGCCATCGAGGAAGGCCATCGCTACGCGCTGCAAGCCGATGTGCGCAGCGATGGCCGCCTGTATTGGATCAATGACAGCGCGGTGCCGGTGCTGGGTGACGCCAGCACCTCACAAGGCGAGGGCGAGGGCGAGGTCGAGATCCCGCTCACGCCGCTGCCGCGGGCACTGGGGCATTGAACATGCCCTCCCTTTCCTTCAGATAGGACATCCCGATGGATTGGCTGGAATACCTGTTACCCGTCTTCTTCCTGACCCCACTGGGTGCCATCGCGCTGGTGGTGCTGGGCATGCGCGGCCTGCATGAGCGGCGCATCCAGTCGCCACTGACCCGCCGTCAGCTGCGCGAACCGGGCCAGAGCCTGCGCGATCGTCTCGATGAGGCCTTCCAGGCGCTGTTTCTCGACGGGGCGCTCGGGCCGCTCATCACCTTGAGCCCGCTGGTCTACGGCATGGGGCGCATGGTGTTCGGTGAAGAGCAGAACTGGCTTGAGTGGGCCGCCTACGGTCTGGCCTGTGCGCTGCTGGTGCTGGTGTTCGCGCTGCGCCTGACGCGGCACTTCCAGCGTATCCGCAAGCTCAAGCTGGGGCTGGCCTGCGAGCTGTCCATCGGTCAGGAGCTCGACCAGCTCATCCGCCCGGAACAGCTCACCAGCATGGTCTATCACGACGTGCCGGCCGATGACTTCCATATCGATCATCTGGTGGTCACCCCCGCCGGGGCCTACGCCATTCGTACCAAGGCGCGCTCACGGCCGCTGGATGCACTGGGCGCACTCAAGGATGAGGTCAAGCTCAAGGATGGTCGCCTGTACTTCCCGGGCTATCGCGAGCGCAAACCGCTGCGCGAGACACGTACCGCACGCGACTGGACGGCCGCCTGGCTGAAGCGTGAGTGCGGTGTCGAGGTTCCGGTGCAGGGGCTGCTGGCCCTGCCGGGCTGGCAGATCGTGCGCGAAGGACCCCAGCGCGAGAATGACCCCGAGGTCGTCAATGGCGAGGGCCTGGCCGAGTGGCTGAGCACCCATTGCATGGCTCCCGAAGAGGGTTGCCCGACCCTGGATGACGCCCTCAAGCAGCGCATCAACGAGGCGATTCTCGACCGCGTTCAGGCCGAGCGCCTCGCCACCAACTGACCCTCCGCCATGCTCCGGCCCCTCGGAGCATGGCAGCGCCAGACAAAGGCTTGCCAAGGCAACCCGCCCGGCGTTAAATACGCGCCGGTCCAGCCTTGGCAACCTTATCGCGCTATCGCAATGATGGCGCTCCTGGCGACATATCCCACATGAAACTCATCACCTTCGACGCTTTTCGCACCCTCGGCATCCCCGGTGTCCGGTATATCAAGCCGGAGCGCATGCTGGATCACCTCGACGAGATCCGCGCCGCCGACATCCTGCTGTTTCCCGAATACTGGCAGATCACCACTCTGGTCTACGGCCTCGGCAAACGCATCTTCCCCAGCCTGCCCAGCTACGCGATCGGCCACGACAAGGTCGAGCAGACGCGCGTCTTTCAGGCCATCTGCCCGGACAATGTGCCGCCGACCGAGATTCGCGGCGCCAGCCGTCAGGCAATCGATGATATCGAGGCGCGCTTCGGCTACCCGCTGATCGTCAAGGAAGTCAAAAGCTCGATGGGTGTCGGTGTGAAGCTGATCCAGTCGCGTGGCGAACTGGAAGAGCATGCGGCGGAGCATCCGGTGCTGTATGCCCAACCGCGCCTGGAGATCGACCGCGACCTGCGCATCGTGGTGGTAGGTGGCGAAGTCATCACCGCCTACTGGCGCGTCACGCCGCTGGGCGGCTATCGCTCCAATGTCAGTCAGGGTGGCGAGACGTCCTACGACAATATCCCGGCCCCCGCCATCGCCCTGGCCCTGCAACTGGCCGAGGCATTGGGTGTCGACCATGCCGGCTTCGATATCGCGATGGTCGATGGCCATCCCATCGTGTTCGAGTTCAATCGTCTGTTCGGCAATCAGGGCATTCCGGACAGCTCGCGTCGCATCGGTGCCGCCATTCGCCGTCATCTAGCGCTCGACAACAGCGACAACGATCCGACACCCCCGCAGCTGACACCGCCCCGCAGGCGCCGCGAGACACTGCTGGAAGCCGGCTGAGCGCTGACCGTTCTGAACGACAGCCCTGAACGACAGCCCTGAACGACAGAACGCCGCCCGATGGGCGGCGCTCTGTCGTCTGGTCGCGGCCATTCGACTGGCCAGCTGGCTCATTTCCTTACAGGCGCGAGGGGCGGCTGTGCGGGTCGCCTTCGACATGATCCTTGGGCGGGTCCTGCCGCGGCTTGCCTGCTGCCGGCACGTCCTCGTCGGGGATTTCCCAGGTGCCTTCTTCAGTCCAGGGGTCATCTTCCGGGAATTCCTCGATATTGATTTCCTTGACCGTGTAATCCGGCTGGTAGCGCAGGTCATAGTGCGCGGCACGCACGATGGAGATACACAGCATCAAGGCCACTGCCAATAGCGGCACACCCCCGATGATGGAAGCCGTCTGCAGGGTCTCCAGCCCGCCGATGAACATCAGCACGATGGGCATGAATGACAGCGCGAAGGCCCAGAACAGGCGGTTCCAGCGCATCGGCTCTTCGTCGACTTCCTTCTGGACCACAGCGGCCAGAATGTAGGAGATGGAGTCGAAGGTGGTTGCGGTGAAGATCAGTGCCAGCAGCGTGAAGGCGAAGATCACCACGTAGTCCAGCGGCAGCGTGTGCAGCATCGCGAAGATGGCCGCGGTCGGGCTCTGGTCATTGAGGATGGTGACCACGTCCAGCTGACCGGACAGCTGCAGGTAGAGGCCGTAGTTGCCCATCACCATGAAGAACAGGAAGCAGCCCATGGTGCCGAAGAACATCGAACCGGCGACCATGGCGCGGATGGTGCGGCCCCGCGAGATACGCGCGATGAAAAGCCCCACGCTGGGCGCGAACACCAGCCACCAAGCCCAGTAGAAGATGGTCCAGTCCTGCGGGAAGTGCGTGTCCTCGAAGCCCTTGAACTCGGCGAACGGCTCCAGCCAGGTGGCCATGAGGATCAGGTTGCTCATCACGCGGCCCAGCGCATCCAGACCGGTATTGGCCATGAACAGGGTCGGCCCCACGATGAAGATGAACAGCAACAGGCCGACCGCCAGCCAGAAGTTGATGTCTGACAGCAGCTTGATGCCCTTCTTGAGACCCACGTAGGCGCTGTAGCCGAACAGGGCGGTACACACCAGCAGCACCACGATCTGCGTGGTCAGCGACTTGGGTACCCCGAACAGCTCGTGCACCCCCTCGTTGATCATCGGTGCCGCCAGCCCCAGGGTGGTCGCTCCGCCGCCCAGCATGCCGAAGACGAAGCTGATATCGATCAGCTTGCCCAGCCAGCCATGCGCCAGCTTTTCGCCCAGCACCGGCATCAGCGCTTCGGAAATCTTCAACACGCTGTGGTGACGCACGTAGTAGAAGTAGGCGATCGGCACGGCGGGGATCAGGTAGATCGCCCAGGCCAGCGGGCCCCAGTGGAAGATGCCGTAGGCCGCGGCCCATTCCGCTGCCTCCGGTGTCTTGCCTTCCACATGGAACGGGGGCGACTGGTAGTAGTAGACCCACTCGATCATCGACCAGTACAGGATGGAGGCCCCGATCCCGGCACAGAACAGCATCGCTGCCCATGAGACGATGGAGAATTCGGGCTTCTCCTCGGCATCACCGAGCTTTATCTGACCGATGTCGCTGAAGATGATGTAGATCATGAAGCCGCCGGCCCCCACGCCGAGCAGCAGATAGAGCACACCGAGCTTGCTGGTGACGAAGTTCTTGGCCGCCGATACCCACATCGCGCCCTGCTCGGGGAAGATGACCAGGGGCAGCGTCACTGCCAACAGCAGGAAGATCGAGCCGAAGAAGGTCGGCTTGTCGATCATGTCGAAGGCCTTTTCCGGCCGATCCCCCGCCGTCTTGGCCGATACCGTTCGGGTTTCCTTGCTCATTTATAAGCCTCATTTATCGTTATTGCTGTGCATAATAACAGCTTATCATGGTTGATTGCGATACACGCATCTCCACTGCGTACAATCCTAGTACAACGATCCAAGCGCCTACGTAAAGATAATTTAACGCATGCAAGTCATTCATTGACGCGCGGAGGGCCTTGGCGCCTAGGGCCCAGAGAGGAACAGGAAGCACGACGACAGACTGACAGCGACAGGCAAATCAGCAGGGAAGACACAGCCAGAACAGGCAGCGCAGAGGTGGGCAGCCACAGAGGGGTAAAACGCAAGGAAGGCGCAGCAAAGGCAGCAGATGTCAGGCCGGACAGCAGGCATCCGCCAGGAAACAGCACGGCACCGCTGCCGCTCCCCGGCGGGTAATGATGAGGCTGAAAGTGATGAAGCCTGCAGTGATCAGGCTTTAGATGATCGGGCTGATGGCGCCTCGCTCTCAGTCGCCGCGCAGGCGCCCGCCCATCTCCTGGGCGAGATCCACCGCGAAGTGGTCCGTCATGCCGCCGATGAAGTCGAGCATGCGCCGATAGCTGCGGTAGAGATCCCAGTCCTTGGTCGGCGTGTTCTCGCCGATCAATGCCAGCACACGTTGATGCTTGAAGCTGGAACGTCCCTTGGTATGCAGCTCATGCGCAGCGCCGATGAAGGCCTCGAGCAGGATACCCAGCGTGGTGTAGGCGCCTATCTCCAGCTTGGCCTTGCGCTCGTTGCGGAAGATCTTCTGGCGCGCCAGATTCTTGGCTTCCCGCACGCCCCAGCCAAGGTCGGGGTGGCACAGGTCGAGCAGGTCTTCGCTGAGCGTACCGGCCAGCAGTTCCGTCTCGCGCTGGACGAAAGCCTCGGCGACATCATTGACGGCACGCTCCATCGCCGCGCCTCTCAGCGCCGCCACCTTACGCCGCTGGGAAGTGCCGCGGGCGACCATCTCCTGATATTCGCGCGGCTCGCCACCGCTGATGCCGGTGAGAATCTCGAACACTTCCTCGAACTGCAGGATGCCCATCTCGAGGCCATCTTCCAGGTCCAGCAGCGCATAGCAGATGTCATCGGCGGCCTCGACCAGCCACGCCAGCGGGTGACGGCACCAGCGTCCATCGGCCCGTGCCAGCAGACCGCAACGCTCGGCGACCTGATCCAGCAGCCCACGTTCGCTCTGATAGCAGCCGAATTTGCCGCCCGCCGTGGCGTGCTCCACCGTCCACGGGTACTTGAGCAGCGTGCCCAGCGTCGCTGCCGTCAGGCGCATGCCGCCATGGAACTGGTTGTATTCGATCTGGGTGACGATGCGAAAGCCCTGGGCATTGCCTTCGTAGGTGAGCAGGTCCTCGCGCTCGGCATCGCTCAGCCCGGCCAGCCGACCGTTATCACTGGCGGCCTCGGCGGCGAACCAGTCACGGATGGCATACTCCCCGGCATGCCCGAAGGGCGGGTTGCCGATGTCATGTCCCAGGCAGCCGGTCTGGACGATGACGCCGAGATCCGACGGCGTGATCCAGTCGGGCAACTGCTCCTTGAGCTTCTCGCCGACCATCATGCCCAGCGAGCGACCGACGCAGCCGACCTCCAGCGAGTGGGTCAGGCGCGTGTGGATGTGGTCGTTGTCGGTCAGCGGATGAACCTGGGTCTTGCGCCCCAGGCGACGGAAGGAACCCGCGAACACGATGCGGTCGTGGTCCTTGTGGAAGGGAGTCCGCCCCATCTCACGCGATACGGTGCCCGGTGCGTCATGCAGGCGACTCGGTTCCAGCAGTCGCTCCCAGCTCATCGATGACATCAGGCAACTCCTTGGCAGGCGCCGAGCACTGGCGCCGGCGAGCAGATAACAGGTGAATGACGCGCATGAAAAAGAGAACAGGGATTGTGGCACCCTGTTCTCCTTGTCTCCAGCCCGCTCAAGTCATCCTCAGCTCGCCAAGATTACCCTCGACCCCGCTCAGGCAGTCCTCAGTCCTCGGCCAGCGCCGGCAGCAGCACCTTGAGCTTGCGGGTCAGGGTGTTGCGTCCCCAGCCCAGCAGCTCGGCGGCTTCGCCCTTGCGACCACCGGTATGCTTGAGGGCCGTCTCGATCAGGATGCGCTCGAAGTCGGGCACCGCTTCTTCCAGCAGATGGGTATGACCGGCGGCAAGTGCGCGGTCTGCCCACTCGCGGAAGGCACCACGCCAATCGCCGGAGGCCGCCTCGGTGCCGCTGGCATCGCGCAGCTCCGGCGGCAGGTCCTCGATCATCACTTCTCGCCCCGAGGCCATCACCGTCAGCCAGCGACAGGTGTTCTCGAGCTGGCGCACGTTGCCCGGCCAGTCGAAACGCGTCAGGTGTTTCTCCGCGGCCTCCGTCAGCACCTTGGGCTCGGTCGACAGCTCACGCGCGGCCTCGCCCAGGAAGTGGCTCATCAGACGCGGGATGTCTTCGCGGCGCTCAGACAGGCGCGGCAGATGCACGCGAATCACGTTGAGGCGGTGGAAGAGATCCTCACGGAAACGCCCATCCTCGACCAGCTTTTCCAGGTGCTGGTGCGTCGCGGCGATAATGCGCACGTCGACCTTGACCGGCGTGATGCCACCGACACGATAGAACTCGCCATCGGCCAGCACACGCAGCAGGCGAGTCTGGGTCTCGGCGGGCATGTCACCGATCTCATCGAGGAACAGCGTGCCGCCATCGGCCTGCTCGAAGCGCCCGCGGCGCAGCGCCGTGGCGCCGGTGAAGGCGCCCTTTTCGTGGCCGAACAGCTCCGATTCCATCAGGTCCTTGGGAATCGCGGCCATGTTGAGTGCGATGAACGGCTTGCCGGCGCGCGGCGAGTGCTGATGCAGCGCCTGGGCCACGCGCTCCTTGCCGGTACCGGACTCGCCGTTGATCAGGACGGTGATATGCGACTGTGACAGGCGGCCGATGGCGCGAAAGACTTCCTGCATCGCCGGCGCTTCGCCGATGATTTCCTTGGTCAGTCCTTCCGGCACGGCGGCGGGTGCCTTGGACTCACGGGCATGTGCCACGGCGCGCCGTACCAGCGCCAGCGCTTCATCCACATCGAACGGCTTGGGCAGGTATTCGAAGGCGCCGCCCTGATAGGAAGCCACGGCGCTGTCGAGGTCGGAATGCGCCGTCATCACGATGACGGGCAGGTCCGGGTACTTCTCGCGCACGCGCGCCATCAGGTCGAGGCCATCGGTGCCGGGCATGCGGATATCGGTGATCAGGACATCCGGGCACTGACGCATGATGCTGGCTTCGGCCTGATCAGCACGCTCGAAGGTTTCCACCTCGAGGTCGGGTTGTGCCAGAGCGCGCTCCAGCACCCAGCGAATGGCGCGGTCGTCATCGACGATACAGACGCGGGCAGTCTCGCTCATGTGTGATCTCCAGAAGTGCCGGCTAGCGGAATGAGTAAACGGAATTCGGTATGCCCGGGGCGCGAGTCACACTCGATCAGCCCCTGATGCTGGTGCAGGATGCCCTGGGCGATCGACAGCCCGAGCCCTGAGCCTTCGGCGCGCCCCGAGACCATCGGGTAGAACAGCGTCTCGCGCAGGCTCTCCGGGATGCCGGGGCCGTTGTCGATGATCGCCAGCTCGCACACCAGTCGGTGGCGCTCATGGCCCAGCGTGAACTGACGACGAGCGCGGGTCCGCAGCGTGATCTCCCAGGGCGCCTCTTCGCCCTCGTGCGTATCCGGACGGGGCTGCTCGTTGAGCGCCTGGGTGGCGTTGCGTGCGATGTTGAGTACCGCCTGGATCAGCTGGCCTTCGTCGCCGATCACCTCCGGCAAGCTCGGGTCATAGTCGGCCGTCAGCTTGATGTGATGCCCTTCCGCCGCCAGCAGGGAGCGCACCCGCTCGGTCACCGAGTGGATGTTGACCGGTGACTGCAGCGGTGGCCGGTTCGGCCCCAGCATGCGGTCGACCAGATCCCGCAGGCGGTCCACCTCCTCGATGATGATGCGCGTGAATTCCACCATCTGCGGTTCGGGCAGGTCACGCTCGAGGAGCTGGGCAGCGCCACGAATGCCGCCGAGCGGGTTCTTGACCTCATGCGCCAGCCCGCGTGTCAGCACCTTGACCGCCTCCTGGCGGGCGATCAGCGCTTCTTCGCGCGAGATCTGCATCAGGCGGTCACGCGGTTCTATCTCGACCAGCAGTTCATTGGCGCTGATGGGCGTCGCGGTGAAATCCACCGTCAGCGCTTCATTGGCTGCGTTGATGATCTCGGCCTCACGCTGGGTGTAGGGATGCTGTTCCTCCAGCGCCTTGCGCAGCACATTGACCAGGGTGTCATCCAACCCCGGCATGTTGTCGGGCGTACTGCCCTTCACGCGCACCAGACTCACCGCCAGCAACGTCTCCGCGGCGGGATTCATCCAGACCATCTGCAGTTGTGAGTCCAGCACCACCACGGCAGTGTTGAGGTGTTCGAGCAGTCGTTGATGCATGGGTTTGTTCGCCATCTGCAGTACGTCTCCCTGTTCTGCAATAACCGCGCCAGTCTGGTGCAGGCACCGAAAACACGGCGTCCGATGCTGTGCAACCATTTCTGGCCCCTCATATTGGCACCAAAATGGTGCAGGCGAGAAATCGCGCTCGAGCTCGTGTTGCTTCACTCCGCCATCAGGCAACCCGATATCGACTGGCCCAGACACGAAAAAGCCGCCCGAGGGCGGCCTGTCAGCGAAGGTGAAACGCGCGATGAAAGAAGGCCGCCCAGACGCTGCTAGCCTCCGCCAGCATTGGCAGGATTGTTCGGGTTACGAGGCAGATTGACGCTGGCGCGTTGCACATAGACCACCTTCGGCTCGCTGGTCTGGCGTACGCGACCGGTGGAATCCAGCAACTCCGCCTGGATGACATGCTTGCCACGCTCCAACGCCGGCACCATGAAGACGGTACTGTGCATGGCGGATTGAGACGGCGCGCCATCCACGGTCACGCGCACCTTGTCTTCCGGACGCAGCTTGGGCTCGATCCCCAGGCGTACCGCCAGATTGCCCGCCTGTCCGGTCTGCAGCGTTTCCTCGTTGGACGGGCTCTGGATGGTGAAGGTGGTATAGCCACGGAAAGCCACATCCACCGCAGGCGCCCGGGTGCTCTCGCTGGATGAGGAAGAACTCACGCGCGACGGCGTGCTGCGCCGCGGCGGCAGGGATTCCGTCGATGGCACCACGCTGAGCGGCGTCAGCTGCACCTTGCTGCCGCCCGCAGGCTGATCACTGAAGACCACGTTGCCATTGGCATCGACGTGGCGATAGACCTGAGCCGCCTGAAGATCGAACGACAGGCTCGTCAGCATCAGCGTCGCTGCCAGCAGCAGGCACTGCAGTGGCTCGGGGCGCGCTGCTGGCAGTGCACGCGAGTCAGTCGCGGGGTTCGCGACGCGCAGGGAGGATACGAAGGGCCACATCCGAAGATTCCTGAAGAGAGTCATGGGAGGCCAGAAGCCGCAGGCAGCTCCAGCGGGATTGGGTCTATCGGCAGGCGATCCTGCTGCCTGTTGACAAGGCTAACAAGTTACAAAGCTTACCGCGTTGATGCCAGCATTTGGGGCCCTCGACAAGACGCCTGTGGGCATTGACTGTCACGCAAGGCTACCACCGCGCCCTGCAGGTCTGTCAGCAGCATTGCCGATATCAGGCAAAAGGATCAGAGCAAAGAGCCAGAACGAAAAACAGGGCCACACCTGTCGGTATGGCCCTGCTGTCGTCATCGTCGTGGGCTTGCCTCCACCTGGAAGGCACTCCGCCAGATGGCGTGGCTAGCGAATGACTGCCTCAACCTCTGCAGCGCCTGGGCGTTGCTGTACTTGGGCGTTGCAGTGCTTAGGCGTTGCAGTGCTTAGACGCTGTAGTACATGTCGAATTCGAGCGGGTGAGTCGCCATGCGCAGGCGCTGGACGTCTTCGCCCTTCAGCTCGAGATAGGCATCGATCATGTTGTCTGTGAAGACGCCGCCCTGGGTCAGGAACTCACGATCGCCGTCAAGCGCGGTCAGGGCCTGTTCGAGGCTCTCGGCCACAGTCGGGATGGACTTGGCTTCTTCGGCCGGCAGGTCGTAGAGGTTCTTGTCCATCGCGTCACCCGGGTGGATCTTGTTCTTGATACCGTCGATACCGGCCATCAGCATCGCGGAGAACGCCAGGTACGGGTTGGCCGTCGGATCCGGGAAACGCGCCTCGACACGCTTGCCTTTCGGGCTGGCAGTGTACGGAATGCGGATGGAAGCGGAACGGTTGCGGGCAGAGTAGGCCAGCATGACCGGCGCTTCGAAGCCCGGCACCAGACGCTTGTAGGAGTTGGTGGACGCATTGGTGAAGGCGTTCAGGGCACGAGCGTGCTTGATGATGCCGCCAATGTAGTAGAGAGCCATTTCGGACAGACCCGCGTACTCGTCACCGGCGAACTGGTTGTCGCCATCCTTCCAGAAGGACTGGTGAACGTGCATGCCTGAACCGTTGTCCCCGACCAGCGGCTTGGGCATGAAGGTCGCGGACTTGCCGTAGGCGTGAGCCACGTTGTGGATCACGTACTTGAGTTCCTGAACCTCATCGGCCTTCTTGACCAGGGTATTGAACTTGACGCCAATCTCGTTCTGGCCGGCGTTCGCCACTTCGTGGTGGTGAACTTCGACTTCCTGACCGATGGCTTCCAGGGTGTTGCACATGGCAGCACGGATATCGTGGAAGCTGTCGATCGGCGGGACCGGGAAGTAGCCGCCCTTCAGACGCGGACGGTGACCCAGGTTGCCGCCTTCCGGCGTGGAATCGGTCGCCCAGGCACCTTCTTCGGAAGAGATCTTGAACATGGAACCGTTCATCTCGTTCTTCCAGTGCACTTCGTCGAAGATGAAGAATTCCGGCTCCGGACCGAAGAAGGCGGTGTCGCCCAGACCGGTAGACTTCAGGTATTCCTCGGCGCGCTTGGCGACGGAGCGCGGATCGCGCTCATAGCCCTGCATGGTGGCCGGCTCGATGACGTCGCAGCGCAGCACCAGGGTAGTGTCTTCGGTGAACGGGTCGAGGAAGGCAGTGCCGTCGTCCGGCATCAGGATCATGTCGGATTCGTTGATGCCCTTCCAACCTTCGATGGAGGAACCATCGAACATCTGGCCGTTCTCGAAGAATTCCTCATCCACTGCACGCGCCGGGATGGAGACGTGCTGCTCCTTGCCCTTGGTGTCGGTGAAGCGCAGATCAACCCACTTGACTTCGTGTTCTTCAATCAGGGCAAGTGTCTTCTCAGCCATGGTAATTCTCCGATGGAGCCGGCGGCTCTGGTTACAGTTGGTGTCAGCGTTGTCTGGGGTTATTGCTCTATTTTGTAAGCCTTTTCTCTCATGGTCGGCGTCGTTATGCCAGCCATCAGACAGGATGCTCTAACAATGCAGTGAGCGTGCCAGAATGGCGCACGCCGCATCGTCGATTTCAGTAAGCTAATGAATATGCTAAAAAAAAACATCACCATCTTCATGCATACAGCACGAAAACCCGACCAAGGATGGGCCGACAAGGTGCAAAAATTCTTGCCGCGCAGTGCAGATTCATCATTTGGGTGCACCAAAAAACGTCATTGCTCCACATTGGTGCAAAATACTGGATCTCAAGTATTTCTCCGCTCACACCCGATGATCACGTCAGCATCAGATTGCGGTCATTTCTTCCTTTCCTCCTGATGTTGGCCTCGACTCACAAGTTTTTTTCATGCGCGACAGGGGGGCGGAAAAGACTTGAGAGACAATCATTTGGGCACTTCAGACCAATTGAAGGCACTCGCTGACTCGCCTCGTGAATGCACGATGCTGGCAGGAGGCATGCCATGCCCCCTATAATGCGCCCCAAATCACAAGCGCCCGGTACGCGAGCGCCCATTTTCCGCACAGGTTCCCGTCGTGATCGAGAAACTTCGCAACATAGCCATCATCGCCCACGTTGACCACGGTAAAACTACCCTGGTCGACAAGCTCCTGAGTCAGTCTGGCACCCTGGACCGCAAGGCCGAGGGTCAGGAACGCATCATGGATTCCAACGACCAGGAAAAAGAGCGCGGCATCACCATTCTCGCGAAGAACACCGCGATCCAGTGGAACGACTACCACATCAACATCGTGGATACCCCCGGGCACGCTGACTTCGGTGGCGAAGTCGAGCGCGTGATGTCCATGGTCGATTCCGTACTGCTGCTGGTCGATGCCGTCGATGGCCCGATGCCGCAGACGCGCTTCGTGACCCAGAAGGCATTCGCCCAGGGCCTGAAGCCGATCGTCGTCGTCAACAAGATCGACCGTCCGGGCTCTCGTCCTGACTGGGTCGTTGACCAGATCTTCGATCTGTTCGACAACCTGGGCGCGACTGACGAGCAGCTCGACTTCCCGATCATCTACTGCTCTGCCCTCAACGGCATTGCCGGTATGGACCCGGAAGACCTGAAAGACACCATGGACCCGATGTTCCAGTCCATCGTCGACATCGTCGAGCCGCCGAAGGTCGAGCTGGACGGTCCGTTCCAGATGCAGATCTCCGCACTGGACTACAACAGCTACGTCGGCGTCATCGGTCTGGGCCGCATCAAGCGCGGCGCCGTCAGCCCGGGTCAGCAGGTGTCCATCATCACCAAGGAAGGCGCTGTCCGTAAGGGCAAGATCGGCCAGGTCATGACTCACATGGGTCTGGACCGCGTGCAGACCGACAAGGCGACTGCCGGCGATATCGTCTGCATCACCGGTATCGAGAACCTCGCGATCTCCGACACCATCTGCGACACCGCCACTGTCGAGGCGCTGCCGCCGCTGACCGTCGATGAGCCGACCGTCTCCATGACCTTCCAGGTCAATGACTCTCCGTTCGCCGGTCAGGACGGCAAGTTCGTCACCAGCCGCAACATCCGTGAGCGTCTGGATCAGGAACTGATCCACAACGTCGCACTGCGCGTCGAACAGGGCGAGACGCCGGAGAAATTCGTCGTCTCCGGTCGTGGTGAGCTTCACCTCTCCGTTCTCATCGAATCCATGCGTCGTGAAGGCTTCGAGCTGGCCGTGGGTCGTCCGGAAGTCATCATCAAGGAAATCGACGGCAAGAAGCAGGAGCCGTACGAAGAAGTCATCATCGACTGTGAAGAGCAGCACCAGGGCTCCATCATGGAAGAGCTGGGCTACCGCAAGGGCGAGCTGACCAACATGAACCCGGATGGCAAGGGTCGTGTGCGTCTGGACTTCATCATCCCGTCTCGCGGTCTGATCGGCTTCCGTGGCCAGTTCCTGACCCTGACCTCCGGTACCGGTATTTTGACCAGCCGCTTCGATCACTACGGTGACCTGAAGGAAGGCGCAGGCGTCGAGCGCCGCAACGGCGTCATGATCTCCATGGTGCCGGGCAAGGCGCTGTCCTACGCCCTGTACACCCTGCAGGAACGTGGCAAGCTGATCATCGGTCACGGTACCGAAGTCTATGAAGGCATGCTGGTCGGTATTCACAACCGTGCCAATGACCTGGTCGTGAACCCGACCAAGGCCAAGAAGCTCGATAACATGCGTTCTACCGGCAACGATGAAAACATCGTGCTGACGCCGCCGATTCGCTTCACCCTGGAACAGGCGATCGAGTTCCTGGATTCCGATGAGCTGGTAGAAGTCACTCCGCAGCACATCCGTATCCGCAAGAAGTACCTGAAAGAGAACGAGCGCAAGCGCGCCAGCAAGTAAGCTGGCCCAGCCCGCCCCCTGTCTGATGTCAGGGGGCATCGTGCTCAAACGCAAAAGACCCGCCAACTCGGCGGGTCTTTTGCGTTTGAGCACTTTTCGTTGTTGCCGTAAAGGGCTGCATGACTACCTCTCTAATACTTGTGAATGTCATTGCAGAAAGTGCGTCGCTATTAGGGCTCGCAGAATAAGGCAACTTTGCGCGATACCTTGGCCTGAGGCATCTCTAACACTTAAATGAGGGTTATATGAGGCATATTAGTGTTGTGCATATAGCGTCTTCATTCAGAGCATGCCACTCGCGGCCAACGCCCCTGCGCAACGTCATGCCTTGATCTATTGATAGCGCGCAATCACACGACACCGAGCAAGGATAAATCGTCGAATTATGATGATGCGTCGCGTTTGAACGACGCAAAAACGAGACGTCGATGCGCAGTCACTAGGGTCAACGCAACGGAGCAGGTATCTTCTGCCGGAGTCTTCTTCATGCATATCCTGCAGTTAACGAAGGCTTGTTCGCCACACGCCACCCGGAGCAGGGTCCTCTTACCGATCCTCGTGAGCACTCGCCATGTGTCGCCATTGCCAAGCCAGATGTGTGCAATGCGTCACGAATACGCTCCAGAAGACCCGTATGAAAGGATTCAGCAATGAGCATCAAGCAACGCCTCGAAGTCCTGCCATGGGACACGCTGGCGCGTTACCGCCTGATCGAGATCATCGCCTTGTGGGAGGGGCGAGTCACTTCGCGTCATCTGGGCAACGCCTTCGGTATCGCCAGGCAGCAAGCCTCGCGCGTCATGAAGACCTACCGCGAGACGGTCGCCGAGAACAATCTCGAGTATGACCCCGTCATCAAGGGCTACCGTCCGTCGGCGAATTTCTGCCCCATGCTGACGCGGGGTGAGGTCGATGAATACCTGCAATTGCTTGGCAATCACGACAATCTGAATCCACATTTCACCGGGCTGGGGCTAGGCCAGGCAAATACCGAGGCCCTGCGTCTGCCGTCGCGCAGCGCCAGCCCGCCGGTGGTCAGAGCCTTGATCGAAGCCGCCAGTCAGGGCGCGCGTCTCGAGGTGACCTACGCCTCTCTCAACTCTCCCCAGGGAGAGGAGCGCATCCTGTGCCCACATACGCTGGTCTACGCCGCCGGCCGCTGGCATGTGCGCGCCTTCTGCGAGAAGAACCGCGCTTTTCGCGACTTCGTGCTGTCTCGATTCCGCGCGGTGCCGGAGCTGTTCGGTGAAGCCCTCGAGGGCAGCCAGCGCGAGTGCGATGAAGGCTGGGAGACGCGCGTCACCTTGAAACTGGGCGCCGACCCGCGCCTGACACCCGCCGAGCGCGGCCTGATAGAGCAGGACCACGGCATGGTGGATGGCGAGCTGCACCTGCCGACACGCGGCGCTTTGGTGCAGTACGTCCTGCGTGAACTTGGCATCAATCCGGACCATCTGGAAGAGTCTCCGCGCGCCCAGCAGCTGGTCGTGCTCAATCGCGACGAGATCACTGACTGGCTGTTCGTCAGCTCCAGCGCCTGACGCGGGAGTGAGCGGGTCTGCCCCTTGCTCTTTCCTGGCTCTCCCAATGCCCGACCACTGTCCAGCCATGGCCCAGTCATAGCCCTCGCGCTGACCTCAAGTTGCCTGAATGGACTATCCATCGCCGAGCGAAGTTTATATGATGACTTCTGCACACAGTCCTTCGCCCTTCCCGGCGGAGGGCTGTTTTTTTGGTGTCCAGCAAGGCCTTGCTCGCAAGGGGCTGACACCACGACTGACAGGAGGTCTCATGGCCACACTTCCCTCGATCATCATCAATCGTCTGGACGCCGAACGCCTCGAGCGCCTGATTGATCGCGTTGCCGCCGCCGACCGTCAGGTGGCAGAACAGCTTGAGGACGAGCTGGAGCGCGGCGAGGTCGTCGAGCCTCACGAGGTGCCCGCCGATATCGTCAGCATGAACAGCCGCGTGGAGTTCACGGACCTGACCCGCCAGCAGACTCTGGTGCGCACGCTGGTCTATCCGCATGCGCTGCCCGGCCAGCAGGATGGCCTGTCGGTGCTGGCGCCACTGGGGGCTGCCCTGCTCGGCCTCAAGGTCGGTAGCCTCATCGAGTGGCGGCTGCCGGATGGCAGCCTGCATGAGGTGCGTATCGAGGCGCTGCATTACCAGCCGGAAAGTGCCGGCGACCTGCACCGCTGAAACGCCTAGCGCATCAGCAGGCGGCGGATAAGACCATGGATGGCGCGCGCTGTCGGCCCGTCGGCATAGGGCGGATACATCAGTCGTGCGCCATTCATGCGCCCCTTGGCGAAGATTCCCTTGGCCTTGCTGAGCGTCTGGAAGCCTTCCCTGCCATGATAATGCCCCATGCCGGACGGCCCGATGCCGCCGAACGGCATGTCATCCTGCGCCACATGCAGCAGGGTGTCGTTCAGACACATTCCACCCGCATGCGTCCCCTCGGTGACCCGCTGCTGTTCATGTTTGTCGTGGCCGAAGTAATACAGCGCCAGCGGCCGGGGCCGGGCGTTCACATAGGCCATCGCGACGGATAGCATATCCGCCGCGCCCTTCTCGCTGGACCCAGTCTTCTCCCTCGACTCGCGATCAGCCTCGTTCGCGTCCTGCACGACGGCCAGGCCGACGATCGGCAGCAGCGGGCCGAAGATCTCTTCCTGCATCACGCGCATCTCATCCGTCACATCGAGCAACGCCAGCGGCGGCATCAGACGCTTCTCGACCAGCTCCGGGTCGTTCCAGTCAGGGCTATCGACCAGCGGCCTGAGTGTCGCGCCCTTCGCCAGGGCGTCCTCGAGCACTTCGCGCAAGCGCTGGTACTGACGCTGATTGATGATGCGCGAATAGTCCTGCGTCTCGCAGAAGCGCGGATAGAAGCGCTGGAAGGCCTTGCCCAGCGCCGTGACCAGCAGCGGGACCTGGTCGTCACTGCACAGCACGTAGTCCGGCGCGACGCAGGTCTGGCCGGCGTTCATGCCCTTGCCGAAGGCCAGCCGCCCTGCTGCTTCACGACGCTGCGCCTCATCCGCCATCAGCTCACGCGACATGATCACCGGCGACTTGCCGCCCAGCTCCAGCGTCACGGGGGTCAGGTTATGCGCCGCGGCACGCATCACATGCTTGCCGACCGCCGTGCTGCCGGTGAACAGCAGATGGTCGAAGGGCAAGGCCGAGAAGGCCGCCGCCACATCGGCCTCCCCCGTCACGACTGCCACCTGCACCTCCTCGAAGGCATCGAGCAGCATCACGCGCAGCGCCTCGGCGGTCTCGGGGGTGAACTCGCTCATCTTGATCATCACCCGATTACCGGCGCTCAGGGCGCTGATCAAGGGGCCGATCGCCAGATAGAGGGGATAGTTCCAGGGCACGATGATGCCGACCACGCCCAGCGGCTGATAGACGACGCGCGCAGAGGCCGGCTGGAAGGCGGCGCTGACATGGCGCTTCGAGGGCTTCATCCAGCCCTTCAGGTGACGGCGCGCATGACGAATGCCTTCATAGCTCGGTACCAGTTCGGCCAGACGCGTCTCATGGGCGCTGCGGTGGCCGAAATCGGCGCTGATCGCCGCGATCAAGGCCTCCTCGTGTGACTTGAGCGCATCACGCAGCGCGGTCAGCCAGGCCTGTCGCTCGTCGGCGCTGGGCATCGGCGACAGGCCATAGGCGGCGCGCTGGTCTTCCAGCAGCGCCTGCATGCGCGTGATTTCCCGACTGGCAGCCTCGCGGCTCTCAGTAGACGAGCCAGCAGGCGAGGCAGCAGATTCAGCCGAGGTAGCAGACTCAGGCGAAGCAGGATCAACAGGGGTGGCAGTCGTCATGAGAACATCCAGTGAGGGCCGGCGGAGCCAGCAGCGAAGGCAGATAGCCACAAGTATGGCATACCAGCCGATAGCGACCGGCGCGAGGAGAATCGCCGGCGTGGTTCACCCCGTTTTAGAACACTCGTTTGATGGCGTCAAAGAAAGTCGCCTGCGCCGCTATCGCGCGCCGCAATGCAAAAAGCCCCCGCACCGTGAGGTACGAGGGCTTTTCGGGTGTCGACCGGCAATGCCGGTGACGGGAATTCGTTGGCGCGCCCAGCAGGATTTGAACCTGCGACCCCTGCCTTCGGAGGGCAGTACTCTATCCAGCTGAGCTATGGGCGCGCATGCCAGGGTTGCAGTGAACCGAGGCGCGCTTATGGTAACGTCTTGATTCTACGATGTCGAGATATCCCGCCAGCCATGCGGTTGCTGCGCCTCCGGCGAGCGCTATACTGGCTCGATACACAGCCCCAAAAGGTGCACGCCATGCAAGCTCGCCGGCCAGCTGATTTTCCCCTCAAGCGCTCTCCCCTGTCATTCTCATTGAGCGCGATGCTGTTCAGCGTGCTTGTCAGCGCATCCGCACAGGCCGCAGACAACTCCCGCGAGGCGATTGCCGAGCGACTCAAGCCGGTGGGCGAGCTATGCGTGAAGGGCGACGCCTGCGCCGGTGATGCCTCGGCAGCAAGCTCACAGCCGGCGGACAGTGGCGCTGGCGGGCAAGCCAATGCCGCCAGCGCGATAGACGGCGAGAAGGTCTACGGTGGCATCTGCATGGCCTGTCACACCACTGGTGCCGCCGGGGCCCCGCGCCTGGGCGAGGCCGGCGACTGGGAAGGCCGTCTCTCCAAGGGCGACGAGACGCTCTACACCCACGCCATCCAAGGCTTCAATGCCATGCCGGCCAAGGGCGGCAACCCGGCGCTTTCCGATGAGGAAGTGAAGGCCGCGGTGGATTACCTGCTCGATTCCGTGCGCTGAACCTCAGCGCACAGCACCCGACGGTAAACATCAGCCCAGCAACGAACGCAGGCCCGCGATGGCATCCCGTCCGCGGGCCACTTTCTTCTCCTGATCCTGCGGCTTGTCGGCCCGCCCTTCCCACTCGAGGTCTTCCGGCGGCAGCTCGTCCAGGAAGCGGCTCGGTACACAGTCCATCATCTCGCCGTAGGTCTTGCGCTGGCGCGCCAGCGTCAGCACCAGAGTACGCCGCGCCCGCGTGATGCCCACGTAGGCGAGGCGGCGCTCCTCCTCCACCGTGTCCATCTCGATGGAGTTGCGGTGCGGCAGCAGGTCTTCCTCCAGCCCCAGCACGTAGACATGCGGAAACTCCAGGCCCTTGGAGGCATGCAGCGTCAGCAATTGCACGCGGTCCGAGTCATCTTCCTCGGCCTGCTGCTCGAGAATGTCGCGCAGTACCAGGCGTGAGATGGCCGCCGCGACATCGCCAGTCTCAGTATCGCCGATCATCGCCTCGCTGCCTTCGAGCTCCTCCACCTCTTCCTGCGGATTGCCGCTGATCGACTTCTCGAGCTGATCGACCAGAATCCAGACGTTGGCCATGCGCCGCTCGGCGATCTTGGGCGCACTGGCGTTCTGATACAGCCAGCCTTCGTAATCCACCTCGCGGAACAGCTCGCGGATCGCGCTGATCGACTGGCCGGCGTCCATCTCGCGGCGCACGCGGTCCAGCGTGTGGGTGAAGCGGCCGAGGCGGTCCAGCGCCCGCTCGCTCAGCTGCTCGCGCAGGCCCATCTCGCTGCAGGCGGCGTAGAGCGACACACCACGCCCGGTGGCGTAGTTGG
This sequence comes from Cobetia sp. Dlab-2-AX, assembly GCF_024124625.1. Taxonomy (NCBI): domain Bacteria; kingdom Pseudomonadati; phylum Pseudomonadota; class Gammaproteobacteria; order Oceanospirillales; family Halomonadaceae; genus Cobetia; species Cobetia sp. Dlab-2-AX. The sequence goes on along the minus strand of NZ_JAMXRV010000005.1, from coordinate 291,536 downwards.
CCAGCTTCTCCAGCGTGCCCGGCCCGACTTCCCGCCGCGGCACATTGACGATGCGCAGGAAGGCGTTGTCGTCCGCCGGGTTGATCAGCAGACGCAGGTAGGCCATCGCGTCCTTGATCTCGTTGCGCCCGAAGAAGGAGGTGCCGCCGGAGAGCTTGTAGGGAATCTGGTAGTGCTGCAGCTTCAGTTCCAGCAGGCGCGCCTGGAAGTTGCCGCGATAGAGCACCGCGAAGTCACGCCATTCGGCGCCTTCCTTGATGCGCCGCGTGAGAATCTCGCCCGCCACGCGCTCGGCCTCGGCCTCTTCGTTGCGATTCATGATGATGCGGATCGGGTCGCCATCGCCCATCTGCGACCACAGCGTCTTGTCGTAGACGTGCGGGTTGTTGGCGATCAGGGTGTTCGCCGCGCGCAGAATGATGCCGGTGGAGCGATAGTTCTGCTCCAGCTTGATCAGGTTCAGGCGCGGGAAGTCCTCACCGAGGGTGACGAGGTTCTCGGGGCGCGCGCCGCGCCAGGCGTAGATCGACTGGTCATCATCGCCCACCACCGTGAAGGTCTGGCGCTCCTGCATCAGCATCTTCACCAGCAGGTACTGGCTGATGTTGGTGTCCTGATACTCATCGACCAGCATGTAGTGGATGCGCCGCTGCCAGCGCGCCAGTACCTCGGGGTGATCACGGAACAGCACCACCGGCAGCAGGATCAGGTCATCGAAGTCGACCGCGTTGTAGGCCTTGAGATGCCGGTTGTAGGCCTCGTAGATCACCGCGGCGTACTGGGCGTCTTCATCCTCGGCATGCGACAGCGCCGCCCCGGGCAGGACCAAGTCATTCTTCCAGGTGGAAATCTGACTCTGCACCGCGTTGATCTGCTCGGCGTCGGTGTCGGCTTCCTTGTGCATCAGCTCCTTGATCAACACCTTGGCGTCATCGGTGTCGAACAGCGAGAAGCCCGGCTTGTAGCCCAGCGTCTTCAGCTCGCCGCGGATGATGGTCAGCCCGAGAGTGTGGAAGGTCGAGACGATCAGCCCGTGGCCCTCTCGGCCCTTGAGCATCTTGCCGACACGCTCCTTCATCTCGCGCGCCGCCTTGTTGGTGAAGGTCACGGCGGCGATGTTGCGTGCCTTCATGCCGCATTCCTGCACCAGATAGGCGATCTTGGTCGTGATCACGCTGGTCTTGCCTGATCCGGCACCGGCCAGCACCAGACAGGGGCCATCGATGGCGCGCACGGCTTCCTGCTGGCGGGGGTTGAGCTTGGCGAGGCGATCACGGATCTCGGTCATCACGGTGTCCTGCTGGGCGAAGAAAGGGAGCGGAAATGCATCTCACGCGGGGCGATGGTCGATCAATCTAGGGCTGGCCGATCAATCGCGTGCTGGTCGATCAATCAAGGATTGCGGCGCCGGCGAAATCGAGCTGACGCCAGCTCTCATAGACGACCACGGCGACGGCATTCGACAGGTTCATGCTGCGGCTGTCGGCCAGCATCGGCAGGCGCAACACCTGCTCACGGGGCAGACTGTCGAGCATCGCCTGTGGCAGGCCGCGGGTCTCGGGGCCGAACACCAGCGCATCACCGGCCTGGAAGCTGGCCTCATGCGGCGCGGTGCGCCCACGCGTCGAGAGCGCGAAGACCCGCGAAGGCCTCACGCTCGCCACGAAGGCATCGAGGCTGGCATGGCGCTGCACACGTGCCCACTCATGATAATCGAGTCCGGCGCGGCGCAGGCGCTTGTCATCCAGCTCGAACCCCAATGGCTCGATCAGATGCAGGCGGTAACCGGTGTTGGCACACAGCCGGATGATGTTGCCGGTATTGGGCGGAATCTCGGGCTGATAGAGCACGATATCGAGCATGAGCAGACTCGCGGCAGAAGGCGAAAACAGGGGGCTGGCCGGCGATGATCACCTGGCCATGACAACGCAAAGCGGGCCCCGAAGGGCCCGCCATCTTACCGCAATGCGTGACTCACGCGGAGCACGCGTTGCCGAGAACCATGCTCAGAACTGCAGACGCATGCCGACCAGCGGGCCGGAATCCAGTGTGCGTTCGTCACGGTTCTCGAAGTCGGCCTTCACCTTGCGATAGCCGACATAGCCCTCGACGTTGTCGATGACCTGATAGCGTGCGCGCAGGCCGTATTCGTAGCTGTGCTCGAGGTCGTTGCTGGTCGCGACGTCCGGGGTCACGTAGCCGTAGCCACCCAGCGAGACGCGCGGTGCGCCCGGCAGGTAGTAGTAGCCGTAGCCGCCGAGACCCAGACCGCCGCCGTCACCGTGGTCGGTGTCGTACTGGCTCCAGCGTGCGCCGAGGCCCACGTCGTATTCGCTGGTGCGCTCGGTGCCCAGCAGCTGGACGTGGCCGGCCGTGACGTCGTCGTGGTCATCGCTGGACAGGATACCGCCGCCGAGCTGGACGCCATTGCTGATCTCGCCATTGATTTCGCCCTGAACGGCTTCACTATTCAGGTTGAGGTCAGCGTTGCCGGCCATGGCCGGGGCGGACAGACTGGCCGCGAGGATGGCTGCCGAAAGGCCGAGAATGTTACGGTGAGCTGTCATGTATGCACCTCTGTACGTGACTGGGAAGGTAATGCTGCGCGGGTCATGAACGCTCTCAGGCGCCCTGGAGACCGTATTGCGCACGATAGTCGCGAATCGCGACCGCATGCCCAGACAGTTCCTGCTGTGCGTATTGTTCCAGATATTCGAGCACCTGGTCGAGCGTCACGATACTGACCACGGGCATGGAGAAACGTGCCTCCACTTCCTGAATGGCGCTGTTCGCCTTCAGGCCTCCCTCACCATCGGGAGCGCGCTCCTGGCGGTCCAGTGCGATCACGACGCCCGCCGCCTTGGCACTCTCGGCGTGGATGATCTCCATCACTTCGCCGATGGCGGTGCCGGCGGTGATGACATCATCGATGATCATCACGCGGCCTTCGAGGGGCGCGCCGACCAACGAGCCCCCTTCACCGTGGGTCTTGGCTTCCTTGCGATTGAAGGTGAACGGCATGTCTCGATCATGATGGTCAGCCAGCGCCACGGCCGTCACGGCACCCAGCGGGATACCCTTGTACGCCGGACCGAACAGCACATCGGCCTGCAGGCCTGATTCGACGATGGCACGCGCATAGAAGCGTCCCAGACGCGCCAGGGCCTGTCCGGAGCGGAATAGACCAGCATTGAAGAAGTAGGGGCTCACCCGCCCGGACTTGAGCGTAAACTCGCCAAACCGCAGCACGTCCTGCTCGATGGCAAACTCAATGAACTCCCGCTGGTAGTCCTGCATCCGATATCACCTTTGAATTCGTTAGCCATTTACCAAATCGTCTAAAGCTCGGGTATCATACAGGCGCGACGAACCAGGGACCACGTATGAAAATCGCTACAGTTAACGTCAATGGTATTCGAGAAGCGGTCAGCCGCGGCTTCCTCGACTGGCTTGCCAGTCAGGACGCCGACGTCGTCTGCATCCAGAACCTCAAGGCCAAGAGCTTCGAGCTCGACGACAGCATCCTCTACCCGGAAGGGTACGAAGGCTACTTCCTGGACGCCGAAAAAGACGGCTTCTCAGGGGTTGGCCTCTATTGCCGCCAGATTCCCAAGGCCATCATGTATGGACTGGGCTTCGAGCAGTGCGATAACGAAGGCCGCTACCTGCAGGCCGATTACGACCGCTTCAGCATCTGCTCTTTCCTGATGCCTGACGGAAGTGATCCGGCTGCCAAGGGCGCCTTCATGGAGCAGTATCAGGAATACCTCAGCAAGCTGCGCCGCAAGCGTCGTGATTACATGATCTGCGGCACCTGGCATGTGGCCCACAAGACTGTCGACCTCGCCAACTGGTCCGACAATCAGATGACGCCGGGCTTCAAGCCGGAAGAACGCGCATGGATGGATCAGGTCTTCGGCCCGATCGGCTTCATCGACGCCTTCCGCGAAGTCAATCGCGATGCCGACCAGTACTCCTGGTGGCCAGCGCTGGACAGTGACCAGCCGCGCGCCCGTCAGGAAGGCTGGCGCCTCGACTATCAGGTCATCGACCCGAACCTGCGTCGTCATATCAAGGACGCCTGGATCGACACCGATGCCACCTTCAGCGAGTTCGCACCGGTCATCGTCGAGTACGACCTCGAGCTGTGATGTACGCTGTCACCCCTTGAGCGTTCGGCCTCGGGCCACCCTGCCAGTCGCATGATGTGCCTTCGGGCACTGACGAAAACGCCCCCATCGCTTGCGCGGTGGGGGCGTTTTCTGTCTGGCATCAAGCGCTCATGACATGACACTCATGGCATCGCTCTCATGGCATGGCCCTGATGACACAGCGCCGTGTCGCAGGACTCAGGCGTCGGCCGGCATGCCGAGTGCGGCGCGCTGCGCGGCGAACAGCTGCTCACCGGTACGCTCGGCGAGATCCAGCAGGGCATTGAGCTCGGCGCGATCGAAGGCCGCTCCTTCGGCCGTACCCTGCACCTCGATCAGCCCCTTGCCTTCGGCCATCACGACATTCATGTCGGTATCGGCCTTGCTGTCTTCCGGGTAGTCGAGATCGGTGACCGGCACACCCTTGTAGATGCCGACCGAGACGGCGCTGACCAGACTCACCAGCGGATCGGTCTTGATCTTGCGCTCACGCTGCAGGCCCTGCAGCGCATCGACCAGTGCCACACAGCCACCGGTGATCGCCGCGGTGCGCGTGCCACCATCGGCCTGCAGCACATCGCAATCGATGGTGATGGTGTATTCGCCCAGCTTCTTGAGGTCCACTGCGGCGCGCAGCGCACGGCCGATCAGACGCTGGATCTCCACCGTGCGGCCACCCTGCTTGCCACGCGCCGCTTCACGATCATTACGGGTGTGGGTCGCACGCGGCAGCATGCCGTACTCGGCGGTCAGCCAGCCCTTGCCGGAACCACGCAGCCAGCGCGGCACGCCCGCCACGACAGAGGCGGTGCACAGCACGCGGGTCTCCCCGAACTCCACCAGCACCGAACCCTCGGCGTGACGAGTGAACTCACGGGTCAGGCGGATCTCGCGCGGCTGCTCCGGGGTACGGCCACTGGGACGGATCACGTTGGCTTCGCTCATGGGGATTCCTTGTTGCAGTATTCGGGAGGCCAGAGTCTACACGCCGCAGCCACGGGCGACGACCTTCGCGCCGCGCGGGCCTGACCCGCGCCTGATCACTGGGCGCTCAAGAGCGGCACGCGTACACTTCAGGCTATCAGCGCGGTCGCTCATGCGCCGCCTCTCTCTCGACAGCCAACCGACAAGGAGCACGTCATGGTCCACAGCATGACCGCCTTCAGCCGCCAGACCCATGAAGCCGACTACGGCACCCTGACGCTGGAGCTGCGCTCGGTGAACCAGCGCTATCTCGAACCGCACTTCCGCCTGCCCGACAGCCTGCGCGAACTCGAAAGTACCTTCCGCGAAGGCCTGCGCAAGCGCCTCAACCGCGGCAAGGTCGAACTCTCGCTGCGCTTTGACGCCGAAGCCGGTGCCGACAGCCTCGCTGTCGATGCCAGACGCCTGGGCGAACTCAGCCGCGTGCTCGCCGAAGTCGGCCAGCACTGCCCGGACGCCCCGCAGCCCTCACGCCTCGCCCTGCTCGACTACCCCGGTGTGCTGGTGCGCGAAGGCGCCGATCAAGAACGCATCAAGGCCGATGCCCTCAGCCTGTTCAAGCGCGCGCTGGACGAGCACATCGAAGGCCGCGCTCGCGAAGGCGAACGCCTCGCCGAACTGATCAGCGCACGCCTCGATGGCGTCGACACCCACGTCGCCGAAGTTCGCCGCCTGATGCCCGACATCCTCGCCCGTCAGCGCGACACCCTGCTCGCTCGCCTCGAAGAAGTTCGCGCCACCCTCGACCCGCAACGCCTGGAAGCCGAACTGACTCTGATGGCCCAGAAGGCCGACGTCGATGAAGAACTCGACCGCCTCGACACTCACGTCGGCGAAGTCCGTCGTCAGCTCACCCAGAAAGGCCCCATCGGCCGCCGCCTCGACTTCCTGATGCAGGAACTCAACCGCGAAGCCAACACCCTCTCCTCCAAATCCGTCGTCGCCGACACCACCCGCTGCGCCGTCGAGCTCAAGGTGCTGATCGAACAGATGCGTGAGCAGATTCAGAATATTGAGTGATATCCCGCCAAAGGAGTTAGCAGGATGAGCAGACCCGAACCATGGAGTGGTGAAGAAGTCACAGCGATTGTCGAAACGTACAAGAAGATGCTGATTGCAGAACTGTGTGGCCAGCATTACGTGAAAACAGACCACAATCGTGAGCTTGCCGAGAAATTAAATAATCGCTCAAAGGCTTCTATCGAATTTAAGCATCAAAATATCAGTGCCGTACTGCGTGATGCCGACTGCCCCTATATCAACGGCTACAAGCCGATGAGTAACTATCAGGGCATGCTGGTCGATGTTGTTGAGCGCCACCTGCTGCGTACTGAGCTATTCGATCAGGCAGCACGCAATGCAGCAGACCGGCCGGTCATTGATGCACCGGCCCCCAAAGATACTTCCATCATTGTCACACCACCGGAGTCCAAGACGCCTCAGACCAGCGTGCAGGAGGCCAAGCAGCGTTACGCGACGCCCACACCGGTTAAGCGCGACTACTTGGCACGAGAAGCCCGCAACCATGCTCTAGGGAGTGCTGGCGAACGCTTTGTGGTGGCCTTTGAGAAGATGCGCCTCAGAAAAGAAGGCCGCACATCGCTGGCCGAGAAGGTCGAACATGTGGCGGAAACCCAGGGCGATGGCTTGGGCTATGACGTTCTGTCCTTTGATGCGGATGGACGAGAGCGTTGGATCGAGGTGAAGACGACGGCATTTGCCAAAGAGTGCGCTTTTTTTATCACGCCAAATGAACTCAAATGCTCGCAAGCCAATCCTGAGCACTACCATCTTTTCCGCATTTTTAGCTTCTTAACCCAACCCAACATTTACTGCTTGAGGGGTGACCTCTACCCGCAATTGACGCTCAACCCGCAGAGCTATCGCGCGCACCTGCTGTGAATGTCTGGTGCCCGTCCCTCAGCAATTGAAACTTTGCCCGACAAGCGCCATCTTGTCTGCATCCCTCGACTGAGGGCTTTTCCGCTCAAGGAGTCAGGCATGTCTATCGAACAAGTGCTGTACCGTGCAGAAGCCACCACCACTGGGGGTCGTGAGGGTAAGTCGCGTTCTTCCGATGGGGCGTTGAATGTCACCCTGAGCACGCCGAAGGAGCTGGGCGGTGGTGGCGGTGAAGGCACCAACCCGGAGCAGCTGTTCGCGGCGGGTTACTCTGCCTGCTTCATCGGTGCCATGAAGCACGTGGCCAGTACTGACGGCGTGACACTGCCGGAAGGCTTGGAGATCACTGGCAAGGTGGGCATCGGCCAGATTCCGGCCGGCTTCGGTATCGAAGTCGAGCTGGATATCAGCCTGCCGGGCATGGACAAGGCCGAGGCGGATGCGCTGGTCGAGAAGGCGCACCAGGTGTGCCCCTACTCCAACGCGACGCGTGGCAACATCGATGTGACGCTGAACGTCAGCGTCTGATGACTGACGGCTGATCGCCAGACACAAAAACGCCGCCCCTCGGGGCGGCGTTTTTGATAGTGCGAGACGCTCATTGCTTTCTAGCGTGCGAGTCGATCAGACGCCCTGCTCGCGCGCCATGCGGCGGGCAATCAGCGGAGCGTTCCACAGGCTGGGCAGCAGAATCAGCGACACCGGCACGGCGGTGACGACGATGAAGGATTGCAGCGCATTGATGCCGCCATTGCCCATCGAGATCAACAGCGCCGCGACCACGCCCATCATCAGGCTCCAGAACACGCGCACGCCGCGCGGCGGGTTGTCGTTGCCGCTCATCACCATCGAGACCGCGTAGGTCATCGAGTCACCGGTGGTGGCGACGAACAGCGTGGTCAACACGAGGAACAGCACCGAGATGGTGAAGCCGAACGGCAGCTGCTGAGTGATGGCAATCAGCGCTGCCGGCAGATTGAAGCCGGTGAACGGGCCGGAGACGCTGCCCGGGTTGCTCAGCTCGAAGGCCAGACCGCTGCCACCGATGATGGTGAACCACAGGCAGGTGACCAGTGGCGAGATGACCGCGATCAGCAGCACCATCTGACGCAGGGTGCGGCCACGCGAGATACGCGCGACGAACATCGCCATCAGCGGACCATAGCCGATGAACCAGCCCCAGAAGAACAGCGTCCAGCCATTCAGCCAGCCATCGTCACCCCGGAAGGAGGACATGGCGACGAAGTCACCGACGTAGCGCACCAGGCCCTGCGGGAAGGCTTCGAGCAGGAAGCCGGTAGGGCCCATGATCAGGATGAACAGCAACAGGGCGCCACCGAGCAGGACGTTGGTGCTGCTCAGGAACTGGATGCCACGGGTCACGCCGCTGACGGCGGACAGGGTGTAGATGACGGTCAGCAGGAGCAGCAGCGTGAGCTGGGTCGCGTAAGTATCGGGAATGCCGAACAGCGCATTGAGGCCATAGCTGACCTGCAGACCGAGGAAGCCGATGGGGCCGACGGTACCGGCCACCACTGCCAGCACGCAGCAGGCATCGACCAGCGCCCCGATGGGACCACGCATGACGCGGTCGCCGAACAGCGGATAGAGCAGCGTGCGCGGCTTGAGCGGCAGGCCCTTCTCGTAGTGCAGGTACATGAAGATGATGCCGGTCAGGCTGCCGAGCATCGCCCAGGCCAGAAAGCCCCAGTGCATGAAGCTCTGCGCCAGCGCATTGTAGGCGGCATCGGCATTGCCCGTCGGGGCATCCGCACCGAACACCGGCGGCGGTGAGGTGAAGTGAGCGATCGGCTCTGCCGCTGCCCAGAAGACACCACCGCCCGCCAGCAACGTGCACAGGATGATGGCCATCCAGCGCAGCGTCGAGATATCCGGCGCCGCCAGCCCGCCCATGCGCACCCGTCCGGTACGTCCGAGGGTCAGCACGATGGCGATGACGAAGGTCGCCAGCATCAGCGCTTGCCAGTAGGCACCGAAGTATTGGGTCGAGACACCGAAGGCACTCTGGATGAGCGCGGAGACAGCGTCGAGATCCACCAGTGCGGCGATGGCGAACAGTGCCAATACGCCACCACTGATGATGAAGACGGGCCAGTCGATACCTTGCGGGGTGTGGGCGGGTTCAGCGGGGGGATTTACCGGTGTGGCGGAGCCGGACGAAACTGTCCGGGAAGAATCCGTCATTAGTCAGCCTCTGGGCATGATCTGAGTGACGGGGCAGTGTATCAGCCGTAGAACGCTGAACTGTGACACAAGCCGTTGTTTTTACACCCATGTAACGCGACGTATCACCAAGCCTACAGCCGTTTTACATCCGGGCATCGGTGATAACAACTCATGACCTTCCTGACCTGCTTCAGCTACCATCTCCGCGCCATGCCAGGCTGATCCGAGCTTGACGACATGCAAAGGCCGCGCGGAATCCAACGCCCCGCCCGCACACAGGACATACATACCGACGGTGATGATGAACTGCACCCTCACACCTCCACTGAGGAGGAAGACAGGCCAGTCCAGACGGCGGGAGCTGTCGAGCACGCCAAGCTCGGAATCCGCAGGCGATGCTGCTTGATGACAGGCCTGCCACTCCATGATTGCAAGCAAGGGCTCGCCGCGGGAGCGCACAGCTGCGAGGATGGAGTCTCACGGTGGCCAGCCTGCCGGTCGCCTTCTATCCACTGCCGCTCGCGGCCCCTGCAACGAACGCAAGCCATGACCTCGCCCCGTCGCCGCATCTTCACCCCCGCGATGAAGCGTCGCAATCAGCATCTGCTCAAGGACGTGACCTGCGCCCAGAGCACACCGCTCAATGTCGCCTTCATTCTCCTGGAACATTTCTCGATGCCCGCCTTCACCAGCGCCCTCGATGTGCTGGTCACGGCCAATCTACTCAGAGACGTTCCCTTCTATCGCATTCACACCTTCGGGGTGACGACGGGCAGCGTGCGCAGTGATCTGGGCATCGACATCATGGCCAGCGCCGGGCTCGAGTCGCTGGGGCAGGCGCAGATCGACATGATCATCGTGTGTGGCGGCTACCGGGTGCAGCTGGACGAGATACCCTTGCTGAGCGAAGTCTTGCGGCGAGCCGACCGTCAGGGCTGTCGCCTCGGCAGCCTGTGGAATGGCAGCTACTTCCTGGCGGCCGCCGGGGTGATGGCGGGCCATCGCTGCACCATCCATCCCGAGAATGCGGCGCTGTTCCGCGAGTCATTCCCCCAGCTGGAGCTGTCACGTGCTCAGCTGGTGGTGGAAGCGGCGCGCTTCAGCTGCACCAATGCCGGCAGCGCGCTGAACATGATGCTGGAAGCCATGCGCCAGCGTCACGGCGATGACCTGGCGCGCAGTGTCGAGGAAATCCTCGCCTGCGAGCGCCCCGCGACGCCCAGTCCCTGGCATCCGGATCAGACGCTGCCCGCGCCGGACAGCCAGCACCCGGAGGCACTTCGCACCATCCTCGAGCTGATGAGCAGCAACCTCGAGGAGCCTTTGAGCATGAGCGAGATCTCGCACTGCGTGACGCTGTCACGCCGCCAGATCGAGCGCCTGTTCACCCGCCATCTGGATACCACGCCCTCGCGCTATTATCTGGAGCTGCGCCTGACCCGGGCCCGCCAGCTGCTGACACAGGGCAGCGCCAGCATCACCGAGGTCACCGTGGCCTGTGGCTTCGTCAGCACGACCCACTTCAGCCACTGCTTCCGCGATTACTTCGGCATGTCGCCGACGCGTGCGCGTCAACAGCGCTGACAGTGTCCTGTTGCTGACGTGCCGGTGCCGCTACCAGGACAGCCCTGCACAGACTGCCTTCCACAGACTTTTCGCCACGCAAACGCAGAACGCCGCCCCGAAGGGCGGCGTTCTTTCGTTGCGGCTTGTGCTCACGAGACTTTCTTGCCTCACTTTCCTGGCCTCGCGCTCACGACCTCACTTCAGGCTCACATCAGGCAGAAGCCGTCTGCAGCTCGCGGCGCTCATGACGCTGACCGAGCAGGAAGACGATCAAGCCCGCGATGGCCATCGCCACCCCGACCAGACCGATGGAGGAATGCGACGGGCCATAGGCGAAGGCCATGCCGCCACACCAGGCACCCAGCGCATTGGCGATGTTGAAGGCCGCATGATTGAGCGTCGCCGCCATGGTCTGGGCGTCTTCCGCCACATCCATCAGGCGCATCTGCAGCGCCGGTGCCAGACCGATACCCGTACCGACCAGCCCGACGAACAGGATACCGCTCCAGACACCATCGGCGGCGAAGTAGAAGCCACCCTGCACCAGCGCGCTCCAGATCAGCACGGCAGGAATGGTACGCATCAGGTCGATGTCCGCGGCACGACTACCGATCAGGTTGCCGATGATGGTGCCCACCCCGAAGACGGCCAGCACCATCGGCACCAGATTCTGGGACAGCCCGGCCTGGACATTGAGCGTCTCCACCGCATAGCTGTAGACACTGAACATGCCACCGAAACCGATGCAGGCGATGCCGAGGGTATAGAGCACCCGCGGCTTGATCAGGGCTGCCAGCTCGGTGAGCGGGGTCGCGTCCTGATTGCCGGCCTGATAGGGCACGAAGCCGCGCACCAGCAGCGCCGTGGCCAGCGCCAGCAGACCGACGACGAGGAAGGCGGAATGCCAGCCGAACAGGCTGCCGAACCAGGTCGCCGCTGGCGCCCCGATCAGAATCGCCACCGTCAGGCCCATCATCACGCGACCGACGGCCCGCCCGCGCTCGCCGGCGGGGGCAGCATCCGCCGCCACCAGGGCCGCGACGCCCAGATAGACACCATGCGGCAGGCCGGCGATGAAGCGCAGCGCGGCAAAGCTGGTCAGCGACGGTGTCAGCAGGCTGGCCACGTTGCTGACCGCGAACAGCAGCATCAGGCCGATCAGCAGCCCGCGACGCGGCAGGCGTGCGCCCAGCGCCGAGATCAGGGGGGCACCGACCACCACGCCCATCGCATAGGCACTGATGGCGTAGCCGACCTGCTGGGATGACACATTGAAATCCGCCGCGATGTTGGGCATCAGGCCCATGATCACGAATTCGGTAGTGCCGATGGCGAAGGCGCCGAGCGCCAGCGCCAGTTCGGCGATGCGCGGATGGCGCGCAACGGGGGAGGCAGACATGTCCGGGTCTCCTGAAACTTGAAAAGGGGATATCACCCGTGGCCGTACTCAGCCGTGGCACCGCTGTCAGGGGCAGGCCACGGCTGACATTGCCCGCGCATGGCTGGCGCTGCACAAGGCAAAAGACCGCGCGCCATTCATCATCAGCCGGAAGGCGGGAATGAATGGCGCGCGGGACAGGTAACGGGTGATGCGCTCGTGCGCGGCCTCTCTGGCGGAGGCCTGCGGCACGTCTGGCGCTGCTCTATCGATGTATACACGCGATTTACGTACGCGGCTTGCGAAGCAAAGTTCACGAACCTCGTCTAGCAAGGCGCGATGGGAATCACGGGAGTGCGCAAGCCCAAGCCTGAGTGACGAGGTGGCGACAAGCCGTGTCTCCCATCAAGGCACAAGCGGCGCGAGCACTGGCTGACGCGAGCGCTGGCCGACGCTTGAGTGACAACTGAAATATACAACTATTGTTGCAGATAACGCCCCGCCAACCCAGCCACCTCGCGACGACAACTGTGATGCCCGAGCTGCAACATTGCATCACGGGACTGTCATGCGCGTGTGCAGCCCAAGCGGGGTGGATTATGCGATAATGCCGCGATTCAGCGACAGCAAGCGGATCACTTCCATGTCTTCGACTTCTTCAGCATCTTCCTCGGCGGCCAGCAACGCACGTGGCACGCTCTACATCATTTCCGCGCCGTCCGGCGCCGGCAAGACCACCCTGGTCAAGGCACTGCTGGAGCGCATGGACGGTATCGGCGTGTCCGTCTCGCACACCACCCGCGCCCAGCGCCCGGGCGAGCAGGATGCCGTCAACTACCACTTCGTGGATGTCGATCACTTCAAGACCATGATCGAGCAGGGCGACTTCTTCGAGCACGCCCAGGTCTTCGACAACTTCTATGGCACCTCGCGCCCGGCGGTCGAAGCTCGCCTGAGCAAGGGCGAGGACGTCATCCTCGAGATCGATTGGCAAGGTGCCCAGCAAGTGCGCGCCCAGGTGCCGGAAGCCGTCTCCATCTTCATCCTGCCGCCGTCGCGTGAAGCGTTGCTCGAGCGTCTGTCCGGTCGCGGTACCGATGGCGAGGACGTGATCGCGCGTCGCATGCGCGATGCGGTCAGCGAGATGTCCCACTACGACGAATACGACCTGATCGTCATCAATGATGACTTCGAGCAGGCCCTCGACGAGCTGTGCGGACTCGTCAATGCCCAGCGTGCGCGTCTGCCGCGCGTGCAGCATCGCCACGCGGCACTGCTCGATTCCCTGCTGGCCGACTGATGACGGCGGCGGGAATCCGGCTGCTCACTCAGCCGCGCTGACCGGCCGTTCTGACAGCAGTTCGAACAGCCTGACAGTCGGGCAGGACTTGCCGGCTTTCGTCCTGATCATGCGCGCTGTGGTCGCGTACGCCGCCGACAGGCGCGCCGGGCGAAGGAGTTGATCGCGTCTGACTTGTCATGTCACGACGGCGTCGAGTAGACTCGATTCCCTTTCAGAATCATTGGCCGCTGAGCCGTCTCGCCCCTGGCGGGCCGGCTCAGCGGCATTGTGCTTGCGTCGTGTGCGAGATACTGTCAGATGATCAGGGTAAGTGGCCCCTAGCGGTCGCGGTACTCTGCGCTGATTACACGCCGACAGCGAACCCCGAATATCCCGCTATTGATAGGTGCACCGCCATGGCTCGCGTAACCGTAGAAGATTGCCTCGAGAACCTCGACAACCGCTTCCAGCTGGTGATGATCGCCACACGTCGTGCCCGTCAGCTGTCACGCGGCAGCCGCAACGCCCAACTGCCGTGGGAAAACGACAAGCCCACCGTCCTCGCCCTGCGCGAAGTGGCGGCGGGTCTGGTCGGTCGTGACATCCTGAACGAGCCGGTCGAAGCTCCGATCCAGCGCAAGCCGGTAATGCCGCAGATCGAAGACTGAGCCCACGCTCAACCTGCCGACTGCATGTGTGCTTCCGCACCTCTGCCACTCCCGTCCTCGCGGCCGGAGCACGGGGTGCGGGCCCGGAATCACTCTGAGCCAAGGCCGCTGAATGTTCACGATCGATGACCTGGCAGACCGCCTGGGCGGTTATCTTCCCGAGGAAGAGATCCGTCAGGTTAGGCGCGCCTTCTATTACGCCGAGCAGGCCCACGATGGCCAGCGCCGGCGTTCCGGTGAACCCTATGTGACCCACCCGCTAGCGGTGGCGAACATTCTCGCCAACATGCACATGGACCATCAGAGCCTGATGGCCGCCATGCTGCACGATGTCATCGAAGACACCAGCGTGACCTTCGAGGCACTGGCAGGCCAGTTCGGCGAACCCGTCGCCCTGCTGGTGGATGGCGTCTCGAAGCTGACCCAGATCACCTTCGAAGACAAGGCCGTCGCCCAGGCCGAGAACTTCCAGAAGATGGTGCTGGCGATGTCCCAGGACATCCGCGTCATCATCGTCAAGCTGGCCGACCGTCTGCACAACATGCGTACCCTCGGCGCCCTGCGCCCCGAGAAGAAGCGTCGCATCGCCCGTGAGACGCTCGAGATCTACGCCCGCGTCGCCAACCGTCTCGGTATCAACACCATTCGCGTCGAGCTGGAAGACCTCTCCTTCCAGGCGCTGCACCCGATGCGTTCCGAACGCATCAAGCGTGCCGTCACCGCCGCGCGTGGCAATCGCCGTACCCTGATGCGCGAGATCCAGGCCAGTCTGCAGAACGCGCTGGAGCGCGATCAGCTGCCCGGCTCGGTGATCGGTCGTCAGAAGCATCTGCTGTCCATCTATCGCAAGATGCGTGACCAGCAGAAGCCCTTCAATGAATTGATGGACGTGTTCGGCTTCCGCATCATCACCGATGACGTGGACAGCTGCTATCGCATCCTCGGCGTGGTGCACAATCTCTACAAGCCGGTGCCGGGTCGCTTCAAGGATTACATCGCGATCCCCAAGGCCAACGGCTACCAGAGTCTGCACACCACGCTGTTCGGCATGAATGGCATGCCCATCGAGGTACAGATCCGTACCCGCGAGATGGAAGCGATGGCCAACAACGGCATCGCGGCGCACTGGCTGTACAAGGCCGGCCAGACCGACCGCCCCATCGGCGCCGGCAGCCATGCGCGCGCCCGCGAATGGGTGCGGGGTCTGCTCGAGATGCAGCGCCATGCCGGCAACTCGCTCGAGTTCATCGAGCACGTCAAGAACGACCTCTTCCCCGACGATACCTACGTATTCACCCCCAAGGGCGACATCATGGAATTGCCGCGCGGCGCGACGGCGGTCGATTTTGCCTATGCGGTGCACACCGATGTCGGCAATAGCTGTATCGCCTGCCGCATCGATCGTCATCTGGCGCCGCTGTCCTCGCCGCTGGAGAGTGGCCAGACCGTCGAAGTCATCACCGCGCCGGGCGCCAAGCCCAATCTGGCGTGGCTCAACTTCGTCACCACGGCCAAGGCGCGCTCTGCCGTGCGTCATTACCTCAAGCATCAGCAGCGCAGCGAATCCGTAACCCTGGGTCAGCGCCTGCTCAACAAGGCACTCGCCGGGCTGGACGCTTCCCTCGAGCAACTGCCGCCCAGGCGTCTCGATACGCTGGCCGCGGAGCTGGAGCTGGAAGGTGGGCGTGATGATCTGCTCGAGTCCATCGGGCTCGGCACCCGCGCCGCCTACAGCGTGGCCCAGAGCCTTCTGAGCGACACGACCAGCGCCACGGCGCAGCAACCCAAGTTCTCGGCCAAGGACGGCAATGTCCAGGCGGAGAACAGCGGCAACAGCCCGATGCAGGTCAGCGGTGGCAACAGCATGGTCACCAGCTACGCGCGCTGCTGTCACCCGCTGCCCGGCGAGCCGATCATGGGCCATCTGTCGGCCGGCAAGGGACTGGTGGTCCATCGTCAGGAATGCAGCAACATCACCGAACTGGCCAGCGACCCGGAACGCGTCTTCCCGCTGACCTGGGCCGATCAGGTCGAAGGCGACTTCACGGTGGCGCTGCGTATCGAGGCACAGACCCAGCGCGGCCTGATCGCCGAGCTGGCAGAGCTGGTCACCGATGCCGAAGCCAATATCGAGCGCATCGGTATCGAGGAACGCGACGCCCATCTGGCCATCGTCAATCTGACGCTGGCCGTGCGTGACCGCATTCATCTGGCGCGCATCATCAAGCGCATGCGCAACCTGTTGCACGTGGAGCGAATCACCCGCGTCCTCAGCTGATCTACCGTACTGGCCGCGTCGTCCGCCACTGGCGGGCGGCGCGGTTTTTGTTTTCAAGGCTGCCGCAGAGTAGCCATCGGGCACGTTCTTCTTGAACACCCGTGTCGCGGCCAAGGCCATGCACGTCAACTCGACGGTACGTCAGCTCGACGGCAGTGCATGACCTTGGCCGTGACCGAACTCGCTGTGGACGGCGAGCCCCTATAACCACAATCGTAATCCGCTGCTGAAAGCCGCCACCGCACAACACTCGCAACCGGCAAGGCGTGAACGCAGTCACAAGGAGCATGTCATGAGCAATCGCGCGATCATCAACACCGACAAGGCCCCTGCTGCCATCGGTCCGTATTCCCAGGCGGTCAAGGCGGGCAACACCGTCTATCTGTCCGGCCAGATTCCGCTGGACCCGCAGACGATGGAAGTCGTCGAAGGCGGTATCGAGGCGCAGGCGCGTCAGGTCTTCACCAACCTGAATGCCGTGTGCGAAGAAGCCGCCGGCAACCTGGGAGACATCGTCAAGCTCAACCTCTACCTGACCGATCTGAACGACTTCGCGCGCGTCAACGCGGTGATGGAAGAGTTCTTCACCGCGCCCTTCCCGGCGCGCGCCGCGGTCGGCGTCAAGGCGCTGCCCAAGGGCGTGGCCTTCGAAGCCGAAGGCGTGATGGTCATCGGTGACTGAACACCCGCTCACTGACGATGGCAGGTCACCCGCAAGGAGTGCCTGACGCAGAGACGACAGTGCCCGCCCCGGGATTCCGGGGCGGGCACTGTCAGTTATCGGTCAATGCTTGATCAACCTTCAACTTATCCACATCCGGTCGGACGAGTCGACGCGCAACCGCATGTGGACAAGTGAAAGATCAGCGGCCCGACAATTCGCTCTTCGGCACCGTCACGCCGTGCTCCTTGAGCACCTCGGCATAGCCTTCGCGGAAGGTCGGATAACGGAAGGTGTAGCCACTCTCGAGCAACAGGGCATTGCCGCAGCGCTTGCTGGAACGCCGCCGCAGCGGTGACTGGATCACCTCGGTGGACTCGACCTTGAGCTGACGCGCCAACCAGGCCATCACTTCGTGCAGCGGTGCGCCATCACAGTCGGTGGCCAGATAGATCGGCTCGACCGGCTTGCCCTCGAGGCTCAGCGCGATCAGGTGCGCCAGCACGCCCGCGCAGTCGTCACGGTGGATGCGGTTGGAATAAAGTGGCGGGTTGCTGGCGGCGATGCGACCATCACGCGCCTGGCGGATCAGCATGTCGCGGCCCGGCCCGTAGATGCCGGAGAAGCGCACCACGGTGCCGTCGAGCGAGGAATCGAGCAGTGCCTGCTCGCCTTCGCGCATCAACTGGCCCGAGAAGCTGGTGGCATCGGTGGGCGACTGCTCGTCGACCTCCTCGCCATCCTTCTGGGCGTAGACGGAGGTCGAGGACACGAACAGCACGCGGGTCGGCGGTTTGGCGCGCGACTCGAGCTCCGTCACCAGCGCCCGAATGCCGTCGACGTAAGCGGCGCGATAGGCTTCTTCGTCGAAGCGGTCGGCGCTCAGCACATGTACCACCGTGTCGGCATCTGGCAAGCTGGCCAGTGCACCTTCGGCAGTGATGTCCAACGCCAGCGTCCCGATATCGAGATCCGCCAATGCGGACACATCACGCCTGACACCGATGACGTGCTGACCGGCCTTGAGCAGTTCGCGCGCCAGCGCACTGCCAACGTCGCCACAACCGAGGATGAGACTCGTCTTCTTCACCTTTGCCGTGCTCCTTGGTAAAACGAATCGGTACCCACCGCATCCCAGGATGCCAGTTCCGGGCAGGAATCATGACTCTAACAGAACTCCGCTATATCGTAACCTTGGCCCAGGAGCGTCATTTCGGACGCGCCGCAGAGCGCTGCTTCGTCTCGCAGCCCACCCTGTCGGTGGCCGTCAAGAAGCTTGAGGAAGAGCTGGGAGTCGCACTGTTCGAGCGTTCCAAGTCCACCGTACAGGTCACACCGCTCGGCGAGAAGATCGTTCAGCAGGCCCAGCGCGTGCTGGAGCAGTCCAGCGTGATCAAGGAACTGGCCAATTCCGGCAAGGACCAGCTCTCAAGCCCCCTGCGCATCGGCGCCATCTATACCATCGGCCCTTACCTTTTCCCGCACCTGGTGCCGGAACTGACGCGGCGTGCGCCGAAGATGCCGCTCTACATCGAGGAAGGCATGACCGGCGACCTGCGGCGCAAGCTGCGCAATGGCGAGCTGGACGTGATCATCGTCGCGCTGCCGTTCACCGAGACCGACGTGCTGACCAAGGCGCTCTACGAGGAACCCTTCGAAATCCTGCTGCCGGCCGGCCACTCCCTGCTCGGGCAGGACAGCATCGCCAAGGAGCAGCTGATCAACGAGCGACTGCTGATGCTCGGCGAGGGCCACTGCTTCCGTGATCAGATTCTCGAGGCCTGCCCGGCCATCGGCAATCAGATCAACAACCCCGAGAATACACTGATCGCCGAAGGCGGCTCGCTGGAAACCATCCGCCACATGGTCGCCTCCGGCCTCGGCATCACCGTGCTGCCCTACTCGGCCACCGGTACCGGTCACTACGAGAGCGGCGTGCTCGAGACGCGGCCCTTCAAGGACCCGGCTCCAAGCCGCAGCGTGGCGCTGGCATGGCGTGCCAGCTTCCCGCGCCCCAAGGCCATCGACGTGATCAGCCAGGCGATCGCCGAGTGCTCCAATCGTGCCCGCCAGAGCAATGAGAACGGCATGCAGGGCTCCGCTTCCCAGAGCCACGAACCGGCATGAGCAGGGCGGGCACGGACGCCTCATCTGCCGGGCCCGCCAGCGCTGGTGTCTTTGCCACCGGCGCGCTGGCCCGACCGCTGGACAGCCTGAGCGGCGTCGGCCCCGCGCTGAGCGAGAAGCTGTCGCGCCTCGGGCTGGAACGCGTCGCAGACCTGCTGTTCCATCTACCGCTGCGCTATCAGGACCGCACTCGCGTCACGCCCATCGGCACGCTCAAGAGTGGCATGGAGGCAGTGGTGGAAGGCGAGGTGACAGCCTGCGACATCGTCAAGGGTCGCCGCCGCAGCCTGCTGGTGCGTCTGCGCGATGGCAGCGGCATTCTCAGTCTGCGCTTCTTCCACTTCTCCCCAGCCCAGCAGCAGCAATTCCAGCGTGGCCATAGCGTGCGCTGCTTCGGCGAGGCACGCGCCGGAGCCACCGGTCTCGAGATCTACCATCCGGAATACCGCCTGCTTGGCCAGGGCGCCGCACCGGTGGAAGACCACCTCACACCCATCTATCCGGCCACCGAAGGCCTCAACCAGGCACGCCTGCGCGCCCTGATCGCCCAGGCGCTCAAGCAGCTCGAGGAGACGCCCCACGAGCTGCCGGACCTGATCCCCGAAGCGCTGCGCACGCGCTTTCGCCTGCCCGGCGTGATCGAGTGTCTGCGCTTTCTTCACGAGCCGCCGCCGGACGCCCCCGTCGACCAGATGAGTGACGGCGTGCACCCCAGTCAGCGCCGCCTCGCCCAGGAAGAATTGCTCGCCCACCAGCTGAGCCTGCGTCAGGTGCGCGCGCGTATCCAGCAGGATGGCGCGCCCTCGCTGAGCGCCAGTGGCGGCCTGAGCACGCGCTTTCTGGCCCAGCTGCCCTTCTCGCTGACCGGTGCCCAGCGCCGCGTGCTGGATGACGTGCGCCGTGATCTCGTGCGCGAGGTCCCGATGCTGCGCCTGGTACAGGGCGACGTGGGCTCGGGCAAGACGGTGGTGGCAGCCATGGCGGCGCTGATCGCCATCGGCGGCGGCTGTCAGGCGGCCTTGATGGCACCCACCGAGATCCTCGCCGAGCAGCACTACCGCAACTTTCGCGAATGGCTGGAGCCATTGGGCATCGAGGTGGCGTGGCTGGCCGGCAAGCTCAAGGGCAAGGCGCGGCTGGATGCCAAGGCCGCCATCGCCGATGGCCGGGCGCGCATGGTGGTCGGCACGCATGCGCTGTTTCAGGCCGATGTGACCTTCCAGCGCCTGGGGCTGGCGATCGTCGATGAGCAGCACCGCTTCGGCGTGCATCAGCGCCTCGCGTTGCGGGCAAAGGGGGAAGCCGGTGGTCTGACACCGCACCAGCTGATCATGACCGCGACGCCGATTCCGCGCACCCTGGCGATGAGCGCCTACGCCGACCTCGACCTGTCGGTGATCGATGAGCTGCCGCCGGGGCGCACCCCGGTGCAGACCGTCGCGGTGGCCGACCCGCGGCGTCCCGAGGTGGTCGAGCGCATCCGCGCCGCCTGCTTCGAGGGCCGTCAGGCCTATTGGGTGTGTACACTGATCGAGGAATCCGAGGTGATGACCTGTCAGGCCGCCGAGGTGACGCGTGACGAGCTGACCGAGGCGCTGCCGGAGCTGTCCATCGGCCTGGTCCATGGCCGCATGAAGGCGGCCGAGAAGGCCGAGGTGATGGCGGCGTTCAAGGATGGCGAGCATGACCTGCTGGTGGCGACCACGGTGATCGAAGTCGGGGTCGATGTGCCGAATGCCAGCCTGATGGTGATCGACAATCCCGAGCGTCTCGGCCTGTCGCAGCTGCACCAGCTGCGTGGCCGAGTCGGGCGTGGCAGCACCGAGAGCTTCTGTGTGCTGCTCTATCATCCGCCGCTGTCGCAGCACTCCAAGCAGCGCCTGGCAGTGATGCGCGAGACCACGGATGGCTTCAAGATCGCCGAGAAGGACCTGGAATTACGCGGACCCGGCGAAGTGCTGGGCACGCGCCAGACGGGGCTGGCGGGAATGAAGATCGCCGATCTAGAGCGTGACAGTGACCTGATCGCTCCGACCACGACCCTGGCCGATGCCATCCTCAGCGAGGCCCCGCAGGCCGCGGAGCCCTTGATTCGCCGCTGGCTGGGCGAGGCGGCCGGGCAATACGGCGCCGTCTGAGCGCCATCTCCCTCCCGCCACGCGTCAGCGACTCAGCTGGCGCGGCTGGCCTTGATCAACTGAGTGCCGGCGCTTTCCAGCGGCTGCAACAGCCGCAGCACCAGAATCAGCTGCGACAGCGCCAGGCGTCCGGTGGTGGATTCGACCTGCTCGACCTCGGCTTCCAGCGCCGCTATCTCGTCTTCGCTGTCCAGCGTGACGGCGATCTCGCCGCCCGCCTCCAATTGCTCCCCCAACGCCGTCAGCTGCTGACTCAGGCGCTCGCCATGGCGCAGCAGCGTCTCGATGCCGCTGCTGGCCGAGGCGGTCGATTCCAGTTCGCCACGATGCGCTGCCAATGCCGAGAGATAGCCGAGCACGGTGTGCGCGTGGAGCAGGAAGCCGAAGCCCGGCTCGACATCGCGCCGGAAGTGGCCGGGCTCCTTGCGGGCCGTGGCCAGCAGATTGGAGAAGGCCGCATCGGCGTTATGGGCATTGCGGCGTGCCAGACGGTAGGCCAGATCATCGCGCTTGCCGTGACGGTACTGGGACAGCACCTCGCCCAGATAGCGGCCGCTGGTCTTGAGGCTGACGCCGGCCTGTCGGTAGAGCTTGCGGCCCTGCCAGTCCGGCAGGATCAACACCACCGACAGCCCGGCCAGCAGGCCACCGACCAGCGTATCGAACAGGCGCGGCCAGATGAGATCGAAACCATCGCCGACCTGGTTGAAGCACGCCAGCACCATCAGCGTGATGGCGGCGGTGGCCAGGGTGTAGCGCGAGCCACGGGTGGCGAAGAACAGCACCCCCGCCACCACAGCGATACCGGCCTGGATCGTGGGCGCCGGGAAGAGGCTGATCAGCGCCCAGCCGGCGACCAGACCGATCAGCGTGCCCAGAATCCGCTGCGCCAGCGTGCGGCGCGTATCGCCGTAGCTGGGACGGCACACGAACAGCCCGGTCAGCAGAATCCAGTAACCCTGGGTCGGGTGTACCGCCAGCAGCACGCCATAGCCGGCCACCAGCGTCGCGGTCAGGCGCAGCGCATGGCGAAAGATCGGCGAACGCGGCGTCAGGTGGCTGCGGATACGCTCGAACATGTCGCGCGTGCCGTGGGGCGAGCGGTCCAGCAGGCTGTTGTCGCTTTCATTGCTGACGGCTTCGAGATCATTCAGGCGCGCGATCTGGCCTTCGATCAGGCGCAGGTTGCTGGCGAGAGCTTCCAGCGCCTGCATCAGATGATGCCACTCGGGCCGCTGCTGTTGCTTGAGATAGACGAGCGAGGCGTTGAGGTCTTCCAGCGCCTGCTGGCTGTCACTGGCATCGAAGGGCTGGCGCATCAACAGCGCCTTGCCGAGCCCGCGACAGGCGCGCCCCTGCTGCTCCAGCAGGCGCTGACAGCGAAACAGGATGTCGTGATGGAAGAAGGCGTCGGTGAGCTGGCCGTAGGGATAATGGCTGGAGCTGGCGCGCTCGTGGAGGTCCTGGGCGATGAAGTAGAGGCGCAGGTAGCGGTCGAGCTTGGTGGTATCGCGCCGTCCGGCGAGGCGCCGAAAGACCATCTCCTTGGTCTGGTTGAGCGCCACCACCACGCGGCCGTTCTGCTCGGCCAGCGCCAGACGGCGGGCAGACTGGTCGACATTGCGCAGCGGCTCGAACAGCTGCGCCTTGAGAATCAGGTAGCGCCCCAGCTCACGGTAGAGCGTCGCCATGCTGTGCTTGAGCGGCTGGCGCGAGAACAGCGCACACCACACGACCGAGAGCAGGCCATACCAGGACGCCCCCACCACCAGCAGCAACGGCTGGACCAGATTGATGCCCAGCCCCGGCTCCCGCAGCCATTCGGGCAGGCTGCGCTCCAGCACCGCGATCTGCCCATCTCCATGCTGCTGCTCGAGGCTGATCATGGTGTAGACGGCCAGAATCAACGAGGCGCGCGCGATGGCGCCGTAGCGGGCATCGATGGCGCCCAGCATCGGCATCGCGAAGGTGGCCAGCGCCAGCCCGATCACGAAGGGCAGCGGCATGCCGAACAACAGCTCCACCGAGACGGCAGCGATGCTGAAGCAGGCCAGCGTCATGCCCAGCGCGCGCAGTCGGCCGCGCCAGTGATCATCGGTTTCTGCCAGCCCCGAGGCGATCACGCCCAGAAACAGCGGAATCACCACTGCCATCTCGTCAAGCCAGAACCCCACCGCCATCACGCCACCCAGCGCGATCAACATGCGCAGCGAATAGCTGAAGGCATCCAGCGTCCACAGACGACGCAGGGAGTGCATGAGGGAGTCCAGGAGAGAGCGTGTCATGAAGTGTTCCGTGACCAGGGCGCCGTGCAGCGCATTAGACTTTAGATTTATATCGCTAGCATAACACCCCGTTCTGCCGTGTCCGAGAGCCATGGTGCATGCAAGCGTTGGCGGGCGCGTCGAATGTCGAATCGCCGCGACGTGCCACTCTGAAGACTCCTGACCTCATTGGCTTTCATGGAGAATACCGATGCATCCTCTTATCGAACGCGTCACTGGCTCCCTCGGGCTGTCACCGGAAATCGCCGAGCAGGCGGTCGGCATGGTTCTCAAGTTCGTGCGTGAGCAGGGGCCGGATGGCCCGGCCGCCTCACTGCTGGGCGCCATTCCGGGGGCCGAAGGCCTGATCGGCAGCGCAAGCGAGGAAGCCGCCGAGTCAGGTGGCGGTGGCCTCATGGGCGGCCTGATGGGCGCCGTCAGCGCCTTCACCGGCGGCAGCGGTGGCGGTGCGCTGGAACTGGGCCAGAAGCTGATGGGGCTGGACCTCGACATGAACCAGGCGCGTGGCGTGGCCGACGAGACGCTCAACTATGCCCGCGAGGAAGCCGGCGATGGCGTGGTCGACCAGGTACTTGAAGGCATTCCCGGTCTCAAGCAGTTGCTCGGTTGAGGGAAAGCCGAGAGAGGCGGAGAGACGGAGAGCGCCTGAAGGTGTGAAACGCCCTGCTGAGTGGATCAGCAGGGCGTTCTTGTTGCCATGCTCAGCAACAAGAGCGGCAACAAGGTCGGCAACGGCGGGACTGCCGGGTTATTCAGCGAATGCGCTTGAGCAATGACTGCAGACGGTTGAGCTGGGCCGAATCGCCGACCAGGCGTACGCGCTGGTCCATCAGGCCTTGCAGAAAGGCGCGCGGCGAAGGCTTGAGCAGGAAGGCCACCGCACTGTCGGCATCGGCGAAGCGCAGTTCAAGCTCGGTATCCACCGGCAGGCCATTGTCGCTGGTGACCCCTGCGCGAGACATGCGGTAGTGGCGCGCGATGCGCATGTCTTCGGTCGCGACTCCCCAGTCCAGCGGGCGCTTTTCCAGCTCGGCACGAAATTCGGGGTCGCGCTTGAAGGCGCGCTTGAGCAGCAGCCCCAGCACCCACAGCAATATCTTGAGCTTCATGGTGTCAGTCCTTGAATCGCGAAGCGGCGTTCACGCAGGCCATATGAAAATGCCACCGGCCCCGCAGGGCGGAACCGGTGGCATCAGCACGACAGCCGACATGGCCTTGGATGACGACGATTGAAGGCCATGACGACAGCTACCCGGAATCGTGCGCTGAAGCACGAAACGGGATTACTTGGTCACGGCGTCCTTCAACGACTTGCCGGGTTTGAAGGCAACGGTCTTGCTGGCCGGGATGGTCAGCGGCTTGCCTGTCTGGGGGTTCTTGCCGGTACGCGCCGCACGCTGGCGCACGGTGAATGACCCGAAACCGATCAGTGAGACGTCATTGCCTTTGGCCACGGTATGAGTGATCTCGTCGAGAATCACGTTCAGTACCTGACTGGCCTTGTCCTTGGATAGATCCGCACGCTCGGCGATGGCCGCAGCGAGTTCTGGCTTGCGCATGAAAAGCCCTCCTGATTTGGCATTCTGCACGGGCGGCCAAGCCGCCGTTTCCATTGTTGTTCTTGCACTTGCTAACGGTGGCGTATGGCGGCGACGCAATCCGCTTCCGGCAAGCTTAGCCGTATCAAACCTGTCGATGGCAGCAATCTGTCAGACCACGCCCGCCGGGCAGCATGTCTGACGGAGCATTCACTATCGTGCCTGACCGCGCTGGCAGCAAGGGATTTACGACCATCGATCATGGCATCGCCTAGCCTAGCAACGGCGGCGCCTGCCGCGCTAGCTCGACTTTCCTGCGAACGGCGGCGCCTGTCAACGCATATCCAATCAAGCGTTCGTTCATATCCAGTGCACGCGCTTCGAGATCATCGCCTTCACCGGTGATTTGCCAGCGCGCCACGGCCGAACGCGGCGGATAGGCCACCACCGGCAAGGCCGGTGTCTTGACCAGCACCGGCCACGCCTTCCAGTCGAGCACGCTCGGCTCGCCACACAGGTTGGCCGCCAGGGTGCGCGCGGCCATCTGCAGCGGCTGGACATACATGGCATTGACGCCCTCGACACTGGCGCAATCGCCAAGCGCCCAGATATGCGGCTGTGAGGTGGCCAGGTGGCGGTCGACACGGATGCCATCGCCGCCGGCACTCAGACCCGCGGCCTGCGCCAGACGAATGCGCGGCGCCAGGCCGGTCGCCAGCAGAACCACGGAGCCCGTCAGGCGACGACCGCTCTGCAGGCGCACCTCGACCGGCGCGGCCTGGCGCTCGGCCTCCTCGCCTGAGCTGGCGGCGATGGTCTCGACCATCTCGCCCTGGCGACGCGTCACACCGAGCCCATCCAGCGCCGCGCCCAGACGCTGCCCCAGTGCTTGCGGCAGCAATCCATCCAGCGGAGTTTCCTCCGGCGCGACCAAGGTGACGCAGTGGCCGGCGGCCGTCAGATCATTGGCGTATTCACAGCCGACCAATCCGGCACCGACAATCACCACATGCCCGTCTTCTCCGCGCTCGCGGGCCTTCGCCAGCGTCGCGCAGAAGGCCGCATAGTCGTCGAGGTCATTGATGCTCTGCACGCGTGAGGCCACTTCCGCGGCGACGGGGAAGGGGCGACGCGGCGCCGCGCCGAGTGCCAGCACCAGCTCGTCATAGGCCAAACACTCCTCGCCCAGCCAGAGCCGGCGGGCATCACCGTCGATGGCAGTGACGCGTTGATGGGTACGCAGCTCGGCATTCAGCTCGTCTGCCAGCGCCACCGGCGCCTGACGCGACAGGTCGGTGGCCGACATCTTCTTGGCGAAGGCGGTGGACAGCATCGGCTTGGCGTAATCGTGGCCGCTGTCCTGGCTGATGAGGATCAGCCGGCTGTCCTTGTCACGCGCACGCAGCGCGCGCGCCAGACCAATGCCCGCCATGCCGGTACCAATGATGACAAGGGTGCGAGGGTCGCGCATGGCACCATCTCCTGAGATCGATCCGAGGGAAGCGCTGATGAAGGAGCGCCAGCAGCGTCCGTCATGAACGCCGATGAATGCGCCCAGCATACCAGCCCGTCAGCAGTGCAGGCATGCCTGAGCGGGAGGCCTTGCCGCCCGGCCATGCTAGACTCGCCATTTCGTCATCCTGACAGGGAATTCACCGTGGTCCGATGCCCAGCAGGCGAGCCTCACCGCGCAGCGCTCACGCCACAGACCTCCACCTGTGAGGCGCCTCATTCGTCAGCCGAGAACCCGTACCAGCCTGCGCCTCGCTGGCCTTCGCCCACGCGCGCCGCACCCGCTGCTTCGGCGGCGGTGCGCCGTCATTGGCAGCCGGCTGCCGCGCTGCAGGGTGTCATGCCGGCCGGCTGGTGGGCGTGGCTCTCCTCGACGGACTCGCTGACCCAGCGTCTTGCCGGCGCCATGCAGCAGCAGGATGAACGCGATGGCCAGCCAATCCAGGGCCTGCGCGTGCGCCTGCTGCTGCAGGACACCGGCCCCGCACGGCTGGATGAGGCACGCCTGCTGGGCATCGGCCCACGCCGGCATGTCTGGCGACGCGAAGTGGCGCTCTGTCATGGCGATACGCCATGGGTGATCGCACGCTCTCTGGCGGCGCTGGACCTGGCCCACGGTCATCGCCTCTCGACGCTGGGCGAGCGCTCGCTGGGCCATTGGCTGTTTCGCCAGCCCGACCTGATACGCAGCGCCATCGATGTCAGCCGCGCCCCGCTGGTGCTTTCAAGCTCCAGGCCGCTGGCCCGCACCACCAGCCTGTGGATGCGCCGCTCGATGTTCTCGCATGGTCGCTTCAAGGTGCTGGTGCAGGAGGGCTTCACGCCAGCCTTCCAGCACGCGCTGCAACTGGCCTGAGCCGTGCGGCCGACTAGCCTCGTTTCCCTCTCTTCCCTTGCCCACTACCACCCGCCCAGGAGCCCCGATGACCGCGTCATCCACTTCCGCCGCTTCGCGTCCTTCCAGACTGGCCGACTACCTCGCCCTGACACGGCTGGACCGCCCCATCGGCACCTGGCTACTGATGTGGCCGACCCTGTGGGCACTGTGGCTGGCGGCAGATGGCATCCCCGAGCGCACGACCCTGCTGATCTTCATCGCCGGGGTCTACCTGATGCGCGCCGCCGGCTGCGTCATCAACGACTACGCCGATCGCCATTGGGACAAGCATGTCGAGCGTACGCGAGACCGGCCGCTGACTTCGGGCCGTATCTCGGAGCGCGAGGCACTGACGCTGTTCGGGGGGCTGGTCGCGGCCGCCTTCGTGCTGGTGTGCTTCACCAACCTGACCACGGTGCTGCTGTCGATCGTCGCCGTGCTGCTGGCGGCCAGCTACCCGTTCATGAAGCGCTTCCATCATCTGCCTCAGGTAGTGCTGGGCGCCGCCTTCGGCTGGGCGATTCCGATGGCCTTCGCCGCGACACTGGAAGAAGTGCCGACCTACGGCTGGTGGCTGTTCGCGGCCAACCTGATGTGGACGGTGGCCTACGACACCGCCTATGCGATGGTCGATCGCAACGACGACCTCAAGGTGGGCATCAAGTCCACCGCCGTGCTGTTCGGGCGGGCCGACAAGCTGATGATCGGCCTTCTGCAGCTGGGCATGCTGGCGGTATTGATCGGCATCGGACTGCACCTGGCGCTGGGCATCTTCTACTGGCTGGGGCTGGCTGCCGCCGCCGTCACCTTCGTCTGGCAGCAACGTCTGATCCGTGAGCGTGAGCGTGCGCCCTGCTTCCAGGCGTTCCTCAACAATCATTGGACGGGGCTGCTGATCTTCGCCGGTATCGCCCTGGCGACCTGGCCGATGAGCTGACGCCTGCATAAACATTCGCATTATTTAATTTAAAGCGATCCCTGCCCTCTGTTGCGCCCCAGCCCACGGTTCATGCCTGCCTGCCGCGCCTCCAAGGCGGCTGGCAGGCTTGCGTGCAAGCTGCCATGCTGGCAGTTGTCATCTCGTTGTCATATAAGCGGGTTGTAATCGTCATCGACTTGTCATTCTGGCGCGTGCGCCGACTGCTGCATGGGATCTAGCGATGAGCTCCAAGACCGTACTGATTGTCGACGATGAATCCTCGATTCGCGAGATGATCGCCGTTGCCCTCGAAATGGCGGATTACCGCGTGCTGGAGGCAGACAATGCCCAGGACGCCCACGCCATCGTCGTCGATGAAAAGCCCGATCTGCTGTTGCTGGACTGGATGATGCCGGGCACCAGTGGCCTGGAGCTCGCGCGGCGTCTCAAGCGTGACGAGACCACCTCGGAGCTGCCGATCATCCTGTTGACCGCCAAGGGCGAGGAAGACAACAAGATTCAAGGCCTGGAAGCCGGCGCCGACGACTACATCACCAAGCCCTTCTCGCCGCGCGAGCTGGTCGCCCGTCTCAAGGCCGTACTGCGTCGCACCACTCCCAAGGGGGTCGAGGAGGCGGTAGAAGTCGAGGGCCTGATGCTCGACCCGGCCAGCCACCGCGTCACCGCCCACGGCAACTCGCTGGATGTCGGCCCGACCGAATATCGCCTGCTGCAGTTCTTCATGACGCATCAGGAGCGTGCCTACACGCGCAGCCAGCTGCTCGATCAGGTATGGGGCGGCAACGTCTATGTCGAGGAGCGCACCGTGGACGTGCACATCCGTCGCCTGCGCAAGGCGCTGGGCACAGGCCATCAGCATCTGATCCAGACCGTCCGCGGCACCGGTTACCGCTTCAGCGCCCAGGCCTGAGGGATTCATGCGCTATTGGACCAACGAGCTATGGCGCCTCGGCTACCTTGCCGGTGGCTTCGGCCTGATCGGTGGCCTGCTGGGCCATCTGGGCTGGGGCCTGGCACTGGGCCTTTCGCTGTATCTGTTCGTCCATCTCAAGCACTTGAAGAGCCTCTATACCTGGCTGATCACCAATCCCCATGAAGAGCCACCACCCGGCGATGGCGTGTGGGGAGACCTGCTCGATCGTCTCTACCGCTATCAGAAGGGCCAGCGCCAGACTCAGGAGCGACTGCGCAGCATCCTCAACCGTATCCAGGAATCCTCCGAGGCCATGCGCGACGGCCTGGTGATGCTGGACAACCACGGTGACATGGAATGGTGGAACAGCGCTGCCGAGCAGCTGGTCGGTCTCAAGGCCAGCCACGACCGCGGCCAGCACATCACCAACTATCTGCGTGACCCCGTCTTCATCGATTACTTCAATCGGCTGGCCTACCGCGAGCCGCTGACGCTGCAGTCGCCGCTGTCTGACAACCTGACGCTGCAGATATCCATCACCCTGTTCGGTGACAACGAGCGTCTGGTCATGCTGCGTGACGTCACCCGCCTCTATCGCCTGGAAGAGATGCGCCGCGACTTCGTGGCCAATGTCTCCCATGAGCTGCGCACGCCGCTGACGGTGCTGGCCGGCTATCTCGAGACCTACTCCGATTACGCCGATGACCTGCCACCGCGCTGGCAGCGTGGGCTGGGCCAGATGAAGAGCCAGACCGACCGCATGCAGCACTTGGTCGAAGACCTGCTGACCCTGTCACGCCTGGAAACCGACGAGTTGTCCGACAATGGTCGCTGCATCGACATGGGTGCCCTGCTCGGCCATATCCGCGACGACGCCGAAGGCCTGTCCCAGGGACGTCACACCTTCTCCATCGAGGCCGATGCCAGCCTGTCTCTGCGCGGTGAGGAGCAGGAACTGCGCAGCGCGATCTCGAATCTGGTCTTCAATGCAGTGCGCTACACTCCCGAAGACTGCCATATCACCCTGCGCTGGAAGGCGGATGAACAGGGCCTGCTGGTCGAGGTGGAAGATGACGGGGACGGCATCGACCCGGTCCACCTGCCGCGCCTGACCGAGCGTTTCTACCGCATCGACAAGGGCCGCAGCACCGCCACGGGAGGCACCGGTCTGGGGCTTGCCATCGTCAAGCATGTGCTGATTCGCCATCAGGGCCATCTGGAGATCGACAGCCACCCCGGCGAGGGTGCGCGCTTCCGCTGTCACTTCCCCGACGAGCGCGCCTGTCAGGCGAGCGCTCCCCAGGCCAGCAGTGCGCTAGCCCAGTGATGTGCTGATTCAGTGATGAGCTGAGTCGGAGGCCAGCCCAACGCGGAACGCCCCGCAGCCACCTCGAAAGGAGGCGACTGCGGGGCGTTTCTTTTGCTCCGCCAGACGACGCTGCGGCTATCTCAATGACAAGCCAGTACAGCGGCAAGCCAGTTCAGCAACAAGCCACCTCTGCGACAGGCTGTCTTAACGACGCGGCGCCGGCAACTGACGGTAGTGGCTCTGCCACATCAGTACCGCCCCGGCGACAGCGCCCGGGATGAACAGCAGATTGGCCAGCGGCACCAGCGTCATGACGAACACCGCGGCGCCGAAGGTCAGTGAGGGCCACCAGCGCGCCTTGAGGCGCTGCTTCATGTCACCGAAGCTGACCTGATGGTTGTCCATCGGGTAGTCGAGATACTGGATCGACATGCTCCAGGCCGAGAACAGCCCCCACAACAGCGGCGAGAGCAGGTTCAGGCCCGGGATGAAGCCGATGATGAACAGCGCGATCATGCGCGGGATGAAATAGGCCAGCTTGGCCATTTCACGCTCCAGCGAGTCGACACCAATCTTCACCAGCCCACGGTCATCATCGATCAGGGTGCCATCCAGGCGATGCTCGACCTTCTCGGCCAGAATGCCGTAGAAGGGCGCGGCGATCAGGTTGGTCACCAGGCTGAAGGAGAAGAACACCACCAGCAACAGACTCACCACCAGCAGCGGCCAGATCAACCAGCTGAGCCAGTCCAGCCACGCCGGTACCTTGAGCATCCAGTAATCGATCCAGCCACCGAACTGGTTGAACAATACCCACAGCGTGATGCTGTAGAGCACCAGGTTGATCGCCAGCGGTACGAATACGAAGCGGCGCAGCCCGGGGGTATAGACCATGCGGGTCCCGCGGACCAGCGCCGATACGGCATCAATCATGCGACGTCCTCGTCATCTCAAAAGAACCGGCCAGCCAGCGGGCTGACCGGAGCCACACCCTAGCACTCCCGCCTGCGCGGCGCAGCTGTCGGCCGCCTGACACCGTTCGCGCGCCCACGACGCAATCGCCCCGCACCTGTCTGTGGGCAGGTGCGGGGCGAAAGAGGCGACACAGGGACAGGGAAACGCGTCAGCTCACTGCTTGTCCAGGTCCTGCGGCTTCAGCTCGTGGGTATCGGTATGACGCACATCCACGCCCTTGACCAGGAAGATGACGTACTCGGCCAGGTTGTCGGCGTGGTCACCGATACGCTCCAGCGCACGCAGAATCCACATCACGTTGAGCACCGGCGTGATCTGGCGCGCGTCTTCCATCATGAAGGTCATCAACGAACGCATGGCACTTTGATATTCCAGATCCACCGAGGCATCTTCACGCAGCACCTTGAGGGCAAGGTCGGTATCGAAGCGCGCGAAGGCCGTCAGAGAGTCACGCACCATGCTGCGCACGTGCTGACTGAGGTGACGCACCTCGACCATGCCGCGCGGGCTCTGGCCGTTCTCGACCAGCGAGATGGCGTTGCGTGCGATCTTGCTCGATTCATCACCGATACGCTCGAGATCGGAGGTGGCGCGGATGACGGCCAGCACCAGGCGCAGGTCGGAGGCCGCCGGCTGACGGCGGGCCAGCACCCGGGTGCACTCGTCATCGATCTTGAGCTGCATGTCGTTGACAGCCTTGTCGTTGTCGCGCACCCGCGTGGCGGTTTCACTGTCGCCTTCCAGCAATGCCGTGACGGCATCCTGCAGCTGCTTCTCTACCAGTCCGCCCATGGCCAGCAGGTGTGTCTTCAGTGCATCCAGCTCGTGATTGAACTGCTCTGAGATATGCTTGCCGTGCGAATCGCTGGTGATATCCATTTCCCTCTCCCGGAAAGTCGCCCACCGAGTCAGGGGGCGTGACATGAATGACGTGACAAGTATGGCCCACTACTGACTGACACAGCGGGCTCCCCCTCAGCATGCCGACACTTGATTGCAGTTATGTTTCACCCGGGGCGCAAAGGCGGTATCTGGCCGCCATCATCAGCAATATCAGGGCCAAAAGGCTACCTGGGTGCACGTTCGCGCATGAGCGCGCTAACCGAAACGCCCCGTGATGTAGTCTTCCGTCTGGCGGCGCCGCGGGTTGGTGAACAGCTGGTCGGTCGGGGCGAATTCCACCAGGCGGCCCTCATGCAGGAAGGCGGTGTCGTCCGAGACCCGCGCGGCCTGCTGCATGTTGTGCGTGACGATGATCAGCGTCAGGCGCGAGCGCAGCGAACGGATCAGCTCCTCGATCTTGAGCGTCGAGATGGGGTCCAGCGCCGAGGCCGGTTCATCCAGCAGCAGCACCTCCGGCTCGACCGCCAACGTCCGCGCGATCACCAACCGCTGTTGCTGGCCACCCGAGAGCCCCAGCGCGCTGTCGTGCAGGCGGTCCTTCACTTCTTCCCACAGCGCCGCGGAGCGCAGACAGGATTCGACCTTGTCATCGAGGTGGCGCTTGTCATTCTCACCGACCAGCCGCAGCCCGAAAGCCACGTTCTCGTAGACCGACATCGGAAAGGGGTTGGGTGTCTGGAAGACCATGCCGATCCGGCGGCGAAGCATCGGCACGTCCACGCCGCGCGCATGGATGTCCTCGCCCTCCAGCAGTACCTTGCCGGAAAGACGTGACTGTTCATCGAGATCGGTCATGCGATTGAAGGTACGCAACAGGCTCGACTTGCCGCAGCCGGAAGGGCCGATGAAGGCCGTCACGCGCTTGCGTGCGATCTGCAGGCTGACGTCCTCCAGTGCGCGGCGCGTCTGGTTCTCCTTGCCGACACGTGCCTGATAATCGAGGCTCAGGTGGCAGGTTTCCAGGCAGATGTCCTCAGCCGGCCGCGCAGGCGTCTCCTGAAGAAACAACTGGGGCTTGGGCTGTTCAGAGTCACGCCTCATTCGGTGGCTCCCTTGTAACGTTGTGCCAGCATGTGACGCAGGCGAATGGCACTCAGATTGAGGCATAGAATCACGACCACCAGCACCAGCGCGGTCGCGTAGACCAGTGGCCGACTGCTGAAGGCGTCGCTACTCTGGAAGGCCAGATCATAGACCTGATGCCCCAGATGCATGAATTTCCGGTCCAGATGCAACCACGGGAAGCTGTCATCCAGCGGCAGGTCCGGGGCCAGCTTGACCACCCCGACCAGCATCAGCGGCGCGACTTCACCCGCCGCACGCGCCACGGCCAGAATCAGCCCCGTCATCAGCGCCGGCGAGGCGGCCGGAATCACCACGCGCTTGAGCGTTTCCAGGCGTGTCGCTCCCAGCGCCAGCGCGCCTTCGCGCAGACGACGCGGCACGCGCGCCAGCCCCTCTTCCGTGGCGACGATCACCACCGGCAAAGTCAGCAGGGCCAGCGTCAGCGAGGCCCACAGAATGCCGCCGGTCCCGAAGGTCGGCGTCGGCAGTCGCTCGGAGTAGAACAGCTCATCGATTCCGGCGCCCAGTCCATAGACGAAGAAGCCGAGACCGAACACGCCGTAGACGATGGAGGGTACCCCGGCCAGATTGCGCAGCGCGATGCGCGTCAGGCGCGTCAGGCGCCCCTGATGGGCCACCTCGTGCAGATAGAGCGCCGCCATCACGCCGAAGGGCATCACCATGATCGACATCAGCACCACCATCAGCACGGTGCCGAAGATGGCGGGCCAGAGGCCGCCAAAGCCCTCGGTGGGCGCGCCGGCCACAAAGTCACGAAAACGCTTGAACGTCATCATCAGCCGGCCGCTGAAGCCCATCGCATTGGGCTGCCAGGCATTGCGGATATCATCGAGTGCGATGCGGCCTTCGTAGCCGCCATTGCCGCCCAGCAGCAACTGTCCGCCCGCCAGGGCATCACGCAGGGCACTCAGCTGACCTTCACGCTCGATGAAGGCGCTGCGCACCTCCTCCAACTCCTCCTGCATCTCCTGCTCGAGCTCAGCGTCCTCTTGAGTCCGCGCTGCGTCACCGTCAGCAGTGGCGCTGCGCCGGGATGCCAGAGACTGCTGCAGCGCCTGGTAGCGACTGCTCAAGGCTTCACTATTCAGGCGCAGTGCCTGCAACTGGCGGCGCTCGCTCTCGATCATCTTCAGGCGGGCAAACAGTGGCTCGGCGTCCTCGGACAAGGGCCGGGCAGGTCCGTCGCCGACGTCAGGCGTGTGGTCCATCTCCCCTGTCATCGGGTCACTCAGCGCCCGTGGCATGCCGTAGAGAGTGCGACCGTCACGCATTTCCAGCATCAGCGCCTGGCGGGGGAAGGTCATCCTGTCGAGCAGCGTCTCCGGCAGCCACTGCCAGCTGGCCGCGGCCCCGTCACGCGAAGATGTCTGCAGCAACCACCATTGCTGGCGAGCGTCGTCCCCCTCGCCCGAGGCGACACGGCGCATCTCCTCGTGCATCAGCTCGCCGAGCAGATGGCGATTGTCGGCCGCCGGCTCTCCGCGCGTGGTGGTCAGGGCCGTGGGACTCTGGCCCGGCTGCGCCGTCAGCTCCACCTCGACCAGCCGGGAGGGCCAGAAGTGACTGAAGGAGCCCACCACCAGCAGGCTGAGCAGGCCCAGCACCAGCACCAGCGAGACACTGACAGCCATGGCGTTCAGCCAGCCCCACGGGCCGCCGTCACGCCAGTAGCGCTGCAGGCGCCCGACCAGCGGCTCGCGCGGGCGCAGCAAGGAGGAGCTGGCACGATTGGTGTCAGGGCGACTCATCCCCAGCTCCCCTGATTGGGCGGCGTGAAGCGCTGTCGCAGCACTTCCGCCAGCGTATTGACCACGAAGGTGAAGACGAACAATGCCAGGGCAGCGAGGAACAGCAAGCGGTAGTGGCTGCTGCCGACCTCGGCCTCTGGCAGCTCGATGGCCAGGGTCGCGGCCAGTGAGCGCAGGCCCTCGAACAGGCTGGCATCCACCAGCGGCGTATTGCCGGCCACCATCAGCACGATCATCGTCTCACCGACGGCGCGCCCCATGCCGATCATCATCGCCGAGAACAGGCCGACGGCGGCGGCAGGCAGGATGACGCGACGCAGGCTCTGCCATGGCGTTGCGCCCAGCGCCGCGGAGCCTGCGGCCAGACCGCGCGGCACCGACGAGAGGGCGTCCTCGCTGAGCGTGAACAGGGTCGGCATCACCGCCAGCCCCAGTGCCATGCCAGTCACCAGGGTGTTGCGCTGGGCGTAATCGATGCCGTAGTGGCTGAACAGCCACTGGCGGAGGTCGCCGTCGAACCACCACTGCTCGACCTGGCCGGCGATGGTCACATCCAGCCACAGCAGCACGAACAGCAGCGGCAACAGCCCGAAGGCCGCCATGTTTTCCGGCAGCAGATTGCGCCATGCGCGCGGCGACAGGGTCCACAGGAAGCCGGCCACCATGGTGCCCAGCGGAATCAGGACCAGCCCCAGCAACACCGCCATCAGCTCACGCTCGACGAAGGGCGCGACCACCAGGGCGGCGATGAAGCCGATCACCACGGTCGGCAGTGCCTCCATCATCTCCAGCAGCGGCTTGATGCGGGAACGCTGACGCGGCGCCATGAAGCAGGCGACATGGATGGCACAGCCGAGCCCCAACGGCACGGCAAACAGCAGCCCGACCAGCGCCGCCTTGAGCGTGCCCCACATGATGGGCACCAGCGACAGACGGGGTTCGTGGGTGCCGGTGCTCTCCAGCTGCCAGATCCACTCCGGCGCAGCGCGCCCCTCGTACCAGACCTTGCCGAAGATGGCGTCGAGCCCGACGGCCTGATGCGGGTCGTGTATCGCAAGCCCGGCATAGGCCTTGCCCAGCGCCCCCAGCGGCGCGTCCTGAGCGAGCTGGCCAGGCAGCCTTGCCTCCCGGGACGCCGACGCCAGCAAGCGGCGGTCATCATTGTCGAATTCCAGCGCTACGCCTGCCGCGACCCGGGTGGCATCCAGCCAGTCCAGCACCTGACGGCGACGCTCGCTGGTGGCCAGATAGAGGCCAAGGCGGCCGTTGGCGTCCAGCGCGGCAAAGCCGAGGCTGTGATGGGCAGCCGCCATCGTCACCACCGGCGCCGACAGGCCACTGTCAAAGACGCCGGCCTTGACCAGCGGCTGCGCGTGCGCCGGCAACAGGTAATGGGTCAGGCCACCTGCCGCGTCCCCGACGATCAGGCTTCTACCGCCACGCAGGACGCTGAGCGCGGTGATCGCCGGCGATGACGCGGAGGCAGAAGAGGCCATAGCGTGATGTGCCAACTTGCGCGCCAGCGGCTTGGTCCCGGTGGAGGCCTCGCTCAGTTGCCACTGGGTGAAGCCATCGCGGTCAGCGGTGACCAGCAGACGCCCCTGCTGCGAAGACAGCCTGGCCGGGCCCGGCAACCACTGCTGCTGCCACTCGGAGAGCGGAGTCTGGCTTGCTGCATCATCCTCCAGCGCGCCTGCGGAGGCGTGTGGAGATGACAAGGCCAGACGCGCCAACCACAGACCATCGCCCTCCTCGTACGGAATGCGCAGCCACAGCTGGTCACGGCTGAGCATCAGGCTTGCCTGACGGCGCTCAAGCCCTGCGGGAACCTCGATGGCACTGCCGCGCAGGCGCACGCCAGCGGCGGACTGCTGTACCACCTGCAGACGATCATCCGCGAGCCAGACACCCGACAGCGGCGAGGTGCGCAAGTCCGCCGTCGAATCATCACTGGCCAGCACGGGAGGCAGCCCGTCACGCGCGGCAAGCGGCATGTCAGGCAAGGCGCTCAGCCCGTCAGGATCGGACAGCCAGTCAGGTTCGGTCTGAGCGGCAGGCATCTGCTGGTCGCTCACTTGCTGTTCGAGCGCCTGCTGAGGAAGCGACGTGACGCTGGCGGACTTGAGCAGCGGCCATGACACGCTGACCAGATAGGCCAGCATCACGACGACGATGACCATCACGCCCAGCCCGGCCGCTGTCAGCCACAGACTGGCAAGACGGTCATGCCGCAGACGACGACGCTGCATTCGGGAGGCATCAACTGCCGACATGAAATATCACCACGAAAGGATTCGCGCACTGGAGTGTCGACTCCGCAGACGCATGAAGCGGGTATGGCACCGAGATTATGTCCAAGTGATGACAGAGAGATGACAAAGGCGAATCAAAGGGCATCCACATCCTGAAGCCCCAGTTGCTGACGCCAGTGCAGCAGCTGCTTTTCCGGCAGTGGCACATAGCCACCACGCAGGATGGCCTGCTGACCCTGGCGCGACATGATCAATGACAGGAAGGCCTGCTCCAGCGCCGGGAGCGGCTCGTCAGGCACGCGATTGACGTAGATGTACAGGGCACGGGTCAGCGGATAGCGGCCATCGCGAATGCTGGCCCGGCTCGGGAAGACAGCGTGGCCGCCCGCCTCACGGCTGACGGACAGCTGCTTCACCAGCGGCGAAGAGGTGCTGAAGCTGGCATAGCCGATGCCATTGGGCGAGGAGCCTACCGCGCCGATGATGGAGGCCGAGCCCGGCTGTTCACTGACATCGAGGCGGAAGTCGCCATCGCACAGCGCGATACGGCGGAAGGCGCCGTAGGTGCCCGAGGTGGCACTGCGTCCGAAGCGCATGATCTGGCGGTCATTCCACTCATCACTCAGCCCCAGCTGGCCCCAGCGATTGGCCGCCTGGCCACCACAGCTGTGCGTGGCGGAGAAGATGGCATCCAGCTGCGCGATGCTGATCTCCTCCAGCGGGTTGCTGCGATGCACGATGATGCCCATCGCATCCAGCGCCACGGGCACACCCAGCGGCGGATAGCCGAATTCATGCGTGAAGTCCTGACGCTCCTGGTCGCTCATCGGACGCGACATCAGCCCGATGCGGGTAGTGCCGGCGATCAATGCCGGCGGGGCCGTCGAGGAGCCCGCGGCCTGCAGCTGCACGCGTACCCCCGGATGATAGCGACGCAGCTGGGCAGCCCAGCGCGTCACCAGCACCGACAGGGTATCGGAGCCCACCGCCGTCAGGTTGCCCACCACCCCGGACACCGGGCGATATTCGGGCACCTTGTCGGCCAGTGCCGGAGCCGAGAGCGTCGAGAGCCCCAGCAGGCAGACAAGCGACATCAGCCGCAGCGACGGCAGCCCTGAGCGCAGGCGGGGCGCGCATGAGGAGGACGCATATAAGGAGGACACGGATGACCCGCGACGCGACGCGAACACGGCGCGAAAGCCTGAACGGACAAGCGACCCGACGGAAACTGACATGGCGACTTCCCACCAGAGAATGAACGAGATGACGATGCGACACGGAGCTGGCCACTGCTTGCCACGCCCATGGTGACGGGCAGGCGACGGTGAAACAAGGTGGCCCGTGCAGCACAGCGAAACACTACGAGTATCCGTCATTGCTGCGTTGAGGAACGATACTCCATGCTGCAGCGCAAAAAAATTTCCTGACAGTCCCTTATCAGTGAGGACAGTGCTTTGTCCGCCAGAGTAGGATACAGAAGATGATGAAGCCGCTGCGGCTCATCCGCCATGGTCTGCGTCGAACTGATGCTATCGATGGCCCCCGGTGACTTTCTTCGGCGATTGCCGAAGTGCCCTATATAAGGCCCCCTGTGCAAGGCAGTGCCCTGCGCCAAAAGACGCACCTTTTTCAGATGGAAGGGTGCAGAAATGAAATGACCATTTTATAACAACAAGATAGCGAGTCATGACATGCAAGCTCTGGATGATATCCCGACGCCGAACGGCACACTGACGCTCAAATTGATCGCCCAGCGCCAGGACACCAATCTCTATGGCGACATCAGCGGCGGCTGGCTGATGCACCGCATGGACGAGGCCTGTGAGCTGGCCGCCGGGCGCGTCGCCCACGGGCGCACTGCCACCGTGGCCGTCGAAGGCCTCGATTTCCTTTCGCCGGTGCGTATCGGCTCAGTGGTCAATATCTTCACTCAGGTGGCCGAGGTCGGGCGCAGTTCGATCAGGCTCGCCGTCGAGGTCTGGATCCGCCCGCCGCAGGAGCGCAATCAACACGCGCTGACCAAGGTGACCGAAGCCTGCTACGTGATGGTGGCACTCGATGACAATGGCCGCATCCGTGCCGTACCGGAGCAGGCCAGCACCGCCATCATCGAGGAGCAGGACTGATCCTGAGCAGGACTGAGCCAAGCGCCTCGCCTCTCTTCCTGTCAGCCACACGCCAAGAAAAAGCCGCCCTCAGGGGCGGCTTTTTCGTCAACAATCAGTCACGCGCTCAGACAGTCAGTCAGACAGTGCGGCAGGCAGTCCAAAAGAGACTCGCTCAGGCTTCGCCCAGCACCCGACCACGCGCATCCAGATAGGCCTGCTCACCGATACGCGACCAGGGCGCGACCTGCTGCTGGAAGGCGCGGTAGGACTCATAGACGCGCCTGGCGTCCTCATCCTTGGCGATGAACTCGTCCAGCACCTCGTTGGAGGCATCGAACAGCGCCGCATAGACGTCCTGGGGGAATTCACGCAGCTCCACACCGTGCTCCTCGACCAGCGAGGTCAGCGCGGTGGCGTTGCGCAGCGCGAATTCATCCACCATGGCGTGATTGGCGATTCTGGCCGCCTGAATCACCACCTGCTGCAGGTCTTCCGGCAATGCCTGCCAAGCCTCGAGATTGACGGTGCCTTCGAGGATGGCGGAAGGCTCGTTCCAGGCCGGTGAGTAGTAATACTTGGCCACCTGATGCAGGCCGAAGGCCAGATCATTGTAGGGGCCGACCCAGTCGGTGGCATCGATCACGCCGGTTTCCATCGCGGTGAAGATCTCGCTGCCCGGCAGATTGACCGCGCTGGCGCCGATGCGATTCATCACTTCGCCCGCCAGCCCCGGCAGGCGAATCTTCAGGCCCTTCATTTCCTCGAGACTGTTCACTTCCTTGTTGAACCAGCCGGCCATCTGGGTGCCGGTGTTGCCCACCGCCAGCGGCTTGAGGTTGTGGCGCGAGTAGATCTCGTCCCACAGCTTCATGCCATCGCCGTGATACAGCCAGGCGTTGGTCTCTGTAGTGTTCATGCCGAAGGGCACGGCGGTGAAGAACTGGGCCGCGGGGACCTTGCCCTTCCAGTAGTAGGAGGCCGAGTGGCCCATCTGGGCGGTGCCGGAGGACACGGCATCGAAGACTTCCAGCGCCGGCACCATCTCGCCGGCGCCATAGACCTTGACCTGCAGGCGACCACCGGAGAGCTGACCGATCAGGCTGGCGAACTCATTGGCACCGGTGCCCAGTGCCGGGAAGTTCTTCGGCCAGGAGGTGACCATCTTCCAATGGATGGTCTCGCCCTCGGCGGCATTGGCGGTGGACACGAAAGGCGCGGCGGCGAGACCGGCAGCACCGGCCCCCAGAGCAGAGAGAAAACGGCGGCGTTGCATGGGACTTTCCTTGTTCGAGTTGTGGGCAATGCATGACGCGGCATCAAGGCAGCATGGCTGCCACTATGCCGCGTCCCATGGATGGCCCACAACTGCACCAAGGCCGTAATGGCGCACGAATACCGCGCCCCCTGCGCCACTCTTCACCCCTTGCCAGCGCCTCGTATCAGCACCTGCTATCAGGACTTGCTGTCAGCTCAGCACTTCCAGCTTGGCAAAGCCCAGCACCAGCCACTTGTCGCCTTCGTCCTCGAAGCTGATCTGCACGCGCGCTCGCTCGCCCTGGCCTTCGGCATTGATGACCACGCCTTCCCCGAACAGCGGGTGGCGCACCAGGCTGCCGAGCGAGAGTGCCGGCATGTCGCCATTGGCCTCGACACTCTCCTGACGCGGGCCGGATGGACGGCGATTCGGCGTGGCGCGCTGGGTCGAGACCGGACGCGAGACCTGGCCACGCAGACGCACCTCTTCCAGCAGCTCTTCCGGCAGCTCACGCAGGAAGCGCGACGGCCGCTGGAAGGTCTCCTTGCCGTGCATGCGACGCAGCTCGGCGTAGGTCAGGTAGAGGCGCTGCATGGCGCGGGTGACACCGACATAGCACAGGCGACGCTCTTCCTCGAGACGCCCCGGCTCTTCCAGCGACATCTTGTGCGGGAACAACCCCTCCTCGACCCCGGCGACGAATACCACCGGGAATTCGAGCCCCTTGGCGGAATGCAGCGTCATCATCTGCACGCATTCCTCGCCTTCGGCGGCTTCATGATCACCGGCATCCAGCGCGGCTTCGGCGAGGAAGGGTTCCAGCGCCTCGGCCCCTTCGCTGGGGGCTTCCGGGTCCATGCGCTCGCCCTGACTGAAGGCACGGCAAGCATTGACCAGCTCCGAGAGGTTCTCGAGGCGCGCCTGGCCCTTCTCGCCCTTCTCGGCGGCGTGATGCTCACGCAGGCCGGTGGCGTGGATGACGTGCTCGACCAGCTCATGCAGCGCCATGCCGGCGGTGTCGTTGTCGAGGCCATCGATGATGTCGGCGAAGGCTCGCACGGCAGTCGCGGCGCGTCCCTTGAGGACGCCATCGGAGACCGCATCGCTCATCGCCTGCCACATGGTCAGGTTGCCGTAACGTGCGCGCTCGCGCAGCTGCTCGACGGTGCGCATGCCGATGCCACGCGCCGGCACGTTGATCACGCGCTCCAGTGCCGCATCGTCCTCGCGGTTGTTCATCAGGCGCAGATAGGCGAGGGCGTTCTTGATCTCGAGACGCTCGTAGAAGCGCTGGCCGCCATAGATGCGATAGGGCATGCCTTGGCGGATCAGCGTCTCTTCCAGCACGCGTGACTGGGCATTGGAGCGATACAGGATCGCGATCTCGTCGCGGCTGTAGCCATGCTCATTGACCAGCTCGCGAATGGTATCGGCGATATAGCGCGACTCGTCGATATCATTGAAGCCGGCATAGACACGAATGCGCTCGCCACGACCGCTGTCGGTCCAAAGCTCCTTGCCCATGCGCCCGCCGTTGTGGCTGATCAGGGCGTTGGCGGCCTCCAGAATGGCGCTGGAGGAGCGGTAGTTCTGTTCCAGACGCACCACACGGGTGTTGGCGAACTCCTCGGTGAAGCGCTGGATGTTCTCGACCCGCGCGCCACGCCAGCCGTAGATGGACTGGTCATCATCGCCGACCACGGTCATGCACTCGCGATCACCGGCCAGCAGCTTCAGCCAGGCGTACTGCAGGGTGTTGGTATCCTGGAACTCGTCGACCAGCAGGTGGGCGAAGCGCTCGCGGTAATGCGCCAGCAGATGCGGCGTATCACGCAGCAGTTCCAGCGAGCGCAGCAGCAGCTCACCGAAATCGACCAGGCCGCCGCGTTCACAGGCGAGCTGATAGAGCTCGTACATCTCGACCATCTTGCCCATGTAGG
Organism: Cobetia sp. Dlab-2-AX; assembly: GCF_024124625.1. Lineage (NCBI taxonomy): Bacteria > Pseudomonadati > Pseudomonadota > Gammaproteobacteria > Oceanospirillales > Halomonadaceae > Cobetia > Cobetia sp. Dlab-2-AX. The sequence goes on along the minus strand of NZ_JAMXRV010000005.1, from coordinate 248,573 downwards.
CATCGCCATGGGTCTGCACCTGATGGGCGCGCAGACCTTCCTCCTTGCAGCCGGCGATGAAGTACTGGACCTGCTTGGGCGGCCAGCGCTCATCGTCGACGTTGTGCTCCTTGAGCAGCCGCTTGACCATGCGCAGCTGGTCATCGCTGTCGATGATCTGGAAGTGCTCGGGCAGGCGCGCCTCCTGCCAGTGGGTGCGCAGCAGACGGTGACTGATGGAGTGGAAGGTGCCGACCCACATGTGGCGCAGGCTGCTGCCATTGAGCGCCTCGAGACGCGTGCGCATCTCCCGCGAGGCCTTGTTGGTGAAGGTCACCGACAGGATGGCGTAGGGCGAGAACTGATATTGGTCCATCAACCAGGCGATGCGGTGAACCAGCACGCGGGTCTTGCCGGAACCGGCCCCCGCCAGTACCAGCATGTTGCCCGGCGGCGCGGACACGGCCTCACGCTGATGCGTGTTGAGGTGATCGAGGAGGGGCGATTCGGACATGCAGGGCTCACCACAGGGCAGAGGAGTCGAGGAGCGGAGCAGCGTGAGATTCGCTGCCCCTGTTCAGGCATCCACCTTATCACAGCGGCCTGCCCTGCTCTTCCCCGCGCCGGCCTTCCTTGCACATACGTGCCTTGCACTTGCCTTCAAGACAGATGATGCCCGGACGGTGCTCAGTGGGTATCGAAGTCGTGGTCGTCGATGCGCAGGGTGGCGAGGCTCTTCTTGACCGCCTCCAGCTGCTCCTTGAGCTTGGGCCCGCGCGCCTTGGCGACACCGACCGCCAGCGTATCGACGATCACCAGGTGCGCGATACGTGAGCTCATCGGGGTGTAGATCTCGGTGTCTTCGTGCACATCGATATGCAGCGGCAGCGTGACTTCATCCGCCAGTGGCGAACCACTCGGGCACAGCCCGATGACGGTCGCGCCGGCGTCCCGCGCCAGACGCACGCTGGCGATCAGCGCCTTGGTGCGGCCGGTCTGGGAGATGGCCACCACCACGTCGCGCGGCCCCAGCGTCACCGCTGACATGTTCTGCATGTGCGGGTCGGTGTAGGCGGCGGTGGAAATCTGCAGGCGGAAGAACTTGTGCTGGGCATCGTGCGCCACGGCGCCCGAGGCACCATAGCCGTAGAACTCGACCCGGCTGGCGGAGGCCAGCGAGTGGATGGCACGCGCGACGGCTTCGGCGTCCAGGCGGTCACGCACCGACAGCAGGGTGCCGATGGTGGAATCGAACAGCGAGTGCGAGAACTCGGCCACGCTGTCGGAGTCATTCATGGAGAACTGGGCGAACTGGGTGCCGGTGGCGAGGCGTTGCGCCAGCTGCAGCTTGAAATCCTGGAAGCCGGCAAAGCCCATTGCCCGACAGAAACGCACGACCGTCGGCTCACTGACCGATGACTCGCTGGCCAGATCGACGATCCGCATGTGAATCACTTCCTCCGGATGGCGAAGGACATAGCGTGCGACCTTTTGTTCAGAGCGGCGGAAATTCTCCATCCGGCTCCTCAGGTCGTCGAAGATGGCATGGCTCACGGCACACTCCTTGCAGACTTCATGGGCATGCCTGAGCTTACGTCATCCCCCCGGGGGTGTCGCCTGCACAGGCAGGCGATAGTCACAATTTTGTCAAGTGAGCTATAGTAAAACGGTGTGGCGCCAGTGAAAGCCCACATCCTTTGGATGCCATGGAGGTCGAATCATGCGTAATTCAGAGCAGGTAGATACGCTCAAGAAAGAGCTTCTCGATATTTTCATGACTCTCGGTGCCGACGAACATCAGGCCCGCAAGAAACAAAGCGCAGTCCGCCATCTCCGCGCCCGTCGTGGAATAGAATTGCACAACGAAATCAAGCGCCTAAGCGAGGATTTAAGCGACATCGAAGTGCTGGAAATGGATACTGAAAGCGATATCGACACCCACTGATTCCAGGCGGGGAGGCGATACGCTCCCCGCCGATCAGTGATGTTTTCACGCTCTGATCCGCCAGGATTCGGGCTCCATGCGACACCTTCCACCATCTCTTTCGAGCATGGTCGTACCCCCCTCTCGCGGTATTTCTCGCCAGATCCTCCCGACGAACACTTCTTGTTACGGCCCTTGTTGCGTCTGGATTCTCCTGAAATGGCGCGTTTTCTACACAAGGCCTGAAGATATCTCGCCGAAAGATCGTGATATTCATGCCTCATATTGCAAAACCCTACGACCAATGACGCACCATTACAGTGCGAGCGCTCACTGACCCTCTCTGACCTCAGAAAATCCGCCTCTGCCTCGTCAGAAACACGAGAGGCCCGCCGGATAGGCGAGCCTCTTGAGGTACTGCATCTTCGTGCTGAGTGTGACGTGCCGCTGCTGCGGTCAGCGAGGGCGGAGGTAGTTACAGGCTGGACGCGAACACCACGACTACACCGATCGGGGCGATATAGCGCGCCACGAAGCTCCACAGCGAGAAGGCAGAGTCGCTCATGTTGAGCTGGCTGCGCACCTCGTCACGGCCCATGAACCAGCCGACGAAGACGATGGTCGCCAGACCGGTCAGCGGCAGCATCAGCTTGCTGGTCGCGTAGTCGAGCAGGTCGAAGATGGTCATGCCCTCGAACTTGCCGAACATGCCCAGCGGCGCCACGTCACTCCACAGGTTGAAGGACAGGATGGTGGCGATGCCCAGCAGCCAGGTGGCGATACCCGCGACCCAGGCCGAGCCGACGCGCGACATCGGCGTCTTCTCTTCCAGCCATTCGACGATGGGCTCCAGCAGCGAGATGCCCGAGGTCCAGGCCGCGAATACCAGCAGCACGAAGAACACCACGCCGAAGACTTCACCGCCCGGCATGTGACCGAAGGCCAGCGGCAGGGTCTGGAAGATCAGGCCCGGGCCCGCGGCGGCGTCGAGGCCGTTGGAGAACACCACCGGGAAGATGGCCAGGCCGGCCAGCAGGGCGATGACGGTATCCAGCACCACCACGACCAGCGCGGTACGCCCGATGTTGACGTCATCGGACAGGTAGGAGCCATAAGCCATCATGATGCCCATGCCCAGTGACAGGGTGAAGAAGGCATGCCCCATGGCCGCCAGCACGCCATCCTTGTCGAGCTTGGAGAAGTCCGGCGTCAGCAGCCAGGCGGCCGCATCAGCGAAGCCATCGGTGGTGGCGGCGTAGCCGACCAGCACGATCAACATCACCGCCAGCAGCGGCATCAGGATCTTGGCGGCACGCTCCAAGCCACCGGCGACCCCGCCAGCCACGACCAAGATCACCATCAGCATGAAGGCACTGTGCCAGGCCAGCAGCGTGGTCGGGTCCCCCAGCAGACCGCCGAACAGACTACCGGCCGTGTCAGAGGTCAGGGTTTCGAAACTGCCACTGGCCGCGTCGGCGATGAAGGCCAGCGCCCAGCCGCCGATGACGCTGTAGAAGGACAGGATCAGGTAGGCGCCGAGCACGCCGGCCACCCCGATCAAGACCCAGGCGGGACTGCGTTTGAGCCGGGCGCTGATGTGGCTCATGGTCGAGATGGGGTTCTTCTGACCCAGGCGACCCAGCAGCCATTCCGACATCAGGATCGGCAGGCCGATCAGCAGGATGCAGATCAGATAGACGAGGACGAAGGCACCGCCGCCGCTCTCACCTGTCATGTAGGGGAATTTCCAGATATTGCCCAGACCGACGGAAGAACCGACGGCAGCCAGGGTAAAGGCCAGGCGAGAAGACCACTGTGCGTGGGAATGCGGTTTGGATGACATGTGAATCCCTGATTCGTCGCGAGGGCGCCAGTCGCTGGTAGCGACTTCGGGCACCTTGTTGTGCTTGTTGCATCATGCTGCCAATGCGGACGGATCATCCGTGGCCAACACGATGGCGTCGCAGGATCACTGCTGTGGTGCTCCCGGCATTCACGCTGACCGGGTAGGTCGTGGGGAATGACAGGCAAGTGCCGATAGGCACGCCGGAACGGGCAGACTGCCCATCTCCGGTAAATATCGCCGCGGTAACGGCAACATGTGGCTAAAGCTACTCGATTGAGGGGCCATCTGCCAGCAAGCCACCATCAGACCATGGCCTCACAGGAGAAACCTCACGCCCTGATGAAGCGTCAGAACAGGCTGCCCTGCCCCTCGCCCGGAAAGGCCCCGACCAAGGGGCGGTCCAGTTTCGCCAGCACCTGATTGGCCAACAGGCGTGCCAGTGCGGGCGCTGCCTTGTTGTCCGGTGTATGCACGAAGAGGAACGGGCTTTTCCCCTGACTTATCCACAAGAAAAGTCGCTCTACCCAGGGAGCAAACAGTGCCCGATTGGTGGCTTCATCGTAATGACCGATGAAACGCACCACGGGATGTTGTCCGCTGGAGAACACATGCAATGGGCGGTGAGGCTTTTCCGAGCGCGCCACCGCAAGGCCCGGATGCGCGGTGGCAGGGCCACTGAAGAGTGGACGCACATCCAGCATCACGCGATCGACTGCGTGAGTTATCAACAAGCGATTCAACTGTCGTTCCACCTCACCCTTGGCGAAGAAAATCGGGTCGCGGGGCTCCACCGCCCAGGCGAGCCCTGCTCCCTTCACCGACTGCAGGAATTGCTCGAGGCGTGGCAGGACTTCCGCCCCGAGGTCACGTGGCAGCTGAATCATGATCGGACCGAGGCGGTCCTTTATCGGTACCAGGCAATCGAGAAATGCCGCCAATTCCTGCTCGATGCCCTGCAGGCGCAATTCATGCGTCAGTCGGCCCGGCAACTTGAAGCAGAAGCGAAAATGGGCCGGCGCCTGACGAGCCCAGCTGGCGATGGCAGCAGGCGTGGGTTGAGCATAGAAGCTGGTATTGCCCTCGACGCTATCGAAGACCCGGGCGTAATCCGCCAGATGTTCCCGCGGGCCGCTGCCCGGCAGCAGGCTGCCACGCCAGTCGTCATTGGCCCACATCGCGAGCCCGAGATGAAGATGCCCCGCCGTGTGCGAGGCATCCGACGGTGTGGAGGATGCATGAAAATGGTGCATGAAGAGGCCAGAACTAGAGGAATATAAGGGCCAAAGAGCCAACAAGCCGAAGAATATCGTCTGCCAGAGCGACGTAAGCACAATAAAAACTGTCATCACGGCGTGCTATGGTCCGCATCCTGCATGACACGTCAGCAGGCGGTCCACCCACCGCCCTGACTCCGCTTCCCGCCAGCCACAAGCCGCGCCGGAAGACACTCTTGTTGACTGCCCATACCCCGGAGCCTGTCATGACTGCTTTCCAACGACTCATACTGCGCGCCAGCGGCAGCCGCTCACGCGCGGCAAATGCCATCACCCTGCGTAGCCTGATCACGCTCATCGAGGGCTGCCTGCTGGTGGCGCTCGGCGTACGCCTGCTGCAGGCCGGTGGCCTGCTGGTCAGTGGCACTGCCGGCATGTCGTTGCTGGGTGCCGACCTGACAGCACTGAGCTTCGGCAGCCTGTTCTTCCTGATCAACCTGCCCTTCTACGGCCTGGCCTGGAAACAGCTGGGGCTGAATTTCACCCTGCGCACGCTGGGCTGCGTCAGCCTGCTCTCCGTGCTGTCCGATGTGTTGGCGGTCAGCTTGCCGCTGGGTGCCGTCAGCCTGCCGGTCGCGGCGATTGCCGCAGGCCTGTTGATCGGTCTGGGCATCACACTGCTGTTTCGCGAGAACGCCTCGCTGGGCGGCCTGAACATTCTGGCGCTGCATTTGGAGCGACGCTTCGGCATCCATGCCGGTCGCACCACCTTCGCCTTCGACCTGCTGCTGATCGCGATCGCTGCACTGGTCTACCCCTGGCCACAGGTCATCTGTTCGGCGCTGGCATTCGCGACACTGTCCTTCGTGCTGGGCCGCTATCATCGCCGCACGCCTCAGACCGCACAGCCTGCCTCACCGGCGCATGACAAGCAGGTGCAGACGGCTCACTAGCGGCGACCGCGTCCCCCATTGGAGGAACCGCCCCCCTTGTACGAGTCGCCCTTGCCAGCCGGGCTGTTTTTCCCCGAGCTCGTGTTGCCGTAACTCTTGCTGCTGCCGCCCTTGTTGGCAGCGGTCTTACTGTTTGCAGAGCCCTTGTTGGCAGAGGTCTTGTTGACAGAGCCCTTGCTGTTGGCCGCGCCACGCTCATTGCGGCCATCACTGGCATTGCCACGCGTGCGCGGCTTGAGGCCGCCGGCGAGCTTGCCGGCGCCTCCCGAACTCTTGGTGGTATTCCTGCGGGCACTTCTACCGTCACTTCTGCCTTCCTGATTGCCACGCCCTGGGGTGCGCTCATCAGAACGCTCGCGACGCCCTGTACCCTCTTGCTTGGTTCCTGCCTGCTGAACGCCTGAACGCTGGCCCGGATGGCGTTGACCAGCACCGCGCTGACCTGTGTCGCGCTTATCAGAGCTGCGCTGGCCGGATCCACTCTTGCCACCTACATGACGCCGAGTCCCGTTACGCCGCCCAACGTCCGTATCCCGGGCGGCGCGCTGATGGCGCGCGGCCGTCGCGTGCTGGGAAGGAGGCGGTGCCGCCGCCAGGCGCGAGGCTTCCTCAGTGCCGCTGGAGCCCTCGATCATCTGCTGGATATCCGCCATCTCGCGCTGGGTGAGATAGCGCCATTCGCCGACTCCCAGCCCGTCCAGGCTGACATTCATGATGCGCACCCGCTTGAGCTTGAAGACCTCATAGCCCAGCGCCTCACACATGCGACGGATCTGACGGTTGAGGCCCTGGGTCAGGATGATGCGGAACACATAGGTCGAGATCTGCTCGATGCGACACGGCTGGGTGATGGTGTCCAGAATCGGCACGCCAGCGGCCATGCGCTTGAGGAAGTCGCCGTTGATCGGCTTGTCGACCCGCACCACGTATTCCTTCTCGTGGGCATTGCCAGCACGCAGGATCTTGTTGACGATATCGCCGTCACTGGTCAGGAAGATCAGGCCATCGGAGGGCTTGTCGAGGCGACCGATCGGGAAGATGCGCTTGGGATGACCGATGTAATCGATGATGTTGCCGTCGACATGGCGCTCGGTGGTACAGGTGATGCCCACCGGCTTGTTGAAGGCCAGATAGACCGCTTCCTGCTTGGCTTTCAATGGCTTGCCATTGACCAGCACCTCATCGCCCGGCGCGACCTTGGTGCCCATTTCGGGCACGACACCATTGATGGTCACGCGTCCTTCGGCGATGTAGCGATCCGCCTCGCGTCGCGAGCAGAAGCCCGTTTCGCTGATGAACTTGTTGAGGCGGGTAAGCGATGCGTCGCGATCAGTCATGGCAGGTCACGTGCGTGCGCCGGGCGATGAACGCGCAGCGGACGGAAGGGGGTAAGAAGGCAGGCGCACAGGATACCAAAAACGGCAGCCCTGAGGCTGCCGTTGGCACAATGAGGCTGGGCTCATCTGCTGCTGCGCCAGATAGGGCGCAGCCGTCCTGCATCGCAGATCACTCGACCGTAACACTCTTGGCCAGGTTGCGCGGCTGATCGACATCGGTGCCCTTGAGCACGGCGACGTGATAGGACAGCAGCTGCAGCGGCAGGGTGTAGAGAATCGGCGCCAGCACTTCGCTGACATGCGGCATGCGCAGCACACGCACGCCTTCGCTCTCTTCAAGGCTGATGTTCTCGTCAGCGAACACGTAAAGCTCGCCGCCACGCGCACGCACTTCCTGCAGATTCGACTTGAGCTTCTCGAGCAGCTCGTCGTTCGGCGCCACCGCCACTACCGGCATGTCGGCATCGACCAGTGCCAGCGGGCCGTGTTTCAGCTCACCCGCCGGATACGCCTCGGCGTGGATGTAGGAGATTTCCTTGAGCTTGAGCGCGCCTTCCAGTGCGATGGGGAACTGGGTGCCACGCCCGAGGAACAGCGCATTGTGCTTGTCGGCGAAGGCCTCGGAGAGACGTTCGATCTCACTGTCCATGGCCAGTGCCTTGGTGACCAGCGACGGCAGCTGACGCAGCTCACGTACCACCTCGGCTTCACCCGCCTCGTCACCGCCACCCACACGACGCAGCGACAGTGTCAGCAGCATCAGACCGATCAGCTGGGTGGTAAAGGCCTTGGTGGAGGCGACTCCGATTTCCGGGCCGGCCATGGTCATCAGGCTGAGGTCTGATTCCCGCACCAGCGAGCTGCCCGGGACGTTGCAGATCGCCAGGCTACCGAGGAAGCCACCCAGCGACTGGGCATAGCGCAGCGCGGACAGCGTATCGGCGGTCTCGCCGGACTGGGACAGTGTGACGAACAGGGTGCCATCGGCGACCACCACCGGACGGTAGCGGAACTCGGAGGCGACCTCGACCGCCGCCGGAATGCCGGCCAGACGCTCGATCCAGTAACGCGCGACCATGCCGGCGTGGTAGCTGGTCCCACAGGCGACGATCTGCACCTGCTTGACCTGGCGGAAGAGGTTCTCGGCCTCGCTGCCGAAGCTGCGCACCAGTACATGATCACCGTTCAGGCGACCTTCCAGCGTGGCGGCCAGCACGCGCGACTGCTCGTGGATTTCCTTGAGCATGAAGTGACGGTAATCGCCCTTGGAAGCGGCATCCTGCGCGTGCTCGAAGGTCTGCACCGGACGCTCGTTGGCCTCGGTGACCAGGCGCTCGCCCTGCTCGAAGATCTCGATCTGCTCGGCGGTCATGCGCACCAGATCGCCTTCCTTCAGGTAGATAAAGCGATCGGTGACCTGCAGCAGCGCCAGCTGATCGGAGGCCAGGAAGTGCTCGTCGATCCCGACACCGATCACCAGCGGGCTGCCCTGACGCGCGCCGATCAGCACGTCCGGCTGGGCGCGATGCACCACGCCCAGCGCGAAGGCGCCATCGAGCAGCGCCACGGCTTTCTGCACCGCGGTCAGAAGGTCCTGACTCAGGGTGTATTCCCGCGCCAGCAGGTGAGCGACCACCTCGGTGTCCGTCTCGGAGGTGAAGACATAGCCCTGACCTTCCAGCTCGCGCTTGAGGGTCTCGTAGTTCTCGATGATGCCGTTGTGGACCACGGCCAGGCTATCGCCGGACTGGTGCGGGTGGGCATTGGCCTCACTCGGCGCGCCATGGGTGGCCCAGCGGGTGTGTGCGATGCCGACACGCCCCTTGAGCGGCGCTTCCTCGAGACGCTCCTGCAGCGCTGCGACCTTGCCCAGCGCACGCACGCGGTTCAGGCGACCCTCTTCGGAGAGGACGGCCATGCCCGCGCTGTCGTAGCCACGGTATTCGAGGCGGTGCAGGCCCTCGAGCAGGATATTCTGGACGTTACGACTGGCGACGGCGCCGACGATGCCACACATGAGCGATCTCCTTATGCAGTTGCTGGCTCGATGAGCGGGGCGATCAACACCTCGACGCCATGAGCGCAAATCTGGTCACGCGCGGCATCAGGCAGCGCGTCATCGGTTATCAGGGTACTGACGCTGGACCAGGCCAGCTCCAGGTTGGGAATGCGGCGGCCCAGCTTGTGGGATTCCGCCATCACCACCACTTCACGCGACACCTCGGCCATCACGCGCGACAGGCCGATCAGCTCGTTGAAGGTGGTGGTGCCACGCTCGAGATCGAGACCATCCGCGCCGAGAAACACCTGATCAAAGTCATAGCTGCGCAGCACCTGCTCCGCCACCTGCCCCTGGAAGGAATCGGAGTGCGGGTCCCAAGTGCCGCCGGTCATCAGCAGCACCGGCTCGTTTTCCAGCTCGCGGATGGCATTGGCCACGCTCAGCGAGTTGGTCATCACGATCAGGTCATCCCGGCCCTTGAGCTCGGGAATCAACACCACCGTGGTGGTGCCGCTGTCGATGATGATGCGCTGGTGCGCGCGGATACGGCTCGCGGCGAGACGGGCGATGGCCTGCTTGGCGGCGCTGACCGGCTCGTCATGCACCAGCAGCTCACGCGGCATGGCCACGGCACCGCCATAGCGTCTGAGCAGCAGGCCACTCTTCTCGAGGAAGGCCAGGTCCTTGCGGATGGTGACCTCCGAGGTGGCAAGCTCCCGCGCCAGTGCCTCGACACTGACCTCACCGTCACGCGCCAGCTGATCAAGGATCTGGTGACGCCGTTGTGGTGTCAGTCGCTTTGACATCGGGGACTCCCATAAAGTTTCGAATCGAAAGATAAGAGAGATGAATCGAAACATCAAGTGAAAGACGATAGAGGATGAGACGATTCACTCCTGGCAGGTCGTCCAGCACAACCGGCCGAAACGAAAAACGGGGAGACACCTGTCGGTGCCTCCCCGCCGGTGATGCTCATCTCCCCTCAGGGGCAAGCATCGCTACCACTACTGCCGATCACTGCAGCCGATCACTTCTTGGTCGGACGCGGCCATTCCGGCTTGTCGATACGCTTGCCACGCGCCACGCTCAGCGCGCCCTCGGCGACATCGCGGCTCAAGGTAGAACCGGCACCCACGGTGGCGCCGGCACCGATCTTGAGCGGTGCCACCAGCGCCGAGTTGGAGCCGATGAACGCATTGGCGCCGATTTCGGTGCGGAACTTGTTGGCGCCATCGTAGTTGCAGGTGATGGTGCCGGCGCCGACATTGACGGCCTCCCCGAGGGTGGCATCGCCGACATAACTCAGGTGATTGATCTTGGCATCGACACCGACCTGGGCATTCTTGGTCTCGACGAAGTTGCCGATACGTGCGCCACGCGCAAGCTCGGTGCCCGGACGCAGACGCGCGAACGGACCGACATTGTTGTCACCAGCCAGCACGGCGCCGTCGATGACGCTGTGCGGCGCGATGTTGGCGCCGGCACCGATGGTGGCGTTGCGGATCACGCAGTGGGCACCGATGACCACATCATCCGCCAGGGTGACGTCGCCTTCGAAGATGCAGCCGACATCGATGCTGATGTCAGTGCCGATGGTCAGCTTGCCGCGCACGTCGATGCGTGACGGATCGGCCAGGCTGGCGCCTTCGGTCATCAGGCGGTGGGCCTCACGACGCTGGAAGGCACGCTCGAGATCGGCCAGCTGCAGGCGGTTGTTGACGCCCTGCACTTCCTCGACCGCCGCCGGCTGGGCGGTGGCGATGTTGATGCCTTCGCTGGCTGCCATGGCGATGATGTCGGTCAGGTAGTACTCACCCTGGGCATTGTCGGCGGACAGCGCCGGCAGCCAGCGCTTGAGCTGGGCACCGGTGGTGGCGAGGATACCGGTGTTGCCTTCCTGGATGGCCAGCTGCTCCGGCGTGGCATCCTTGTGCTCGACGATGGCGCTGACGCGGCCTTCGGCATCACGCACGATACGGCCATAGCCTGTCGGGTCTTCCAGAATCACCGTCAGCAGGCCCAGGGTCTGCTCACTGACTTCGGCCAGCAGCGCTTCGAGGGTCTCGCGACGAATCAGCGGCACATCGCCATACAGGATCAGTACCTTGCCATCACCGATGGCGTCCAGTGACTGGGCCACGGCGTGGCCAGTGCCCTTCTGCTCTGCCTGCACCGCGAAGCTGGCGCCGGTATCGGCCAGCTGCTGCTGGACGCGCTCACCACCATGACCGATGACGACATTCAGATGCGCACCGTCCAGACCTGCCGCGGTGTCAGCCACATGACGCACCATCGCCTTGCCTGCCAACGGGTGCAGCACCTTCGGCAATTTGGAACGCATGCGGGTGCCCTGACCTGCGGCAAGAATGACGACGTCGGTACGCTCTGCGCTGCTCATCGGTGAACTCCTGTAGAAAGCGGGCCTTCATACCTGAAGCCCTGAAAATAGTGGCGCCATGATAGCAGCTGATCCGTGACCTGCCAGTGACGAGGTTTACCCACGGGACTGTCGCCGAGAACAGACCCGAGAAAGTAGCAGTGCTCACGCAAGAGCTCTCAGCCAACCGGCTCAGCGCTCAAGGTACTGGCGAATGAGCACGCTCAACCTTGAATCGCGCCAGGCTACCCCAGCGGCAAGACTGTCCATTCCCGGGTGATGAGCACAAAAAAAGGCGACCCGAAGGTCGCCTCTTTTCTGTCACTGGCCGTCGTGGCCCAGTGTCTCTCAGCGCGTGTGACGACGCATCTGCTGCACGGTGCGCAGCTTGGCCATCGCCTCGGCCAGTTCGGCCGTGGCGCGTGAGTATTCCAGTTCGGAAGCCTGGTCGTTCATGGCCTTCAAGGCCACTTCCTTGGCTTCCTGGGCTGCCGCCTCATCCAGATCGTCGGCACGTACTGCGGTGTCGGCGAGGACTGAAACGAGGTTCGGCTGCACTTCGAGGAATCCGCCACTGACGTAGTAGATTTCCTCGGCCCCACCCTGACGCTGAACGCGAATCGGGCCGGGTTGCAGCTCGGTCAGCAGCGGAGCGTGACCCGGCATGATGCCGAGGTCACCTTCGCTGCCGGCAGCCACGAGACGCTCGACCAGGCCGGAAAAGATGCCTTTCTCAGCGCTGACGATGTCGCAATGGACGCTCATAGCCATACCTGTTTCCTCATGCCTGAACAGGGAAATTACATGCCCTTGGCTTTCTCGACAGCTTCGTCGATGGTGCCGACCATGTAGAACGCCTGCTCCGGCAGTGCGTCATATTCGCCGTCCAGGATACCCTGGAAGCCGCGGATGGTGTCCTTGAGGGACACGTACTTGCCCGGCGCGCCGGTGAAGATTTCCGCAACGAAGAACGGCTGTGACAGGAAGCGCTGGATCTTGCGCGCACGTGCCACGGTCTGCTTGTCTTCGTCGGACAGCTCGTCCATCCCGAGGATGGCGATGATGTCCTTCAGCTCCTTGTAGCGCTGCAACACACCCTGGACGTTACGGGCAGTGTTGTAGTGCTCTTCGCCGACGACCAGCGGGTCGAGCTGACGAGAGGTGGAGTCGAGCGGGTCGACAGCCGGATAGATACCCAGCTCGGCAATCTGACGGGACAGTACGACAGTCGCGTCAAGGTGCGAGAAGGTGGTCGCCGGCGACGGATCGGTCAAGTCATCCGCGGGGACGTAGACGGCCTGCACGGAAGTGATCGAGCCAGTCTTGGTAGAAGTGATGCGCTCCTGCAGGACGCCCATCTCTTCCGCCAGAGTCGGCTGATAACCCACCGCGGACGGCATACGGCCCAGCAGTGCGGACACTTCGGTCCCCGCCAGGGTGTAACGATAGATGTTGTCGACGAACAGCAGAACGTCACGACCTTCGTCACGGAACTTCTCGGCGATGGTCAGACCGGTCAGTGCCACGCGCAGACGGTTGCCCGGCGGCTCGTTCATCTGGCCATAGACCAGGGCAACCTTGTCGAGAACGTTGGATTCCTTCATTTCGTGGAAGAAATCGTTACCTTCACGAGTACGCTCACCCACGCCCGCAAACACGGAGTAACCGCTGTGCTCGGTGGCGATGTTGCGGATCAGCTCCATCATGTTGACGGTCTTGCCGACACCGGCGCCGCCGAACAGACCGACCTTGCCGCCCTTGGCGAACGGGCAGACCAGGTCGATGACCTTGATGCCGGTTTCCAGAAGCTCGCTGGACGCTGCCTGCTCCGCGAAGCTCGGGGCTGCACGGTGAATCGGCATGTGCTCTTCAGCACCCACGTCGCCAGCTTCGTCGATCGGCTGACCCAGCACGTTCATGATGCGACCCAGAGTCGCCGTGCCGACCGGCACGGAGATCGGAGCACCGGTGCTCTCAACTGCGAGACTGCGCTTGAGGCCTTCGGTCGAACCCATTGCGATAGTACGAACCACACCGTCGCCCAGCTGCTGCTGGACTTCGAGTACGGTCTCGCTATCGGCGACGTTCAGGGCGTCGTAGACCTTGGGCACCGCGTCCCGCGGAAACTCGACGTCAATCACCGCGCCGATGATTTGTACGATACGTCCGCTCATTCCTGGTTCCTCTTAAACCTGCGATTGAAACCTGCTTGCCTGTTGCCACGCTGTCATCAGACGGCGGCGGCACCGGATACGATCTCGGAGATTTCCTGAGTGATCGCTGCCTGGCGGGCCTTGTTGTAGACCAGCTGGAGGTCGTCGATCAGGTCGCCGGCGTTATCGGTCGCACTCTTCATTGCGATCATTCGCGCTGCCTGTTCGCAGGCGATGTTCTCGACCACGGCCTGGTAGACCTGGGCCTCGACATAGCGCTTGAGCAGCTTGTCGAGCAACGAGACGGCATCCGGCTCATACAGGTAGTCCCATGTAGTGGGACCGGTTTCTTCGTCATTCTGATCAGCTTCGAGAGGAAGCAGCTGACGCACGACCGGCTTCTGCGTCATGGTGTTGACGAACTCGTTGAACACCACGTACAGACGGTCGAGGCTGCCCTCGTCGAATGCGTCCAGCATGGCCTTGACGCTACCGATCAGATCCTGGGTACCCGGGGAATCCCCGAGACCGGACTTGGCGGCAAGCAGGTTGCCACCGTAGTTGCGGAAGAAGGTACCGGCCTTGGAGCCGAGGGCACAGAAGTCCACCTCGACACCCTGGTCGCGCCAGCTCTTCGCATGCTTGGTGACAGCCTTGAACAGATTGGCGTTCAGGCCACCACACAGGCCGCGATCACTGGAGACCACGATATAACCGACACGCTTCACATCGTGTTCCATCAGATAGGGATGGCGATATTCCGGGTTGGCCCGGGCGATGTGTCCTACAACCTTGCGGATCTGATGAGCATAAGGCTGGCTGGCCGCCATGCGATCCTGCGCTTTACGCATCTTGGACGCAGCCACCATTTCCATGGCGCTGGTGATCTTTTGCGTATTTTTGATGCTCCCGATCTGGGAGCGAATCTCTTTTGCAGCTGCCATAGCGATCTGCCTTATTCATGCCACCCGAAGGGAAACGACAGGGCCCGGCCTGGCCGGGCCATGCCACTTACCAGCTTTGAGTCGCCTTGAACTTCTCGACGCCAGCCTTGAGACCATTCTTGATCTCGTCATCGTAGCCGCCGGACTGATTGATCTTGTCCAGAAGATCCGCGTGCTCGGAGCGCATGAAGTCCAGCAGCGCCTTCTCGAAGCCCAGCACCTTGGCGACGTCGACGTCATCCAGGTAGCCTTCGTTGGCCGCGAACAGCGAGATCGCCATGTCGGCCACGGACATCGGAGAGTACTGCTTCTGCTTCATCAGCTCGGTGACACGCTGACCATGCTCGAGCTGCTTGCGGGTCGCTTCGTCCAGATCAGAGGCGAACTGGGAGAAAGCTGCCAGCTCACGGTACTGAGCCAGTGCCAGACGCACACCACCACCCAACTTCTTGATGATCTTGGTCTGAGCAGAACCACCGACACGGGAAACAGACAGACCCGCGTTGATGGACGGACGGATGCCGGAGTTGAACAGGCTGGTCTCGAGGAAGATCTGACCGTCGGTGATGGAGATCACGTTGGTCGGGACGAACGCAGACACGTCGCCACCCTGGGTCTCGATGATCGGCAGCGCAGTCAGGGAGCCGGTCTTGCCTTTCACTTCACCGTTGGTGAACTGCTCGACATATTCGGCGTTGACGCGTGCGGAACGCTCAAGCAGACGGGAGTGGAGATAGAAGACGTCACCCGGGTAGGCTTCACGGCCCGGCGGACGCTTGAGCAGCAGGGAGATCTGACGATACGCCCATGCCTGCTTGGTCAGATCGTCATAGACGATCATCGCGTCTTCACCGCGGTCACGGAAGTATTCACCCATGGTGCAACCGGCGTACGGTGCCAGGAACAGCATGGCAGCCGGGTCGGAAGCGCCAGCCGCGACGATGATGGTGTGTTCCATCGCGCCGTGCTCTTCGAGCTTGCGCACGACGTTGGCAATGGTGGACTGCTTCTGGCCGACGGCGACGTAGACGCAGGTAATGCCCTTGCCCTTCTGATTGATGATGGCATCAATCGCGATGGCGGACTTACCAATCTGACGGTCACCGATGATCAGCTCGCGCTGACCACGGCCGATCGGCACCATGGCATCGATGGACTTCAGACCTGTCTGCACCGGCTGGTCGACCGGCTCACGGGCGATGACGCCCGGAGCGACCTTCTCAACCGCGTCAGTCAGCTTGGCGTCGATCGGGCCTTTGCCGTCAATCGGGTTACCCAGCGCGTCGACCACACGGCCGACCATTTCCGGGCCTACCGGCACTTCGAGGATACGACCGGTGCACTGCGCGGTCATGCCCTCTTCGAGCTGGAGGTAGTCACCCAGAACGACAGCACCGACGCTGTCGCGCTCAAGGTTGAGCGCCATACCAAAGACGCCACCCGGGAATTCAATCATCTCACCGAACATGACGTCTGCGAGGCCGTGGATCTGCACGATGCCGTCGGAGACGCTGACGATGGTGCCCTGATTACGGGCTTCGGATGCGACGTCAAGCTTTTCGATACGCTGCTTGATGATGTCGCTGATCTCGGAAGGATTCAGTTGCTGCATGCCATGTCCCTCGGACTCAGGAGTTCAGTGCTTCGGAAAGCCGGGCCAGCTTGCCGCGCACGGAGCCGTCAATGACGGTATCTCCGGCACGGATGATGACGCCGCCGAGCAGCGTACTATCCACCTGAGTGGTAATGGAGATGTCGCGGTTCAGACGCTTGCGCAGGGCAGTGGCGAGCTTTTCTTCCTGCTCACTCTCCAGTGCAAAGGCAGACACCAGGGTCACCTCGACACGCTGTTCCTGCTCGGCCTTCTGGGCCTCGAACAATTCGGCCACGGAGGGCAGGGCCGCAAGGCGGTCCTGCTCACCGAGAGTCCGGATGAAGTTGCGGGCGCTGTCATCCAGCGCCTCACCGCACACGTCCAGGAAGGTGCCGACCTTGTGCTCGGTGGAGAGCTTGGGGTTGTCGAGCACCGCCTTGACGTTTGCGTCGACAGCGACGAGCGCCGCTGTCGACAACATGCCGGACCAGGCCTCTAGCGCCTGCTGGCCGCGTGCAAACTCGAACGCCGCCTTGGCGTACGGGCGAGCCGCGGTGGAGGTAGACGTTTCAGCCATGGAATCAGTCTCCTCAGAGCTCGGCAGCGAGCTTGTCAATCAGCTCGCGGTGCTTGGCTTCGTCGATGGAGGATTCCAGGATGCGCTCGGCGCCGATCACTGCAAGAGCAGCGACCTGACCACGGAGCTCGTCCTTGGCCTGGTTGATCTCCTGGGAGATTTCGGCACGGGCCTGCGCAACGAGACGCTCGCCTTCCGCACGTGCAGTTTCACGTGCTTCCTCGATCATCTGGTTGGAGCGCTTATGGGTCTGCTCAATGATGCGTGCTGCTTCATCCTTGCTTTCCCGCAGAGTCTCGGTGGCTTTTTCCTGCGCCAGTTCGAGGTCACGGGTAGCACGGCTGGCAGCATCCAGACCATCTGCAATCTTCTTCTGACGTTCTGCCAGAGCCTGTGTGACCGGCGGCCAGACATACTTCATGCAGAAATAAACGAAGACCGCAAAGGCGATGGCCTGACCAATCAGGGTTAAGTTCAGATTCACGCCAGCACCTCTCGCTTCACGATTGTTGGGTCAAAAACACGGTAGGCCGGAGGCCAGCCGATGTTTAACCGACAAACGGGTTGGCGAAGGTGAAGAACAGCGCGATACCAACACCGATCATGGTCACGGCATCCAGCAGACCAGCGACGATGAACATCTTGACCTGCAGCTGCGGGATCATTTCCGGCTGACGCGCTGCGCCTTCCAGGAACTTGCCACCCAGGATACCGAAACCGATGGCGGTGCCCAGGGCGCCCAGGCCGATCAGCAGGGAGACGGCGATAGCGGTCATGCCAAGAACTTGTGCTTCCATTGTGGAACTCCAGTTTTAGTCAAGTTTACGTCAAGGGTTGAGGGTGTGAGCAGAGCTCGGAAATCTTGCCCCACACCACGGATGGCGTGGGGCGAATTGCATCAGTGGTCTTCGCTGGCCATGCTCAGGTAGACGATGGTCAGCATCATGAAGATGAATGCCTGCAGGGTGATGACCAGGATATGGAAGACCGCCCACGGGAAGTGCAGGGGCAGCTGCCAGATACCGACCAGCGAGATCAGGATGAAGATCAGCTCGCCTGCATACATGTTACCGAACAGACGCAGCGCCAGAGAGATCGGCTTGGCGACCAGCGTCACGAACTCAAGCAGGAAGTTGACCGGAATCAGCGCGATCTGTGCCAGCTTGTTCGGGGTGTTGAACGGGTGCAGCGTCAGTTCGGCCAGGAAGCCCTTGAGGCCCTTGACGCGAATGGAATAGAAGATGATCAGCGCGAACACGGACAGTGACATGCCCAGCGTGGCATTGATGTCAGTGGACGGCACCACCTTGAAGAACACGTGAGCCGGATCGGCGCCGAACATCTCACCGACCTTGGCAGCAACGCCAGGCAGCCAGTCGACGGGGATCAAGTCCATCAGGTTCATCAGGAAGATCCAGCAGAAGATCGTCAGTGACAGCGGTGCGATCAGGCGTGAACGGCCGTGGAAGGTCTCACGCACGGACTGATCGACGAACTCGACCATCAATTCGACGAAGTTCTGCAGACCGCCGGGAACGCCAGTGGTGGCGGACTTGGCGACCTTGCGGAACAGGCACAGGAAGATCAGGCCCAGACCGATGGACCAGCCCATGGTGTCCAGGTGGATGGCCCAGAATCCCATGTCGGCCGCTTCCTGAGCGCTGTGCGCCAGTGACCATCCGTGTTCCGGGTGGTTGCCGTACGTCAGATTCTGCAGGTGGTGCTGAATATATTCGGAGGGACTCGGGTTGGTGCCTGCCATGACTCTGCCTCAGGTTCGTGTGTACGGTGTTCGCTTCACCAGCCAGGGGCCCAGCCAGTGAACCGCCATTGCCGCCACGTAAGCGCAAAAAAATAAAGCGGGGTTTGAGGGCGGCACTGCAATGAAGAAGAATGCAAACAATACGGCCGTCAAACCGAACTTACCGGCCTCGGCCTGATAGAAGGCCTTGACCATTGCCTGGGCGTAGCGTGCACCGGTCACACGCAGTGAACGCCAGGCGAAAAACAGATTGGGCAGCAGGCAGACCAGCCCACCACACAGCGCGGAAAGCGCCGCACCACTGCCTTTCATCACTCCCGCCAGCAAGACGGCAATCACGATGACCAGCGCCTGGCCCCAGAGCAATCGAGCCACCTGAGGGCGTTGTAGAGCAGCGGGTGTCGTCTTGTGCATCTTGGACCTGTGTCTCGCAATGATGGCCTTCGCCATTTCTGGCGCTGCGCTGGACACAGCCCGGGAGCAAACTCGCCGGATTATAGGGGAGCGCTTCACCGCCATCAACCAAACGACAAGCTAAATTCCTTGATCTTTCGCAAGCTTACGACCAAAGCCTCACTATCTTGCGGGAAAGCGATGACAGTTTGCTTACGTTGACAGTCGCTTGCGGTGCGAGCGACACAGGGTTGCATGAATCACAACCTGACGTCAGCAACATCCTTCAATATCTTGAACGTCAGATGCATTTCGCGCCCCTGCGACAATGAGTCACAGGGGCGCGAAAGAAGATCGTGATCCGTCATGCGGAAAATTGCCGCCAGGGGAGGTGTGACGCGAGGTCAGCTCCCCCTGCTCACTCACTAGTGGATATGGCCGAGAATGCCGTCCAGCTCATCCAGACTGGTGTAAGAGATGGTGACCTTGCCCTTGCCGCTCTTGCCGTGACGGATGTTGACGGCGGCGCCCAGTTGCTCCGAGAGACGCGTTTCCAGACGCTGGATATCGGCGTCCGGTCGTGCCGGCGCCGGCTTGGGCTGTTCACCCTTCTGCACGCTTTTCACCAGCGCTTCGGTCTGGCGCACGGTCAACTCGCGTTCTACCACTTCATGGGCCAGCTTGCGCTGGCGTGCCGGAGTCAGGCCGATCAGGGCACGCGCGTGCCCCATGTCGAGCTCACCGCGCTCCAGCAGGGTCTGCACTTCCTGTTCCAGCGTCAGCAGCCGCAGCAGGTTGGTGACCTGGGCGCGTGAACGCCCGACGGCGTCGCCCACCTGCTGCTGGGTCAGCTCGAATTCCTCGAGCAGACGCTTGAGCGCCAGGGCTTCCTCGACCGGATTGAGGTTCTCGCGCTGGATGTTCTCGATCAATGCCAGCGCAAGCGCGATCTCATCGCTGATACCTTCGCGGACGACGGCAGGAATGGTATCCAGCTCCGCCAGCTGCGAGGCACGCCAGCGGCGCTCGCCAGCGATGATCTCGTAGCGCCCCTCCCCCACCGGTCGCACCACGATGGGCTGCATCACGCCTTGAGCCCGGATGGAATCCGCCAGCTCCTCGAGCGCTTCCGGCTGAATGTCACGCCGTGGCTGATACTTGCCACGCTGCAGCTGCCCGAGCGGCAGGCGCTCGAGGCGCTCGCTGGGCAATTCCGCCGTGGCAGCGGCCGGATTCGCGGCCAGCGCGGCATCCGGTGACGCATCGATGGCGTCGCCATCGACAGCTTCTATATCGGCTTCGACATGGCGGCGGCGGTTTCCGGCGCCAATCAGGGCATCCAGGCCCCTTCCCAGGGCACGCTTACGCGTCATGGACCTTCCTCGGTGAAGTTACAGCGAGAGACGACGAATCAATTCCTTGGCGAGCACCCGATAGGCCTGGCTGCCACGCGACAGACGCGCATACTTGGTCACCGGCAGGCCGTGGCTCGGCGCTTCTGCCACCCGCACGTTGCGCGGAATGGTCGCCTTGATCAGGGTATCGCCAAAGTAATCGGAAAGTTGCTTGCTGACATCGCGGGTCAGACTGTTGCGAGCGTCGTACATGGTGCGCACGATCCCGAACACGTCGAGGGCCGGATTCACGTTGCCTTGAATCTGCTCGACGGTATCGAGCAGTGCTGACAGACCTTCCAGTGCATAGAACTCGCACTGCAGCGGGATCAGCACGCCATGGGCGGCGGTCAGGGCATTGACGGTCAACATGTTGAGCGAGGGCGGGCAGTCGATCAGTACCACGTCATATTCCGCGGCGATCGGCGCCAGAGCTTCCGTGAGGCGGCGCTCACGCCCCTCGACACCGAGAAGATCGACCTCGGCGGCGGTAAGGTCGCCATTGCCGGGCAACAGGGCGTAGCCGGCATCGGGACAATCGAGAATCACGTCACTGGCACGCAGCTCACCCAGCAGCACATCTAGCACGCTGCCTTCGAGGTCGTGCTTGTCGATGCCGCTGCCCATGGTGGCATGGCCCTGCGGGTCGAGATCGATCAGCAGAACGCGGCGATCGAGTGCCGCCAGCGACGCCGCCAGATTGACGGCAGTGGTGGTCTTGCCGACGCCACCCTTCTGGTTGGTCAGCGCGATGATCTTGGTCACGAGCGACTTCCTTGGTTCCTTGAGAAGCGGGGCCATTGGCACCAGCCACATGCTCACGAGGACAGATCAATGATCTGCCCTCGTGAAAACATCAGGCTGCCTGCCTTTTGCGCCCGGCACAATCCCTGCGCACACCTTGAGGCGCTTTATCAGTCGCGCTTGAGGCGCAGAAGGTGACGCTCCCCTTCCTCGCCCGGCACTTCCAGCACCAATGTCTCGACCAGCGAGACACCCATCGGCAGGCGGGCAATCTCATCACTGGGGATGCGCCCTTTCATGGCCAGCCATTCGCCGCCCTCGGCGAGCACGGCCGCCGACAGATTGACGAAGGCATCGGTATCGGCGAAGGCACGCGAGATGATCTGCTCGAACGGCGCGCCATCATAGGCTTCGATACGGACCTGGGTCGGGCTCAGATTCTTGAGGCCCAGTTCGTGGCCGGCCTGAATCTGGAAGCGCACCTTCTTGCCATTCGAATCCAGCGGCACGACGGCGATGTCGGGACGCATGATCGCGATCACGATGCTGGGCAGGCCCGGGCCGGCGCCGACATCCAGAAGACGTGGCCCATTGATATAAGGCAGCACACTGAGGCTGTCGAGCAGATGGCGAGTCACCATCGCCTCCGGCTCACGTACCGCGGTGAGGTTATAGGCGCGATTCCACTTGTGCAACAGCACCAGCAACGTCATCAGCTGGGCGTGCTGTTCCTCGCTCAGCGCCACTCCCATGGCGCTGGCACCGCGACTGAGCAGCTGAGCGCAACGTTCACGCTGGGTCTCGTTGAGCGTCTGGCTCATTGCGCGACTCCCGTGTCAGTCGTTGCGGCATCTGCGGGTGTCTCCGCCTTGATCAGCTGACGCTTCTTCAAGTGAATCAACAGGATGGAGACGGCTGCCGGCGTGACACCGGAAATGCGACCGGCCTGGGCCAGCGTCGCCGGGCGCGCTTCGTTGAGCTTCTGCTTGATCTCGTTGGAGAGACCATCGACGGAATCATAGTCGAGGCTGGTCGGCAGTTCGGTGTGCTCGTGACGGCGCAGGCGGTCGATCTCCTCCTGCTGACGCTGGATATAGCCTGCGTACTTGGCAGTGATCTGCACCTGTTCGGCGATGCGCCAGTCGTCGACCCCTTCCCCTTTCAGGCCTGCCACATCCGGATACTCGAGCTCCGGACGCTTGAGCAGCTCCATCAGGCTGGCTTCGCGCTTGAGCGGCGAGCTGAGCTTGTCGCTCAACGGGGCCAGCTCCGGGCTCTTCGGCGTCAGCCAGGTGCTCTCGAGACGCGCGGTCTCGCGGGCGATGGCTTCACGCTTGCGATCGAAGGCTTCCCAGCGGGCGTCATCGATCAGGCCCAGCTCGCGCCCCTTGGCGGTCAGACGCAGATCAGCATTGTCCTCACGCAGCAACAGGCGATATTCGGCACGCGAGGTGAACATGCGGTACGGCTCGCGCGTGCCGAGGGTGATCAGGTCATCGACCATCACACCGGTATAGGCCTCGTCACGCAGCGGGTGCCAGGACTCGTCGTCACTGGCGCGCAAGGCGGCATTGACGCCCGCCAGCAGCCCCTGGGCACCGGCTTCTTCATAGCCGGTGGTGCCATTGATCTGACCGGCGAAGTAGAGGTTCTTGATGAAACGGGTCTCCAGGGAGTGATGCAGGTCCTGGGGATTGAAGAAATCGTACTCGATGGCGTAGCCGGGACGCGTGATATGCGCGTTCTCCATGCCACGGATCGAGCGCACCACCTCGAGCTGCGTATCGAAGGGCAGCGAGGTGGAGATGCCGTTGGGATACAGCTCATGGGTATTCAGGCCTTCCGGCTCGATGAAGACCTGGTGGCTGTTCTTGTCGGCGAAGCGATGCACCTTGTCCTCGATGGACGGGCAGTAACGCGGCCCGATGCCATCGATGACGCCGGAGTACATCGGCGAGCGGCCGAGATTGGCGAAGATGATCTCGTGAGTGCGCTCGTTGGTGTGCGTGATGTAGCAGTTGACCTGCTCCGGCTGCATCTCACGGCTGCCCATGTAAGACATCACCGGACGCGGCGTATCACCCGGCTGGGCTTCCATCTTGCTGAAGTCGACGCTCTTGGCATCGATGCGCGGCGGGGTGCCTGTCTTGAGGCGATCGACCCGGAACGGCAGTTCACGCAGACGTGAGGCCAGGCCATTGGCGGGCGGATCACCGGCACGGCCACCGGCATGGTTGTCCAGGCCGATGTGAATCACGCCGCCGAGGAAGGTCCCGGTCGCCAGCACCACCGTGGTGGCGTGGAAGCGGATCCCGGTCTGGGTGACGACGCCCCGCACGGTCTCGCCGTCGACGATCAGGTCTTCCGCACCCTGCTGGAACAGCGTCAGGTTCGGCTGGTTTTCCAGCACGTTGCGGATCGCGGCCTTGTACAGCGCCCGGTCAGCCTGGGCGCGAGTGGCACGCACTGCCGGCCCCTTGCGGGCATTCAGGGTACGGAACTGGATACCCGCCATGTCGGTGGCCAGACCCATGGCGCCGCCCAGCGCATCGATCTCCTTGACCAGATGGCTCTTGCCTATCCCACCGATGGCGGGATTGCAGGACATCTGGCCCAGCGTCTCGATGTTATGGGTCAGCAGCAGGGTCTGACGGCCCATGCGGGCAGCAGCCAGTGCGGCTTCCGTACCGGCATGACCGCCGCCGATGACGATCACGTCAAAGCGGTTCGGGTAATCCACGTTGGCACCTCGGGGTATCACGAAACTTGGATGAAGCGCTGTTCGCTGGTTGGCGAAGCAGGCAAATCGGCCAGGCAGGGCGATGAATCGATGCCTGGATGAATCAAGGACTGCCAGACGGCATGGCGAATGATGTCCGTCGCCGAAGGCATGTGCTCGACCGGTGAGGGAGCTTGCAAGCCAGCAGGATGACGTCCGGGCCGCACAGTATAAACCGCCTGTGGGTAAGCGTCAGGAGTTTTCCACAGCGCCGTGTCCTGGCAGGCCATGAATGAATGCCCGGGTTGTTTCTACTCAGGCATCAATCCACGCCGTGACGATTCACGAGTCTTGCGGATACGACACGTTGATTTTCCGGCGAGGGATGTCCTGACCAGACAGCCGTTCGTTATCCCGAACACTTCGGGTTCGGTGGGTTCACGTCAGGTCGATCGTGATGTCTCGGTCCGTCCTTCGGGTTTCCGGATAACAAGATTATATAAAGAAAAGAAAAAGGGGTTTTATTGATATTGTAACTACTGTTGTGGACAAAATCAGTGGGAAATCGACTTTACCCGTTACAAATCAAAAGCTTACGATGTTGATATAGTTGGGGAGAAAATGCGGAGTACCTGAGGACGTCACCGGTCGCTTCCTGTGGATGAAATGCGCCCTTGTCCACAGCCCCGATTATCCCCTGATTCATACCGAGCTGGTACCCGACTTTTCTGCCCTGCTGTGCACAAGTGGCGTTGTTACCCACAACCCCTAGTGCTGCATGGCCTGACGGCAAGAAGGCCGCGGATAATGCCGGAAAATGTCCACAGAGGCAAATGTCGATTTCCTGCGCTGACCAAAGCTGTAGACAGTCATGGGATAAGTGGTGCGTGAATGCCTACAGCCCTCGCCAATGGTGCCAATGACGCGATGCGTCCCAGCCTGTGGATACTTTTTCGCTTGTTTTGCCCGTATCGGCCGCTGAGATTGCCTGAACGCTGTCCCGGCGGCTCACGGTGCACGTTATCCTCGTGTGGTTTTCCGGCTAGGCCCCTGATTTATCCCTGCTTTTCACACGCTAAAGCGACGCTTGAGTGAGGGCTGCCAGGCGGGGAAAGCGACATTCGTTCGAGCGTCGAGGCTTGTTTGCGTGACCTGGCAAGGGGATGGCCGGGTCCAAAAAAATTCGTTTTTTTCTTCTCGAAATGCCGACAGAAGGCGTGGAGGGAGAAGATTTTTCATCGTTTGGCGATCCGCACGGCTCGCAAGCCTCTCTGAGGACAAAAAAATGCCCCGACCTGACGGTCGGGGCATGCCCGCTGCCATGCGTGCAGCGGTGGGGACATCACGTGCTCAACGCGTGTCCGGACAGTGGCTCAGCGAGACAGTACGCGGGCCAGGAAGCTCTGGGTGCGTGGATGTTGCGGCGTATCGAAGACCTGCTCTGGCGTGCCTTCCTCGACGATGCTGCCCTGATGGATGAACACCACCCGGTCTGCCACTTCACGGGCAAAACTCATTTCATGGGTGACGATCATCATCGTCATGCCTTCGCGGGCCAGCTTGCGCATGACATCGAGCACCTCGCCGATCATTTCCGGGTCCAGTGCCGAGGTGGGCTCATCGAACAGCATCAGGCGCGGTTCCATCGCCAGTGAGCGGGCAATGGCCACGCGTTGCTGCTGGCCACCGGAGAGTTGCCCCGGGTACTTGTCGGCCTGCTCGAGGATATTGACCCGCTCGAGCAGCGTATCGGCTTGCTGCTCGGCAGCCGGGCGTGAGGTACCGCGGACCTTGATGGGGGCCAGACTGACGTTGTCACGCACGCTCATGTGCGGGAAGAGGTTGAACTGCTGGAAGACCATGCCGACTTCGGTGCGTATCGCCTTGAGCGCCCTGTGGCTCTTGCCATGGGGGATCAGCGAGTGCCCATCCACCTCGATGTTGCCGTCCTGAAATTCCTCCAGGCCGTTCACGCAGCGAATCAGTGTCGACTTGCCGGAGCCACTGGCCCCGATGATCACCACCACCTCCCCCTGGGCGACCTCGAGCTCGATGTCCTTGAGGACATGCAGGCTGCCGAAATGCTTGTTGAGCTTGTGCATCTTCACGATGGCAGTCATGGGGCGCTCCGAACCGGCGCTGCATGCCGGAAGGTCGTCAGAGAAATGAGATCAGGCAGAAGGAGAGATGGCGCGGCGATATCCGTCACGTTTGGGGGGCAGAGAGACATCATTGGCCCACCAACCCGCGGCGCTCGAGCATCCGCAAGCCAAATGACAGGCTGAGGGTGATCACCAGATACAGCAGCGCGACCATGAAGTAGGTTTCCAGCGCATTGAAGGTCGTGGCGATATGAATCTGCCCCTGACGCACCAGCTCACCGACGCCGATCACCGAGAACAGCGAGGTGTCCTTGATCGAGACGATGCCCTGGTTGCCCAGCGCGGGAATCATGCGGCGCAGCGCCTGAGGCCAGATGACATAGCGGAAGGTCTGCGGGATGGAAAGGCCGAGTGACAGGCCGGCTTCCCGCTGGCCACGGGCGATGGATTGCACGCCACCGCGCACGATTTCCGAGATATAGGCCGCCGAGTTCAAGGCGATCGCGGCGATGCCGGCGGTCAGGGCATCGATGGGGCCACCGATGATCTGCGGCAGGCCATAGAAGATGAAGAGCACCTGGACGAGCACCGGGGTGCCACGGAAGATCTCGATATAGGCGGTGGCGACCCAGCGCAGGATCCGGCTGGGAGACAGGCTCAGCAGTCCGAACAGGATGCCGAGCACGAAGCCGATGGCGAGGCCACCGAAGGAAATGGCGAGGGTCCAGGGAATGCCCTCGAGCAGGTAGGGCACCGAATTGAGTGCGGCCTGCCAATCAAACTGGAACTGAACGTCCACGGGGGGCTCCTTGGCACGAACCTCTCATGCACCGCTGGGCGCGCCGGAGGTTCGAGACGACCGACATTCCGGCAGGCTGTCGCTGCCGAAATGTCGTGATGATGATCTGTACTACGCTCTGCACTATGTTCTGCGCTACGCGACGTGAGGCGTCTTAGGCGAGTTGGAAGCGGCTTACTGGCTGTCGCCGGGCATGGTGCCGAACCACTTCTGGTAGATCTCGGCATAGCTGCCATCGGACTTCATCTCGGCCAGCGCCTTGTTGGCGGCCTCGGTCCACTCGCTGCCTTCGGTGAAGGCGATGCCGTATTGCTGGCCTTCATAGAGCGGCCCCACCGTCTTGACGCGTCCATTGCCCTTGGTCTTGGCGAAGTAGCCGACGTTGGGGGCATCGTAGAAGACGGCATCGACGCTGCCGGACATCAGGGCCATGTACATGTCGGCGCTGCCCGGATAAGGCGTGATGGTGGAGTCACCGAGGTTGGCGGTGAGATAGTCGTAACTGGTGGATCCGATCTTGGTACCGACCTTCTTGCCTTCCAGGCCCTCGATGTCCTCGATGTCGCCGTTGTTGGCCGAGGTCAGAATCTGCAGGCCGGAGTCATAGTAGGGATCGGTGAAGTCGACGATCTTCTCGCGTGCTTCGGTGATGGTGATGCCGGCGATGGCGACATCGACGCTACCGGTCTGCACGGCCGGGATGATGCCATTGAAGTCCATGGTCTTGAGGTCGATATCGAAGCCGGCGCGCTCGCCGATGGCATTGAGGATGTCGATATCGAAGCCGACCATCTCGCCGCTTTCCTGATCGAGCATCTCGAAGGGCACGAAGCTCGGGTCGGTCGCCGCCTTGAGGGTGACGGCATGGGCAGCGCTGGCCATGAAGGTGGCGGCCGCAAGGCCAGAGAGGGAGGCCAGCAGGTGAGAACTGCGCATTTTACATTCCTCTTTATATTTAGATTTTAGGATGTATAGCGTTTTTAGATTGACGAGCGCACCGGACCCCGTCAAGTCTCCCGCCTCTGCCATACCGCGAAGGGAAGCTGGCAAGCCACTGAGATGACGAAAAAAATCGCCCCTACCGGGAACCGGTAGGGGGCGATCAGGCCTCAGCAAGGCGTCAATGTCGTGCGCGGGGCTGTCAGACCCTCACGATTAGATCCTCAATGATCAGACCATGAAAGAAGATCCGCAGCCACAGGTGCTGGTGGCATTGGGGTTCTGGATCATGAAGCGGGCGCCTGCCAGACCTTCCTCATAGTCGATCGTCGAGCCGACCAGATACTGATAGGACAGCGGGTCGATCACGATGGCGGCTTCGCCCAGCTCGACCACGGTGTCGTCATCGGCCAGATCGGTGGCGATATCGAAACCGTACTGGAAGCCGGAACAGCCGCCGCCAGTGACGTAGACCCTGAGACGCAGCTCCGGGTTGGCTTCTTCCGCGCGCAGCGCTGCAATCCGGGCACTGGCGCGCTCGGACAGGTACAACGGCGTGGGGATGAAGCTTTGTGCTTCGCTCATGCGGGCCTCCTGGAAGGAGTCGGAGGCCGGACGCTGAAGATAGCGCCCGGCACGGTATAGAGAACAGAATGACGCCTATTATCCCTATATCCGAGCAAAAGGGTCAACTTTGTCTGACGTGCTGCCTTGCGGGCGTACGCTGGCGGTTCAGGGCATCATCGCCGGCGCACCGACCCCCATCATCTCATCGAGACCGAACATCAGATTGAGGTTCTGGATGGCCTGGCCTGACGCGCCCTTGACCAGGTTGTCGATCACCGACAGCACCACCAGGGTGTCGCCGTTGCCCGGACGATGCAGGGCGATGCGGCACAGGTTGGTACCCCGCACACTGCGCGTCTCCGGATGGCTGCCCAGCGGCATGACATCGACGGCGGGGTGGTCGGCGTAGCGCTGTTCGAACAGCGTCTGCAGATCTTCCAGCGTGCCGCTGAAGCCGCTCAGACGCGGATAGAGGGTGGAGTGGATGCCGCGAATCATCGGCGTCAGGTGCGGGACAAAGGTCAGACCGACCGCGCTGCCGGCTGCCAGGTCCAGCCCCTGGGTGATTTCCGGCAGATGACGGTGGCCGGAGGCGCCGTAGGCCTTCATGGACTCGCCGGCTTCACACAGCAGAGAGCCGACCTTGGCACCGCGACCCGCGCCGGAGACGGCGGACTTGCAGTCGGCGATGATGTTGTCGGTCTCGATCAGGCCGGCTTCCAGCAGCGGGATCAGGCCCAGCTGCACGGAGGTCGGGTAGCAGCCCGGCACCGCGATCAGGCGCGCTTCGCGGATGGCATCGCGATTGACTTCCGGCAGGCCATAGACGGCTTCGCCGAGCAGCTCCGGCGCGCCATGCGGCTGGCCATACCACTCGGCCCAGACGTCGGCGTCCTTGATGCGGAAGTCCGCGGACAGGTCGATGACCCGCGTGCCGCGTGCCAGCAGATCGCCAGCCAAGGCGTGAGCGACACCGTGAGGCGTGGCGAAGAATACGGCGTCACAGGCGGCCAGCACCTCGGCATCCGGCTCGCTGAATGCGAGAGTGTCGTAGTGGCCGCGCAGATTGGGGTACATCTCGTCGACACGCACGCCCTTCTCGCTTCGCGAGGTGATCACGGTCACTTCCACCTGCGGATGGCTGGCCAGGAGCCTGAGGAGTTCCACTCCGGTGTAACCGGTGCCGCCGACGATACCTACCTTGATCATGCTGCCTCCCCGCCTTCGGGCGGTGTCCTGTTGATGCGAGATGTAATCTTGTGTCCGATCTGCTGCTGCGACCTTTGGTGGCCTGTGCGCGAGACAGGCGTTGCGCCATGCTGTGCCGAGCTTGTCGGATTGCGCACGGTCGCGACGGTTCGCAATCGATATGATACACAGGTGTCAGGCGGGCAGTAATGCGCTGCCGACATGGATGTCCTCTGTCATTGCCAGTGCCTTCAAGGAGTCGTGAGTGTCACGCCTGACGCGTCCGCATCTGCCTCGTCCCAGTCTCGACAATTTTCGGCGCAAGCTGGCGGCGGTCGATGCACTCCCGCAACTGTGTCTGCTGGGGCTGGTGGCAGGGCTGCTGACCGGCTCATTGATGGTCGGTTTCCGCCTGCTGTTGAGTGCCGGTGCTCTGGGCTTCATGCCCGATGACAATCCGGAGAACTTCGAAGGGCTTGCCCCCTGGGTGCGCGCCTCGCTGCCGCTGCTGGCGGTGCTGGTGATCGGCATCGTGCTGGGGCGACAGCATCCGGCGCAGCGCAAGCTGGGCATCGGTCATGTCATCGAGCGTTTGACCTATCATCAGGGCAAGATGCCGCTGCGTGCCTGGCTCAATCAGGTCGTGGTCGGGGTCGCGAGCGTGCTCGGCGGCCTGTCGGCGGGGCGTGAAGGCCCGGCGATCCACCTGGGTGCCGGTGCTTCAAGCTGGATCGGCGAGCGTCTCAAGCTGCCCAACAACAGTCTGCGCGTGCTGGTCGCCTGTGGCACGGCGGCGGGCATCTCCGCCTCCTTCAATACGCCGATCGCCGGGGTCATCTTCGCCATGGAAGTGGTGATGATGGAGTACACCCTGATGGGGTTCATGCCGGTGATTCTGGCCTCGACCACCGGCGCGGTGGTCACGCAGATGGTCTACGGCTCGGCACCGGCCTTCGCGGTGCCGTCTCTGTTGCTGCATTCCCTGCTCGACCTGCCCTGGGTCATCGTCACGGCGCTGGTCATCGGCCTGCTGGCGGGGGGCTTCGTGCATCTGGCGCGTCAGCAGGCACGCGTGGCACACCTGTCATGGGGGATGCGCATGGCGCTGGTCGGGGTCTCGACGGCCGTCGTGGCGTGGTGGTATCCCCAGGTACAAGGCATCGGCTATGACAGTCTGGCTCAGTTGCTCGACGGCCAGCTGGCGCTGGATATCCTGTTGGCGCTGGTGGTCGGCAAGCTGGTGCTGTCGGCACTGTGCGTGGCCTGTGGCGTGCCGATCGGCATCATCGGCCCGGTGGTGGTGGCGGGCGCCGCGGCCGGGGCATTGATGGGCATGCTGGGCGGCTGGCTGTTGCCGGACCAGGCCTCGGACATCGCGCTTTACGCCCTGCTCGGCATGGCGGCGATGATGGGTGCGGTGCTTCAGGCGCCACTGGCCGCCCTGATGGCACTGCTCGAATTGACGCATTCGCCGAATATCATCTTGCCCGGCATGCTGGCGGTGGTGGTGGCAGGCCTGACCTGTCGCCAGTTGTGTCACTGCCAGGGCTTCTTCATCTCGACGCTGACGTCGCAGGGACTGCATCCGCTCCAGCAGCCATTGATGCAGGCGCTGTCGCGGGTGGCAGTGCCGGCGGTGATGGAGCGCTCGCTGGTCAGCGTACCGCGCCGCATCACGCGTGAACGTGCTCGCGCCCTGCTCGACAGCAAACCGGTCTGGCTGGTGGTCACGCGCTCGACGCCGGAAAAGCCGATGGTCGCGCTGCCGGCGGCGGATCTGGTGCGTGTGCTGATGGATGAGCACTGGCGGGAGCAGGAAGAGCTCGACCTGCTCGAGATCCCCGCTCAGCGTCTGGATCTCGCGCCCATCCACCTGCAGGCTACCTTGTCCGAGGCCTATGAGCGGCTGCTGCCCAGCGATGTCGATGCCCTCTATGTCGAGCACACTACTGCACCGATGATTCGCAAGATTTCAGGTATCATTACGCGGGATGCAATAGAGAGCTACTATCGCTATACCCCTTGAGACTTGCTGCATTCCCTGTCTCTGGCGTGGCGCTTCGGTGTGTCCTCTGCCTTATGCCCGCGACCGCATACCGCATGGGCCTTTGGCGCCTCGCATGCCATCGTGTCGATCCAGTGGCATCCTGCGCCCCTTGATTGCCTGGCTTTCCTGACCTTCCTGACCCTGACTGACGGAGCTCCCTCATGTATCTGTGGATCAAGGCGTTTCATCTGATTGCCGTAGTGTGCTGGTTTGCGGCTCTGTTCTATCTGCCGCGTCTATACGTCTATCACGCCCAGGCGCGTGATGCCGGCGACCACAAGGCCATCGAGTACTTCAAGACCATGGAGCGCAAGCTCTATCGCGGCATCATGATGCCGTCGATGATCGCGACCCTGGTGCTGGGGATCTGGCTGCTGGCGCTGGTGCCGAGCTTCATGAGCATGGGCTGGATGCACCTCAAGCTGACCATGGTCGTGCTGCTGGTCGGCTATCACCATGCCTGTGGTCTGTATCTGAAGCAGTTCGCCGCCGATACCTGCAAGAGAACCTCGCGCTACTTCCGCTTCTTCAATGAAGTGCCGGTACTGATGCTGGTGGTGATCGTCATCTGCGTCATCGTCAAACCGTTCTGAGGGCTGGTTCAGCCATGACCGAGTACTCAGTGCAACTGCCCTACGTGCTGGTATTGGCGGGGCATGATCCCAGCGGCGGCGCGGGGCTGGTCGCCGACAGCGAGGCGATCCGTGCCGGTGGCGGCTGGGCGCTGACGGTGCCGACGGCACTGACGGTGCAGAACTCCTGCAATGTGCAGGCGGTGATCCCGCAATCGGGCGAGTCGATGCTCGCCATGGCCCGCACCCTGTGTGAGGACTTCCGTCCAGGCGCGCTCAAGATCGGTCTGCTCGCCAGCGAAGCGGCGCTCACGGCGTGCGTGACGCTGATCAAGGAACTCCAGCAGCGCTGGCCGGGGCTGCCCGTGGTATGGGACCCGGTGTTGAAAGCGGGCGGCGGGCTGGAGCTTTCCACCGAGTCGCTCATCCATCAGGCGCGTGAGAGCTTGCTGCCGCACGTGGATGTGCTCACGCCCAACCGCGCGGAGCTTGCGCGGCTGGCGGCCTGCCCTACGGAGATGGGCGACGGCCAACTCGCCGAGCATCTGCTGGCGGCAGGCGCCGGAGCCGTGCTGGTCACCGGTACTGATCCTGTCGAGCGCGATGCTGACCCGCTGGGAAATGACGCTGATTCGCTGGCTGAGCCGTCGGTGATCCATCGTCTGTATCGCCGAGATCATGCCACGCTCGCACTGGACTGCCCGCGACTGACGGGCAGCTTCCATGGCAGCGGCTGCACCCTGGCATCGCACCTGGCGGTGCGTCTGGCACGCGGCATGACATTGCCATCGGCGTGGCAGGCTGCCCAGCAGGCCACCTGGCAGAGTCTCGTCGATGGCCAGCAGCGTGGGCGGAAAGGTGCGTTGCCCGAGGCCCAATTTCTGCCCTGGCGATAGCGCTAATGCCCTTTCGACGCCGGCACCCCTTGCGCTCGCGCGGCTGCAACTCACCCGTGAGTCGCGTTAAGCTGTCGCCATCGACGGCATTCGGGTTATCCACACCCCCTTGCCGCCCCGAGGCTATCGGGCCGTTTCATCGGCTGTGGACAAGCTGCATTCACGTTATCCACAGCGTTTTTATGTCTGATCCCCTTTTCTCCATTTTCGCGGCCGATGAGCCGCCCGCCGCTTATCAAGAGGTATGTCATGACCACGTCCGCTGCCCAGTTCGAACGCGCCAGCCGTCATATTCCCGGTGGCGTCAACTCGCCGGTCCGCGCCTTCAAGGGACTGCATCGTCCGCCGGTGTTCATCGACCATGCCAAGGGCGCGTATCTGTTCGATGTGGAAAATACGCGCTATATCGATTACGTCGGCTCCTGGGGGCCGATGATCACCGGGCACGCCGATGAAGATGTGCTCAGCGCCGTGCGCGAGCGTCTCGAGAGTGGCCTGTCCTTCGGCGCGCCCACCGAGATCGAGTCCGAGATGGCCGAGCTGATCTGCGAGATGCTGCCGAGCCTCGACATGGTGCGCATGACCAACTCCGGCACCGAAGCCACCATGTCGGCGATTCGCCTGGCGCGTGGTTTCACCGGTCGTGACAAGATCGTCAAGTTCGAGGGTAACTATCACGGTCACTCCGACTCGCTGCTGGTCAAGGCCGGCTCCGGCGCGCTGACCCATGGCGAGCCCAGCTCCCCGGGCGTGCCGGCGTCGCTGGCCGAGCACACCATCACACTGGACTACAACGACGCCGAGGGCGTGCGTCGTTGCTTCGCCGAGCTGGGTGACGAGATCGCCTGCATCATCGTCGAGCCGGTCGCCGGCAACATGAACTGCATTCCGCCGGTTCCGGGCTTCCTGGAAAGCCTGCGTGAAGTGTGCGATGCCCACGGCAGCGTGCTGATCCTCGATGAGGTGATGACAGGCTTCCGTGTCGCCCTGGGCGGCGCTCAGGCGCATTACGACATCACGCCGGACCTGACCTGCCTGGGCAAGATCGTCGGCGGCGGCATGCCGGTAGGTGCCTTCGGCGGCAAGCGCGAGATCATGCACCACCTCTCGCCGCTGGGGCCGGTCTATCAGGCGGGGACGCTGGCAGGCAATCCGCTGGCGATGGCCGCTGGCGTCGCGCTGCTGCGCAAGCTCAAGGCGCCCGGCTTCCACGCCGAGCTTGCGCGCAAGGTCGAGATGCTGTGTGAAGGCCTGGAAAGCCGTGCCAAGGCGGCAGGCATCCGTCTTATCACCCAGCATGCCGGTGGCATGTTCGGTGTCTTCTTCACCGATGACGCAGAAGTCAGCAATTTCGCCTCCGCCACGCGCTGCCGTCAGCAGGATTTCGTGACCTTCTTCAACGCGATGCTCGCCGAAGGCGTCTACCTGGCGCCGTCCGCCTATGAAGCCGGCTTCATGTCCGCGGCGCACACCGATGCGGATATCCAGGCCACGCTGGATGCGGCTGAGCGGGTCTTTGCGCAGATGTCCGCATCGAACTGAGTGCGACGCAAGACAGTACCTGAGTCCGCGGGTTGGCCAACGCAGACAGGAACCCGCTCGGCAGGCTGCCGGGCGGGCTGCCATCCGGTACACTTGTCGCCAACGATAGCGATTGCGCTAATGACCTTATAGCCAGCTTGCCCTAGCGGAGACGACCTTGAGCCAGGCCTTGATTCGAGCCCTTCACACAGCCGATTGCTTCGATCACCCAGTGAAGGATATCGAAGTGCACGAGACGCATATCTCGTGGATCGTGCTGACCGGCGACTACGCCTACAAGATCAAGAAGCCGCTGGATTTCGGCAGCTTCCTGGATTTCTCGACCCTTGAGCGCCGCAAGATCCTGTGCGAACAGGAAGTGCGCCTCAACCGCCGTCTGGCACCGACGCTGTATCTGGATACCGTGGCGATCTCGGGCACGCCCGAGGCTCCGCGCATCGGAGACGACAGTGCTGTCTTCGAGTACGCGGTCAAGATGCGCCAGTTCTCCAATCGCCATCTGTTCAGCGCCCTGCAGGCCAGTGGCGAGCTGTCGCTGGAATTGCTGGATGATCTGGTCGACCAGCTGGTGGCCTTCCATGAGCAGGCCGAGCGCATCCAGGGCGATAGCGAGCTGGGTAGCCCGCAGATGGTCAGCCGTACCATCGATAACGAGTTCGAGCTGATTCGTCCCCGCCTCGGCGATGATGCCGAGGCCATCAAGCGACTCGCGCTGCTCAAGCAGTGGACCGAAGAGACCTTCCAGCGCCTCAACCCCGAGTTCGAGCGTCGCTGGCAGGAAGGCTTCGTGCGTGAGACTCACGGCGATATCCACCTGGGTAACGCCGTGCGCCATGAAGGCCGTGCTCTGTTGTTTGACGGCATCGAGTTCAATGAAGAACTGCGCTGGAACGATGTCGGTTGTGACCTGGCCTTCCTTGTGATGGATCTCGAAGCGCGTGATGAGCAGGCCTTTGCCCATCATGCACTCAACCGTTATCTCGAGCTCTCCGGTGATTACTCGCTGGTGCGTCTGCTGCCGTACTACAAGATTTATCGCGCACTGATCCGGGCCAAGGTGGCGATGATTCGCTATCACCAGCCGGACCTGTGTGAAGCGGATCGGGCCGATGTGCTGGCCGAGTACGAGCGCTATATCGAGCTGGCGGAGCGTTATAGCGAGATCCGCTTCCCTTACATGATCATCGGTGTGGGTGTCTCCGGTAGCGGCAAGAGTCGCTTCACGGAAGAGATGGTGCGTGAGCTGGGCGGCGTGCGTATTCGCAGTGATGTGGAGCGCAAGCGCCTGTATGGCTTTGCGGCGGATGCCGATACCGAGTCCGGGCTCAATGGTGGCATCTATACGCCGCAGGCCACCCATGCGACCTACGAGCGACTCTCGCATCTGTCCGCCACGCTGCTGGAATCGGGTATCCCCGTCTGCATCGATGCCACCTGCCTGAAGAAGGTGCAGCGTGATCGCCTGCGTCATGAGGCAGAAGCCCGTGGCCTGCCGGTGCTGATGATCAGCTTCGAGGCCGATGACGAGACGCTGCGCAAGCGCATCATCAAGCGCAGCCAGCGCAGTGGTGAGGCGTCCGAGGCAGGTCTCGAGGTGCTCGACAAGCAATTGGCCAATCGCGAGCCATTCGCACCGGAAGAGCATGGTCAGCTGGTCCACATCGACACGACAGCGCCCAACGCCAATGTCACCTTGGCTCGCCTGATTCGTGAGCAGCTCAGGCTACATTGAGACGAGCGATCATTGTCATGGGGCATGGCGGAATGAGCGCCATGCCCTTTTTTGTATTGCATAGTGCGCTCCCGAGTGAGCCTTGGCTTTGGTTGGGAAGCTATGCATCTGGAAAGGAAATATCATGCGCCAACAATGGGTAAATACTGCCGCCGCTGCCATCAGTCTGGCACTGCTCGCGGGCTGCTCCAGCCAGCCGACAACCGCTGATCTCATGCGCGGTCAGGCTGAGGAAGCCAAGGCTGTCGCCAAGGTGCGTGACCAATTGGCAGATCAGTGGGAAGAAGGCAAATCACTGGTCGCGGCAGGTGAGAAGCAGATCGTCAGTGGTGAGAATCTGGTCAATGATGGCGAATCCAATATCACCAAGGGCCAGGCGCTGATCGACAAGGGCAATGGTCAGATCAAGAAGGGCAAGGCGCGGATCGTCGGCGGTAACAAGCAGGTCAGTAAGGGCCGCCAGATGGTGGATGAAAGCCTTGAGAGTTATCGCAAGTCCTTCCCGGAGGGGGCCGTGACAGCGCCAAAGAAGTAACGTGTCGCTGCGTTAGGTGTTTCGCGGTTGGCACTGGAAGGCCGCTGACAACCCTGTCAGCGGCCTTCCATTATATGGATCCACTGGGTGGGAAAACGAAAAACCCCGCTTGCGCGGGGTTCTGTAAGACATCCTGGCTGGGGCATGATCAGTACTGCATCACGTTGGCCACGTTGCCACCGCCAGTCTGGGTGATGGTGGAAGTGTTGGTGAAACCAGTCTGCGTCACATTGGCAGTATTCGGCGCAAAACTCATGAAGCCGCCAGCCTGCTGCAGAATGGTGGATTCGTTATGTCCGCCTACCTGCAGCACGGTCGCACTGTCGTTGTAACCGGTCTGGGTAATGTAGGACTCGTTATCAACAGCCCAAACCTGCGTGACATTGGCATCGTTATTGAAACCGCTTTGCTCAATCACGGCTAGATTGCCCAGGCCAGCCTGCTTGATATCAGAGTCATTGAAGGCGCCGCTTTGAATGACCATGCTGCGGTTACCGTAACCATACTGGTCTATCTCTGAGTCATTGTGGAAGTCAGACTGAGATACGCTGGCACGGTTGTAGCCCCCCCCCTGATTGATCTCGGAGTCGTGTGACGTGCCGCTTTGCATGACACGAGCTCGCTGATGCTTGCCGGATTGTGCGATGTCCGAGTCACTGAAAGCCCCCGTCTGCATGACACGTGCCTTGCTGTACTTTCCGCTCTGCAACACGCTGGAGTCATGGTAGATGCCGCTCTGGCTGACGGAAGCGACGTTGTATTCACCGCTCTGTTCGACATCCGAATCATGGCCGAGGCCCATTTGGATCACGGTCGCTTTCTCGTGACTACCGCTTTGCGTGGCGATGGACGAGTTGAAGGCGCCTGTCTGGGTCACGGTCAAGTCATTGAAACGACCACTTGAGTTCGGGCCGCTATCGCCTTGCTTGGAGACGGAGTTGTTACGCAGGCCATCCTGCGTGATGGTTGCCGTGTTCTTGAAGCTTTTCTGGTCGACATCGGCGTGGTTGCGGCGCCCCTCCTGGTAGACAGTTGCTATCTGTGCCTGACCCCTCTGCAGGACATCCGTCATATTGGCCAGGCCTTGCTGATTGACACTGGCAATGCTCGCGACGCCGCTCTGGTAGACAGTGGCGCCGTTGAAGGCACCTGTCTGGTCGATATCACTGGTATGCTCGCCAGCGTTGAACGGGTTTCCATTGCGATCACCTTGGGTGACCATCGCGCCATTAGCGAAACCGGTCTGATCGATGTCGGAAGCATTGTCCACTGCCATCGCATGTGAAGAAAAAGCGACAGCGGCAGCCAGCAAGCTCATTTGGATTTTCATGGTTTGTTCCCTTGTGTAGATCGTTTTTTGAGTTGTGTTTTTATTTTTTATTTGCTTCTGGTCGTGCATCCCCTGACATGATGACGGTCTGGTTTTTCGTTATCCGCGACATGACATCATGTTGTACTGCTACTGCTCTTTTGTGCCCTTGCCAGGAGGCTGTGTTCGTCATGCAGGACTCTTGACTACATGTAAGTGAGAACCTCTCCTAGCCAGGCAAAATTCGTATTGTCGATTCGACGAAAGCGAATATTAAGTTACCATCTTCACAAGACTTATTGTCATATGACAATGTCATGTAAGTCATTGTAGTAAAGATCATTGTTGTATGACCTGGACACGCATATGGCCCCGTGAATATTGAGTGATACTTGCCGGTACCTGACTACTGGCCTGTTGTAGAAGCGTGGCGCTTCCCCCGATAC
This sequence comes from Cobetia sp. Dlab-2-AX, assembly GCF_024124625.1. Taxonomy (NCBI): domain Bacteria; kingdom Pseudomonadati; phylum Pseudomonadota; class Gammaproteobacteria; order Oceanospirillales; family Halomonadaceae; genus Cobetia; species Cobetia sp. Dlab-2-AX. The sequence continues at coordinate 209,987 of NZ_JAMXRV010000005.1, read as the reverse complement.
CTATCTGCTGAATGCTGGCGCTTTGCCCAACGCCTTGCTGAATGATCAGCGCAGCATGATATTGGCCATGTTGAAGAATGCTGGCTTCATGCAGGGCACCCTCTTGCAGCGTGTATGCCGTGTTCCCATTGCCATACTGATCGACCTCTGCTTCATTCAGAGCACCGCTCTGGCGAATCAATGAGACATTGCTATTGCCATGCTGAGCGATCATCGCTGTGTTGTACGTGCCAGATTGCTCGATGACGGCCACTGAGTGGCTGCTTCCCAATTCGGAGGTGGTCGCCAGGTCATTGGCCAACACCCACAAGCTGAGTGTCAGTGATGAGAAGAAAAGGCAGGCCTGTAGCATTCTTCTTTGTTGATGCTTTGCCGTAGCCATGGCACGAGTCCATCCAGGTGACCGTCTAAGTGACCTAACTATTGTTCTTTATCGAGGCCATCACCATCAGTCATTTTCGGGTTTATGAGGGCTAGAGATTGCTACTCATAATGTCTTGCCAAATAGCGGCGAGTAATGACAAAGAGTGGTCAGGTTTTCAGCACCGTTCAGGGAGATATTACTGTTGACGGTATTAGGCGCATGATATTTCATGATTTGTTATTTTGTTTATTTCTTATGTTTGTACCAATACGAAAAAAGGCAGCCACCTCTTGCGAGGTGACTGCCTTTTGAGGGAGAGAGAATCACTGCGAATACCACGATACTCTCTGCGGGGGCTTGAATATGGGTTGGCTCTACAACATCGGAGTCGGGGCTTGCAGATAATCCATCAGCTCTGATGTCTGAAGGCTGCCCGGGTCCTGGAGAACCCAGAGCTGGCGTTCGACGCCTTGCGCAATCAAGTGAATCACGGCAGATTCGATGGCGGACATGACCGCCATCTGTACGGGTTCATTGCTGGTATACCCCGCCTCCATCTCCAGCAAGCGACTGAAATCGATGAAGCGATAGACGCCCGCCCTCAGCTCGCGTGAGTAGATCGTCTTGCTGGTATTGACGTTGGCGATGACCTGCCCCGTGGTGATATCGACAGCGCGCAGATTGACCGTCACCTGGTCCACCTGATACTGACCAGAGGCGCCGATGCCGAAGTATTCTGCGCCTGCGCCACCTGTTCTGACATTGGAGTCGAAGGCAATGATGCCACCCTCGAACAGCAGGTTGGCGGCTTGCAGCGCGGCAAGATCATTCTGGCCCGTGCGTTCCATGTTGGCGCGGATGATCTTGCGCTCTGTCAGCAGGTTCTGCAGTCCTACGCGCTCGAGGGGGATGAACCAGCCGGAGTCCGACAATGCGGCGCTCAGCATGGCGGCGCCGCCTTGGGTGACCGCCGTAGAGAAAGTACTGGCAGGGGCAGGCCGGTACTGGCCTGTCTGGTCACGGAAGTCATAGATGGCGACCGGAATACGTCCGGCAGGGGGTGGTAGACTGATCAGGTCCTGATAGGTGGCGGTTCTTGGCATCAAGGTGCTGGGCACCCCTTCAAGACCCTGGGTATTGGCAACCATCGGCGCACAGCCTGCAAGCGCCAGGCTGGCAGCGGCCAGCATGAGAGTGAGTATCTTCATTGGACGAAACCCTTCATCAGTAGCGGATCAGAATGAATTGCCTGATGTGCCGAGGTTGATGACGGTGGTTTCACCTGTGGCGCGGTCAAGCACCTGCATGGAGAAACCGCCATTGCCGTTGCTGACCACTTCAATGCGCAGCTGCGCACTGTCGATCACGCTGGAACGGCCGGGCTCCGTAGCTTCTACAGCGTCGGTGATGGCATCAGAGACCAGGCTATTACGCAGGTCATTGATGAAGATTTCGGTATCGGAGAGGCTATCGAAAGAGTAGGCATCAGGATCCTCGTGGGTGTCCTGGGCCTGGGCCTTGCCAAGCAGGTAGCTGCCATTGAGAGGGTTGCCACCAAAGCTCGGGTTGATGGGCTGATAGATGAGTTCACCGGCATATAGCGGCATCGCCGACAACAGCAACGACACCGCGAGTGTCTGATGCTTCATGATGTTCCCCTGTTCCCTTGCGTATTGTCAGGGTCTCCGTGTCCGGAGCCCATTTATTATGTCGGTCTTCGATACATCAGAATTCGTCACCGGCCATGTCCGGGTCATTGCGCAGGGCTTCCATGACCTTGCGACGCAGGAACTGGTCGGAGACGCTTGATACAGCGGCGCTGGCGTACATATCCACGTCATTCAGGCGCGGAGGGAGCGTCGCTTCATACAGAACGTTGTTGCCTTCGGTGATCCAGATGAGGCTGCCCCAGCGTGCAGAGGGGCGTTCGTGGATACTGAGAGATGTGTTGCGGATGGCTGGACTGTCGAGGCGTTGCTGGCTGAACTGGCGGAAGAAGGTCTTGCCGATCATGGTCATGGTGCGATCGATCATCACTCCATTCAGACCGTCGGAGAGCGTGGGGCGCGCGCGCTGGATGGCGACCCCATCCTCTCCCTGACGGCGAGCCTGCTGCTCTTCACTGGCAACGGATACCTCGGGTCGCACCGCCTCCGGCGCGGATTGCGCGAAGGCGGGCGACAGACTGAAGCATGTCAGTCCCCAGGCGAGTACCTGGCGGCTTATCATGCCCCAACCGTTCACGACATCTGTGCTCTGCGAGCGATGCGTGGGGTGCGCGAGACAGGCATGGCCAGGTTCTGACGTGCCCAGTTCATGGCCTGAATGCGGTTATGCACCTTGATCTTGCGGAAGATGTTGTAGAGATGTGACTTGACCGTGTGTTCACTGACGAACAGCTGGTCAGCAATCTCGGTATTCGAGGCGCCCGTGCCCAGCAAGCCGATGATTTCCACCTCACGCTGGGTCAGACCACAGACTGGGCGATAGGCGTTGAGCTGCTGACGGCGATAGAAATCCAGCAGGCGGGTCATTAGCGGTCGGGACATCCACATGTCGCCTTCCAGCAGTTTCGCGATGCCCTTGCTGATCAGTGAGAGGCTGTCCTGTCGGTAGAACACGCCTTGAAGATGGGTACTGACCAGCAGGCTGGCAGCTTCCTCTTCATCACTGATGTTGATAGCGGCCAGCTCTGTGCTGGCATCCTGGCTGGCATCTGCATCCCAGCGTTGCATCGTGCCTTCATCGACGTGGTCGGTGTCCAGCAGCACTATCGTTCTTTCTGCCTGCCCGGGTGTGTAATCCTCGTCGGGGCTTGCGGAAGCCACCTGACACTCAAGCTGCTGGCGAATGTACTCCATGAAAAGCGCTGACTGCGGATTGCAGTCAGTCACCAGCAGCACCATTGCGTTCCCTGTAATCATGGTGCGAGACCTCTGAGTTGTCGTACCGATTTTTCTTGGCGGAGCCATATCTGAAGTATGGTTGGGGTCATCCTGTGGGATGGGGAAGATGACGCGTTGGGCATTACGCGTTTGTCCCTATCCAAGGATTGCGCGATAAGGCAGATATGGCAACCACTTATAAATAATTTATAAGTTATGCAGGTAGCTTTTTCAGTCCTTTTGCGTTCGATGCACCAAAAAGAACTGGAAAAACAGTGCACAACCTTGGAAGACGACGAGGCAAGTGTAATATCCTCGCTGGTAAGTACAATAAAAACCAAACCTTTGCACTTTTTTACCAAGCTTTCCACAAGTTAAAAGGTACCACATACCTAATGCCGAAATGCTTCTGTTCAGTGTTATTGCGTAACCTTGCTTGTCTTTTTGTATCCTCTCATTCAGTGAGTGTCAGGAATACGACGCAGCACTGCGTATGAGTCATTTCACGCTTGAAAAGTGAAGCGCTTACTACGCGTAGCCGGTTTGAGGCATGCTCTGTCACTGTGGTGATCTCACAGATCCACCTGCTGGAAGACATGCTCGTCCAGCGTCACCTGAGCCTCAGGATTCCGGCTCCGTCGTACGCTTGGGGATGTAAAAATTGAGGTGCTCGTGGGCCCATTGGATCGCTTGATGGCGGTTGTGGACTCTGATCTTGCGAAAGATGTTATATAAATGAGACTTCACGGTGTGTTGGCTCAACATCAATCTATGCGCGATATCTGCATTACTTTGCTGTGATGCAACGAGTGACAATATTTCCAGCTCCCGTTGTGTCAGTCCCATGACAGGCTGGAAGGCAATCTGTAGTTGTTGACGATAATGACGAATCAATGTCTGCATGGTGTTGCGAGTCAGCCAGTTTTCATTCTCGAGTATCTTGCCGATACCCTTGCTGATTTGTTCAAGGCTGTCGTGGCGATAGAAGATTCCGCTGAAGGGAATATTCAGAAGTAGTGAGATGGCATCGTCTTCATGCTCGACATTGAAGGCAGCGATCTTGTCGATATGGCTCCATCGCATCATCTGGGCCAGACTGCACTGGGTGCTGTCGATCAGCACCAGGCAGGGAGATGACGGCAGTGGGGCTTCATGGTGGCAGGCCTCGACGACACATTTCAGTGTCTCTTGCAGGTACTCGACGAACAGTTCGGTCTGCGGTGAAGGGCTTGTCACGAACAGGACTCTGGTAGCAGTCATGGGGCGCTCCTGTCGCAAGCGTTTTGGGGGCTCATCATCAGCAGGCTGAGGCGGAGACATGAATCCACGGTGATTCGATGGTTGTCTTGAAGTCTAGTCGAGTGACATCTGAGGGCTGGCGCTGCGCATAGTGCTAGATGGCATAACGAACATTTCTTTTAATTCCTACTTCAAAGCTATAAAAATCATCGAGTTACGCGTTTTTTTCGGTTGATGCTTACTTCCTTGAGCCGCGAGGCACAGACAAATCCTGCACAGGCATTAGCCCGCGCTGGGGCAGATAGCCTGTATCGGCCTGTCAGTCATCAAGTTGAGCACATGAGTGACATCGGCCCATGACACCAAGAATCTCAGTCGTGCCTGTCGCAGACCCCTTGCGTGTACGCACCGGCCTCACGCGCTAGAATGGGGGGGCTGCAAGCGCCTCGCCCGTGTGACTCACACGCGGCCGCATTCTCGTTGTTCCTATCCCGGAGATTCACATGTCCGCTTCTTCTCTCGTACTGGCCAGTGGCAATGCCGGCAAGCTACGTGAATTTTCCCACCTGCTCGCACCACTGGGGATCGAACCGATTCCTCAAGGGCAGCTGGGAGTGAGTGACGCCGAAGAGACAGGGCTGACCTTCGTCGAGAATGCGTTGATCAAGGCACGCCACGCCGCAGAGGTCACCGGCCTGCCGGCATTGGCAGATGATTCCGGGATCGAAGTCGATGCGCTGGGTGGGGAGCCGGGCATCTATTCCGCACGCTTTGCCGCGCGGCGTCAGCAAGGTAGTGGTGATGGTGACAACAACGCCGCCCTGTTGGCAGCACTTGAGGGCGTGCCTGAGCACGCGCGTACGGCGCGCTACTGGTGCGTGCTCGTCTATCTGCGCCATGCGACAGACCCGGTGCCGATCATCGTTCAGGCCAGTTGGGAAGGGCGTGTCCTTGACGCGCCACAAGGCGAGGGGGGCTTCGGTTATGACCCGCTTTTCTGGCTGCCGGAGCATGACATGACCGCCGCCGCCCTGGATGCCGAGACCAAGAACCGGCTCAGCCACCGGGGGCGTGCGATGCAGCAGTTGCTCGAGGCGCTTGTCGCGCAGAGCGGGCAGGCGTGATGTCCGCAGCGAACCTGCCGCCTCTGTCGCTCTATATTCACGTGCCGTGGTGCGTGCGCAAGTGCCCCTACTGTGACTTCAACTCCCACGGGGTCGGGCGTGATGCCGGCTTGCCTGAAGCGGAATACATCACGGCACTGCTGGCCGATCTCGATCAGGACCTGCAGTTGCTGCAGGGCCAGCCCGAGCGTGAATTGCACAGCATCTTCATCGGCGGCGGCACGCCGAGTCTGCTGAGCGGGGCGGCTTACCAGCGACTTTTCGATGGCCTGCGGGCGCGCATGACGTTCTCTGCCGACTGCGAGGTCACGCTGGAGGCCAACCCCGGCACGCTGGAGCAGGGCCGCTTTGCCGCCTATCGCGCCGCCGGTATCAATCGCTTGTCATTGGGCGTGCAGACCTTCCAGCCGGAGCAGCTCGAGGTGCTGGGGCGCATCCACTCCGCTGAAGAAGCCGGGCGCGCGGTGGCCAGCGCACGGGCGGCGGGCTTCGACAATTTCAATATCGATCTGATGCATGGCCTGCCGGGCCAGACATTGGAGACCGCGCTGGATGATATCCGGCGCGCCCTGGCACTCAAGCCGACCCATCTGTCCTGGTATCAATTGACGCTGGAGCCGAATACCGAGTTCTATTCGCGCCCGCCGGTACTGCCGGAAGATGATCTGCTGTGGGATATCCAGGATCACGGTCACGCCGAGCTGGAGGCTGCCGGTTTCCGTCGTTACGAGATTTCCGCCTATGCCCTTGAAGGGCGCAGCGCGCGTCATAACCTCAACTACTGGAAGTTCGGTGATTACCTGGGCATCGGAGCGGGCGCGCACGGCAAGTTGACGTTGTTGAAAACCGACTCGGATGGGAACTTGAACGGCGAGTTGCAACTCCAACGCCGTTGGAAAAGTCGTCAGCCTGAAGCGTACTTGCGCAGGATGCAGGACCCTCGCGGGTTCGTGGCGGGCCAGCAGGAAATTGACCGCGATGAGCTGGCGCTGGAGTTCATGATGAATGCACTGCGCTTGACCGGGGGTGTCAGTTTCGAGGATCTGCGTCGCACGACCGGGCTGGATCGCGAGGCATTGGAGCCGGGCCTGAGCCAGGCGCGCTCGCGCGGGCTGATCGTTGAGGATGACGTGCTGTTGCGCGCCACGTCCCAGGGCTTATTGTTCCTCAATGACCTGCTGGCCATGTTCGACACCTGATTGATCAGGCATTATCGGAGGCATGACGATTATTTGCGCAATTGTCGTCTTGCCTTTAATGAGTGTGTAAATAGGGAGCGTTACCATGAAGAAGTCTGTACTCCTGGCCCTGCCATTGGCAGCCGCCGTCGCGATGGCGGGTTGTACCACGACCAACCCGTATACCAATGAGCAGCAGACCTCCAGTGCGGCGAAGGGTGCCGGCATCGGTGCGGTCGTCGGCGCAATCGCCGGGGCGACCAAGAGTGGTAACCATCGTCTCGACAAGGCGCTGATCGGTGCCGCTGCGGGTGCCGCCGCGGGCGGTGGTATCGGCTATTACATGGATGTTCAGGAAGCCAAGCTGCGTGATCAGCTGCAGGGCACCGGTGTCAGCGTGACGCGTGTCGGCGACCAGATCATCCTCAACATGCCGTCCAACGTCACCTTCGGCTCCGACTCCAGCACCCTGTCCGGCCAGATTCAGCCGGTCATGAATGGTGTCATCACCGTGCTCAAGGAATACGACGAGACGCGCGTCAACATCGCGGGCTATACCGATTCCACAGGTGCCAGCAACTACAACCAGAACCTGTCCGAACTGCGTGCCCAGGCCGTCGGCAACTATCTGGCCAATGGTGGCATCGCCTTCAACCGTCTGAACATGCGCGGTTATGGTGAAGCCAGCCCGGTGGCATCCAACGACACCGCCTCCGGGCGCGCCCAGAACCGTCGCGTCGAGATCACGCTGACGCCGATGGAAAGCTGAGTATCCACCAGCTGCCATGGCGACATGACGGTGAATGACCACGAGGCCTGCGCATTTGCGTGGGCCTCGTTGCTTGGCAAGTACAGCTTTTGGGGTGACAAGTGATCATCTCTGCTATCCTTCAGCCCCTTCGGCGGCCTTGTCTGGTTTTCCTCTCGTCGCCGCCCCCCGATTTCTCTCTGCTGCCTCGCTGGATGTGGCAGATATCGCCGTATCAAGGAGGCGCTCTTGCTCGCCTATCAGCACGCCTATCACGCTGGCAATTTTGCCGACCTGCACAAGCACCTGCTCGCCACCACCCTGGCCGAGCAGCTATTACGTAAAGAATCTCCCGTTACGTTTATCGACACTCACGCCGGTCGTGGCTGGTATCCGCTGGCGGCCCGCGAGACGGAACAGCTGCGCGAATACGAGCAGGGCGTTCTGCCGTTGTGGCAGGTGCGTGACCGCTGGTTGACCGATGCGGGCGAGCCACGCTCATCGGCAGCGGACAAGCCTCTGGCGCGCTGGCTGGCGCGTCTGGCGGATATGCAGCCGGAGACGGGCAAGGGTAGTGCCGGCGAGTTGAGTGTCTATCCCGGTTCGCCCTGGTGGCTGAGCCAGTCGCTGCGTCGTGGCGATCGCCTGTTGGCCTATGAGCTGCATCCGGGCGAGATCTACCACTTCGATCAGGCGCCGGTGCAGCGTGACAGCCTCGGCAAGGTCATGCGTCGTCAGCAGGATGGTCTGTCCGGTCTGTTGGCGGCCGTGCCGGTCACCACGCCGCGCGTCGCCGTACTGATCGACCCCAGCTATGAGCTGAAGAATGATTACCGTGATGTCGCCGAGGTCGTGGTCGAGACTCTGCGCAAGTCACGTCATGCCACCATCATGATCTGGTACCCGCTGCTGCCGGCAGGGCGTCAGCATGACCTGCTCGAGCGCCTCAAGAAGCATTCGCCGGCACCGATGTGGCGCAGTGAGCTGACGATCGATTCGCCGGAAGGCGAGCACGGCATGTACGGCTCCGGCATGCTGGTGATCAATCCGCCGTGGCAGTTCGACCGTCAGTTCTCCACCGCCATGCAGGAAGTGGTCAAGGTGCTCAAGGGCGCGCTGCCGGCTCCGCAGTCGGTTGCCGTCGAGCACAAGGGCCTGTGGTGGCTGTCGGAGGAGGTCGCACGCGAGCGCAGCGAGCCCAAGCCAATGTCGCGCGAGCGACTGCTGGCACTGCGCAAGCTCAATCAGAAGGTCAAGCGTGACAGTGATGTCGAGGTGACCCAGGCCAAGCCGAAGCGCGAGAAGCTCAAGCGTGGTGAAGGCTGGGCCAAGCCACGTGTTCGCAGCGACGGTGCGACATCCAAGGCCAAGGGCAAGCGCCATTCCGCGACCGCCAAGCCCAAGACCAGCATCAAGGCCCAGATCAAGGATCAGGTGCATGGGCATTCCGCGCCGAGCCGCAAGCGCGTCAGCGAGAAGCCTGTCGAGCGCAAGTCGACGGCCGCTGTCGAACCGACTCGTCCGCGTGGCAAGGGCGAGACGGCAGGCAAGGGCACGGGCAAGGATTCTGCCAGCTGGAGCGACTGGTCCTCCAGCGTGCCGGGCAAGGGCCGCCGCGAAGGTTCCACGCGGGTCAGCATGCGCAGCACGCCGGCGATCGGTCGTGATGGTCAGGTCAACCCGAACAGCACGACCAAACTGCCCAGAAAGTACGCGGCCAAGCAGCGTCCCGAAGACAACAAGGATGTCGGCAAGCCGCTGGATGCGCGTGAAGCGCGTGCCCTGCGTGAGAAGCAGGAAAGCAATGCCATGAGAGGCAAGGCGGCCAAGGGCGGCGCCAGCAAGGAAAGCTCTGGCAAGTCAGCGCCTGGCAAGACCGCTTCTGGCAAGACAGCGCCTGGCAAGAAACAGAGCAACAAGCCACGCGGCCCTCGCAAGCCGTGATGGTTGAGGTGAACGCAGAACGCTGAGCGCCATATCATGAGCTCGGATTGCAAACGCCCCCATAGGCCATGCCTGTGGGGGCGTTTGCATTGTGGGGGCCGTTGGCCTGCCTGATCAGTGCGCGATGTCTTCTCGCCATAGCCGCCGATAGAGGCCGGATTCTGCCATCAGGGCATCATGGGTCCCCAGCTGGGTGATGCGGCCCTGTTCCAGCACCAGCAGGCGGTCCGCATCGCGCACCGTGGCAAGCCGGTGTGCCACCACGATCAAGGTCACTTCGCCACGTAGCTCATGCAGTGCCTGCTGCAACAGGGCTTCGGTATGGCTATCGATGCTGGCGGTTGCCTCATCCAGCAACAGCACGCGTGGTGTCGTGACCAATGCGCGTCCGAGCGCCAGCAATTGGCGCTCACCCGTGGAGAGGCTGAGGCCGCGCTCGCCCAGCAAGGTGTCGAGCCCCAGCGGCAGACTATCGATCAGCGGTGCCAGGTGCGCCTTGTGCAGAATCCATGACAGTTTCTGCTGGCTGATCTCACGCCCCAGCAGCAGGTTGTCGCGCAGTGTCGTGGCGCGGATGAAGGGCTCCTGCGGGACGACGGCGATTGCGGTAGCGCGTTGTCGAGCCGACCACTCCATCAGCGGACGACCATCCAGCAGCAGCTGAGTCCCCGGGGCAGGGCGCTGCCCGCTGAGCAGGTCAAGCAGGGTGGACTTGCCGCTGCCCGTCGGGCCGACCACGCCGAGAAACTCACCGCTCTCGATGGCAAGCGTCAGGCCTTTGAGGGCCGAGCCCTCCGCACCCTGATGGCGGAACGTCAGCTGCTCGAGTTGATAGTGACCACTCGCTATCACGGTGTTGTCGGTGTGCCCACCCGTGGATTTCCTCGCAGCGCGCTTATCTGGCTCAGGCGTCTCGCGCGGCCGGTCCAGGACCTCTTCCAGCCGGCCTGTCGCCACCAGCGCCGACTGGAAGACTTGCAGTCGCTGTGTGATCTGGATCAGGGGCTCGCTGATGCGACCCAACCAGGCGATGAACGCGTAGAGCACCCCCAGTTCTGCACCGCCGCCCAGTTCGCGCAGCCCGAACACGGCGACCAGCGAGAGCGTGATCAGCATCGCCATCAGGTCGATGGCCGAACGCAACAGCAGCCCCGACACACGCACCGTGCGCATGCGCGCCTGATACTGGGAGACGTTGAGGTGATGGTAGCGCTGACTGAAGCGTTCGGTCTGGTTGCTTGCCTGCAGCACACTCATGCCGCCGATCGCCTCGGCGATTCTGGCATTCTGCAAGGCGCGCAGGCGGCGTACCTCGCGTGCAGCACGCCCGGAGAAGCGCTGATACAGCCAGATCATGCCGATGGAGAGCGGGACCAGCGCCGTCGCGATCATCGCCAGGGTGCCATCCATCAGGGCCATCGCCGACAGGATGCCGATCAACAGCACCACATTGCCGATCAGTGTCGCCAGCACCCCGATATACAGCTCCTTGAGCGACTCGGTGTCGTTGGTCACGCGGGCCACCAATTCACCGGCGGCGATATTGTCGAGGGTCGATAGAGGTTGATGCAGCAGGTGTGTGAAGACTCGCTCACGGATATCGCGCACGCTGGCGAGGGCCAGACGGGCAAAGCGCAGCTGCTGGAAATAGCGCCCGGCGGCGGCGCCCAGCTGGGTGATCACGTAGATGGCCACCAAGCCTGCCAGGGCCTCGGGAGCGAGGTTGCCGGGAATCAGGTAGTCATCCAGATAGCGCTGGGTCAGCCACGGGCCAAGCACATCCAGTACGGTCGCCGCGATCAGGATCAACAGCGCGCGCAGGACCTCTGCGCGGCGCCTGCCCAGCGGTTGCCAGAGCAATGCCAGCCGCCGTCGGCTGAGCAGGCGAGTGCCGCTGAGGGTGTCGTGTCGTGTCGCGGCATCCTGGCTCATGAGCGCTCCGCCTTGGCATCGTCTTCGCGGCTGACCTGCTGGGCCTGCCAGAGGCGCCAGTAGGCGCCTCGGGCGGCCAGCAGACTGGCGTGATCGCCCTGTTCCAGGATGCACCCGTCCTCGAGCACCAGAATCTGCTGGCAGGCCTGTACGGCAGACAGGCGATGGGAATTGATGATCAGCGTGCGCTGGAGGCCGTGGTGATCGGGCTGCTGCAGACGCGCCAGAGTCCTTAGCAGAGTGCGTTCGGTGACCTGGTCGACCGCCGACAGGGTGTCGTCCAGCAGCAGGATAGGCGCCTCGCTGAGCAGGCTGCGTGCCAATGCCAGTCGCTGACGCTGACCGCCGGAGAGTGTGATGCCTCGCTCACCCACCAGCGTTCCCAACCCTTGGGGGAGGCGGCGCAGATCCTCCTCGAAGGCTGCGGCGCGCAGCGCCTCACGGATTTGCTCGTCAGAGGCCTCGGGGCAGGCGAGAGCGACATTGTCGGCCACCGAGAGCGCAAACAGGAACGGGTCCTGGGGAACCAGTGAGAACTGCTGGCGCCAAACCGATAGTGTGTACTCACTCGCTTCTCTGCCGCCGAGCGTCAAGACCCCTTGCTCAGGCGTCAGAGGCCAGCTGCGCGACAGCAGACGCAGCAAGGTGGACTTGCCACTGCCGGTCGCGCCAACGATCCCCAGACTGCCCCCTGCCGCCACCTGAAGGGAGAGAGGGCCCAGAGCACGTTGCTGGTTGCCCGGGTAGTGGAATTCATTGATTTCAAGGCGTAGTGAATGGTCGCTGACATTGTCCAGGGTGCCGCTGTCCTCAAGGGCTTCTGGTGCGGCGTGGAAGGTAGCCAGCCGCCGTGCGGCTGCCGCGCCGCGCTGCAGGATATTCAGGCACCAGCCAAGCGCGAACATCGGCCAGATCAACTGCGCCAGATAGAGCGTGAAGCTGGTCAGTTGGCCCAGGGTGATGGCGTCATCCAGATAGCGCCAGCTACCCACGCCCAGGGTCAACAGCGTCGCCGCCGAGAGCGCAATGAACACCACCGGATCAAAGGCTGCCTCCAGCTTCTGGACGCGATAATCGACGGCTTCGGCGGCGGCGGCACGCTGCGAGAACCTTGCGCCTTCATCCTCCAGCAAGGCATGGCTTCTGAGCATGCGAATGCCGGCGAAGGCTTCCTGGGTCTGGTCATTCAGGTCCGAGAAGCGCTCCAGCGATTCGCGGAAACGCTCTCCGATCCGTCGCGAGATGCGTGCGAAGGCCCAGGCCATGAAGGGGAAGGGCAACAGCGCGAGCAGCGTCAGCGGCACATCGATGGCGATCAGCATGATGCCGAGCACCAGCACGAAGGTCATGGCGCCATCGACGCTGGACAGCACGCCTTCCGCGGCGGCCATCTCCACGGCATCGATGTCCTGACTGGCGTGCGCCATCAGGTCTCCGGTGCGATGGCGCTGGTAGAAGCCGGGGTCCAGGCGCGTCAGCTTGGCATGGAAGGCATCACGTTGCTCCGTCCCTAGCTGATAGGCGGTACCGAACAGCGTCACGCGCCAGGCATAGCGCAGTGCATAGAGCGCGAGCCCCGCGCCTATCAGCCATAACAGGCGGTTCAGCAAGGCGTCGTGGTCGAGGCTGCCGTCACGCAACGCGTCGATGGTGGCGCCGATCGCCCACGGCAACAGCAGATTCAGCCCCGCGACCCCGATCAGGAACGCGATGGCCAGCAGATAGCGGGGCCAATGGCGGGTGAAGAAGTCGAGCAGCAGGTGGCGCAACGGGGCCTCGGGGAGAGGCCCGGCAGTCAGCTCGGCGGCGGGGGCCGGCGGGGGTGAGGCACTGGAGTCACGGGACTCGCGATGGGCATCCTGCGGTCTGTTCGATGTCGCGCGTCCCGCCATGTCGGCTCCCTGTCTGCCCCTGCCCGCCTCCGCCACTCGGAGGGGTCGGCAGAGGCAGTATAACGAGAGGGAGACAGCCAGACGCAAGCACTGTCGGCAAGAGGAGAGCCTGCCTGCGGGCGGGAGTCAGCTCTGCGCGATCACTTCGGTGCGATCACTTGCCGATGCAGAAGCTGCCGAAGATTTCCCCGAGCAGGTCATCGGCGGAGAATTCGCCGGTGATCTCGGACAGCGCCATCTGGGCGGCGCGCAGGTCTTCGGCCAGCAGCTCCCCGGCACCGGCGCCATGCAGCTGGGCGTCGCCGTTATCGAGGGACTCGCCAGCGCGTTCCAGCGCATCCAGGTGGCGGCGGCGGGCGCTGAAGCGACCCTCTGCCGTGCCGGTGAAGCCCATGATGTCCTTGAGGTGATCACGCAGCGCATCGAGGCCCTGATTGTCGCGCGCCGAGATGCGCACCACGCTGGCCTGGTGGCGTGCCTGCTCGGCATCGCCATCCTGTGTTGCGGTGATGGCGGTCAGCCCCGGCGTCTCGCCGCTGGTGTCGATCTTGTTGCGGACCAGCGTCAGGCGGGTTGGGTCCGGCAGGCGCGCGACGAACTCCGGCCATATCTCCATCGGGTCCGTCGCCGAGGTAGTCGCAGCATCGACCAGCAGCAGGACGCGGTCCGCCTTTTCGATCTCGTCCCAGGCGCGCTGCACGCCGATGCGCTCGACGGCGTCCGGCGTGTCGCGCAGCCCGGCGGTATCGATGATATGCAGCGGCATGCCGTCGAGATGGATGTGCTCACGCAGCACGTCGCGGGTGGTGCCTTCGATGTCGGTGACGATGGCGGTGTCCTGCTCGGTCAGCGCATTGAGCAGGCTCGACTTGCCGGCATTCGGGCGGCCGGCGATCACCACCGTCATGCCCTCGCGCATCAGAGCGCCCTGGTTGGCAGCGGCGCGCACGCCCACCAGCTCTGCCTTGACCTCATTGAGGCGCGCCGCGACATGGCCGTCGGCCAGGAAGTCGATTTCCTCTTCGGGGAAGTCGATGGCGGCCTCGACGTAGATGCGCAGCTCGATCAGACGCTGCACCAGCGCGCTGACGCGCGTCGAGAACTCGCCCTTGAGCGAGCGCAGCGCATTCTCGGCCGCCGCGCGTGAGCTGGCGTCGATCAGGTCGGCGATGGCCTCGGCCTGGGCGAGATCCAGCTTGTCGTTGAGGAAGGCGCGCTCGCTGAATTCACCGGGGCGTGCCAGGCGTGCGCCCAGCTGCACGCAGCGCTCCAGCAGCAGGTCCATGATCACCGGGCCGCCGTGCCCTTGCAGCTCCAGCACGTCCTCGCCGGTGAAGGAATTCGGGCCCTGGAAATAGAGCGCGATGCCTTCGTCGAGGGCGATGGGATTGCCCTGGGTATCCAGTCCCATGAAGGGGCCATAGTGGGCGCGGCGCGCCGGCGGGCATTGGCCCAGCATGGCCTGGGCGATGGCCTGACAGGCCGGACCGGAGACACGGATAATGCCGACGCCACCCCGGCCGGGCGGAGTGGCCAGGGCCGCGATGGAGTCAGGCTGGTAGGCGGTAGACATGCACAAACCTCGGGCGCGAAGCCGGAATGAAAATGAAGGAGATGGCCGCTATTGTCGCGGCTGGAGGCCCGTGACAGCAAGCGGGGTGATGGGGGAGGCACCTTGCGGCGGGAGTATAGGCGCAGCCCCCGGAATCAGGGCCCTGAAACGCCACGACCCCCGCCGAGGCGAGGGTCGTGGGTGAGCCATGTCAGGCGAACCTGAAAGGCATCATGCGCCTTTCTTGGTTGGCTCGGCATTCTCGATCTGACGGGTGATGACGTACTGCTGAGCGATCGACAGCGTGTTGTTGACGATCCAGTACAGCACCAGACCCGCCGGGAACCACAGGAAGAAGAAGGTGAAGACGATCGGCAGCATCTTCATGATCTTCGCCTGGGTGGGGTCCGGAGGCGTCGGGTTCAGCTGCTGCTGGATGAACATCGTCAGGCCCATGATGATCGGCAGGATGAACAGCGGGTCCTTCACTGACAGATCCTGGATCCACAGCATGAACGGCGCGTGGCGCAGTTCGACGGATTCCATCAGCATCCAGTACAGGGCGATGAAGACCGGCATCTGGATCAAGATCGGCAGACAGCCCCCCAGCGGATTGATCTTCTCCGTCTGGTAGAACTTCATCATCTCCTGGGAGACCTTCTGGCGGTCGCTGCCGTACTTTTCCTTGATGCGCTGCATCTCGGGGCCCATCTTGCGCATCTTGGCCATCGAGCGGTACGCGGTCGCGGACAGCGGGAACAGCACGACCTTGACCAGAACGGTCAGCAGGATGATGGAGGCACCCCAGTTGCCGACCAGCGCGTGGATGTGCTCCAGCAGCCAGAACAGCGGGTTGGCCAGGAACCACAGCCAGCCGAAGTCGACAACCAGCTCCAGGTAGGGAGCGGTCGCTTCCAGCTGGTCCTGGTCCTTCGGGCCGACGAACAGGGTCGCGCCGAGCTCAGCCTGCTGACCCGCGGCAATCTGGGTCGTCGGGCTCGCGAAGGCGGCGACGTTGCGGTTCTGCTTGTCGACGGTGGTGTAGTAGAGGTTCTTCTGGTTGTCAGCCGGCACCCAGGCAGACACGAAGTAGTGCTGGATCATGGACACCCAGCCACCCTGGACGTCGACATTCTTGAAGCTGCCGTCCTGGATGTCTTCGAAATCGACCTTCTGGTAGTGGTTCTCTTCCGAAGAGAAGGCCGCACCCAAGTAGGAACTCATGCCCATGCCACTACCGCTGGTCGGGTCCGCGCTGTTGTCACGGGCCAGCTGACCGATGAAGCGAGCATTGACCGGCTGCTGGGACTGGTTGTCCAGCAGGTAGTCGACCTTGATCTGATAGCTGTCCTGGCTGACGGTGAAGCGCTTGATGACCGCAACGCCATTGATGTCGGTCTTCAGGTCCACTTGCAGGCTGTCGTCACCCTCGGCAAGGGTGTAGCTGTTGCTGTCGGCAGAGAAGGCGATACGGCCCTTGTGGCCATCCAGCTGCAGACCGGACTTGGCCACGTAGCTGCGTGACTGATTGTCGGACAGCAGCACGAAGGGCGACTCGGAAGCGTTGTTCTGCTTGTGCTCGAGCAGCGCTGCATAGACCACGTCACCGCCCTGCGGATCGATACGCAGGTCCAGCACGTCAGTCTTGACTTCAATCAGGTTTTTGCTCGGCGTGCTTGCTGCGCTATCCGGCGTGGAGAGGCCGGTATCGCCATTGGCAGTCGTGCTGCTGCTTGGGGCTTCAAGGCCTTGCGCAGTGTCATTGGCGGTTTGAGAGGCAACCTGGGGAGCCTGTGTTTCCGCAGCCGGCTGGTCGTAGTCCTTGTTCCACTGGACCACCATCAGATAGGCGACAACCGCAAGCGGAATCACGAGGAGTAATCGTTTGACGTCCATGGTGTATACCCGTTGGAGGGTGAATCAATCTGGCGGGGAGTCAGATGAGTCCGGGTACGAACGGTAGGGCGTATAACGAAAAAAACGCCACATGCCGGACGCACCGGGCAGGTGTCACGTCAGGCAGGTGGCGTTGACTTGGCCGCTTTCTGGCGTCTGGCGTCCTTCTCCAGACGAGCCCACATGCCGTTCAGCTGGCGATGCAGGGTCTCGTTGTCCAGCTCGGTCACGCCTCGCTTGGCCAGTACGACGATGTCGACGGCCGGAAGGCGCTGCTGGCGGAGGCGAATGGATTCGCGCGTCAGACGTTTGAGGCGGTTGCGATCTACGGCACGGCGCACGTTCTTCTTGCTGAACACCAACCCCAGGCGGGCATGTCCCAGGTCATTCGGACACGCCAGGGCCAGAAGCCCCTTGCCGTGTACCTTGAGGGTGGTGTGATCGAAGACGTGCCGGTAATCCCCGGCAGTCAGCAAGCGAAGCTGCCGGGGAAATCCCTGACGGGACATCCGGGCCTCGATCAGGCGCTCAGACGCTTGCGGCCTTTCGCACGACGACGCTGGATGACCTCACGGCCACCTTTGGTCGCCATACGAGCACGGAAACCGTGTGTGCGCTTGCGCTTCAGGACGCTCGGCTGAAATGTGCGTTTCATAGCTGCTTCTTCCCACGTGGTTGTTTGGAAAAGGTCAACGAATGTTGCCCTGTATCCACATGAGGACAGGGCAGATTGGTCAGGGGCAGGGATTCTAGTGAATCTGCAAGTGGCTTGCAATGTCGCGTGGGAAGTTGTCCACAGCCCGTTCGCGGCACTTGACGACAGATATCGTCTACGCCGCCCGCCATATGGCGCTTCGTGTCTTACCTGGATCACGGGAAAGACAGGCCGTCAGGTGCAAAAAATCTCGCTTTGCCGTCGTTGGGCCATCAGGTGCCGCCGAATGGCCACCGGATCAGCGGACTGTCGACGCTGCATGCCTGCGCGGAATCTCTGTGCGGAATGTCTGGTCAGGTGGGCCGCCATGAGTGAACCGGCGTGATCGCTGATCCGGTGATGGGCGTGCCGAAAAGTTGCAGTGGATAACCTGAGCCTCTGCTCTCGATGACGGTTCTCGGTGTCTCACGCGAAGTCCTGCCAGTCTGGTCTTCTATCATCACTACAAAGAAGGTAGTTCTGAATAACCAATAACTATTAAGGAAGGCAGTCGCTGTGGATAACCTGATTTTTCCCATTTTGCTCAATGGCATGTCGACAGGACAGCTCTGGCGATAAGTGGTGGGCAACCTGCGTTCAGCCTGTGTATGGCTATGTGCATAACTGTCGTCTTGTCCACAGTCGCAATCTTGTACGCGGATGCTCCCCAGCCTGTCCCGATGCGGATGCTTGAAGAATACCGATGTTGTCCACAGTACTTTTTGCGGCAGATGTCGTGTGGATAACTCGTGGCTTGGCCTATACAATGGCCGCCCCTTTGACAACTGGATGTGAGGTCGCGTGTCGCTCGCACTTTGGCAACAATGTCTTGACGCCCTGCAAGACGAGCTGAATTCACAGCAGTTCAATACCTGGGTTCGTCCCCTGCAGGCCGAGGAAGGCGACAGCGGAGAGCTGTGCCTGCTCGCCCCCAACCGCTTCGTGCGTGATTGGGTCAATGACAAGTACCTCAAACGAATCCACGAGCTGCTGCGTGAGTTGGCACCGGGCAAGCCGCCCAAGGTCGAGCTGAGCGTCGGTAGCCGTCGGACCGTCTCGAACCCGCGTCCGGAAGGTGCGGCTGCGTCGCCGGTATCCGCCCAGGCGCCGGCGCCGGGTCAGATGCCGAGCCCGCGTGCCCCTTCCGTGCATACGCCACCGCGGGGCAATTTTGCGGAAGAGCGTGAGATGGCCGGCGATGGCGCCCAGGAACAGGTACCGCGTCGCAACACGCGCCAGGTGCAGGTAGAAGGTAGCCTCAAGCATTCCAGTGGCCTGAATCCGAACTTCACCTTCGAAACCTTTGTCGAAGGCAAGTCCAACCAGCTGGCTCGCGCGGCTTCGCGCCAGGTCTCCGAGAACCCCGGCGGCGCCTACAACCCGCTGTTCCTGTATGGCGGCGTGGGTCTGGGCAAGACTCACCTGATGCACGCGGTGGGCAATCATCTGGCCAAGCAGGGCGGCGAGAATGCCAAGGTGGTCTACCTGCACTCCGAGCGCTTCGTGGCGGACATGGTCAAGGCGCTGCAGCTCAATGCCATCAATGACTTCAAGCGTTTCTACCGTTCGGTGGATGCGCTGCTGATCGATGACATCCAGTTCTTCGCTGGCAAGGAGCGCTCCCAGGAGGAGTTCTTCCACACCTTCAATGCGTTGCTCGAGGGCGGGCAGCAGATGATCCTGACCTCGGACCGCTATCCGAAGGAGATCAATGGGGTCGAGGAGCGCCTCAAGTCGCGCTTCGGCTGGGGACTGACCGTCGCCATCGAGCCGCCGGAGCTCGAGACGCGCGTCGCGATCCTGATGAAGAAGGCCGATCAGGCCAAGGTCGATCTGCCTCACGATGCCGCCTTCTTCATCGCGCAGAAGATCCGCTCCAACGTGCGCGAGCTCGAGGGCGCCTTGAAGAAGGTCATCGCCGACTCCCACTTCATGGGGCGCGCGATCAATCAGGACTTCATCCGTGAATCCCTGAAGGACCTGCTGGCACTGCAGGACAAGCAGGTGGGTGTGGACAATATCCAGCGCACCGTGGCCGAGTACTACAAGATCAAGATTTCCGATCTTCACTCCAAGCGCCGCTCGCGCTCCGTCGCCCGTCCGCGTCAGGTCGCTATGGCGCTCGCCAAGGAGCTGACCAACCACAGCCTGCCTGAAATCGGCGATGCCTTCGGCGGGCGAGACCACACCACGGTACTGCATGCCTGTCGCAAGGTGGCCTCGCTGCGCGAAGAGAACGCCGATATCCGCGAGGACTACAAGAATCTGCTGCGTCTGTTGACCAGCTGATCGAATTGCAGCGGCAGGTCGGGTTGGAGACAATCACGCCATCGGCCTGCTGTGCTCCGGGCTTGCCTGTTGCGGCCCCGAATTTCTTTTGCGTGCGCGCTGCCTGTCAGCGAGCATTGCCCCGTTTCCAGAGAGTGGAGTCTCCATGAAATTTGCCATTTCGCGTGAAGCCCTGCTGCGCCCGCTGTCCCTGGTGGCGGGTGTCGTCGAGCGTCGCCAGACACTGCCGGTGCTGTCCAATGTGCTGCTTGAAGTGTCCGATCAGCAGCTGTCGCTGACCGGGACTGACCTTGAGGTCGAGCTGATCGGGCGCGTCGAGCCCAGCCGTGTCGACGAGCCGGGTTCCGCGACGGTACCGGCGCGCAAGCTGATGGATATCTGCAAGTCACTGCCCGAAGGCAGCGAGATCATTCTCGCGCTGGAAGAAGGCCGCGCCATTCTGCGCAGCGGCCGTTCACGCTTCACCCTGTCGACCTTGCCGGTGGCCGAGTTCCCGAACATCGATGATGGTCAGGGCGATATCACCGTCAGCCTGCCGCGCGGTACCCTCAAGCATCTGATCGACGCGACCTCCTTCGCGATGGCACAACAGGATGTGCGGTATTACCTCAACGGCATGCTGCTGGAACTGACCAGCAACCTGGTGCGTACCGTGGCGACCGATGGTCACCGCCTGGCCGTCTGCGAGCAGGCCGCTGACATCAGCGTGCCGGAAGCGCAGAAGCTGATCATCCCGCGCAAGGGTATCCTCGAGCTGACGCGCCTGCTCGACGGCAGCAACGAGCTGATGACATTGACGGTCAGCGGGACGCACGTGCGTGCCCAGACCGGCGACTTCACCTTCACCTCCAAGCTGGTGGACGGCAAGTTCCCGGATTACGAGCGCGTTGTCCCGCGTGGCGGTGACAAGGTCATCGTGGCTGAGCGTGCCGAGTTGCGTCAGGTACTGTCGCGTACCGCGATTCTCTCCAACGAGAAGTACCGTGGCGTGCGCCTCTATCTGGAGGCAGGCAACCTGCGCGTGCTGGCCAACAACCCCGAGCAGGAAGAGGCCGAAGAGAATATTGCCCTTGATTATCAAGGGGCTGGCCTCGAGATCGGCTTCAATGTCGGTTACCTGATTGATGTGCTGGGAGTGCTGGATGCCGATCGCGTGCAGTTGACGCTTTCCGATGCCAACAGCTCAGCGCTGCTGGAAGAGCCGGGCGGCGGCGATGCGCGCTACGTAGTGATGCCTATGCGCCTGTAATATCGTAATTGCTTTTTAAATCAGTATCTTGAATCGTAATTGTGCCGCAATTGACGCGCGCAATCGCAGAATGAGCCTCGACAACACCCGCCATTTTCACTCCTGAATGGCGGGTGTTGTCGTATTTGAGCCCCGAAGGCGGCCATGGCTCTTTTTCTCTATCGAATGAGGCCGTCATGGCGCTTGAACGACTCCAATTCCAGAATCTGCGCAACCTGGCGACAGTCGATATGGCGCCGGGAAAAGGGGTGAATCTGGTCAGTGGTGCCAATGGCAGTGGCAAGTCGAGTCTGCTGGAAGGTATCCATGTGCTGGGGCTGGCGCGCTCTTTCCGCACGCACAAGCTCAAGCATGCCATTGCGCATGACACGGCAGGAATGACGCTGTTTGGCCGCCTGGCAGGCGATCCGCCGCGCCCCCTGGGGGTAAGACGTGATCAGGCCGCAGATGGGCTGGAGATGCGTCTGGATGGCGAGAGGGTCGAGCGAGTCGCCCAACTGGCTCAGGCCTTGCCGTTGCAGCTGATCAACCCTGATGCCTTCCGGTTGCTGGAGGGTTCGCCCTCTGCCCGACGTGAGTTCCTCGATTGGGGTGTGTTTCACGTGAAACACGACTTCTTCGACGTCTGGCGCCGCGTGCGTCGGGCGCTCAAACATCGGAACGCACTGCTCAGGCATGGTAAGATGGACGTTCAGGCACTTAACGTCTGGGATCGAGAGTTTGCTCACTGGAGCGAACGTCTTGATGCCCTGCGCATGGAATATATGCAGGCGCTGGCACCTCTGTTTCAAGCCACGCTTGCCGAGCTGATTGATTTGCCCGAGCTGACTCTGCGCTATCAGCGCGGTTGGGATGCCAAGCGCCCTCTGGGCGACGTGCTGGCAGCAGGGCGCGACAGTGATAGCCATATGGGCTTTACCCAGACTGGCCCACAACGCGCCGACTTGCGTATTCGCCTGGGGCGACGCCCTGCAGTCGAGGTGTTGTCTCGCGGCCAGCAGAAGCTGGTGGTCAGCGCTCTCAAGCTGGCTCAGGGTCGCTTGCTCGAAGAAATGAACGGACGTACCTGTGTCTACCTGATCGACGATCTGCCGGCGGAACTGGATGGCGAGCATCGCCGTCTGTTCTGCCAGCTGTTGGCAGGCCTCGAGTGCCAGGTCTTCGTGACCTGCGTCGAACCCGAAGCATTGGATCGGGTATGGTTGCCGAACACTGATGTCAGGATGTTTCACGTGGAACACGGGCGACTGCACACGGAATGATTTCACGACGGAGAAGCCAATGAGCGAACAGGCTTACGACTCATCAAGCATCAAGGTCCTCAAGGGTCTGGATGCCGTACGCAAGCGCCCCGGCATGTATATCGGTGATACCGATGACGGCACGGGGCTGCATCATATGGTGTTCGAGCTGGTGGATAACTCCATCGACGAGGCGCTGGCCGGTCACTGTAGCGAAGTCCGGGTCGTTATCCATGCCGACGAGTCAGTTTCCGTCAGCGACAACGGTCGTGGTGTGCCGACCGAGATCCATGAAGAGGAAGGCGTCAGCGCAGCGGAAGTCATCATGACCGTGCTGCACGCCGGCGGTAAGTTCGATGACAACTCCTACAAGGTCTCCGGCGGTCTGCACGGGGTAGGGGTCTCGGTCGTCAACGCGCTATCCGAAGAGCTCAAGCTGACCATCTGGCGTCAGGGCAATGTCCACGAGCAGATCTATCACCATGGCGAGCCGCAGTCGCCGCTGGCCATCGTGGGCCAGACCGAGAAGACCGGCACCCTGGTGCGCTTCAAGCCTTCCCCACAGACCTTTGCCAATATCGAATTCCATT
This sequence comes from Cobetia sp. Dlab-2-AX, assembly GCF_024124625.1. Lineage (NCBI taxonomy): Bacteria > Pseudomonadati > Pseudomonadota > Gammaproteobacteria > Oceanospirillales > Halomonadaceae > Cobetia > Cobetia sp. Dlab-2-AX. The sequence goes on along the minus strand of NZ_JAMXRV010000005.1, from coordinate 187,170 downwards.
ACGATATTCTGGCCAAGCGTCTGCGGGAGCTGTCCTTCCTGAACTCTGGTGTCGCCATCCGTCTGATCGATGAGCGCTCCGCAAAGGAAGAGCTGTTCCATTATGAGGGCGGCCTCAAAGCCTTCGTTGACCATATCAACACCAACAAGGCGCCCTTGAATCCGGTGTTCCATTTCGAGATGGAGCGCGAGGATGGCATAGCCGTCGAAGTGGCGATGCAATGGAATGAAGGCTTCGCCGAGAACATCTTCTGCTACACCAACAATATTCCCCAGCGCGATGGCGGCACGCACCTGGCCGGTTTCCGTGCAGCATTGACGCGCACGCTCAATAGCTATATCGAGGCGGAAGGCCTGCTCAAGAAATCCAAGGTCGGCACGACCGGGGATGATGCCCGTGAAGGTTTGACCGCGATCATCTCGGTCAAGGTGCCGGACCCGAAGTTCTCCTCCCAGACCAAGGACAAGCTGGTCTCTTCCGAGGTCAAGACGGCGGTGGAGCAGGAAATGGGGCGTCTGTTCTCGGATTATCTGATCGAGAAGCCCAACGAAGCCAAGGCCATCGTCAACAAGATGCTGGATGCGGCTCGCGCACGTGAAGCCGCGCGCAAGGCGCGTGATATGACGCGGCGCAAGGGCGCGCTGGATATCGCCGGTCTGCCGGGCAAGCTGGCCGACTGCCAGGAGAAGGACCCGAGCCTCTCGGAACTTTACCTGGTCGAGGGTGATTCCGCTGGTGGCTCCGCCAAGCAGGGGCGTGATCGTCGCACTCAGGCGATCCTGCCGCTGAAGGGCAAGATCCTCAACGTCGAGAAGGCGCGCTTCGACAAGATGCTGTCGTCCGCCGAGGTCGGCACACTGATCACCGCATTGGGTTGTGGTATCGGTCGCGAGGAGTTCAACCCCGACAAGCTGCGCTATCACTCCGTCATCATCATGACGGATGCCGACGTCGATGGTTCGCACATCCGTACGCTGCTGTTGACCTTCTTCTTCCGTCAGATGCCAGAGCTGATCGAACGTGGTCATATCTTCATTGCCCAGCCACCGCTCTACAAGATCAAGCGTGGCAAGCATGAGCAGTATCTGAAGGATGAGCAGGCGCTGCAGGACTATCTGACCGCCACGGCGCTGGACGGCGGCAAGCTGCATGTCAACGCCGATGCCCCGGGTATCGCTGGCGCTCAGCTGGAAGCACTGGTCAACCAGTATCGTGGCGTGATGAAGCGCATCGATCGTCTGGCGCGTGTCTACCCGTCTGCCGTGCTGCGCAAGATCGTGCACGCTCCGCATCTGGATGAGGCCGCTCTCACGGACAAGTCTCAGGTGCAAGGCTGGATCGACGGTCTCCAGAAGGAAATGGATGACCTGATCGCCTATGAGGGTGGCCCGCACTACAACTTCACTCTCAGTCATGACGGCGAGCGCAATCTCTATCTCCCAGCAGTGACGCTGACGGCACATGGTGTCAGCAGTGATTACCTGTGGGATGTCGATTTCTTCAAGTCCGCCGACTACCGCGAGATGAGTGAGCTGGGCAACATGCTGGAAGGCCTGCTGGAGGCTGGCAGCTACGTATCGCGCGGTGAGCGCAAGAAGGAAGTCGGCACCTTCTACGAAGCCCTCGACTGGCTGATGAAGGAAGCGGCACGTGGCTTCAGCATTCAGCGCTACAAGGGGCTGGGTGAGATGAACCCGGATCAGCTATGGGAAACCACCATGGATCCGGAGTCCCGTCGCATGCTGCGTGTGACCGTCGAGGATGCGATCGGTGCCGATCAGATGTTCAACACCCTGATGGGTGACGAAGTCGAACCGCGCCGTGACTTCATCGAGCGCTTCGCGCTGGTGGCCAATCTCGACGTCTGATGGCGTTGAGCTAGCGCTTGGCGGAGGTCTTGCCAAGCCGGGCCAGAAAAACGGCCCCTGATCTTCGATCAGGGGCCGTTTTTGCATGTGCGTGTTGCCGCAATCATTAACAAGGATGACAGTGCGGGACAGGGCTTGGCTCAGTCTCAGCCGGCGCGTTGCTCGTTCAGCCAGGCGGTGATTCGCTCTGCCGTGATAAAGGCTGTCGCAAGCCCCAGGTGATCGATCGTCTCGAGGATTTCCACCTGCGCCACGGAATGGTGGGGTTGCAGACATTGAGCAAGGCGCTCGGCATGAAACGCCTCGTCATGCTCGCCGATCAGCGCCAGCACTGGCAGCTGACGATGGGCGAGCGCCTTGAGGTCACTTTGGTAGTCGCGAGGATTGAGGCCCGTCATCAAGCGCCACGAGTAGGCGTCGGTGGTATGTGCATCGCGGTACTCTGGCGGGATATTGAAGCCAAGCACCTCAATATGATCCAGGCGATGGATGCCGAGCCGGTTCAGCAGCGCGCAGGCCAGCATCCGCGCGAGGCGTGGCTGTGCCCAGTGTGAATCACGTCGCATGTTGGGCGCGAGATGATGCAGGTACGGTGCCAGCAGTATGACGCCGTGCAGCGGAACGTTGGCACGCTGGCGCTGGCAGACTGCGGCCGAGAAGCGCAGTGCCAGGCCGCCCCCGGCAGAGTGGCCAGCGACAATGACTCTGGCATCGGCTGGTAGCTCTAGCGACAGGATCAGGTCCTCGAGATCTTCCTCGAGCTGGAGCAGGTGGTCGATGTCGCCACGTCGCTGCGGAGCTGGGCCGTGGCCGCGCAAGTCTGGCGTATGCACATAATGACCAGCCTCAGCCAGGCGCGTTGCCAGCGATGCGAGATAACGGCTGTCAGCACTGGAGCCATGCAGCAGGATGAGGTGTGAGCGGCTCCCTGACATGCCTGTTGCGGGATAATGGCGACAGCCCAGGCGGCTGTCATCGCGGCAGCGGTAGGGGACGAGTTCATTCGGCGCTGACCACGTTTCCTTGTCTGCCAGGAAGGTCGTGAAATCAAAGGCATGGCGGCTGGAATCTGGCATTGGCTACACTCGCTCGGATGTCACGTCATGAAAAAGCCCGCTATCTGATCCGGTCAGATAGCGGGCTTTTTCGTTCAAGTGCACGGCGCACTCGACAGGCTGATCAAGCCCCGTGCCTCAAGGCTTGCTGCCTCAAGGCTCAGTGCGCCTGATTGAGGAAGCCTTCATCCAGCTTCAGCTCGTCATTGCGGTTGACGCCGATATCGCGGGACAGGATGTTGCTGGCGATCTGCTTGGCTTCTTCCAGAGAGTGCATCTGTGCGGTGCCGCACTGATAGACGTTGAGCTCCGGAATCTCTTCCTGACGCGCCACGTTGAGCACGTCCTGCATGGCAGCAGACCAGGCAGCGGCAACGCGAGCTTCTTCCGGTTCACCGATCAGGCTCATGTAGAAACCGGTACGGCAACCCATCGGTGAGATATCGATGATCTCGACATCATCACCGTTGAGGTGCTCGCGCATGAAGCCGGCGAACAGGTGCTCGAGGGTGTGAATGCCCTTCTCGGAGAGAATCTCTTCATTCGGCACGCAGAAGCGCAGGTCGAAGACGGTGATGTTGTCGCCTTTCGGGGTGCCCATCTTCTTGGCCACGCGCACGGCGGGCGCCTTCATGATGGTGTGATCGACAGTGAAGCTATCCAGCAGTGGCATGTGAAGCCTCCAGCATGAGGAAGTGAGACAGGCAGGCAGTTGCCCGCCCGGATTCATGTCTGAAGGGTAGCATATCGCCGCTGTTGATTAGAGAGGCAAGCGCGCCGTGCGCAGGGTTCTCGCCGGGCAGGCGCGCCTCACAGATAGCTTTCGGCAGCGGCTTCACAGCTCACGCAGCGGCGCTGGGACTTTCCCGGCTCACCATCCGATATGGGGTGGTTGAGCTCACCATCGAGCAGGCGGTTGGTGAAGTCGGCCAGGTTGGCCACTACCAGCACGTCCTTGAGGCCCTCACCATCTGCCAGCGTCTTCTGGCCCTTGCCGGTCATCACCAGCGCGGCGCGACAGCCGGCCTTCTGGCCCGCGACGAGGTCACGCAGGCTGTCGCCCAGCATCCAGGCTCCTTCAAAGTCGGGAATCTGCAGGGCATCCTGGATCTGGTGGAGCAGGCCGGGTTCGGGCTTGCGGCAATCGCAGCCGTCGTCCGGGCCATGTGGGCAGTACGCAATATGAGCGATATCGCCACCGGCTTCCTTCACCAGCCGCATCATCTTGGTGTGCATCTGGTCGAGTTCGCGGTGGCCGAAATGGCCACGGGCGATGCCGGACTGATTGGTCGCCACGGCCACGGTGTAGCCAGCGCGGGTCAGACGGGCGATGGCCTGGATGGAAGTGGGGTATTCGATCCACTCTTCGGCATTCTTGACGAAGGCATCGGAGTCTTCATTGATGACACCATCACGGTCGAGCACGATCAGTTTTTGCATGGTCAACTCTTCACTTCAGGGCAGTCAGGGGCGTCAGCCGGGCTGCTTGTCAGGGGTCGCCGCTTTGCCTGGGAAATTGTGAGCCGAGTCACAAGATGACGCTCGCACGTGGGGATGGGCAAATGGCGCCGAGTGCTCGAAGTGCGTGGTGGGACAGGCTGTCGCGCTTTTCGAACACTGTTTCTATACTGGAATACTAGTGCGACCTAGGTAGGGGATCAAGCCAGAAATTGTGACATCGCTGCCATGTTGCGTGAAATCCTGTCACGCAACATGGCATTTCAGGACCCCGGATACAAAAGAACCCCGCTGTGGCGGGGTTCTTTTGCAGAGGCTGCGGTTCAACGATATCAGGGACAGCGTGGATCGGCAGATCTCATTGGGTCAGCAGACTGATGTCGGCCACCCCCATGAACAGGCCTTGCAGACTCGCCAGCATCGCCAGACGATTGGCACGCACGGCGGCATCGTCGGCATTGACCATCACCTGATCGAAGAAGGCATCGACCGGTTCGCGCAGGCTGGCCAGTGCATCGAGGGCCTCCTGGTAGCGCGCCGCAGCGAACAGTGGTGCCACTTCCGCGCCACGTGCCGTCAGGGCGTCTGCCAATGCCTGCTCGGCCGGCTCGCTCAGCAGGCTCGCATCCACCTCGGTGCGACCATCGTGCTTGGCCTTGGCGAGGATGTTGGAGACACGCTTGTTGGCTGCCGCCAGAGCAGCGGCTTCCGGGCGTTCGCCGAAGGCGTGCACGGCACGCAGACGCAGTGCGAAGTCCAGCGGGTTGCTGATCTTCAGGGTACGCACGGCCAGGTACAGCTCGGCCCCCATACCTTCGTCGTTGGCCCAGGCGCGGAAGCGATCGAGCATGTACTCGAGCACGTCCTCGGCCAGTCCCTCGGCCTTGGGCAGATCACGATGCTGCTCGGCGCTGACGCTCAGCAGCTCGCGCAGGTCGAGGTCCAGCTCACCCTTGATCAGGATGTTGAGCACCCCGATGGTGGCGCGACGCAGCGCGAACGGGTCCTTGGCGCCGGTCGGACGCTGACCGATACCGAAGATGCCGGTCAGGGTGTCGAGACGGTCGGCCAGGGCAATCGCCATGCCGGCCTTGGTCGTGGGGATCGCATCGCCGGCGAAGCGCGGCAGATACTGCTCTTCCAGCGCGAGAGCGACGGTGGCATCTTCGCCATCGTGACGGGCGTAGTAGTGGCCCATGATGCCCTGCAGTTCCGGGAACTCCAGCACCATCTCGGTGACCAGGTCGGTCTTGGCCAGCTGTGCAGCACGTGCGGCGTGGTCGACATCAGCGCCGATGCGTTCCGCGATGTGGCGTGCCACGGCTTCGCTGCGACGGGCCTTCTCGGCCATGCTGCCCAGCTTCTGCTGGAAGACGACGCTCTCGAGCTTCTCGCGACGCGATTCCAGCGTGCTGCGCAGATCGGTCTCGTAGAAGAAGGCGGCATCGCCCAGACGCGGACGAATCACCTTCTCGTTACCGGAGATGACCTGTTGCGGGTCCTTGCTCTCGATATTGGAGATGGTGATGAAGGCCGGCTTGAGCTTGCCGTCGTTGTCCAGCAGGTGGAAGTACTTCTGATTGGCCTTCATGGAGGAGATCAGACACTCCGCCGGCACTTCCAGGAAGCGCTCGTCGAAGGTGCCCGTCAGTGCCACCGGCCATTCCACGAGGCCGTTGACCTCGTTGAGCAGGGCTTCCTCGATGACGGCGTTGGCACCATAGACTTCTGCCTCGGCCTGAACCTGTTCGCGGATACGCTCACGACGCACCTCACGGTTGGCCAGCACGCGGGCGCCTTCCAGCGCGTCGAGGTAGTCCTCGGCGTGCGCCAGCGTGATGGCCTGCGGCGCATGGAAGCGGTGACCGAAAGTGGTACGACCGGAGTCGAGGCCGAGCACGCTGGCCTCGATCACTTCGCTGCCGTAGAGCGCGACCAGCCAATGCACCGGACGCGAGAACTCGATGCGTGAGGCACCCCAGCGCATGTTCTTCGGCACCGGCAGGCGAGCCACGACCTGCTCCAGCATGGCCGGCAGCAGGGCGGAGAGATGCTCGCCCGGCTGGGTGTGACGATAGCCGAGCCAGGTGCCCTTGTCGGTTTCCAGCTCGATCAGATCACTGACTTCGACACCGCAGGAGCGGGCGAAGCCCTGCACCGCACGGGTCGGTTCGCCATCCTTGAAGGCGGCGGCCTTGGCCGGCCCGCGCTTCTCGATCTCGCGGTCCGGCTGACGCTCGGCCAGGGATTCGATCATCACCGCCAGACGACGCGGTGTGGCGTAGGCACGTACCTGACCGAAGGCGACTTCGGCGTCGCGCAGGCCATCGGCGAGGCCGTTGGCGAGGCTGTCAGCGAGTGCGTCGATGGCGCCCGGCGGCAGTTCTTCGCAGCCCAGTTCGATCAGCAGGGTATTCACGGAGGCCATGCTTACGCGTCTCCCTCGGTAGTGGTGTCATCGGCGGCGAGCAGCTCATCACGCAGCGCCTGCGGGGCCAGCGGGAAGCCGGCGGCCTTGCGCGAATCGTAATAGGCGTGGGCCACATCACGGGCGAGAGTGCGCACGCGCAGGATGTAGCGCTTACGCTCGGTGACGGAGATGGCGTGACGCGCATCCAGCAGGTTGAAGGTATGTGATGCCTTCAGTACCTGCTCGTAGGCCGGCAGCGGCAGGTTGGCGGTCAGCAGCTTCTGGCACTCGCTCTCGCAGTGATCGAAGGCCGCGAACAGCTCCGGCACGGCAGCGTGCTCGAAGTTGTAGGCCGACTGCTCCTTCTCGTTCTGCAGGAAGACGTCGCCATAGGTCACGACGGAGCCGTCCGGCGCGGTGGTCCAGATAAGATCGTAGACGCTGTCCACGTCCTGCAGGTACATCGCGATGCGCTCGAGGCCGTAGGTCAGCTCGCCGGTGACCGGGAAGCATTCGATGCCACCTGCCTGCTGGAAGTAGGTGAACTGGGTCACTTCCATGCCGTTGAGCCACATTTCCCAGCCGAGGCCCCAGGCGCCCAGCGTCGGAGATTCCCAGTTGTCCTCGACGAAACGGATGTCGTGGACCAGCGGGTCGATGCCCAGACGCTCCAGCGAGCCCAGATAGAGCTCCTGCAGGTTGGCCGGTGACGGCTTCATCACCACCTGGAACTGATAATAGTGCTGCAGGCGATTGGGGTTTTCGCCGTAGCGGCCGTCGGTGGGACGGCGGGAAGGCTGCACGTAGGCAGCGTTCCAGGTTTCAGGACCGATGGAGCGCAGGAAGGTCGCCGGGTGGAAAGTCCCCGCGCCAACCTCCATATCCAATGGTTGCAGGATGATGCAACCCTGTTCGGCCCAGTATTGCTGCAGGGCCAGAATCAGGCCCTGGAAGGTTTTCACGTCTGGCTGTGTCATTGGTGAAGCCCGTTGGCCCATGAATTCGAGAACTGCCGAGTATACAATCCCCGCTTATCGGGTTATAGGCCGCAGACGAAACCGAGTGCGTGCCATTTCCAAATTCTGATGTGTCGCGTTGCTGAACGCGCGCGTTGCCTACAAGCCTCTAGAGGCTCTGGGAGCTCAAATGATCGTCGTTACCGGAGGCGCCGGCTTCATCGGTGCCAATATCGTCAAGGCACTCAATGACCGCGGCCGTACCGATATCCTGGTGGTGGATGACCTGAGTGACGGCACCAAGTTCGTCAATCTGGCGGACCTGACCATCGCCGATTACCTCGACAAGGACGACTTCCTGATTCGCGTCCAGTCGAGCCTGATGGGTGAGTATGCCGAGTTGCCGAAGATCGAGGCGATCTTCCACGAAGGCGCCTGCTCCGACACAACCGAGTGGGACGGCCAGTTCATGCTCGAGAACAACTTCGAGTACTCCAAGGTGCTGCTCAACTTCTGCGAAGCGAACCGGATTCCCTTCCTCTACGCGAGCTCCGCGGCGACCTACGGCGACAGCCAGGTCTTCAAGGAAACGCCGGAGTTCGAAGGTCCGCTCAACGTCTACGGCTACTCCAAGCTGCTGTTCGATCAGCACGTGCGCCAGCGCTGGGACAGCCTGACCACCCAGGTCGTCGGCTTCCGCTATTTCAATGTCTACGGCCCGCGTGAGCAGCACAAGGGCAAGATGGCCAGCGTTGCCTATCACCATCACACCCAGGTGAAGGCCGGCGAGAACCCCAAGCTGTTCGGCGCCTACGATGGCTTTGAAGCCGGCATGCAGAGCCGTGACTTCGTCTATGTCGGTGATGTGGTCGACGTGAACCTGTGGTTCCTCGACCACCCTGAAGCCTCCGGCATCTTCAATCTGGGCACCGGTCGCGCCGAGCCGTTCAAGGCGATCGCCGAGACCGTCATCGAGTACTACGAGAAGGGCGAGATCGAGTACATCGACTTCCCGGAAAACCTCAAGGGCCGCTACCAGAGCTTCACGCGTGCCGACATCGGCAAGCTGCGCAAGGCCGGCTGCAACGTCGAATTCAAGACCGTTGCCCAGGGCACCCGCGCCTATCTCGAATGGCTGAATCGCTGAGTCTAAGCGCGTCTGGACTGAGTGCGAGCGCCTGCCTCGCAAGGGCGATGGGGCAGGGCAAGCGCACCCGCAAGGAGGATTGGCCGTGAAGAGGAGCAAGGCATGAGTGAGCGCATTCTGGTGGTCGGGCCCAGCTGGGTCGGCGACATGGTGATGGCGCAGAGCCTGTTCATGACGCTGAAGCAGCGCTCGCCCGGCTGCCGGATCAGTGTGCTGGCGCCCGCCTGGTCGCAGCCGATCATCGAGCGCATGCCCGAGGTCGAGGAGGCACTGGCGTTGCCGGCGGGGCATGGTGACTTCGCCCTCAAGGCGCGCTGGCAGCTCGGGCGTTCACTGCGTGGACGCTTCGACCGCGCCATCGTGTTGCCGCGCTCGTGGAAGTCAGCGCTGGTACCGTTCTTCGCGCGCATTCCGGTGCGGGTCGGCTTCACCGGTGAGCAGCGCTACGGCCTGCTCACCGAGTGCCGCAGGCTCGACAAGTCGGTGCTCGATCAGACCGTCAAGCGCTTCACGTCACTGGGCCTGCCCGTTGAGGAGGCCAATCCGCCAGTGGGCATCCCGGAGCCCGCTCTGGTCACCGACAGCGCCAATCAGCGGCGTCTACGCGATGAGCTTGGTCTGGTAGCGCCGCCGGCGCCCATCATCGGCATGATGCCCGGGGCGGAATATGGCCCGGCCAAGCAGTGGCCGCTGGCGCACTTTCGCGCGCTTGCCGAGTCATTGACCCGGCAGGGGGCCGAGGTGCGCATCTTCGGTGGCCCCAAGGATGTCGCGGCGGGGGAGGAGATCGCTCAAGGGCTTGCGGGCGTTCACAACCTGTGTGGCAAGACGCGGCTGGCGGATGCGGTGGATCTGATCGCCGAGTGTCGGGAAGTAGTCAGCAATGACTCCGGCCTGATGCATGTGGCGGCCGCGGTAGGGGCCCGTATCCAGGGCATCTACGGTTCCTCGTCGCCGCATTACACGCCGCCGCTGACGGCCAATCGCGAGATCCACTGGCTGGCGCTGGAGTGTTCACCCTGCTTCAAGCGTGTCTGCCCGCTGGGGCATACCAACTGTCTGAATCATATTGCTCCCGAGCGACTGTTGACGGCGATCTCGCTGGATGAGGATGCGCGGTGAACCTGCCGAGAAACCGCACGACGGATGATCTGATCCACCCGCGCATGCGCGGGGCCATGCAGCGTGCTCAGCGGATAGAGGCGCTGCGTGCCTGGTGCGAGCACCACCTGATACTGCCGTTCAGTCGTTGCTGGTTGATGCGCTGGAAGCGCCAGCGTGCACGCCATCAGTCCCTTGAGCGCCGTGGCCTGCCGCGTCATGCGCTGGAAGACGTGATGGGGCAGGAGGCGCTGACGGTCTGGGTCAATCCGCGGGAGCTGGTGCGCGACGTCAACTTCGGGCGTGACAAGCGCAAGCGGCCATCCTCCAACGCCTTCATCTGGGACGGCGACTGGGACCTGCGGCGTGGTGCCTTCCGCTTCGGTTCACGCTCGCGGCTGATGCGGGACCTGATCGAGCATGGCGATGACCTGACGGTGACGGAGCGTTATCAGCACTTGAAGGCCTTGCTGGAGGCGGGCAAGCCGTGGTCGTCACCGCGTGATGGACTGTTGATGGACAGCGAGGAGCAGATTCTCGGCTATCTGCGCTGTTATCGCGGCTATCTGCAGGACATGGCCAGCAATGGCTTTCGTCAGGGCATCACCAAGGACGAGATGGGCGTCGCGGTGACACGTGAGGGTCGCCTGCTCAAGATCAACCGTGGTCTGCATCGTCTGGCCATGGCGCAACAGGTCGGTGTGCCCAGCGTGCCCGTCGTCATCAAGGCGGTACATCGTGAGTTCTGGGACAGGGTGACCGCTGGTGCCGAAGGCGATGAGGCCCTGCAGCGGCTGCAGGCTGCGCTGCGTGAGTGTCGCCCCGAAAGCGAACCAGGCCCGCTGGATCCCAGGACATATCCCGTGTTGGGCGTGGACGAGGGCTGGCCGGATCTGCGCGGCCTGGAGGACGGTGATTCGCGCGCCTGAGTCGCTAACCTGCTGTTTAGTCAGACGAAAAAGCCCTGTTTCATTGTGATGTTTCACATGAAACAGGGCTTTTTTCGTTCTTTGGCCGAGCGATAGGCGATAGGTACCTGAACTGAAAAGCGATCTAGCGTGCCAGCCGTTGATAAAGCCCCAGATAGGCCTCGCCCATGGCGCTGGGAGTGAAGCGTGCCAGATGCGCACGCGCCCCCGCGACCAGCCGCTCCCGACGTGGTGCATCCGCGACGAGTGCCACGATGGCGGCAGCCAGTGCCTGTGCATCGCCGCTGGGCACCAGCACGCCGGTGCTGTCGTCATGCACGATGTCGGGGATGCCATCCACATCGCTTGCGATGATCGGGACGCCGTGATCCATCACGTCGAGCAGAATCGAGCCGAGGCCCTCATTGCGTGATGGAAAGGCGAACAGATCGAAGGCTTCCAGATAGTCGCCGACATTGGTATGGAAGCCTTCCCAGACCAGATTGTCGAGATCGGCACTTTCCGCCTTGAAGGCCGCTTCGTCCTCGCCGGCGCCCAGGCAGACGAACAGCAGCTGCGGGTGGCTGTCGCGCAGCCTGCGGGCCGCCTCGATCAGCACTCGCTGGCCCTTGTGGCGGTCCACCAGGGCGCCGACATGCCCGATGACGATGCGACCCCCCGCGGACGTATTGCCGAAGCGCTGGCGTAGCTTGGCCACGGCTTGCTTGTCGCTGGGCAGGTGGGCGAGGGTGCTGGGGATCAACGCCGTCTCACCCCATTGGCGCTCCCGCAGGTGAGATTCGATCACCGACGAAATCGCCACCCGGCAGGCGGCCGCGCGATAGGTCAGGCGATTGAAGGGCTTGTCCTTCACCGGCTGGGGCACCCGGCGTGTCAGCAGGTAGGGCGTGCCGGTGAGGCGCTGATGCAGCCATGCCCAGTGCACGGCCTTGGCTTCATGAGCATGCACGATGTCGGCGCGGGGCTGACCGAGATGGCCCCTGAAGCGTCCGCTGATCTCGATCACTTCCACCGTGACAGCCAGCTCGAGAGCCGCCAGTTCGCTGATCAAGGGCGAGCCCCGCAGGCACACCAGTGACTGACGGAGCGGCGCGCCGGCTTCGCCGTTCTCCCCCGGGCTTGCGCGTCGCGCCAGGTCCGCGATCAGGTTGAGCGTCTGGCGCTCACCGCCGCGAAAGCCACGTGCCAGATTGACGTGGCGTACGTGAAGCGGGCGCGTCACACCTCGCGCGGCAGTCGGCTCACGGCTAGAGGTCATGGTCACCATACCTTGTTGAAATCTTCGGCCTCACGCACCTTGGCGTCGCGCTGGAATTCCAGCAGCTTGGCGTATTTCAGGTAGGCATTGACGCTGGCCGACAGCGCCACCGAGAAGCCATCGACGCCATCGCGGAAGCCGGCCTGGAAGACGAACTTGCGCATGAAGGCATTGCTGGCATGCAGGAAGGGCGTGAAGGCGTTGGCGCGTTTTCCCTTCTGATACATGATCTTGGCGGCGCGGTTCGAGAAACGGCCGCTGGCCTTGACGAACAGCTCACCGAGATTGGCGAAGCTGTAATGCTCGAGATCGGCGTCCAGTTCACAGGGATGGTTGGCCTGCACCGAGCTGTGCTGACGCGAATCGCGGAAGGCGAGTTTCTCGCGGTCATACAGGCGTAGGCAGTAATCGGGATACCAGCCGGCATGTCGCACCCAGCGCGAGCCGATGAAGTTGCGACGCCGCAGCGCGAAGCCGTCGTGGGGCGTGCTGTCGAGTGCCAGTTCGCGGATGGCGCTGACGGCACCGTCGGTCAGGCGCTCATCGGCATCCAGTGACAGCACCCAGCGGTGACTGGCATGGCTCGGCCCGACATTCTTCTGCGGCCCGTCGCCCAGGTAGGGTTGATCGATCACCACGGCGCCCATGTTGCGCGCCAGTTCGCAGGTGGCATCGGTGGAGCCGGAATCGACCACGATCAGCTCCTCGCAGACCTGGCCCAGCGAGCGCAGGCAGTCCTCGATGTTGTGGGCTTCATTGAGGGTGATGACACAGCCGGTGATGGGCACCGCAGTGCGCAGCTTGCCATCGGGTGAAGGGGCGGCCGAGGCCTCGTCGCTCGTGTTCATGACGGTCTCTGTCTTGAGAGCGCCTGCAGCACGACGGGGTGTGGCAGGCGCCGATGGGACGCAGTGGCAGGCTCGCCTGGGCGAAGCGTCTGCCGACGATTCATGTCGCTATCGTACACTGCATGGGCGTCGATGCCTGCAGGGCGATACGCTGCAGGTTCAGGCGTGATAGGCGCTGCGAATACGGGCCAGGCACGCCGCGTGATGCGTCGGGGTGAAGCGGGCCAGTGAACGCCCCAGGCGGGAGAGATTGTTCTTGCGCCAGCGTGCGTCGGTAGGTGCCTCGGCATGCAGCTGGCAGCGATCGAGATCGATCACGTAGACGCGTTCGCTTTCGTCGACCAGCAGATTGCGTGCATTGAGATCGACATGCTCAAGCCCGGCATCATGCACGCCGCGGATGGCGTGGCCAGCCGTATCGAGCAGGCGGAGCACGGCCTCGGGCAGCTCGGCCCCGGCAGGCAGGCGTTGTGTTTCGAGGGCGATCAGGTCATCGGCGAAGGCGCGTGCGCCGGGAATCAGCACCGTGATCAGGGCGGCCTCGTAGGTCAGACCATGCCGCCACACGCAGGCACCGACGGGCTCTGGCACCGGCAGCCCCTGGCGATACAGACGCTCCGTCAGGCGCAGTTCGGCGAAGGCGCGGGTGCGCTCAAGGCCGGTGTAGAGGTAGCGCTGACTGGCGAGCTTCGCGATCAGGCCGCCGCGACGATAGGGCCGCAGTGCCCAGCGGCGGGCGGGGCTTTCCGTTGTCTGGACGGGTTGCAGTGCGGCCGGCAAACGACAGACATCGAGGAACAGACTCGCCCCGCGCCCCGGCGCTTCGCCGGTCACGGCGTCGTGTTCACGCCAGAACGATGGCATGAACCAGTCCGGCGTCATTTGTGGCGCTGTTTCGCCATCATATAGAATGTGGGCATTCTCATTTCGGAAAACTGCCATCCGCATGAAGCATCCTCTCCCTGCCCAGCCCGCACATATCTGCGTGCTCCGGCTCTCCGCTCTCGGCGATGTCTGCAATCTTGTGCCAACGGTACGCGCCTTGCAGCGTCAGTGGCCTGAGGCCCGCATTACCTGGATCGTCGGCAAGGGGGAGCACAGTCTACTGTCCGGCCTGACCGGGGTCGAGTTCGTGGTCTACGACAAGTCCACCGGCCTTGCGGGCATGCGCGCCATCTGGCGACAGCTCAAGGACACGCACTTCGATGTGCTGCTGCACATGCAGCAGGCACTGCGTGCCAGTGCGCTGTCGCTGGGCCTCAAGGCCAAGGTGCGCATCGGTTACGACCGTGCGCGTGCCAAGGACTGGCAGTACCTCTTTACCTCCCATCAGCTGGCCCCGCGAGAGCGCGCCCACGTGCTGGAGTCGTTCATGGACTTCGCGCGTACGTTGGGTGTCGAGGACTGCCGCCTCGACTGGCGACTCGACGTGCCCTCCGAGGCCTACACCGAAGCCGCACGCGTCACTGGCGAGGCGCCCTATCTGATCATCAGCCCGTGTGCCAATCCGCGCCTGCGCAACTTCCGCAACTGGTCGCCGGAAGGCTATGCAGCGGTCGTCGATCATGCCTGGCAGCAATATGGCATCCGCAGCGTGATGACCGGTGGCGGCAGCCCGCAGGAACGTGAAATGGGCGCGCGCATCAAGGCGCTGGTCAGCGAAGGCGCGGTCATCGATGCCATCGGTGGCACCTCGCTCAAGGGCCTGCTGGCGATGATCGATCGCGCCGTGGCGGTAATCGCGCCGGATTCCGGCCCGGTACACATGGGCAATGCGCTCAACACCCCGGTGATCGGCCTGTACGCCACCACCAATCCCGAGCGTGCGGCGCCGTACTGCTGGCAGCACCTGGTGGTCAATCGCTATCCGGACGCCGTGAAGACCTATCTTCACAAGCAGATGGACGAGATCAACTGGGGCCAGCGCGTGCGCCATCAGGACGCCATGAGCCTGATCCGCGCCGAGGATGTCATCGCGCGCCTCGCCGAGCTGCTGGCGGACACCGATGGCGTCATTCGTGGCCAGAGTTGCGAACGTCTGCCGGCTGCGGCTGTCTCCCCTACCGAGACTTCTTCTTCCCAATCCCCCTCTGCACGCGGAGACGCCTGATGAAGCTTGATCTGACTGCGCTTGAACAGGCTCGCCTGCTGGTCGTGGGTGATGTGATGCTCGATCGCTACTGGCACGGTGGCACCTCACGCATCTCGCCGGAAGCGCCGGTACCGGTGGTACGAGTCGGCGAGAGCGAAGACCGCCCCGGCGGTGCTGCCAACGTCGCGCTCAACATCGCCTCGCTCGGCGCACACGCCACCCTCGCCGGTGTCGTCGGTCAGGATGACAACGCCGCCATCCTTACCCGCGCATTGGAAAACGCCAATGTCATCACTCGCTTCCAGGCCAGTGACAGCGTGCCGACCATCACCAAGTTGCGTGTGATGAGCCGCAATCAGCAGCTGCTGCGCCTCGATTTCGAGGAGCCGTTGCACGAGGTGGACACCAGCGCGCTGGTGAGCCAGGTCGAGGCCGAGCTTGGCGCCAGTGGCGTGATGATTCTCTCCGACTACGGCAAGGGCTCGCTGAATCAGGTCGAGGCGCTGATCGCCGCCGCGCGTGCGGCGGGCAAGCGTGTGCTGGTCGACCCCAAGGGCAGTGATTTCTCGCGCTATCGCGGCGCCAGCATCATCACCCCCAACCTGACCGAGTTCGAGACCATCGTCGGGCCGTGCCGCAGCGATGAGGAACTGGCCGAGAAGGGCGAGGCGCTGCGTGCCGAGCTCGAGCTGGAAGCCCTGCTGGTGACCCGCAGCGAAAAGGGCATGACCCTGATCCGCGAGGGCTATCAGCCGCTGCACCTGCCGACGCATGCGCGTGAGGTCTACGACGTCACCGGTGCCGGCGATACCGTGATCGGCGTGCTGGGTCTGGCGCTGGCGGCCGGTCACGCCTTCCCGGAAGCCGTGATGCTGGCCAACCTGGCCGCGGGTCTGGTGGTTGCCAAGCCGGGTACCGCGACCCTGTCGGTGGCGGAGCTCTACACCGCGCTGCACGGCGACAAGCTGGCGGAATTCGGCGTGATCCAGGAGTCCGCGCTCATTCCGGCAGTCAAGGCCGCCCAGGCGCGCGGCGAGCGGGTGGTGATGACCAACGGCTGCTTCGACATCCTGCACGCCGGTCACGTGGCCTACCTGCAGGAAGCGGCACGCCACGGTGATCGCCTGATCGTGGCCGTCAACGACGACGACTCGGTGGCACGCCTCAAGGGGCCGACACGCCCGATCAATCCCGTGCTGCGGCGCATGCAGGTGCTGGCGGGCCTCGGTGCGGTCGCCTGGGTGGTGCCTTTCAGCGAAGACACCCCGGCACGCCTGATCGAGGCCGTGCTGCCGGATGTGCTGGTCAAGGGCGGCGACTATCGCCCCGAAGAGATTGCCGGAGGAGAGGCGGTGATCGCCAATGGCGGTGAAGTCCGCGTGCTCGGTTTCGAGGACGGCGTCTCCACCACCGCGATGATCGCCACCATTCTCGATCGCGAGGACTAGGCGTGAGCCTTGCCCGCGGCCTCTACAGCACCGCGCTGACCCTGCTGTCGCCCCTCATCTGGCAGCGGGTCTGGCGCGAGCACGATGCCCAGCACCCGCGCCTGGAGCGGCTGGGTATCATCCCCTCCACGCCGAACACCACACCCGACAGTGAGCGCCCCATCTGGCTGCACGCCGCCTCGCTGGGCGAGGTGGTGATGGTGGCGAGTCTTGTCGAGGCGCTGCGTCAGCGCTACCCACGGCGCCCGCTGGTGCTGACGACCATGACGGCCACCGGCGCTGCGCAGGCCGCACGTCTGCTGCACACCCCGCAGGGCTCGTCGGAGCTTGCCCCGGCCCGACACCATTACCTGCCGCTGGATTTCCCGTTGAGCGCGCGGCGCTTCGTGCGCCGGCTGCGTCCGGCGCTGGCGATCATGGTGGAAACCGAACTGTGGCCCAACCTGATGGCCGCCTGCGCGCGGGATGACATTCCGCTATGCGTCATCAATGGCCGCCTGTCACCGCGCGCCTTCCAGCGCTATCGCAGGATCGGCGCCCTGATGCGCGATAGCCTCGCCCATGTCAGTGGTCTGTCGGCCAAGTCGCAGCAGGATCTGGAGCGTTTCATGGCGCTTGGCCTGCCGCCAGCGCGCGGCACGGCCGTCGGCTCGCTCAAGTTCGAACTGGACATTGCTGAACAGGTCGTTGCCGACGGCCAGGCGCTGCGCCAGTCATTCACGCAGCGGCCGGTATGGATCGCCGCCTCGACGCATGACGGCGAGGACGGCCAGATACTCGCGGCGCATGCTGCGGTGCGTGACCAGCACCCTCAGGCCTTGCTGCTGTTGGTGCCGCGCCATCCGCAACGCTTCGAGGCAGTGGCCGTTCAGGCGGCGCAGTGGTGTCAGACGCGCGGCGAGAGCAGCTTGCGGCGCAGTGTCATGTCAGAGAGCGGCACCGATGTGGCTGATGCCGTATCGGTACTGGTCGGTGACAGTCTCGGGGAATTGCTGACGCTGTATGCGGCCAGTGATATCGCCTTCATCGGCGGCAGTCTGGTACCCATCGGCGGGCACAACCTGCTCGAGCCCGCTGCGTTGGGGCTGCCACTGCTGAGTGGCCCATCGCTGGACAACTTCAGCGAGATTGCCGAGGTGATGGCCGCGGAAGGCGCGCTCCAGGTCGTCACGGATGACGCGGCATTGGCCGAAGCGGTGAATGCGCTGTTCTCGGATCAGGCCGCGCAGCAGAAGGCAGGCCAGGCGGCCAGTCAGGTCGTGGCGCGCAATCGTGGCGCGCTGAGCGGCACCTTGGCGATGCTCGAGCACCACCTGCCGCTGTGACGTCCCCGCGCACGCAAAGTGTGCATTGACTATCTGGTCAGACAGAAAGCGCCGCACAATCATGCGGCGGTTATTCTATGTATCCAGGTGTTTGGCAGTGGTCTGGCGCTGCGAGTGGCCTGGCTCCTTCCTGCAAGACAATCAGCTGCTCAGCAGTCGACAAGCTCGGCCGTCACGCCCATTTCTGCCTCCAGCGCTCCCAGACAATCACGTGCGGCGGGGCTGGCATTGCTGATCACCACATCAAAGTCACTCAGTGGGGCGATGAAGGCGGGGCGCACCATCTCGAACTTGCGCGCATCGACGATCAGGAAGCGCTGCATCGCGCTTTCCAGAGCGGCCTGCTTGGCCGCGACCTCATGGAAATGGAAGCAGCTGACGCCTCGCTCGGCATGCACTCCGCCCGCCGAGAGAAAGGCCTTGTTGATGCCGAGGCGGCGGATGGCCTCCGGCATGTCGGTGGCGGTGAATGACTGGGTGGCCGGGTGAAACAGCCCCCCCAGCATCACCAGCCGCACCCCGGGCAGATGGCCGACCGCATTGGCCACATTCAGGGCGCAGGTCACCAGGGTCAGCGTCTGCTGGCGGTCGATGGCGGCCGCCAGATGGACCAGCGTGGTGCCGCAATCCACGTACAGGGTATCGCCATCCTCGATATGACTGGCCAGTTGCTGGCACAGCGCTTGCTTGATCGGGGCGCTAGCGTCGATCTCGCGATCCAGGCGATAGACGCTGCCGGCGGAGGAATCGACCAGCAACAGGCGGCCACCCAGAATTTCAAGCAGTCCGTTGCTGTGCGCCACGTCGCGACGAATGGTCATCTCCGAGACGGCGCATAGCCGTGCGGCGTCGCTCAGTTGCAGAGGGCTGCCTTCGCGCAGAATGGCCTGCAGGCGGTCGAGTCGGGCGGCGCTGTGATTGTTCATGCGGCTTTTGTCCTTTGGTGCCGGTTCCGATGAGGGAGCGTTGGCGAAAAACTGGGCTGAAGCGCCACGTCCCACGTCAGAAGCAGATGATAAACCACTGACACACAGGGAGAACCTCAAAACTGCCCCTGACATTGCCAGTCTGGCGCTGGAAGACAAGTGGACGTGAGGTAAAACGGACGTATTGACTATTTGGTCAGGTTGTGACTTTTTGAACATGGTGAGAATGCAGGATAACACTGCACGACGTTGATGACGGCGCATCGCAGCCCTGCAGGCAGCTTCTATAACAACCACAAGAACCCTCAGGATCTTCCCAATGAATCCCCTCATGAGTCTCGTCGGGATGGCTTCGCTCATCCTCATTGCCGTGGCGCTGTCGTCGAATCGACGCGCCATTCGCCTGCGCACCGTGGGTGGTGCCTTTGCCATCCAGCTGGCCATCGGCGCCTTCGTGCTCTACACCTCCTTCGGCCAGGGAGTGCTGGCCGGTGTCTCCGGTGCCGTCAGTCAGGTGGTCAACTATGCCGATCAGGGCATCAACTTCCTGTTTGGCAGCCTGGCCAATCCGGGCAGTGGTGTCGGCTTCATCTTCGCGGTCAAGGTGCTGCCGATCATCATCTTCTTCTCGTCGCTGATCGCGGTGCTCTACTACCTCGGCATCATGCAGTGGGTGATTCGCCTGCTGGGTGGCGGCCTGCAGCGTGTGCTGGGCACGTCACGTACCGAGTCACTCTCGGCCACGGCCAACATCTTCGTCGGTCAGACCGAGGCGCCGCTGGTGGTCAAGCCGTATCTGGCCAGCATGACGCGCTCCGAGCTGTTCGCGGTGATGTGCGGTGGCCTGGCCTCCGTCGCCGGTTCGGTGCTGGGCGGCTATGCGGCGCTGGGCATTCCGATGGAGTACCTGGTGGCGGCATCGTTCATGGCCGCGCCCGGCGGGCTGTTATTCGCCAAGCTGCTGTTCCCGGAGACGGAGAAGCCGGACGACTCGATCGCCGTCGCGGATGCCTCGCTCAAGGATGATGATGCGCCTTCCAATGTGCTGGACGCCGCGGCCTCCGGCGCATCCTCCGGCCTCAAGCTGGCGGCCAATGTCGGGGCGATGCTGCTGGCCTTCATCGCGCTGATCGGCCTGATCAACGGCATTCTCGGCGGCGTGGGCGGCTGGTTCGGCATGGACACGCTGAGTCTCGACATGATTCTCGGCTGGTTGTTCGCGCCGCTGGCCTTCCTGCTGGGCGTGCCGTGGAGCGAGGCGACCCTGGCGGGTTCCTTCATCGGCCAGAAGCTGGTGGTGAACGAGTTCGTCGCCTACATCAATCTGGCGCCCTACCTCAGCGGTGACAGCATCGTGGCGGCCACCGGCGCGGTGATGACGCCCTACACCATGGCAGTGCTGTCGTTCGCGCTGTGCGGCTTCGCCAACCTGTCGTCGATCGCCATCCTGCTGGGGGGGCTGGGCAGTCTGGCACCGACACGCCGTCATGAGATCGCAAGCCTGGGGCTCAAGGCGGTACTCGCCGGCACGCTGTCCAATCTGATGTCGGCGGCGATTGCCGGTTTCTTCCTGGCGCTGGCGGCCTGATGCATGCCTCGCTCTCCGCCCGGTCAGTCGACGGGAGCCATCCTGCCGGCATGTGCCGGGCGGCAAGCGAGGAAACATCGGGATGTCAGCTCGGGGAAGCCGGGGGTGACAAGGTGCCTGACGAGAGTGTGAAAAGGTTCACATTGTCGTCGATGGCACGTTGATCATCCCCGAAATGTCGCTCTGTCGTTTTTGCGAGGAAGTGCTAACATCGCCGCCTTTCCGGACTGGGCTCCTGCGAGTTTCACTTCCGCGCCTTCGTCGGACTTCATGGCGACAAGACCCGCTCAGCGGGCAAGACCACAAGAATTCGAACAGTCTCAACATTCAGGACAGGATCGTTACGCGATGACCATGCTCAAGACCCTCGCGGCCAGCACTCTGGCTGCCACCACGCTGCTGACTGCTGCAGCACCGGCGCAGGCGACTGACTTCAATGGCGATATCCACGCCAATGATTACAAGTGGCTGACCTTCAACCTGATGCGCAGTGAAGACAACCGCCTGCCGTTCCGCAACAGCGAAGATACCTACCTGGAGATGGAGTTCGGCGGCCGCTCAGGCATCGTCGATCTCTACGGGTATGTCGACTTCTTCGATATCTTCGATGATGGATCGGATGATCAGAGCGGTAATGACAACTTCTTCGCCAAGCTGGCGCCGCGCTTCTCGCTGGACGCCATGACCGGTTACGACCTGTCCTTCGGCCCGGTGGACGAGCTCTACATCGCCACCGTCACCAACATTGGTGATAATGCGAGAGATGAGAACGGTGTTGGTAGTGGCCTGTGGGAGCACTACGTCGGCCTGGGCAGCGATGTGCAGGTGCCGTGGTTCGGCAAGATGGGCTTCAACCTCTACGCGCGTTACGTGCGTGAGAACTACGGCGGTGAAGACGAGAAGAAATGGGACGGCTACATGGCCTCCACCAACTGGTTCAAGCCGTTCGTCAACTTCGATGATGGCAGCTTCATCGCCTACCAGGGCTACCTGGACTACAAGTTCGCTGCCGATGAAGTGGGCAGCCAGGCGGGCCGCAGTGACAGCAGCATGGAGTGGTTCAATGGCATCTACTACCACACCCAGCGTTTCGCAGTGGGCTATGGCCTGAAGTACTACAACAACATGGCGTTCTTCGTTGATGGCGCGCCATCATTTGTTGGGGCCCAGGACACCACCGGCTTCGGCAACTACTTCAGCATCAACTACAAGTTCTGATCACCGCTTCGCTCTCGCTGGGCGACCGGCGCTAAAACAGAAACGGGAAGCCCTCAGGGCTTCCCGTTTTTCGTCTGGCTACTGTAGCGTCTGGCGCCTGAAGACCGGCATCTGGAGATCAGCGGAACTCCACCTCGGTGACTTCCACGCGCACCAGCTGACGTGACCACTCACCCTCCGGCAGCGAGACGCGTACCTCGCGGCTATCGCGTGTCTGGCCGGGGCGCAGGTAGGTCTGGGGCAGACGATATTCACCGACCCACAGTGGCACCTCACGCGTCGCGAGCAGATGGCCATCATCAGCATACAGGCGCAGTCTGGCCTGCACGCCGATGACACTCTGGCCGGCCGTGTTGTCGAGGCTGAACTGCAGAAGCGCCTCGTCATCCTCTTCGCTCACCGAGGACAGACGCGCGACCAGACCATCGCGGTGGCCTTCACTCAACAGGCGCGGATTGGCCAGCGCGCTGCGGTTGAGGCGTGACGCGCTGTCAGGTGCTGCGTTGCTGGCGCTGGCGGCGGCCGCTCCGGCTGATGGTGAGGCCGAGTCGCCAGCCGGAGCGACCGCCGCCGTCACCGGCACGGCCGTCGAGGTCGGCACCAGCGCGCTGCCAGCGCCAGCTTCCCTGGGCGGTTGTGTGGTCGGGGCGGACGCGGCCTGCACCTCATCCAGCTGATATTCCCAGCTGTGGTCCGGCTTGAGCAGGATCTTGACGCCACTGTCGAGCGTCACGGTGACTGGCTGGCTGATCGGCAGGCTATCGGCCAGTGCCAGCGGGCTTGCGCTGGCTGCCAGCAGCAGTGCGGTTGCCAGGCGCAGTCGTGGGCACAGATTCATCGTCATGCCAGCTCCTCAGGCAGTGATGCGTTCGACGCCACTTTCGCGTCCCACCAGCAGCACATCAGCACCGCGTGCCGCGAACAGACCGTTGGTGACGACACCGACGATGGCATTGATGCGCGCTTCCATGGCGATCGGGTCCTCGATCAGGAAGTTGTAGCAATCGAGGATGCGGTTGCCGTTGTCAGTCAGCACGCCATCGCGGTAGACCGGGTCGGCGCCCAGCTTGACCAGCTCACGCGCGACATAGGAGCGCGCCATCGGGATGACCTCCACCGGCAGCGGGAAGCCGCCGAGAATATCCACCTGCTTGGAGCCATCGGCGATGCACACGAAGCGCTCGGCGCAGGCCGCGACGATCTTCTCGCGGGTCAGCGCGGCGCCGCCGCCCTTGATCATCGCCAGGCGCGGGTCGATCTCGTCGGCACCATCCACGTAGACCGGCACGGTGCCGACATGGTTGAGTTCGAAGACGTCGATGCCATGGCCCTTGAGGCGCTCGGCAGTGGCTTCGGAGCTGGCGACGGCGCCGGCGAAGTCTTGGCGCACTTCCGCCAGCGCGTCGATGAACAGATTGGCCGTCGAGCCGGTGCCGACGCCGATGATGGTGTCGCGGCTCAGCAGTGGGCGAATCTCGTCAAGGGCGGCGCGGGCCACGGCCTGCTTCAGCTCATCCTGGGTCATGTGATACCTCGGGTCGGTAGGGCGGTGGTGAAAGTGGGCACTGGCGCGGTCTTTCCTACGTGGCTAGCAGTTTACCGCCGACAGGCACTGGAAAACGGCTTGACGTGAAGCGCAACGCCGGAAAACGCCACATTATAACGGCAAACCCGGCGATGGCGCTGGACGCTCTCGCCAGCGGTCTGATAACAATGGGGGTTCGGTCGCGCTCATGCGGCCCGCGCTGTGACACATCAGGACATTCCTATAATGCTCGAACATTACGTCAAGAAAATCCTGTCGGCTCGTGTCTACGAAGCCGCCCATGAAACTCCGCTCTCGCCGGCACCCTTGTTGTCGCGTCGTTTCGGCAATCACATTTTCATCAAGCGTGAAGACCTGCAGCCTGTCTATTCCTTCAAGATTCGCGGCGCCTACAACAAGATGGCCCAGCTGACGGATGAACAGAAGGCGTGTGGCGTGATTGCGGCCTCGGCCGGCAATCATGCGCAGGGCCTGGCGATGGCGGCCAAGCTGATGGGCGTCAAGGCAGTGATCGTGATGCCGCGCATTACGCCGGAAATCAAGGTGCAGGCCGTGCGCGAGCGCGGCGCGCGGGTGATTCTCAAGGGCGACGCCTTCCCCGAGGCATTGGCCCACGCGCGTACCCTGATGGACGAGCACGGCTATACCTTCATCCCGCCCTATGACGACCCGGATGTCATTGCCGGTCAGGGCACCGTCGGCATGGAAATCCTGCGCCAGCACCCCGGCAAGATCGATGCGATCTTCGTGCCGGTCGGGGGCGGTGGTCTGATCGCCGGGGTCGCGGCCTACGTGAAGTACCTGCGCCCCGAGATCCGCGTCATCGGGGTCGAGGCGGAAGATGCCGCCTGCCTCAAGGCAGCGATGGAAGCCGGCGAACGCGTGGTGCTGGACCAGGTTGGCGTGTTCGCCGAGGGTGTGGCGGTCGCGCAGATCGGCGCGGCACCGTTCGAGCTCATCCAGCACACCGTCGATGAAGTCATCACCGTCAATACCGACGAGATGTGTGCGGCGGTCAAGGACATCTTCGAGGATACGCGCGCCGTTTCCGAAACCAGTGGCGCACTGTCACTGGCGGGCCTCAAGAAATATGTCCAGCAGTCAGGCGCGGAAGGGGAGACGCTGGTGTGCATCAACTCCGGCGCCAACACCAACTTCGATCGCCTGCAGCACATTGCCGAGCGCACCGAGCTGGGCGAGCAGCGTGAGGCGATTCTGGCCGTGACGCTGCCGGAGCGCCCGGGGGCCTACAAGCAGTTCTGCAAGGTGATCGGCAAGCGCATGGTCACCGAGTTCAACTATCGCTATGCCAACCCGGAGGAAGCGCATGTCTTCGTCGGCGTGCAGGTCAAGCCGGGCGGTGAAGACCGCGCCGCTGTGGTCGAGAAGCTGCGTGAGGCGGGCTATGCGGTGGAAGACCTGACCGACAACGAACTGGCCAAGCTGCACACGCGTCATCTGGTCGGTGGGCGAACGACCAGCGATCTCGAGGAAGAGGTCTATCGCTTCGAGTTCCCGGAGCGCCCGGGAGCCCTGATGAATTTCCTCACTCACCTGCCGGCGGACTGGAACATCTCGCTGTTCCACTACCGTAACCACGGCGCGTCGCATGGGCGGGTGTTGATCGGCATGCAGATCCCCAATGGCGACCGCGCGCGGGTCGAGGAATATTTCAATGAGATCGGCTATCGCTTCTGGAAAGAGAGCGACAATCCCGCCTATCGTCTGTTTCTGTCCTGAGCGAGGCAAGCGATGGGGCGATGATGGCTATATGAGTCATTGGCGTTGAAGGTGGTGAGCTGAGGCGCAACTCATCATGCTTCATTGGTCACATTCGTGGAAAGAAAAGCCCCGGCCTTCGCATGGAAGGTCGGGGCTTTTTCATGCGTATCCGGCGGGCAAGCCGCAGGAAATTCCACATTTCATGCCAAGCGCGAAAAAGAACGGTGTTTCTGACTGAAGCTCTGGTCGGCAGGGGTGACCAGACATCAAAAGCTGCGTGGAAAAGCGTCCATTCAAACGATTGCATGGTGATTGTCATACAGAAGTCAGATGCCTATCATCTGGCCACTGTCAGGAAGACAGTCATCGACAACCGTCACGCGAAAGCCACTGACGATATAAGAAGAAGCCCGCTCTCATGAAACGTAAGCCCGATCTGGTCATGGCCCTGGTATTCATCTTCGGGATTGGTGTAGTGGCAACCGGCTACGCCCAGACCGTAATGGGTTCCTGAATCCTGCGCTACTGCCCTCACCGGCGGTAGCGGTGCTGCTGGCGTCAGTCTCTCTGGCGCCACGCACCGATGCCATGACCTTCCTTCTGTCAGGCTTTTCACCTCTCCGCTTTCCAGCTCCCCGACTCCCCCTCAGCTTGCCCCCATCTGACTTCATTGAGTTGCTGCTTCGCTTCCTCGCAAAAAGTCCCCTTTCTGCCTGCTTTTCCCCTCGCGCTCTACCGTCTCTCAGTCGCCTCGTGGTCGTGCCATCGATCTCGTCAAAACGCCCAGCGCCTCATTCGGCACGGGCAGGGCGTACGACTTCGCGATCACTGACGATGGCATCCAGCGGAATGTCCCAGGGCTGTACCGGCAGGGCGGGGACCTTCTGGCAGTGATGGGCGAGACCGATCAGCAGCGGCCTTGGGCCGGGGCGGCGGGTAAAGGCGAAGCTGCGATCGTAGAAGCCGCCGCCCATGCCGATGCGAGCCCCGCGCCCATCGAAGCCGACCAACGGCATCAAGACAACATCCAGCGCCCAGGCAGGCAGGCGCCGCGCCCTGGAAGCCCCATGACGGGTGTCCGGTTCGGCGATGCCGAAGCGGTTGCTGACCAGGGGTGTCTGATCGTCGTAGCGCACGAACCATAGCGAATTGGCCGCGAACGGACGCAGTACCGGCAGATAGACCTTCGCCCCTCGTCGCTGCAGCCAATCGCACAGACGCGTGGCATCGATCTCGCCATCGTAGGGCAGATACAGGGCGATGTGGCGGGCGCGCAACAGTTCCGGCAGCCGTTTCAGCTGACGCAGGAGCGCATCTTCGGCTTGCAGGCGAATGGCAGGGGGTAGCTGACGGCGGCGTTGGCGCAGCAGACGGCGAAGCGCACGACGGTCGGCCTGAGGGTGATCAAGCTCGCTGGGCAGCGCCCAGAGCGTGGTATCGAGTGCTGCAGAAGGGAGTGGCGAGCGTGGGCTCGCGGGTGCGGCATAGACCGCGGGGGGCTTGTGCATGCCTGACAATCTCCGTCAGACAGGGTTCTCCAAGGTGCCGGTGTTACCGGGGGCCCTTGAACCCAGCGGTTCAAGGTGGGTAGTCCCGCGCAGCGCATCAGGCGTTCCGACGCACGGACATGCACACAGCACTGCGCAGTGGACTCCCTGGGAATAGCTTATAAGCTCGAGGGACATCGGCAACTGTCGTACACCCCAGAGAACTCATTCAGTCTACCAAACCCCGCCTGCCTGCCCAAGGGCTAATCCTGTCGGGAACAATCTGTTGCCTGAATGTATCAGTTGTTTGATTCTGAAGCGTTTTTACGCTCAGCGGCGCGCGCCTTCGCCTGATCGGCATAGTCGGCTGGCAGCTGACTGAGCGCGGCATCCAGTTGACGGTCCAGCGCGGTGAGGCGAGTCTCGAAGTCGCGCTGCAGGGCGCGCTCGCTGTCACGGCTGTTGATCAGCTCATGCGAGATATTGAGCGCGGCCATCAGGGCGACCTTGTCGGCGCTGATGGTGTTGCCGCGCTGCTGGATGCCTTGCATGGCGAGATCCAGATAAGCCGCCGCACGGGTCAGGCCATCTTCCTCGCCGGGCTGACAGCTGACGGTATAGCTGCGGCCGAGCAGGCTGATCTCGGTGGTATTGCGTGGGGTGGCGGAATCGCTCATGTAGATCCTCTCGGGCCTTGTCCGGCGTCATCCAGATTGATGCCGACGTCCTGCTGTCAGTGCGTCACCGTCGCAGTCAGGACGGCAAGCCAGAAGGAGGGCCAGTGCGGTAAGATGGGGCATTCTCGAGCCACTATAGAGAGCCGCTTCTGGAGGGTCAACGCGCCGCGCGGCGCGGCTGCCTTGTGTTGCAGCACATCCTTCAGATGCCATTCTCCCGCTACAGAACCACTTCTCACTGACTCAATGGGGCCGCATCATGGCGATCATCAACGATACCTTCGACTTCTCGCTCGTCGCTGACCACTTCCTGGCTCACGGCAGCCTCAACAATCCCTCCTTTCTCGACGGTCAGCTGGTGGCCGCACTGGCGCTGGATGACATCAGTGCCGAGGATTGGCTGGCGCGCGTCTGCGCCTCGCTGGGGGTCGAGCAACCGGCCACGCGTGAAGCAGGTGAAGTCTTCCTTACCTGGCGCACGCGCAATCAGGAGCGTCTGGCCGCCAGCGAGATGAGCTTCGAGCCGCTGCTGCCGGATGACATGTTCTCGCTGGCCGAACGCGGTCAGAGCCTGCGCGAATGGACGCTGGGCTTCCAGGAAGAACTGGCCGGTGCCGATGACGATGTCCGCAGTGGCTGGAGTCAGGCGCTCAAGGATGCGCTGAGCGATGTCGAAGCCATCTCGAGCGGCCTCGCCAACGCCGAAGACCTCGACGACGACAACACCGAGGACGAGGCCGACCTGTTCGCGCTGGCTGACCATGTGCGCATGGCGGCCTTGCTGCTTTACACCGAGCAGCACCCGGGCAACCCGGACGTCGAGAAGCCCAGCGATGACCAGCTGCCGGAAGGCGGTCTCGAGGGCAGCCTCGGCGTCAGCTCACGTACCGATACCCACTGAATCGATGGTCACCCACCGCTTGCGCCGCGTCTGGCGCAGGCTGGTACAAGAGGGCGGGTGACCCCATCTACAGCATCACGCCTGTTTGTCACTCGAACGCGCCATGCCCGGCGGGTTCTCGACGGAGATTGCCATGACTGCCCCAGCCATCCTGCCCGCACCTGCTGCCCTGACGGCAGAGGATTTTCGTGCACGCCGCCAGCGCCTGATCGCGCAGCTGCCGCAGGGGGCTGCCGCATTGGTGGTCTCTTCGGGCCTGGCCCAGCGCAACCGCGACAGTGAATACAGCTTCCGTCAGAACAGCGACTTCCACTATCTGACCGGCTGGCCGGAACCCGAGGCCGCCTTGCTGTTGCTGCCCGGACGCGCCGAAGGCGAGAGCGTGCTGTTCTGTCAGGAGAAGGACCCGCTGGCCGAAGCCTGGACCGGCATCCGCATCGGTGCCGAGGGTGCCGTCGCCACGGCAGGCTTCGATCAGGCCTTCACCAATGAGGCCCGTGATGAGGTGATGGCCAGCCTGCTGGATGGCCGCGAGCGTCTCTATGTGCTGTTCGAGGATGATGAAGCTCTGGCGCTGGCTCAAGCGCTGCGCGATGAGCTGGCCGCCGCGGTGCGTCGCGGAGCACGGCCGCCGGCCGCCTTCGAGGATCTCGCGCCGCTGCTGCATGAGCAGCGCTTGATCAAGGATGAGCGTGAACTGGCACTGATGCGCCACGCCGCCGAGATTTCCGCGCGCGCGCATGTGCGTGCGATGCAGATCAGCCGTCCCGGCCTGCACGAGTATCATCTGCAGGCCGAGATCGAGCATGAATTCCAGTGGCAGGGCGCGCCGGCCCCGGCCTACACCAGCATCGTCGGGGCGGGTGTGAATGCCTGTGTGCTGCACTACATCGAGAATCGCGCGCCGCTGGAGAATGGTCAGCTGGTGCTGATCGATGCCGGCGCCGAGTACGCCCTGTACGCCGGCGACATCACGCGTACCTTCCCGGTCAATGGTCGCTTCAGTGAGCCGCAGCGCCGTCTGTACGAGATCGTGCTCAAGGCCCAGGAGCGCGCGGTGGCCGCCGTGATGCCGGGTGCAACGTTGGTGGGCATTCACCAACAGGTGGTGCATGACCTGACCACGGGGCTGGTCGAGCTGGGCCTGTTGCAGGGGGAGGTCGAGGAATTGATCGAGAGCGATGCCTACCGTCGCTTCTACCTGCACTCCACCTCGCATTGGCTGGGGCTGGATGTGCACGACGTGGGCAGCTATCGCGAAGCGGGTGAGCCGCGTCCGCTGGTGCCGGGCATGGTGTTGACCATCGAGCCGGGCCTCTACATTCCGCAGGACGCCGACATTCCTGCCGAATATCGCGGCATCGGCATTCGCATCGAGGACGACGTCGCGGTGACTGCCGCGGGCCACGAGGTGTTGAGCTATGGTGTGCCCAAGTCCGTCGAGGCCATCGAGGCGCTGATGCGCGCGGAGGCCTGACGCCATGAGCGAGCCTGAAGCCATGAGCGGGCGTGATGCCGAACACTTCGACATCGTGATCATCGGCGGCGGTCTGGTGGGCGCCAGCCTGGCCTGTGCGCTGGCGCCGCTGATGGCGTGTGTGGCCGACGAGAAGGGCCGTGAGGCCGCAGCGTTGCGTGTCGCCGTGATCGAGGCCAATGAGCTGCCCGCGGCGACGGCAGACGCCCGGCGCTTCCAGCCCAGTTTCGATGCACGTGCCAGCGCCATCGCGGCGGGCTCACGCCAGCGGTTCACCGCCTTCGGGGTCTGGGAGGCGATGTGCGAGCACGCCACGCCGATTCGCACCATCCATGTCAGTGAGCGCGGCCACCTGGGCGCGACACGCATGCGAGCCTCCGAACTCGAGGTAGCCGCGCTCGGCCACGTGATTCCCAATGCCTGGATGGGCCAGGTGCTGCATCGCCAGCTGGCCGAGCTGCCGCTGGCCTGGTATTGCCCGGCGCGCGTGGCAGAAATCGCCGTCACGGCACAAGGCCATCGCCTCACGCTCGAGGATGGTCGTCTGATCGAGGCTGAGCTGACCGTGCTGGCGGATGGCGGTCGTTCCGGGCTCAAGGAGCGCCTCGGCATCCACAGTGCGGCGCAGGACTATGAGCAGCATGCCTTGATCGCCACGGTGGAGATGAGCCAGCCTCACCAGGGAGTCGCCTACGAGCGCTTCACCAGTGAAGGCCCGATGGCCCTGCTGCCGCTGGCCGGCAAGCGCATGGAGCTGGTCTGGACGCGCTCCCCCGCTGACACGGAAAGCCTGATGGCGCTGCCCGACAGCGACTTCCTGCAGGCACTGCAACGCGCCTTCGGTGAACGCGCCGGACGCTTTCGCCGCGTCGGGCAACGCCACGCCTATCCGCTGTCGTTGGTGCGTGCCAGCGAAGGTACGCGTCCCGGCCTTGCGGTGCTCGGAAACGCCGCCCACGCCCTGCACCCGGTGGCAGGGCAGGGCTTCAATCTGGCGCTGCGCGGCGTGACCGACCTGGTCGCGGCCATCGAGGCGGGCCTGACGCGTGGCGAGTCGCCGGGGGCCACCAGCGTGCTGAATGATTTCGAGGCGCGGCGTGGAGCGGATCGCGACAATGTGGTGCTGTTCAGCGATGGCCTGATCCGCCTTTTCGGGGTCGAGAGTCGCTGGTTGGGGCATGCACGGGCAGCGGGCCTGATCGGACTCAATCTGGTCTCGCCGCTCAAGCGACTGTTGGCCAGACGCTCGATGGGCATTGAGCGCTGAGGTTGGTAAGCGCTCGTTGACTTGGCTCGAGGACAGAGCCTCGCAGACAGGGCGTCACTGACAGAACCTCACTGACAGCGCCTTGGTGTCGAGTCACGTGACAGGGCTTCGAAATCAGGGCACGAGATTGGTCTTCGAGATCAGGCTACGAGACAGTACTTCGAGACAGTACTACGAGACAGGGAGCAGGCATGAAGGACGGTCGATCAGCAGGTAGCGCACATGACGCCGATGTCGCCATCGTCGGTGCCGGTATCGTCGGTGCCACCCTGGCACTGTTGCTGGGGCAGGCGGGACTGCGGGTCATGCTGGTCGAGGGGCGTGAGTCCGCGACCCGCTGGCAGCCAGATAGCGTCCCCGAGCCACGGGTGAGCGCATTGACGCCGGTCTCTCAGCAGCTGTTGAGCGGCCTGGGTGTGTGGCCGACCATCGCCGCCAGTCGCCTGATGCCCTATACCGGCATGCAGGTGTGGGACGCGGAGGGCAATGGCGAGATCCAGTTCAGCGCCGAGGACAGTGGCGTGCCGGTGCTGGGGCACATCGTCGAGAACCGGGTCACGCTCGCTGCGCTGGAGCAGGCCATCGATACCTGCCCGGCGATCACGCGCTGCTTCGGGGCGCGTGTGGCAGGCATGTCACTGCCACGCTCTGGGGTTACGTCGGTAGTGAATGCTTACCAACTCGATGCGGCGGAAGCGACCAACCTGACGCTGACCGATGGTCGGACAGTCACCGCGGCGCTGGTGGTCGCGGCGGATGGTGCGCGCTCACGGCTCCGTGAGCTGGCCGGGATCGCCACGCGGGAACACGACACCGGCCAGGTCGCGCTGGTGGCCACGGTGCGCACCGAACTCGCGCATCAGGCCGTCGCGCGTCAGCGCTTCCTGCCGACCGGGCCGCTGGCCTTCCTGCCGCTGGCCGTCAATGACGCCCTGGCTCAGCCGGCTGAGGGAGCCTCGGCCGCGGAGCGGCATTGCTCCATCGTGTGGTCGACCACACCCGAAGAGGCCGAGCGGCTGCTGGCACTGTCACCTGCGGCATTCTGTCGTGAGCTGGAAGACGCCTTTGAAGGTCAGCTGGGCGCCATCGAATGGGCGAGCGAGCGCTTCAGTTTCCCGCTGCATCAGCGCCACGCCGAAGACTATGTGCTGCCGGGGCTGGCGCTGGTGGGGGATGCTGCGCATGCCATTCACCCGCTGGCGGGGCAGGGCGTCAATCTGGGACTGATGGATGTGGCGGTGCTGGCAGATGAGCTGCTGACAGGACATCGCCGCGGGGTGGCGCTTGGCGACGAGCGCTGGCTGGCGCGCTATCGCCGCCGGCGTCGCAGCGACAATGCCATGATGCTCAAGATGATGGATGGCTTTCGGCTGTTGTTCGGCAGCCGTCAGCCGGGCGTGCGGCTGCTGCGCAACTTCGGGCTTGGTTTCGTCGACGGCCAGGGCGAGCTGAAGCGCATCCTGATGCGTCAGGCGATGGGGCAGCGGGGTGAGTTGCCCGCCAGCTGCAAGCCGTAACAAGAGTGAAGGTGTTTTAATTCCTGCGCCATCGGGTATGTGAGCGCCTACTATCATCGCTTGGGAACAGGTGGTCACAGGATGGCCGATCGCTGCCACACATGCCGCTATATGCCTCTATACAAGTGCGCATGTCATGCCCCCTGCAACGACAAGGCCCCGCCAGATGGCGGGGCCTTGTCGTTGTGGCCTGATGATCTGCCGATCATGGCGTGATGCTTACTCGTCGCTTGTGGACACGGTGGCCTTGAGCGCCGCGCTGCGCCCCAGCACGTTCATGCCCTTGAGCAGATTGAGCGCCTCACCCAGCTGATAGTCACTTTCTGCCACTACCGGGCTGTCGGGTGTCTTGCTGCTGGTGGACTCGCTGGCGGCGTTGGCATTGTCGAGGCGGCCGTCGAGGTCTGCCTCGCGCACACTGAAGTCACGGCGCGTGTCGCGCTCGAGACGGCCGCGCACGACCTCGACATCCGGGCGGATGCCCTCTGCCTGGATCGAGCGACCGCTGGGCGTGAAGTAGAGCGCAGTGGTCAGCTTGAGCCCATCGCCATTGCCCAGCGGCATCACCGTCTGGACCGAGCCCTTGCCGAAGCTGTCGGTGCCCATGATGATGGCGCGGTGTTGGTCCTGCAGTGCGCCGGACACGATTTCCGCGGCCGAGGCCGTGCCGCCATTGATCAGTACCACCAGCGGGGTGTCGCCCGCTGGGGTATCGGGCTTGGCCGAGAAGGACAGTTCGCTGTCGGGCAGGCGGCCTTCGGTATAGACGATGCGGCCGCTGGACAGGAACAGGTCACTGATCTCGACGGCCGCGGAGAGTAGCCCACCGGGGTTGTTGCGCAGATCCAGCACCAGCCCCTTGAGCGGCTCGCCATCGTTGTCTTCCCGCAGTCTGGCCAGTGCCGTGTGGGCCTCGTCACCGGTCGCGCTCTGGAACTGGCTGATGCGCAGATAGCCATAGCCCGGGTCCAACAGGTGCTGACTGACGCTGCTGCTCTTGATGATGGCGCGTTCCAGCACCACTTCGCGCGGCATGTCGGCGCCCTCGGACAGAATCAGCAGCCGAATGCGAGAGCCTGCCTCACCGCGCATCAACTTGACCGACTCCGACATCGACAGGCCATCCAGCGGCGTATTGTCGATCTTGAGGATGACGTCTCGCGGCTGCAGGCCCGCGCGCGCCGCCGGGGTGTCATCGATGGGGGCGATGACGGTCAGCTGGCCATCGTCGCCGGTGCCGACCTCGATACCGATGCCGCCAAACTCGCCGTCGGTATTCTCGCGCAGGTCTTGCCAGTCTTCCTGATCCAGATAGGCGGAGTGCGGGTCCAGCCCTTCGAGCATGCCGCGCATGGCATTCTTGAGCAGCGTGCGGTCATCGACCTGATCGACGTAGGTGCGCTTGATGCGCTCGAAGACCTCGGCGAAGGTGCGCAGCTCATCCAGCGGCAGGTCAGTGCCCTGATGGGCATCCTGAGCGCTGTCGACCGGCGCGGTGACATCTTCTGCACTGGCCGGCAGTCCGCCACCCAGCAGGGCAAGGCTCAGCGGCACGCTGACCGCCAGCTGACGCAGGCGGCGCGGGGCAGGACGGAACGGCGACATTGCAGACATGCGATTTCCTTCTCGACGGATACTGACACGACAGGTACGGACTCGACTGGTACCGAAATGCGCTGAGCGCCGGGGCCGGATGTCGAGGCATGGCATGGGGAACACCGCCCAGCATGCTCGCAGTCACAGGCTACTGCGAGCATATCCCGCGCGAGTGCCTGGCGACTAGCCCGCTGGCTAGCGGTGGCGTTCAGCGCTGACTGACAATCAGGCGATGCGCGAGTTGCCGCTGCCAGGCACTTCAGCGGCGCGCGAGCCAGCGACTCGGGTCTGTCGGCTGGCCGCCGCGGCGCACTTCGAAATAGAGCGCCGGGCCATCGCGCCCGCCGCTGCTGCCGACGCTGCCCAGTTGCTGGCCACGTGACAGGCTATCACCCGGGCCCACGCTGAAGCTTGCCAGGTGGGCGTAGAGCGTCAGCACGTTGTCGCCATGATCGAGTATCAGCAGGTTGCCATAGCCGCGCATCCAGTCCGCGAAGACCACGCGACCGGCGTGCGGCGCCGTGACGGCGGTGCCCTGCGTCGCGCGAATCAGCACGCCATCACGGTTGACGCCCTCGCCACGCCCATAGGCGGAGATCACCTTGCCTGGCGCCGGCCAGTCCATCTTGCCCATTGCACGCGTGATGCGGGTCTTGGGCGGCGGTGCGCTCTTGATCGACTTGAGGCGCTTCTCAAGGGTCTGGATCAGCTGATTGGCATGCGCGCGGTCCTGGTCCAGTTCGGCGATCTTCGCCTCATGGCTGGCATAGCGTGCATCCAGCTTGCGCAGCAGGGCGGCGCGTTCATTCTGTTGCGCGATCAGCTGACTGGCCTGCCGCTTGAGTCCTGCCTGTACGTCATCCAGGCGCGTCTGGCGCGCCAGCAGCTGCGCGCGGGTGTCGGCCAGTGACCGGTTCAGCTCGGCCAGGCGCTCCAGCGCCGCACGCCGTGATTCGCTCAGGTGGTTCAGATAGACCTGCAGGCGCTCAAGGCGTGCGGGGTCATCCTGGTTGAGCAGCAATTTCAGCTCAGGCTGACGACCGAGGCGATAGAGGGCGGCCATCTCTTCGGCGACCGCCGCCTTCTGGGCCGTCTGCTGCTGACTGAGGGCTTCACGCTTGCGCGTCAGCGCCACCAGCTGCTGCTGGATGTCATCGCGCTCATCCTCGAGCTTGCCGGTCTGCTGGCGCGTGGCGTTGAGCTGGCGCTCGATCTTCTCCAGCCCGTTGCGGGTGTCACTGCGCCGCGCTGCCGTGGCCTTGAGCTCGCCCTGCATCGCCTGGATCTCGCGCTTGAGGCGCTTGAGGTCCGCCTCGGAGGCCTGCTTCTTCTGGGTCAGAGTGGCGGTGTCGTCAGCGGCCAGCGCAGTGGCGGACGTTACAGGGCCGAGTGCCAGCGGGGCGAGACTCAGCAGCCAGGCAGACAGCACAACGCCGGAGACTCGGCTCCGGCGCTTTGAGATTCGGGGGCGGTCGCCCTGCCCGAGCGATTTGCTCGGGCAGGGCGAGAGGCATGACGCACCGAAGGGCGCGCCATGCAGCCTGCTATCAGGCCTCGGCATAATCGACCAGCACCTTGCCATCCATCTCTTCCGGCACCGACTGACCCATCATGGTCAGCAGGGTCGGGGCGAGATCGCATAGACGCCCGTCGGCGGCCAGCTTGGCATCGCGCTGCGTCACGTAGATCAGCGGCACCTCGAAGGTGGTGTGCGCGGTCTGAGGATTGCCGGTTTCCGGGTGCACCATCTGCTCGGCGTTGCCGTGGTCGGCGGTAATCAGGCATTCGCCCCCGACCTTCTCCAGCGCCTCGACCACGCGCGCCACGCACTTGTCGAGGAACTCGACGGCCTGGACGGCGGCGTCGAACTTGCCGGTGTGGCCGACCATGTCGCCGTTGGCGTAGTTGCAGACGATGAGGTCGTAGCTGCCGGACTCGATGGCTTCCACCAGCTTGTCGGTGACTTCGCCGGCGCTCATTTCCGGCTTCTCGTCGTAGGTCTTCACGTCCTGCGGGGACGGCACGAGGATGCGCGTCTCGCCGGGATATTCCTCTTCGCGACCACCGGAGAAGAAGAAGGTGACGTGCGCGTACTTCTCGGTCTCGGCGATGCGCAGCTGGGTCAGGCCACGGTCGGACACGACCTCCCCCAGGGTATTGTGCAGCTCGGTCGGCGGGAAGGCTGCCGGCGCCGGGATGTCGGCGGCGTACTGGGTCATCATCACCAGGCCGTCGTGGGCCAGCTTGGGCAGCGTGCGCTCGAAGCCTGCGAAGTCCGGCTCGACGAAGGCGCGGGTCAGCTCGCGGGCACGGTCGGCGCGGAAGTTCATGAAGATGGCTGCATCGCCTTCCTGCATGGCGACGGAATCGCCGATGCGGGTAGCGGTGACAAATTCATCGGTCTCGTCGCGCTCGTAGGCGGCAGCCAGCCCGGCGACCCCGGTGGCGGCTTCATGCTCGGCTTCGCCGTTGGCGATCAGGCGGTAGGCCTGCTCGACGCGGTCCCAGCGGTTGTCGCGGTCCAGTGCGAAGTAGCGACCGACCAGCGTGGCGACACGGCCGTCTTCCAGGCCCAGACCCGCGAGGTGTTCATCGGCACGCACGATGGAGGCCTCGGCGCTCTTGGGCGCGGTGTCACGGCCATCGGTGATGGCGTGGATATAGATGCGCGTGGCGCCCCGCTCGGCGGCCAGGTCGGCCATGGCCAGGGTGTGGTCTTCGTGGGAGTGGACGCCACCCGGTGACAGCAGGCCGATCAGGTGCACGGCACGCCCGGCCTTGACGGCGGCATCGATGGGCGCGGTCAGGACGTCATTGTCCTTGAGGGCATTCTCACGCACCGCCTTGGTGATGCGCGTGAAGTCCTGATAGACGATGCGTCCGGCACCGAGGTTCATGTGGCCGACTTCGGAGTTGCCCATCTGGCCGTCCGGCAGGCCGACGAAGCCACCATCGGTGTGAATCAGTTCGCTGGGATATTCACGACGCAGGCGGTCCATCACCGGCGTGTCGGCAGCGAGGATGGCGTTGTCCTTCTCCTCTTCGCTGTGACCGTAGCCGTCCAGAATGATTAGGGCGACGGGACGCGGACCTTGTGCTTGAGCTGCCATGACTTCCTCGCTGTGATGACGAATGATCTGGGGTGAGCAGGGGCCGGGATACCAGGATGATGCTCGGCGGGTGACACATCATGCAGCTGTCATGTCCTGTGGCCATGCTGTGGCGCATCCGCGAGGCGGAGTCCTCGGCGGAGACGACATGACATGTAGTGATAAAACTACCTGCTCGTTCTGCCCTCTATTAGAGGGGTGGTAAGGTGCCGAGTGCAAGTGTCGCAAGTGTATCGCCGGGATTGGGTCGCGCTATCGGTGGATCGCTCCGGCCTGACTGAGCTGACAGCAGCCGGCGCATCGCCCGGCTACGCCTTTTTGATGCCATGCAGCGGCATTCATGCTTGGGCCTGTCATGTATAATGCTGGCTCCGTTACCTCAGGTAGCGGTCTATTTCCTTTGCCGCGTACGCGTCGGCATGCACGTCACAGCGGAGTTAGCCCGTCTCATGATCGAACAGCTGCTTCAGTTCGCGCAGAATCATCCCTTGCTGGTCGGCGCCTTCATTGCCCTGCTGGTCGCCCTCATCGTCATGGAAACCATGCGTGGCAACCACGGTGTCAGCGTCAGCGAGGCCACGCGACTGGTCAATCGCGAAGAGGGTGTCTTCATCGACATCCGCGACAGCAAGGAATTCAAGGCCGGTCATATCGCCGGTGCCGTCAATGTTCCCAGCAGTCAGCTGTCCAGCGAGACCACTCCGCTGGCCAAGTACAAGGAACGCCCGGTGATCATCGTCTGCAAGCACGGCCAGACGGCGGGACCGCTGGTGGCTCGCCTCGAGAAAGATGGCTTCAAGCAGGCCGTCAAGCTCAAGGGCGGCATGGGCCAGTGGGAAGCCGACAGCCTGCCGGTCGTGACTCGCTGAGTCGCAGGCTCGCTCGCCGAGTGTCTGCCAGCTGTCATTGCCTCCGCTGGCTGGGCAAGTTTGCGGGCCTGCTGGAAGCCGGCTCGCAACCAGGAATAAATCTCCGAACCCTCAAGGATATGTCTCATGGCTGAAGAACAGAACGCACAGGCTGCAGCAGGTGCAGAACAGGCTCAGGAACAGCTTCAGTTTGCCCTGCAGCGCATCTACGTGAAGGACGTGTCCTTCGAAGCCCCGAATTCTCCGGCGGTCTTCTCCCAGCCGTTCCAGCCGAAGGTCGCGCTGGAGCTGGACACCGAGCATCAGCAGGTCGGTGAAGAGCTGTTTGAAGTCGCCATCAAGGTCACCGCTCAGGTCACCAACGGCGAAGACAAGACCACTGCCTTCCTGGCGGAAGTCGAGCAGGCTGGTTTGTTCCGTATCGCTGGCCTGTCTGCCGAGCAGCTGGACCACACCCTGGGCGCCTTCTGCCCGAACGTGCTGTTCCCGTATGCCCGCGAAGCCATCGACAACCTAGTCAACCGTGGCAGCTTCCCTCCGCTGATGCTGGCCCCGGTCAACTTCGAGGCCATGTACGCGCAGCGCAAGCAGCGTGAAGCCCAGGGCGCCGCCGAGGCGACCGCTCACTGATCAGTGAGCCGGCCTTGATTGGCCACATGACAGGTACGACCAGCGACGGGCCCCAGTGGCCCGTCGCTGCGTTTCTGAGCGACAATGACCGCCGCCTTGCCTGCGATGCTGCATCGACTCATCGCGGTTCTCTTTCACTGCTTCTTAGTCCGCGAGACCCCGTCCATGGCCATCCGTCTGCACTGCCCCGATCTTGATCTCAATGTCAGCGCCGGGGTGTCCTTCGCGCTCCCTGAGGGGCCTGCACGTCATCTCGGGCTGGTGCTGCGCGCCAAGGTTGGCAGTGAGGCGCAGCTGTTCGATGGCCGTGGCCAAGAGGTGCGCGTGGTGCTGGAGGAGGTGACCCGCAAGGGCGTCAGCGTGCAGGTGATCGAGGCGGTGCCCAATGATCGCGAGGCACCGCTGGCGGTGCATCTTGGGCAGGCGATCTCCAAGGGCGATCGCATGGATTACGCCATCCAGAAGGCCTGTGAGATGGGCGTAGCTGCCATCACGCCACTCTATACCGCGCGTGGCGACGTCAAGCTCAAGGGCGAGCGCGCCGACAAGAAGCTGGCGCACTGGCAGGGCGTGGCGGCCAGCGCCTGCGAACAGTGCGGAAGAAGTGTCGTGCCGGTCGTGCATGCCCCGGTGGCGATGACGCAGTGGCTGGCCGAGCGTGATGAGCCGCTGCGCCTGATTCTGCAGCCGGGCGGTGCCGAGGCGCTGAACGTGGCCGAGGCCGAGGGCGGCGTGGCCCGCGCCAGCCTGCTGATCGGACCGGAAGGCGGCTTCACGCAGGAGGAGGTGGCAGAAGCGGCCGCCGCCGGTTGTGAGGTGCTCGGCCTGGGGCCGCGTATCCTGCGCACCGAGACGGCGCCGGTGGTGGCGCTGACCTTGCTCCAGCAGCGATTTGGTGACCTGCCGCGCTGATCTCCCCTCATCGGGCACCCGGGCGGAATTGTTGATCTGCCGGCAACACAGCGTGCGCCGGCAAGGGCGTTTCGCCAGTGGTGAGCAGCACGGCGCTGCTGCATACTTGTCCCATCGCTCCCGCGCCATGGTGTCATGTCGCGACGGGAGTCTCCGTTATCCCCGCTGCCGGCCGCGTGCCGGGCTGGCAGTGTCGTCACAAGGTTGCCTCAATGACTGCTCGCAAGCTCAAGATCGGCGTGGTGATGGACCCGATGTCCAGCGTCGCCTATAAGAAGGACACCACTCTGGCCATGTTGTGGGCCGCCAGCCAGCGCGGCTGGTCGCTGCACTATCTCGAGCAGGAAGATCTCTATCTCGAGAATGGTCGCGCCATGGGTCGGATGCGTCATCTGGAGGTTTACCACGACCCGGACAACTTCTATCAGCTGGGCGAGGTCGTCGCGACTCCGCTGGCCGAGCTTGACGTGATCCTGATGCGCAAGGATCCGCCCGTCGACGAACACTTCCTGAATGCCGTTCACCTGCTGGGCTTTGCCGAGCGGGAAGGCGTGCTGGTGGTCAATCCGACGGCCGCGCTGCAGACCTGCAACGAGAAGCTCTTCGCCCAGCAGTTCCCGCAGTGCATTCCGCCGACCACCGTGTCGGCCAACGACAAGGTGCTGCGTGCCTTCCACGCCGAGCATGGCAACGTGATCTTCAAGCCGCTGGACGGCATGGGTGGCAGTGGCATCTTCCACGTCGCTAAGGATGGCCGCAATCTCGGCTCGGTGATCGAGCAGCTGACGCTGCGCGGTACACGTCAGATCATGGCCCAGCGCTACGTGCCGGAAATCAGTGCCGGTGATACGCGCATTCTGCTGGTGGATGGTGAGCCGGTACCGTTCGGTCTGGCGCGCATTCCGAGCGCCGGCGAGACGCGCGGCAACCTGGCGGCTGGCGGACGTGGTGAATCGCGTGAGCTGACTGACCGCGATTACTGGCTGATCGAGCAGGTCAAGCCGGTAGTGAAATCATTGGGTCTGATGTTCGTCGGCCTGGACGTGATCGGCGACTACATCACCGAGATCAACGTCACCAGCCCGACCTGCGTGCGCGAGATCGATACCCAGCGCGGCACTGATATCGCCGGTCTGTTGATGGATGCCATCGAAGCGCGTCTGGCGGCTCAGCCCTCCGCCTGAGCAACATCGCGGTGAGGCCGGCGCCAGTGGCTGACCCGCAATGGATTCGCAGTAAACGGCAGGGAAGCCGAAGCTGCCAATGAGGTTCCGTGGACAGGGAGTGGGGTATGGCAGCACCCGTCGAGTGGTGGGCAGGCAATCATGGCGTCACCGACCCGATCACCTATGTTCCGGTGACGCGGGGGCATCGCCGTGTGGTGGCATGGAGCGCGGCACTGGCTGTTCATGCCGTCATCGGCTGGTGGTTGCTGGGTAGCGGCCTGCTGACGCCGCCCGAGGTGCCGCCGATGCCCAAGCCGGTGATGCTCGATGTGACGCTGGTCAGTCAGGCCAGCGCCACTGCCGTCGACTCGCAGGTGGTGGCCGAGCAGGACCAGCAGGCCAGTGGCAGCGGGCGCGAGGCGGCGGTGCAGGCCGGGCCAACCAATCAGGTGCCCCCGCAGCCGGGCGAGCAGAGTGCGTCCGAGGCCAGCGAGCCGGCCGTGGCGCAAGCCCAGGCTCCGGCCACGCAGGCGCTGGTACTGCCGGAGCGCATCCCCGAGGTCATCGCGACCCAGCAGGCGTCGTCACAGCAGGTGGCGCGTTCCGAACTGCTGCCGGATACGCCGGACAACGAACAGCAGGCCAGCGAGCAGGACGTCCAGCGAGTCCAGGCCTCCGGCCAGTCACGTGAGGTGGTGGGCGACACCGCCTCACGGAAGGCGGCGCGTGCCTCGGCCCGCGCGCGCTATATCAACGACTGGACCGGCACGGTGCAAACGTTCGGCAACCAGCACTATCCGGCGCCTGCTCATCTGAGCGGCGAGCTGCGGATTCGCGCCGTCGTGCTGCCCAGCGGTCAGCTTGAGTTCGCGGAAGTGTTACAATCCTCGGGACATGCTGAACTCGACCAGGCGGCTCTGGATACGGTCTACGGCGCGGCTCCTTATGCGCCCTTTGATGAAAGTCTCAAGGGCATGAGCCAGCTGACCATCACCCGCATCTGGCGATTCGGCCCCGGCAACGATTCTGGCGCGCCCTGACGCCTCGGGAGGACCATGCAAAGTCTGCGAGACTATTTCCTGCTGGCGATGCCGCATCTCGATGATGACAATTTTTCCGGCTCGCTCAGTTACCTCTGTGATCATGATGACAAGGGCACCCTTGGTGTCATCGTCAACAAGCCGATCAAGCTGACCATGCGCGGTCTGTTCGAGCAGCTCGAGATTGCTGCCGACAGTTGTGAGCGCCTCGATGAGGTGGTCTATTACGGCGGCCCCGTCCACAAGGACCGCGGCTTCATCCTCCATCGCGGCAAGGCCAGCGAGTGGGATTCCAGCCTGCAGGTCACCGACGAGCTGGCGCTGACCACCTCGTTGGACATCCTGAAGGCGATCGCCGGCAACGAAGGCCCTGATGATTTCATGGTCTGCCTCGGCTGCGCTGGCTGGGAGCCGGACCAGCTCACCAACGAGCTGAAGGAGAACAGCTGGCTGATCGTCGAAGGCGACAGCGGCATCCTCTTCGATGCCGACAGTGAGTCCCGTCTCGAAGCGGCTGCCAGCAAGCTGGGCGTCGACATGAATCTGATGTCGCGGGAGATCGGGCATGGCTGAGCGGCAAGTCAGCCGTACGGCGCTGGCGTTCGACTTCGGCACGCGCCGTATCGGTGTCGCGGTGGGCACCGAGATGCTCGGCACCGCGACGCCTCTGGTACCGCTGCATGTGCGGGACGGCATTCCGGACTGGAATGTCGTCAATCGCCTGATCGAGGAATGGCAGCCCGACCTGTTCGTGGTCGGCCTGCCCCTTGAGCTGGATGGCAGCGAGACACTGATGTGCAGCCGAGCCCGCAAGTTCGGCAAGCGCCTGTATGGCCGCTACGGCAAGCCGCTGGAAATGTGGGACGAGCGTGGCTCCACCAAGGCGGCCAAGGGCTTGGCGCGCGAGCGCGGCCACCGCGGCAATTATCGCGATGATGGCGTGGACGGCCTCGCCGCTCAGCTGATTCTCGAGAGCTGGTTTGCAAGCCAGCGAGGCGAGGGCGACCTTGTCGGTTACTGAATACTCCACCCGCTTCCTTTCCGGAAGCGGGTTTTTTTTGTCTGTTTGCCGCCACCCGGCAGGGAAGATAGGAAGCGATATCCATGCAAGAGTCTGAGATGCACGAAGAACATGAGGCACTGCCAGAGGTCGAGGCACTGCTCGAGGCCATGACCGAGGAGCTCGAATTGCTGTTCGAGCGCCGTGAGCTCGATCGTGAACGTCTAATTCCGGTCGGCATTCATACCGGCGGTGTCTGGGTCGCCCAGGCACTGCGTGAGCGGCTGGGGCTGGAAGAGCCCCTCGCGACACTGGATATCGGTTTCTGGCGCGACGACTTCGGCCACAAGGGCCTGCCGGATGGTGGCCAAGGGTCACAGCTGCCGGATATCGAGAACCGCGATCTGCTGCTGGTGGACGATGTGCTGATGAGCGGACGTACCGTGCGCGCGGCGCTCAATGAGCTGTTCGACTATGGCCGTCCGCGCCGCGTGCTGCTGGCCTGTCTCGTAGAGCTGCCG
The DNA here is from genome assembly GCF_024124625.1 of Cobetia sp. Dlab-2-AX. Lineage (NCBI taxonomy): Bacteria > Pseudomonadati > Pseudomonadota > Gammaproteobacteria > Oceanospirillales > Halomonadaceae > Cobetia > Cobetia sp. Dlab-2-AX. Next base: position 144,105 of record NZ_JAMXRV010000005.1, on the reverse strand, counting down.
GGGCGTGAGCTGCCGGTGCAGCCGGACGCTCTGGGGGCCAACCTGGCGCTGGCGCCAGGCAAGCGCATCAAGCTGGAAGGCCCCGACAACCTGCGTCTGACACTGGTCGATACCGGCGAGGTGACGGCATGAACCTGTTTGATCTCTCCCAGGCCAGCGCGGACGTGCGGGCTGCCTCGCCGGCACAGGTCCAGCTGGATGAGCAGGGCCGGCTGCGTCACTTTCTGGATATCGAAGGCCTGCCGCGCAGCGTGCTGACCGAGATTCTCGACACCGCCGATCACTTCCGTGGCATCGGCGATGCCGAGGTCAAGAAGGTGCCGTTGCTGCGCGGGCGCACGGTGGCCAACCTGTTCTTCGAGAACTCGACCCGGACGCGTGCCACCTTCGAGCTGGCCGCCAAGCGTCTGTCGGCGGATGTGCTCAATCTGGACATCAAGACCTCGTCGGCCGCCAAGGGCGAGTCGCTGATGGATACCTTGGTCAATCTCGAGGCCATGCAGGCGGATGCCTTCGTGGTGCGTCATGGCGACTCCGGTGCGGCGCACTTCATCGCCAGCCAGATCACGCCGCATGTGGCGATCATCAATGCCGGCGATGGTCGTCACGCGCACCCGACCCAGGCGATGCTCGACATGCTGACCATTCGCCGCCACAAGGGCGAATTCGCCAATCTGCGCGTCGCGATCGTCGGTGACATCCTGCATTCACGCGTCGCTCGCTCGCAGATTCAGGCGCTCAATACGCTGGGCGCAGCGGAGGTGCGGGTGGTCGCGCCGCAGACGCTGCTGCCCATCGGGGTCGAGACGCTGGGTTGTCAGGTCTTCACTGAGCTGGCAGCAGGGCTGAAGGATGTCGATGTCGTCATCATGCTGCGCCTGCAGAAGGAACGCATGGATGGTGCACTGCTGCCCTCGGAGTCGGAATACTACCGCCGCTATGGCCTGACCCGCGAAAGCCTGGCACACGCGCACCCTGACGCCGTGGTGATGCATCCGGGGCCGATCAACCGGGGTGTCGAGATCGAATCCGCCGTCGCGGATGGCCCGCGATCGCTGATACTCGATCAGGTCACCAACGGTATCGCGGTGCGCATGGCGGTGCTGTCGATGGCGGTCTCCGGACAGATGAAGGCGCGCGCCGAGCGCAGGGGTGAACGTTCACGAGGAGCTGGCGCATGAAACGCAGCCTGATCAATGCACGGGTGATCGACCCGACCAACGGCCGCGATGGCCAGTACGACCTCCATCTCGACGGTGGTCGCCTGATCGCGATCGGCGAAGCGCCGGCGGGTTTCAGTGCCGAGCAGCGCGATGACCTGGCGGGCAAGCTGGTCACGCCGGCCTTCATCGATCTTGGCGCACACCTGCGCGACCCGGGCCCGCGCTACAAGGGCAGCCTGGTCAGTGAGTCGGCTGCCGCACTGGCGGGTGGCTACGCGACCATCCTGCCGCGCCCCGATACCAGCCCGGTGCTCGACAGCGCCTCGCATATTCGTACTCTGCTGGACCGCGCGCGTGATGTGGCGGGGGTGCGTCTTGCACCCTTGGGGGCACTGACGCAGGGGCTGGAAGGTGAGCTGCTTGCCAATATGGCCGCGCTCGAATCCGCAGGCTGTGTGGCACTGACCAACCTTCGCCAGCCGATACGCGATCTCGGTGTACTGCGGCGTTGTCTGGAATACGCGCGGACCTTTGATATCACCGTCGTGTTCCAGGCCCAGGAGGCCGCCTTGGCCGGGCAGGGCTGCGCCCATGAGGGTGCCATTGCCTCACGTCTCGGGCTGGCTGGCATCCCGGAATCTGCCGAAACGGTCGCTCTGACCCAGTGGCTGCTGTTGATCGAGCAGACCGGTGTGCGGGCGCATGTATCACTGCTCTCCAGTGCACGAGCCGTGGAGCTGGTACGTGATGCCAAGGCCAGAGGGCTGGATATCAGCGCGGATGTGTCGATGGCGCAATTGCACTGGACCGATGAGCAACTGGAAGGCTTTAATGCCAACTTCCATCTGGAGCCGCCACTGCGCAGCGCGGCAGACCGGGATGCGCTGCGGGCCGGTGTGGTCGATGGCACCATCGACGCCATCGTCAGTGATCATCTGCCCCATGAAGCCGCTGCCAAGAGCGCGCCCTTTGCAGTGTCCGAGCCCGGTATGACCAGCCTGGAAACCATGCTGCCGCTGGGACTGGCGCTCGTGAAGGCCGAGCTGCTCAGCTTGCCTCGCCTGATCGAGACATTGACGTTCAGTGCCAGACGCTTCGGACTCAAGGGCGGCATGCTGGAAGTGGGTGAGTACTGTGATCTGGCAGTAATCGATATGGCGCATGAGTGGCGTGTCTCAAGCGAGACGCTGGTCAGTGCCGGCCATAACACGCCGCTGCTTGGCATGCTGTTGAAGGGTCGCGTTGAAGAGGTGCTACTGGGCGATACCTGCTACGCCTAAGCCGTGTTTCACGTGGAACATTCTGCCTGAGATATTCAACTTAAACGCGCCAACGCACTGATAACTGGGTGGTTTTTGAATGGCGTGTGTAGGGACTGGCTGTTCTATCGTAAAGCAGCCAATCTCTTTACCTGCCTATGCCGCAGAGTTGCATTACTGGGTAGCGCTTATTGTTGCCGGTAGAGGTTTCACGTGGAACATCTGCCGTAACGCCATAACTTGTCTGTTGCAATAGCGATCAAGGCGGCTGATCAGCAGGTTGATCTGGCACACGGGAAAAGAGATATAAACAACAAGGAGAGACAACCATGCCGATGATTCGTGCGGAATTTCTGACTGGCAAGACACAGGAACAGAAGCGGGAGCTGGTGGAGGCGTTGACGCGCGAGACGGCTCGCGTGCTGGGTGTGCGTGAGCAGTCCGTCTGGGTGGTGCTGCAGGAAGTGGAGCCGGAAAACTGGGCCGTCGCTGGCACGCCATTGTCGGAGCGCTGAGAAACGCGCTGTCAGCTGGGAGCTCGATCTCAACTTGCTGATTCACAGTATGTTTTATAGGGACATGAGATGTTCCACGTGAAACACGCCCTTGGTCTTGGTCGGCAGTGCCAGAGTATGGGAAGTCGGCTGAGGGATGGCAGAGGCATGAAAGGAGGGGAGTGGGAAGCAAGACACGCGACGAGCAATACGCCTGATAATCCGCAACAAAAAAACGCCGCAGCCATTTCTGGCTGCGGCGTTTTCATTTGCCTGCCCTCTGCTCCACGGCCATGAAGCAGAGCGCGGACTCAGTTCTCGAAATCAGCTTCCGAGTAGAGAGTCCGGATACGCAGGGTATGGTCGACGGTCTTGAGCGCTTCGAGCGCTTTCTTGCCATAGGCCTTGTCGACATCGATGACCACATAGCCGACCGTGTTGTTGGTCTGCAGGTACTGGCCAGAGATGTTGATGCCTTCCTCGGACAGCACCTGGTTGATGTGTGACAGCACGCCCGGGACGTTGTCGTGGATATGCAGCAGACGGTGCTTTTCGGGGTGTGCCGGCAGGGCGACTTCCGGGAAGTTGACCGAGCCGATGGTGGTGCCGTTGTCGGAGTAGGTCACCAGCTTCTCGGCGACTTCGATACCGATGTTCTCCTGGGCTTCCATGGTGGAGCCACCGACGTGCGGCGTCAGGATGACATTGTCGAACTCGCGCAGCGGAGACACGAACTCTTCGCCGTTGCCTTTCGGCTCTACCGGGAAGACATCGATGGCGGCGCCCAGCAGCTTGCCGCTGGAAAGGGCTTCGGCCAGGTCTTCGATGACGACGGTGGTGCCGCGTGCCGCATTGATGAAGACGCTGTTCTGCTTCATCAGCGCGAACTGCTGCTTGCCCATCATCCACTTGGTGGAGGGGATTTCCGGCACATGCAGGGTGACGATGTCAGCGCGCGCCAGCAGCTCTTCCAGGCTTGCCACCTGACGGGCATTGCCCATGCCGAGCTTGGTGACGGCATCGTAGTAGATGACGTCCAGGCCCAGGGATTCGCTGAGCACGGACAGCTGGGAACCGATGCTGCCGTAGCCCACGATGCCCAGCGTCTTGCCGCGGACTTCATGGCTGTTCTTGGCGGATTTCATCCACTGGCCACGATGTGCCTTGGCGCTTTTCTCCGGCACGCCGCGCATCAGCATGATGGCTTCAGCCAGTACCAGCTCGGCAACCGAGCGAGTGTTGGAGTAGGGCGCGTTGAACACGGGGATGCCGCGCTTCAGTGCGGCTTCCAGGTCGACCTGGTTGGTGCCGATACAGAAGCAGCCGATGGCGGTGAGCTTCTCGGCAGCGGAGATCACGCGCTCGTTGAGCTGAGTGCGGGAACGAATGCCGATGAAGTGCACATCGCGGATCTTCTCGATCAGTTCTTCCTCGGCCAGCGAGGTCTGAAGCAGTTCGATATTGGTGTAACCCGCGTTGAGGAAACTATCCACGGCGGATTGGTGGACACCCTCGAGCAATAGAATCTTGATCTTGCTCTTGTCCAGGGACGTCTTGGCCATTGTCGGATCAACCCTCTCGCCGGTCATGCCGGCGTTTCTGTTCGTTTGGTCTTTTTCATGACCTGCTGGCGTGTCACACCTCAAGAAAATGCCAGAGAAACAGCGGGGCGTGCTGTCAACAGGGGAGCAAAGAATATCACAGCCGGCGGGGCCTCCGGATGAAATGTCCGCGTGCCGGGCATGAAAAATTCACAGCACAGCCGTTTGATGTGACTCTTCCACCGTGCGCAGGGGGTGGGCAGCGTCGTGAAGCCCTTCGGGTTATACTGGCGCTCCACACAGAGACACCGGGCCCGCCCGGTCGGATGAGCGAGAGCACCCATGGCCGAAAAGGAAGTGCCACAGGATTTCGCCGCCACCCTGGCCCGTCTTGAAGGGTTGGTGACGCGGCTCGAGGCTGGCGACATGTCGCTGGAAGCGTCACTGGGCGCTTTTGAAGAGGGCGTGAGCCTGGCGCGCGAGGCGCAGCAGCGGCTCGATAGCGCCGAGTTGCGCCTGCAGGCATTGGTGGAAGGCCCGGAAGGTGCGCTGACGCCCACGGCGTTTACGGCGCCCGATGCCGCAGGCAGCATGGCGGGTGAAGCGGACGAGGAGAAGGACTGGTGATGTCAGGTGGATTGAATGCGCAAGTCACGCCGACTGCATCGCAGGCCAGCGAGCTGATCCGTTCTGGACAGGCGCGCAGTGAGGCCGTGCTTGAGGCGTTGTTGACTCCCGGCAGTGCGGCGGTGAGTGAGCGTCTCGAGGACGCCATGCGCTACAGCGTGCTGGGTGGCGGCAAGCGTCTGCGCCCCGTGCTGCTGTATGCGGTGGGTCGTGCCCTGGGGGGCGATGAAGAGGCTGCTGACAGCGCTGCGCTGGACGCGGCGGCAGCGGCGCTCGAATTGGTGCATGCCTATTCGCTGGTCCATGATGACCTGCCGGCCATGGACGATGACGACCTGCGTCGTGGCCGTCCCACCGTGCATCGCGCCTTCGATGAGGCGACCGCCATTCTCGCGGGCGATGCCCTGCTGACGCTCTCCTTCGAAGTGATGGCGACGACCGGCCATGTACGCACCCCTGCCCTGGTGCGTACCCTGGCCGAGGCCTCCGGGCGGCGCGGGATGGTGGCCGGTCAGGCGCTGGATCTCGAAGCAGTCGGGCAGTTCCGCGAGGTAGAGGCGCTGTCACGCATGCATGCCTACAAGACCGGCGCGCTGATTCGTGCCGCGGTCCGGCTGGGCGGATTGGTGGCAGTCGACGAGCAGGATTCGCGTCTTGCTGCCCTGGAGCGCTACGCTTCGGCTATCGGCCTGGCCTTCCAGATCCAGGATGACATCCTGGACGTGACGGGCGACACCGCAACGCTTGGCAAGACGGCCGGTGCTGACGCTGCGCGCGACAAGCCGACCTATCCCTCGCTGCTTGGACTCGAAGGTGCTCAAGAGCGAGCAGGTCAGCTACTGCAAGAGGCCCTGGATGCCCTGGCACCGTTGGGAGAGGCCGCAGAGCCACTCGCGGTGCTGGCGCGCTACATGATCGAGCGAGACCACTGATTCCTGACGCCTATGAAGCTGTTTGACGAGATACCTCAGGCGCGCCCCGCGACGCCACTGCTCGATGCGGTCGAGACACCTCAAGCGCTGCGCGCCATGAGCGCGGCACAGCTGCGCCAATTGGCTGACGAACTGCGCGCCTACCTGCTGTACAGCGTCGGCTGTACCGGCGGGCACTTCGGGGCCGGGCTCGGTGTGGTCGAGCTGACCGTGGCGCTCCATCATGCGCTGGAAACGCCCCATGACCGTCTGGTGTGGGACGTGGGTCATCAGGCCTATCCGCACAAGATTCTGACCGGCCGTCGTGAAGCCATGTACAGCATGCGCCAGTACAATGGCCTGTCTGCCTTCCCCAAGCGGGCCGAGAGCGAGTTCGACACCTTCGGGGTGGGCCATTCCAGCACCTCGATCAGTGCGGCGCTGGGCATGGCGCTCGGCGCCCGTACGGCGGGTGAGTCACGGCGTGCCTGTGCGGTGATCGGCGATGGTGCCCTGACGGCTGGCATGGCGTTCGAGGCGCTGGCGCATGCCGGGCACGTGAAGGCCAATATGCTGGTCGTGCTCAACGACAACGAGATGTCGATCTCCGAGAACGTCGGCGGCCTGGCAAGTTACCTGGCACGTATTCTGGCCAGCAAGCCGTATACCCAGATGCGTGCCAACGGCAAGCGACTGCTGTCGCCCTTGCCGGGCGCGCTGGAGCTTGCCAAGCGTACCGAAGAGCACATGAAAGGCTTCATCAGCCCGGCGACGCTGTTCGAGGAGATGGGTTTCAACTACATCGGCCCCATCGACGGCCATGACCTGCCGGCGCTGGTGCAGACATTGCGCAACATGCGTGATCTGGATGGCCCGCAATTCCTGCATGTGGTGACGCGCAAGGGCAAGGGCTTCCTGCCGGCGGAGCGTGACCCGATCGGCTATCACGCCATCACCAAGCTCGAGAAGGCCGCGCCTCAGGCCGCCGAGCAGGCGCCTGCCGTCACCGACGCGCCGGCTCCCAAGCCGCAGAAATATTGCAGTGTCTTCGGCAACTGGCTGTGTGATGCCGCTAGCGCTGATGCGCGCGTCATCGGCATCACGCCGGCCATGCGGGAAGGCTCGGATCTGGTGCGCTTCTCGAAGGAATATCCTGATCGCTACTACGATGTCGCCATCGCGGAGCAGCACGCGGTGACAGTGGCAGCGGGCATGGCCTGTGAGGGCATGAAGCCGGTGGTGGCGATCTATTCCACCTTCCTGCAGCGTGGCTATGATCAGCTGATCCACGATGTCGCGGTGCAGAAACTGGACGTGACCTTTGCCATCGATCGTGCCGGTCTGGTCGGCGAGGACGGCCCGACGCATCACGGCAGCCTGGACATGTCCTTCCTGCGCTGCGTGCCGGAGCTGGTGCTGATGGCGCCGGCCGATGAAGCCGAGTGCCGTGGCATGCTGAGCGCGGCACTGGCGCATCCCGGGCCGGCCGCGGTGCGCTATCCGCGCGGTACCGGGCCGGGGGTGGCCACCGATGCCGACCTGACGCCAATGGCCATCGGTCAGGGGGAATACCGTCGTCGTATTAGCGGCAGCCCCGAGGTGCGTGTCGCCATCGTCGCCGTGGGCAGCATGAATACGCCGGTGGCCGAGGTCGCCGAGGCGCTGGACGCGACCCACTTCAACCTGCGCTCCATCAAGCCGCTGGATCGCGAGGCATTGCTCGAGATCGCTGCGGAGCATGACCTGGTGGTGACGGTGGAAGAAAACGCCATCGCGGGTGGCGCGGGCGCCGGCGTGGCCGAGCTCTACCTGAACGCGGGACTGGCCCAGCCCATGTTGCTGCTGGGGCTGCCGGATGGCTTCGTCGAGCATGGCAAGCCGGTCGAGCTGCTGCGTGATTGCGGTCTGGATGCCGCCGGCATCCGCGCCAGTATCGAGGCTCGCCTCGCCAGCTGATCCTGGTGGCATGCAATACCGAAACGCCTGTGGATGACTCGAGAGTTCGAGTTGTCCACAGGCGTTTTTCGTTGCGTGACTGCCTGCGCCGAGACGGCGAAGGATGCATGGCATCTCCGCGACTTCCCGCCCATGCTGGATGACCATCAAGCCCTCTGCCCAAGCAGCCAGGGCCTGGCCAGCGCGAAAGCCGTCACCTGCGCCAGTTACCACCGCAACGCCACGGAGTGCGCCCGACCATGTTGACTCTCTACAGCTATCCAAATTCCCGCTCGCTGCGGGTCGCCTGGACACTAGAGGAACTGGGGCTCGAATACCGGATTCATGGTCTGGATCTGAAGGCCGGTGAGGGGTACAGCCCTGAATACTTGGCCATTCATCCCGATGGCAAGGCGCCAGCCCTGGTGGATGGCGAGCTGGTCCTGTTCGAGTCCAGTGCCATCTGCCGCTACCTGGCGGCGCGAGAAGGGCGACTGCTGCCACAATCGCTGGCTGGACAGGCACAGATGGATCAATGGCTCAGTTTCCTCACCACCGAGCTTGAGCAGCCGCTGTGGACATTGGCCAAGCACACCTTCGCGCTGCCGGAGGACCAGCGCTGTGATGCCATCAAGCAGACAGCCCAATGGGAATTCCAGCGTGCTCTCAAGGCACTCCAGCGCCGCTTCGGTGGTCAGGGTTGGCTGGTGGCCGATGAATTCAGTGTCGCCGATATCTTCCTCGCCCAGACCCTCAGCTGGGCGCAGATGGCCGGGCAACCTCTGCCGGCCGTGCTTGAGCACTGGGGCGAAGAGGTGCGAGCGCGTCCTGCCTGCGAGCGGGCCCGCCAGCGAGAGCAACAGGCCGCCGAGGAGCGTCAGCAGCACTGAGCCCTGTTGCCAGAACTGATGTCGAAAGCCGTCGTCGAGCGCCGCCACAGGCCAAGCTGACGGGCTGATCTTTCCTGCATGTTCTGCAATGAAGTCATGAGAGCGCTCTGAGAGCGCGTACACGCCACGAGGCGCCATCCTGATATCAGGGTGGCGCCTTTTGCATTTTTGAGCCTCAGAAGACGCTTGCAGGGCGCCTGACGAGGTTGAGAGGTCGCCTTGCGCGTTCAGCGGCGTCAATCGTCGGGGGCGCGCCCCAAGCCGTTTGGTGACGGCTGGCTCAGGGCGGCTCGAGGCAGTCAGTTCGAGCCAAGTCAGTTCGAGACAGGTCAGTTCGAGGCAGGTCAGTTCGAGACAGGTCAGTTCGAGACAGGTCAGTTCGAGACAGGTCAGTTCGAGACAGGTCAGTTCGAAACGGTGCGGTGCGCCAGGGCGGCGCGAGGCAGGCCATCGATCGAGGATGGGTTTCAGCCATCAGGCGCTGAATGATGCGCTGTTGAGTCTTTTGCGTATCTATTGATGATTCGATAATTGATCTATTTTGTCATGATGGTCAAATGTTGGTCTTCATGAGGGCGTAGGTAGCACTCATGCGATGTGAGCAGCGACATATCCGATAAAAATCATGGGTTTGAGAGGTTTATTAGATTTTTATGACATGCAATCGATCAATTTGAGAGCGGTGATCGCATATTGTCTATTTTTCGTGTCATTTTTTGATTCGGTATATGGTTTATTGCGGATCTTTTTGATAGGATGTTGATGAAAACCTCAATGGGGATAACAACTTATGTGGATCTGGCAGCAGCCTGACTGGCCACGGGGGCAGTTGGAGGTCATGCCCTTGATGGGGCAGTTGGCGGCGACCCAGGCGGTGATGTCGCCGCTGGTCGCCCAGGGGCAGAATCTCTATCCCCGACAACGCCTGCGTCTCGAGGCGACGCTCCTCAGCGAAGAGATGGAAGCCAGTGCCCAGTTGTCCGGTGTGGTGCTCGGGCGGGCGGCGTTGCGTGACGCGCTGTATCAGGCGCTGGGGCTGGAGTCCGGCCATCAGGAGCCACCGCGCGGGCCGGCGCCTGGTGTCGACGTCTTTGTGGATGTGACGCTGGAAGTCGTGCGCACGGCATTCCAGCCGCTGACCCGCCAACAGGTGCTCGAGTGGCATCGGCGTCTGGGGCCTTTCCTGCCGCGCAGCAGTGGTCAGCCACTCGGTGCATGGCGTGAGGCGCGCTACGAAGCGGTCAGCGGTCGTTACGGTCTCAAGCGCTTGCGCTATCGCGCCCCGGCGGAGAACCCCGATGCGCTGGACCGGGAGCTGGATGTCTTCTGGCAGCGTCTGGCGACGGAAGAACCGGATGTGGATAACTCAGGGGTGTTGAATGCCCTGCAGCTGCATGCGCACTGGCAGGCGCTCGCACCGCTGGCCTTGGGCAACGGCTTGATCGGGCGCTTGCTGCTGATGCGCTGGCTGACACGAATCGATGCGCTGGCCGCGTTGCAGCAGCAGGGCGAGTTTGTCGGCAAGGTCGCCGAGCGCTGGGAGCCGGAAGCCCTGGAGCAACTCTGCTGGCGCCGCCAGGCGCTGTTCTCGGTGGTGATCGAGCATCAGGATGAATTGCGCGAGCTGGAGCAGCGTTATCTCGGCAAGCCTCAGACCTCGGCCAGCGGCCATCAGCTGCCGTCGCAGCTGGACCACGCGCTCAATGGTGAAGTGGAGGATGCAGCGCCCGGTGACATGAATGTCTGGGCCGAGTGGTGGCTTTTGCGCCTGCGCGACGCCGGTCGCCGGACGGCCTTCCATTACCAGCGCGTCCAGCGCGCCGAGCGTCTGTGGCTGGAGCACGCGCGTACGCCGCTGAATGCCCGCCAGCGCGAGCTGGTACTGACATTGCTGGAGCGAGACGACGAAGAGGGCGTGGGGCGCGCCGAATACCGTGCCCTGGTCGATACCTCCGACCCTACCGCCGCCCGTGATCTCGCCGATCTGACCGCCAAGCAGGTATTGGAGAGCTACGGTGTCGGGCGCGGAACCCGGTATCGCTTGCCGGTCTTCGCCCCGCAGGAAGATAGCTCTTCAAGAAAATAGCCCTGTGAGAGACGAGCCCTGAAGCGTCAAAAAAATCGCGAAAAAAAAGCGGGAAGGGTCATGACGACCCTTCCCGCTTTTTTGAGGTGGTTTGCCGGTGTTCTCAGTTCCTTGTTCTCAGTGCCGTGTTCTCAAACCTGTGCTTTCAAGCCGGTGTGCTCAAGAGCGCCGGCCAGCGTGGCTGCCCCGATCACGTCATACGGAATACGGCAGCACTGCGGTGTAGATGGCGAAGAAGTGGCAGGTACTGCCACCAAGCACGAACAGGTGCCATATGGCGTGGTGATAGCGCAGGCGCGTCATCAGAAAGAAGATCACGCCCAGGGTATAGGTGATGCCGCCGGCGACCAGCAGGATGAGCCCCGTCTCGGAGAGCTTCTCGACCAGCATCGGCGAGGCGAACACGATCAACCAGCCCATCAGCAGATAGACGCTCACGCGCAGGGCGCTGAAGCGTTCAGGCCAGCGCAGCTTGAGGAAGATGCCGCCCAGCGCGAGCGACCAGATGATGGCGAACAGCGTCCAGCCGGTCGGGCCGCGAAGATTGACCAGCAGGAAGGGCGTATAGGTGCCGGCGATCAGTAGATAGATGGCACAGTGATCCAGCAGCTGGAAGGCATATTTCAGGCGTGGGTGACGGATACCGTGATAGAGCGTCGAGGCCGCATACAGCACCACCAGGGTCAGGCCGTAGAGGCTGACGCTGACGATCTTCCAGGGGTCGACTTCGGCGGCGAGACTGGCCATCACGATCAGCACGATCATGCCGACGAGGCCCATGACGGCGCCGATGCCGTGGCTGGTGCTGTGCAGCCATTCCTCCAGCCGGGTATAGAGATCAGGTGTCGCGGTGGTGTCGCGTGAATCTGCGTCATCGGCGGGCGATGCGCTGGAAGAGGGTGATGCCGGAGGAGGTGTCGAGGCGGGCCATGTTGACGAAGGCTGTGATGACTGAGGTTGCGATGAAGAAGGCTGTAATGATGCAGCCGTTGAGTCTTTGCGCATGGCGATGTCTCCGGCGCGGGTTCGACTCCAGCCTACTCTCTGGCGGGTGACGTCGTCATGTCACGCTCGCTGTGCCAGCCGGTCAATCTGCCTATAAAGAAAGGGGGAACCCACCAGGCTCCCCCTGCGCGCGGCTACTCGCTGCGTTCGATATCGACGTCGCTTGCCTGGGTGAAATCATCCAGTGCCATCATGTGGCCCAGCTTGCCCGCCTTGGTCGAGAGGTAGTGCTCGTTGTGCGGGTTCAGGCCGGTGGTGATCGGCTGGCGCTCACTGATGGTGACACCATCACGGGTCAGGGCATCGACCTTGCGCGGGTTGTTGGTCATCAGCTTGAGAGCGCTGACGCCGAGATGCTCCAGCATCGGCACACAGATATCGTAGCGGCGCATGTCAGCCCCGAAGCCGAGGCGCTCATTGGCTTCGACGGTATCGGCGCCGCCATCCTGCAGCTCATAGGCGCGAATCTTGTTGAGCAGACCGATGCCGCGGCCTTCCTGACGCAGATAGAGCAGCACGCCGCGGCCTTCGGCGGCAATGCGTTTGAGCGCTTCCTGCAGCTGATAGCCGCAGTCACAGCGCATCGAGAAGAGGGCGTCGCCGGTCAGGCACTCGGAATGCACGCGGCCCAGCACCGGCGCGCCGTCATCGATGTCGCCCAGGGTCAGGGCGATGTGGTCCTTGCCGGTGGTCTCATCCTCGAAACCGTGCATGGTGAAGGTCGCCCAGGGCGTTGGCAGCCGCGAGGCGGCGATGAATCGAATGGTCACTGTTCACCTCGAACGCCCGGACAATCGCCGGGCTGAAAAAGCGCGGGCATGCGGTGGTCCGGCAATGTCTCGATGAGTCGCTCGAGATACCGGCGGCCAGCATGCAGTCATGTGGCGAGTTTACCAGTCTGTGGCCGATGACTCATCGCTCTGTATGGAAAAGCGTTGTTGCCGCCACCACCACAATGGTCGGATGACGCCAGCAAAGGGACTACAAAGGTGGGGCGATTTGCCAATGCATTTGTTGCATCACCACGATGGGCGGGATTTTTCTCAGGCTCTGATAGAATGCCGAGACATTCCCCGAGCTGATGTGTGATTCCGATGACCTTGAAGAATGATCGCTTCCTGCGCGCCCTGGCCCGTCAGCCGGTCGACCGTACTCCCGTCTGGATGATGCGCCAGGCTGGCCGCTATCTGCCGGAATATCGCGAAGTCCGTGGTCAGGCCGGTGGCTTCATGGACCTGTGCATGGACACCGCGCGTGCCTGCGAGGTGACGCTGCAGCCGCTGGAGCGCTTCCCGCTGGATGCCGCCATCCTGTTCTCCGACATTCTGACCATCCCGGATGCCATGGGGCTGGGCCTTTACTTCGAGACCGGCGAAGGCCCGAAATTCCGCAAGACAGTGCGGACTGCCGAGGAAATCGCGGCGCTGAGCGTGCCGAATGTCGAGCGTGATCTCGATTACGTCATGCGTGCCGTGTCCACCATCCGTCGTGAGCTGAACGGCCGCGTGCCGCTGATCGGTTTCTCCGGCAGCCCGTGGACACTGGCCACCTATATGGTCGAGGGCGGTTCCAGCAAGGACTTCCGTCACGTGAAAGGCCTGATGTATTCCAATCCGGAAGCCATGCATCAGCTGCTCGACACCCTGGCGCAGGCCGTTACCGACTACCTGAATGCCCAGATTGCCGCGGGTGCTCAGGCGGTGCAGATCTTCGATACTTGGGGCGGCACTCTGTCCACGCCGGCCTACCTCGAGTTCTCGCTGCGCTACATGGAGCAGATCGTCGCCGGCCTCAAGCCGGACAGCGAAGGCAACCGTGTACCGGTGATCCTGTTCACCAAGAATGGTGGCCAGTGGCTCGAGCACATCGCCGCCACCGGCTGTGATGCCGTCGGCCTCGACTGGACCACCGAGATGTCCAATGCGCGTGAGCGTGTCGGCCATCGTGTGGCCCTGCAGGGCAACCTGGACCCGAATGCACTGTTCGGCACGCCAGCCGCCATTCGTGCCGAAGTCGGGCGTATCCTCGACAGCTACGGCCAGGGCCCGGGCCACATCTTCAACCTCGGTCACGGCATCAGCCAGTTCACCGACCCGGGTAACGTCAATGCCCTGATGGACGCGCTGCACGAGCTGAGCCCGGCCTACCATCAGGATGACGCCGCCAATGCGACACCGGTCGCCCGCAGCTGATGGGGGAGTCCTGCATGGTCTTTTCTGCTGTCACCCCTGTGGCTGCCTGTAGAAGGTGGCAAGCAGCAGGGCAGCCAGCATGACGCCGGTCGAGCAGCGTCTCATCCCGCGCCGCGGTTGGGCCTTCGTGGCGCTGCTGTGCCTGTTGCTGATCCTGTTCGGCACGCTCTCCCCGGGCGTGCCACATCCGGAGCAGATCTTTCCCTGGGACAAGCTGCAGCATTTCTCCGTCTTCGCGTTGCTGGCGCTGACCACACGGCTGGCGGGCTTGACCAGCTTGATCATCCTGCCGCTCCTGCTGCTGCTGGGCGTCGCCATCGAATGTCTGCAGCTGGCGATTCCCTATCGCGGCGCTGAGGTGCTGGATGCCCTGGCGGACCTCGCCGGCATCCTCATCGGGCTGGGAGTGTTTCAGGGCGTCAGGCTGATTCTCCATCTGATCCGCCTCGGCCCGGCCTCTCGCTGAGCCTCTCCCCCGGGCCGCGTGTCATCGCTACGCGGCCTGACTGAAATTGTCATGCATCAACACTTTCCACTCCGCCCGTCTTTGGCTATGGTGCAGCGCCTGCGCCATGTTGGCGCTTGCCCGGCATGTCGCGTATCACGACATCACGCCGCATGGTCGTCATGCGGGCCGTGAACTGCCGGCCTGACGCTGGCGCAGTGCTGATTGGCGCAATTTCCGATGGCCATCGTGCCGTCTCTATCCATACCTTGATATCCCGTCTGTGATATCCAATGCGAGGGTCCCCATGACCGAACGTCTCGATGGCTCCTGGTTTACCGAAATCTTCGATCGCCACGGCAGCGCCTTCTCGCTCAAGGTCAGCCACAAGCTGCATGACGAGCAGACCCCTTATCAGCACCTCGAAGTCTATGCCACCGAGACCTACGGCAACCTGATGGTGCTGGACGGCTGCGTGATGCTGACTGACCGTGACAACTTCCTCTATCACGAGATGATGTCGCATCCGGCGCTGTTCGCTCATGCAGACCCCAAGCGTGTCGTCATCATCGGCGGTGGCGATTGCGGCACCCTGCGTGAGGTGCTCAAGCACCCGGGTGTGGAGAAGGTCACCCAGATCGATATCGATCCGGCGGTCACGCGTGCCTCCGAGCAATTCTTCCCGGCGCTGGTCGAGTCCAATGACGACCCGCGCGCCGAGCTGCTGTTCGAGGATGGCGTCAAGTGGGTCGACAACTGCCCGGACGAGAGCATCGATGTGCTGATCGTCGACTCCACCGATCCGGTCGGCCCGGCGGAAGGTCTGTTCAAGACAGACTTCCTCAAGCGCTGCCATCGTATCCTCAAGCAGGGCGGCCTGATGGTGCAGCAGAGCGAGTCCCCGCTCTATCACACCGATTCCATCATCAAGGACCTGCGCAATGACATGGGCGAAGCGGGCTTTGATAGCGTCGCGACCCTGCCCTTCCCGCAGCCGGTGTATCCGTCCGGCTGGTGGAGCTGCACCCTGGCGGGCAAGGGCTGTGACGTGAAGTCCTTCCGCGAGGAAGATGCCGCTGCCGCCACCTTCGCGCGTGACTTCTATACCGTCGAAGGCCATCGCGCCTCCCTGGTGCTGCCGCCCTTCATGCAGCGCCTGCTGGAGAAGTGATCTGCATGCACCTTGCGGTGGCAAGCAAGCCCCATCAGGGACGAAAACGTGCCTGATGGGATGAACAAGCGTTGAGTCAGTCAGACCGAGACATTGGTCGCAATCTGCCACTCGCGCCACATCGCTGCACCGCCAACGGCCGTTTCGCAATGAAACGGCCGTTTTTATTTTGCACCGATATGAGGCGAACTGGTCTTGTCAGGCGCCTAACTGCGCGGCAATCGCGCGGAATGATCCGCCGCCCCACCTCGAGGCTTTGGCCTATATCACTGGGTTTTAGCACTTTTTTCAGCGTTGAACGCAGCGGATCACTCGCCAGGCGGAAATTGGAACGCGGCTTGCTATTGTCGATAGGTGCCATGCAATGCATTGCACCACTTCTGACTCGAGGCTGATCGAGCGGACTCCAGACTTTCGCGAGGGAATCACGATGCATAACAACAAGAAGCCACTGCTGATCGCTAGCGCCGCTGTCCTGGCCGCCTCCATGGCGACAGGCGCCAGTGCCGCGACCCTGGATAGCGTCAAGGAAAAGGGCTTTGTCCAGTGTGGCGTCAGCACCGGCTTGCCGGGCTTCTCGGCACCGGATGACGCCGGCAACTGGCAGGGCATCGACGTTGATGTCTGCCGCGGCGTTGCAGCGGCCGTACTGGGCGATGCCAGCAAGGTGCGCTATGTACCGCTGACGGCCAAGGAGCGTTTCACCGCGCTGCAGTCCGGCGAGATTGATGTCCTGTCCCGTAACACCACCTGGACGGCGACCCGTGACACCTCACTGGGCCTCAATTTCGCTGGCGTGAACTATTACGACGGCCAGGGCTTCATGGTCAGCAAGGACCTGGGCGTCTCCAGTGCCAAGGAGCTGGACGGGGCAGCCGTCTGCATCCAGTCCGGTACCACCACCGAGCTGAACCTGGCGGACTACTTCCGCCTCAATGACATGTCCTTCGAACCGGTCGTCTTCGATACCTCCGATCAGACCGTCAAGGGCTTCGAGGCTGGCCGCTGTGATGTCCTGACCTCCGACCAATCCCAGCTCTACGCGCTGCGTATCAAGCTCTCCGATCCGGCGTCCGCGATGGTGCTGCCGGAAGTCATCTCCAAGGAACCGCTGGGCCCCGTCGTCCGTCAGGGCGATGACCAGTGGTTCAACATCGTCAAATGGACCCTGTTCGCGCAGATCAATGCCGAGGAGATGGGGCTGACCTCCGACAACATCGAAGAGAAGAAGGCAGATACCAACCCGAACGTCGCGCGTCTGGTCGGTGCCGATGGCAACTATGGCGAAGCCATGGGGCTGCCGGCTGATTGGGCCTATCAGGTCATCAAGCAGGTCGGTAACTACGGCCAGATGTTCGAGCGCAATGTGGGTACCGGCTCCGCACTGGGTATCGAGCGTGGCTTGAACGCACTGTGGACCGATGGCGGCGTCCAGTACGCCCCGCCGGTTCGCTGATGCGCGGGCTCGCCCTGTACTGCGGGTGGGCCTTGCCCCTCATGACAGGCTGAGCAAGGACGCTGGCCAGGGGAAGTGAGCGTCTTGCTCCACTTCCTCTGGCCAGCGTCATGTGGGGCCCGGTAGCAAGAATTCTCACATGAGGCCCAGCCTGTTCCTCGTGACCCATTCATCGAGTGCCGAGAGATAACTGATCTGCCGTTCGATAGGACGGCAGGCGGAAGTCGCATAGCTTTCCGGCGGAGATTGCCTGTATGACACAACCTGCTTCTCGCCCGCCGGCCACGGTCAAGCCGCCATTCTGGCGTGACCCGGCCAAGCGGGCACTGATCTTCCAGCTATTGATGCTGGCAGGCGTGTTCGGTGTGTTGGCGATCATCGTCAGCAATACCCTGACCAACCTCGAAAGCCGTGGCATCACCACCGGCTTTGCCTTTCTGGACAACACCGCAGGCTTTGGCATCCTGCAGAGCCTGATCGACTATTCCGAGCAATCCACCTATGGCGATACCTTCATCGTCGGCCTGCTCAATACCTTGTTGATATCCGCACTGGGTGTCATTGCCGCGACCGTGATCGGCTTCATCATGGGGGTCGCGCGTCTGTCCCCCAACTGGCTGATCTCGCGACTGGCGGCGGTCTATATCGAAGTCTTCCGCAACATCCCGCTGCTGCTGCAGATCTTCTTCTGGTATTTCGCCGTTTTGAGAACCCTGCCGAGTCCGCGTGGCTCGCTGTCGCTGGGCGAGGCATTCTTCCTCAACGTGCGCGGTCTGTTCGTGCCGGCCCCCATCACCTCCAGCGGTTTCTCGGTGGTGATTGCGGTGCTCGTGCTGGCCGTCGTCGCCAGCGGCATCTTCAGCTACTGGAACCGCCAGCGTCAGGCACGTACCGGTCAGCGCCTGCCGGCGGTCTGGATTTCGCTCGCTCTGATCATCGTGGCGCCGCTGCTGGCCTACTTCGCGATGGGCATGCCGCTGAGCTGGGAGCTGCCGGAACTCAAGGGCTTCAACTTCCGTGGCGGTATCACGGTCGTCCCCGAGTTCCTCGCCCTGTGGGTCGCGCTGTCGGTCTATACCGCAGCCTTCATCGCCGAGATCGTGCGTTCCGGCATCGAAGCGGTACCGCACGGCCAGACCGAAGCGTCACGGGCGCTGTCGCTGTCCGGTGGCATGACACTGCGTCTGGTGGTGGTGCCACAGGCGCTGCGCGTCATCATCCCGCCGCTGACCAGCCAGTACCTGAACCTGATCAAGAACTCGTCGCTGGCCACGGCCATCGGCTACCCCGATCTGGTCTCGGTCTTCGCGGGTACCACGCTCAACCAGACCGGTCAGGCCATCGAGGTGATCGCCATGACGATGCTGGTCTATCTGACCATCAGTCTGCTGGTCTCCATGTTCATGAACTGGTTCAACGCCCGCATGGCGTTGGTCGAGCGCTGAGGGTCTGCCCATGTCGATTGAAAAGACGTCGATTGAAAAGACCCTGTCACGGGTCACCGAGAAGATGATCGATTCCCGTCCGGCGCCGAGCGACAGCATCGGTGCGATGGCTTGGCTGAGAGCCAATCTGTTCGCCGGACCGATCAATACGCTGTTCACGCTGTTCGCGCTGTATCTGGTCTACCTGCTGGTGGTGCCCAGCCTGCAATGGGCGCTGATCGATGCCAGCTGGAGCGGTACCTCACGAGAGGACTGCACGGGGGAGGGCGCCTGCTGGGTGTTCATCAGTGCGCGTCTCGATCAGTTCATCTACGGCTTCTACCCGAGTGAGGAAACCTGGCGGGTCGATATCGTCTTCGCCGTCTTTGCGGCACTGATCGCCTGGCTGGCGATTCCGAAGCTGCCGGCCAAGGGCTGGGTCGCCATCGTCAGCCTGGTGGTGTTCCCCTTCATTGCCTACTTCCTGCTACATGGTGGCAGCTTCGGCCTCGAGATCGTCGGCACCCACGAGTGGGGCGGTCTGATGCTGACGCTGGTGCTGGCGGTGGTGGGTATCGTGGCGGCACTGCCGCTGGGGATCCTGCTGGCGCTGGGGCGTCGCTCCGAGATGCCGATCGTGAAGAGCATTTGTGTGGTGTTCATCGAGTTCTGGCGCGGCGTGCCGCTCATCACGGTGCTGTTCATGGCCTCGGTGATGCTGCCGCTGTTCGTGCCTGGCGAGGTCAATCTCGACAAGCTGGTGCGCGCGCTGATCGGTATCACCCTGTTCCAGAGTGCCTACATGGCGGAAGTGGTGCGGGGTGGTCTGCAGGCGATCCCGAAGGGACAGACCGAGGCCGGCATGGCGCTGGGGCTGGGCTACTGGCGCAACATGGGGCTGATCGTGCTGCCCCAGGCGCTCAAGCTGATGATTCCCGGCATCGTGAATACCTTCATTGCCCTGTTCAAGGACACCTCGCTGGTACTGATCATCGGGCTCTTCGATCTGCTCGCCATCGTGCAGGCCGGTCTCGCCGACCCCAAATGGCTGGGCTACTCCATCGAGGGCTATGCCTTCGTGGCGCTGGTCTTCTGGGTCTTCTGCTTCAGCATGTCGCGCTACAGCCAGTATCTCGAGCGCCTGCTGCATACCGGTCACAAGAAGCGCTGATCACGGCGCCAAGGAATCTTCATCATGACAACGACAACATCCGTCTCGCAGGGCAACACCGGCGCCGATGAGCGCCCGATGATCGAGCTCAAGGGTCTCAACAAGTGGTACGGCGACTTCCACGTGCTGCGCGACATCAACCTGAGCGTGCGCAAGGGCGAACGTATCGTCATCTGTGGCCCTTCGGGGTCCGGAAAGTCGACGATGATCCGCTGCATCAATCATCTCGAGGAGCATCAGGAAGGCGATATCGTGGTCAACGGCATGCCGCTGACCCAGGACATCAAGCAGATCGAGGCGATCCGTCGCAACGTCGGCATGGTGTTCCAGCACTTCAACCTGTTCCCGCATCTGACGGTGCTCGAGAACTGCTGTCTGGCGCCGATCTGGGTACAGAAGCGGCCGCGCAAGGAGGCGGAAGCCGAGGCCATGAAGTATCTGGAGCGCGTGCGTATCGCCGATCAGGCCCACAAGTTCCCCGGTCAGCTGTCCGGTGGTCAGCAGCAGCGTGTCGCGATCGCGCGCTCGCTGTGTCTGAGTCCGGAGGTGATGCTGTTCGATGAGCCGACCTCGGCGCTGGACCCGGAGATGATCAAGGAAGTGCTGGATGTCATGGTCGAACTGGCCGATGAAGGCATGACCATGCTGTGCGTGACCCACGAGATGGGCTTCGCCAAGACCGTCGCTGATCGCGTCATCTTCATGGATCAGGGCCAGATCATCGAAGAGAACGCGCCGGAGCCATTCTTCAACAATCCGCAGTCCGAGCGGACCCAGCTGTTCCTCAGCCAGATTCTGGGGCATTGAGGCCACGGGCTGATCGGATGCTGTAAGCCGTCAAAAGACAACGCCCCGCGTGATTCCCATCACGCGGGGCGTTGTCGTGTGTGAGTTGCAAGGCAGTCAGTGGGTGCTCACTATCAATTCATTGTGCTGAATGAAGAGGCTTGCCTAGAGGCTGGGCTCGGTGCGGCGTACTTCGCTGCTGCGGGTGACTGACAGCTCTTCATCGCTGCCCAGGCTTGGCTCCTGCGGTTTGGCTGCGGCCTTGGATGATGCATCGGCAGGCTCATCGGCGGGTGTCTTTATCGCCGTTGCGGCAGCGGACACTTCTTCGCCTTCGCGCGGCCAGGTGACGCTGCGTGGCTTGCCGACCCAGCTATCGTCATTGTCGTGCACCGCCGGGCGGCGCGAGATGGAGCGCGTCACCAGCGCCGCGGCATCCAGGGTGTGATTGGTCCCGCGAATGCTCAGCAGGTGATGCGGCGCCATCAGCAACTCGAACAGCAGGCGCGTCATCACGAAGGCCAGCAGGAAGCCACCGACACCCTGCGCCAGTACCGGCCACTGCGCGACCAGCGAATTGTCAGGCCCGATGGGCGTCAAGTGCTGCAGCGTCCAGCCGCAGGCAGCCGCCAACAATCCCAGCTGCAGCATCAGGTGAGCGGTGACCAGCACGCGCCGGGGCAGCGGGCGGCGCATCAGGAGCAGATTGCGCATCGAAACTTCTCCGAGAAAAGACCACAGGATGAAAGGAGCGGTGGCAGACGGGCAGGCGGCGCCCCGCGTTGGGCGGATGTTAGCACGCACTTCGCCATCGACGTCATGTCCGGGAGTCGCGACACCCGTGTCGGGAAGGGCGACATCAATGCCGAGGTGGTCGAGCGTTTCGTCGTCTTGCCTTGCAGGTGTCGTGCAGGTGCCCTGCTGGCGGAGGAATCGGCGCGAAATGAACGGCGAGGGTTGAATTTCGCCACGCCGCCTGCATGTCTTGCGATGTACGCCAAGATGGTCGTCATTCTTGATCAACGACGCCTCACGAGAGACAGGGAGTGTGTAAATGGTTACTTACATCGTTGCTGCCGATGCCGCACGTGCACGTATCTTTGCCCGTGCTGCCGGCAAGGTCACCGAAGTGGAAAGCCTCGTACATCCTGAAAGCCGCCAGCATACCGGTGACCTGAGAACCGGTGGCAAGGGGGAATCCAGCGGCGGGCATGGCAGCCTGCATCAGACTGGCGATGATGGCGCGACCTCCGACAAGCATCAGGACTTCTTCGCCAAGGAAGTCGCGCAATACCTCAAGCAGACGGCCAATGACGGCAAGTTCGATCAGCTGATCATCGCCGCCGCGCCCAAGTTCCTGGGGGCGCTGCGCGACAAGCTCGACAAGCCGGTCGCCAAGCTGGTGACGGAAACCGTCGACAAGGACCTCTCCCACGAGAGCGCTGATGAGATAAAGGCACGTTTCACTGGCCTGACTCACTGACCACCTCCCCGTCATCCAGAGACCAAGACGCCGCCAGCGGAAACGCTGGCGGCGTTTGTGTGTGAGCGGTCACTACCTCCTTGGGGCTCATGTCGTGCCGGCTGGTGTCTCAAGGCTATAGTGCCTTGATGCTCCGTGGCGTCAGGCGCTGTTGCAGAAGTCCGGGTATGGGCGAATCACGGCACCTGCGGCAGGATGATCTCGTCACTGCGTGAGGCGCTGCCGCTCAGGTTGCGGCAACTGGCGACGAATTCGCGCATCGCCTGGGTGATGAAGCGATCACGATGGTGGACGAAGCGATAGGCGCGCGTCAGCTCCAGCCATGGAGTGGGCAGCTCGACGAGACTGCCGCGCCGAAAGGCATCTCTCAGTGCGAGGCGTGAGATGCAGCCGATGCCGAGCCCCGCTTCCACGGCGCGCTTGATGGCTTCGGTGTGTTCCAGCTCCAGCATGATGTCGAGGCGCTGGGAGACGCTGGTCGAAGGCCCGTCCAGATGTGGGCGCAATGCCTGCTCGAAGGTGCCGCGTGTGCCGGAGCCACGCTCGCGCATGATCCAGCGAGCCGCCAGCAGGCGCTCAAGCGTGACCTCACCCTGTGCCAGCGGGTGTGACGGCGCACAGAAGATGCTCAGCCGATCACTGACCCAGTGGGTGGCCTCCAGCAGCGGATGCTCCACCTCGCCTTCCACCAGTCCGATGTCGAGTTCGAAGTGCACCAGCTTGTCGATCAGCTGATGGGTGTTGTGCACGTGCAGCTCGACGCGGCTGGCGGGGTGATGGTGCAGAAAGTCACCGATGATCTGGGGTGCCAGATAGTTGCCGATGGTCAGCGTCGCGCCGATCTCCAGCGAGCCGGTGGCGTCCTGCTGACCGAGCAGCTGTTCCAGCTCTTCGGCCTGGTCCAGCAGCGCGATCGCCTTGGGCAGCAGCTCACGCCCCAGGCCATTGAGCCGCAGGCGCTTGCCATGGCGATCGAACAGCCGGCAATCGAACTGACGCTCCAGCTCGGCCAGTGCGGTGCTGGCCGCTGATTGCGACATGGCCAGGCTGTCGGCGGCCAGCGAGACATTGTCATGCCGCGCGACCGCCACGAAGACGGCCAGCTGGCGAAGGCTGTAGCGCATTCGACCTCCCGGGGCATGCAGTGAAGGGGCAGAGATGAGGAGGCGAAAGTGAACGCAACCCAGGATTCGCCGTCAGAGCGGGCGAACTCTGCAAGATCGGGGTTGAAATGCGATTCATTCGCAACCAATATTGGTAAACTAGATAACCTATATCCAGATAAACCATTTAACGCATAACCCTGCAGTGACTACAATCGCTGCATAGTTCGTTGGGTCATAAGCTATTATTTGTTTATGCCAATAGAGAATATCGAATTCGAGGGGCCACGCCCCGGGAGGCCATCAGGTGAGCAGTCTGACCACAACCGAAGTCATCGACGTCCATCACTGGAACGATTCGCTGTTCAGCTTCCGCACTCAGCGTGAAGACAGCCTGCGCTTCAAGAACGGCCAGTTCGTGATGATCGGCCTGGAAGTCGACGGCAAGCCGCTGATGCGCGCCTACTCGATCGCCAGCCCGAACTACGAGGAGCACCTCGAGTTCTTCTCCATCAAGGTGCAGGACGGCCCGCTGACTTCACGCCTGCAGCATCTGCAGCCGGGCGATCAGATCATGGTATCCCGCAAGCCGACAGGCACGCTGGTACTGGATGACCTGCTGCCGGGCGAGAACCTTTACCTGTTCTCCACCGGCACTGGCCTGGCGCCGTTCCTGAGCGTCATCCAAGACCCGGAAACCTATGAGCGCTATGACAAGATCATCCTGATGCACGGTGTGCGCCATGTCTCCGAGCTGGCCTATGCCGACATGATCGCGGAAGAGCTGCCCAAGCACGAGTATCTGGGCGAAGAGATCGCCGAGAAGCTGATCTACTATCCGACCGTGACGCGCGAGGAGTTCCGTAACCAGGGCCGCATCACGGATCTGGTCGAGAACGGCAAGCTGTTCGAGGACATCGGCCTGCCGCCGCTGGACCCGAAGCGCGACCGCGCCATGATCTGTGGCAGCCCGGCGATGCTCGACGATATCAGCGCCATGCTGGATGCACGCGGCTTCGCCAT
The DNA here is from genome assembly GCF_024124625.1 of Cobetia sp. Dlab-2-AX. NCBI lineage: Bacteria > Pseudomonadati > Pseudomonadota > Gammaproteobacteria > Oceanospirillales > Halomonadaceae > Cobetia > Cobetia sp. Dlab-2-AX. The sequence continues at coordinate 119,940 of NZ_JAMXRV010000005.1, read as the reverse complement.
CTCGCCGAAGATGGGCGTGCCGGGTGACTACGTGATCGAGCGTGCCTTTGTCGAGAAATGATCCGCGCGCATCACGCTTGAACGGCAAGTGCTGAAACGAAAAAACCGCAGGCCGATGGCCTGCGGTTTTTTGTGTGCTCATGTCACCCGTCGGGGCAGCACGACAGTGCCAGGGGCTTGCGCCAGAGGCTCAGACGGCGTCCTTGCCGGTCTCGCCGGTACGGATGCGAATGACCTGCTCCAGCGGTGAAACGAAGATCTTGCCGTCGCCGATCTTGCCGGTATTGGCGACATTGGTGATCGCCTCGATCACGGAATCGATCATGGCGTCATCCACCGCGACTTCCAGCTTCACCTTGGGAAGGAAGTCGACCACGTACTCGGCACCCCGATACAGCTCGGTGTGGCCCTTCTGGCGGCCGAATCCCTTGACCTCGGTCACGGTGATACCCTGCACGCCAATCTCCGACAGGGATTCGCGCACGTCGTCGAGCTTGAATGGCTTGATGATGGCAGTGACCAGTTTCATCGTCTCTCTCCTTGGGTGATGGTGCGGGTAACGAGGCCTGCTCGTCACGCCGGTCTCTGACTCAAGCATACACCGCTTATCCAGTCAGGAAAAAAGACTCCCGCCAGGTGGCGGGAGTCTTGATGCTGCAGGTGCTGTCGCGTCCAGGCTTACTTGCGGCTGGAGGTGAATTCCGGATAGGCCTCCATGCCACATTCGGCCAGATCCACACCTTCGTATTCTTCTTCCTCGCTGACGCGAATCCCCATGATGGCCTTGATGATCAGCCACACCACGAAGCTTGCGATGAACACCCAGGCGAAGATGGAGGCGGCGCCCAGCAGCTGTGCGGAGAAGGTGGCATCGTCATTGGTCAGCGGTACAGCCAGCAGACCCCAGAGACCGACCACACCGTGCACGGAGATGGCGCCGACTGGATCATCGATCTTCAGCTTGTCGAGACCGACGATGGAGAACACGACCAGCAGACCGCCGACGGCGCCGATCAGGGTGGCAGCACCGACGCTCGGTGTCAGCGGACCCGCAGTGATGGCGACCAGGCCAGCCAGCGCGCCGTTGAGGGCCATGGTCAGATCAGCCTTGCGGAACCACAGACGGGCGAGGGTCAGCGCGGCGATGACACCACCACAGGCGGCGGCATTGGTGTTGACGAAGACCTGGGCGACCGCGTTGGCCTCATCGATGTTGGACAGCACCAGCTCGGAGCCGCCGTTGAAGCCCAACCATCCCAGCCACAGGATGAAGGTACCCAGCGTGGCCAGCGGCAGGTTGGCGCCCGGGATGGCATTGATCTCGCCATTCTTGCCGTACTTCCCTTTGCGAGCGCCCAGCAGCAGCACGCCTGCCAGAGCGGCGGATGCGCCGGCCATGTGCACGATGCCGGAGCCGGCGAAGTCACTGAAGCCCGCTGTGCTCAGGAAGCCGCCGCCCCAGGTCCAGTAACCCTGCACCGGATAGATGACGCCGGTCATGACCACGGCGAAGGCCAGGAAGGCCCACAGCTTCATGCGCTCGGCGACCGCACCGGAGACGATGGACATGGCGGTCGCCACGAACACGACCTGGAAGAAGAAGTCGGAACGCGCGCTGTAGTAGATGTCGCCACCGGAAGCGAGCGCCTCCTCAGCGGTATTTTCGGCACCGATCAGGAAGCCCAGGCTCGGCAGGAAGCCGCCTTCGGCGCTCGAGTACATGATGTGGTAACCGACGACCATGTACATGGTGCAGGCGATGGCGAACAGCGCCACGTTCTTGGTCAGGATCTCGGTGGTGTTCTTGGCGCGGACCAGACCGGCCTCGAGCATGGCAAAGCCGGCTGCCATCCATAGCACCAGGGCGCCACACACCAGGAAGTAGAAGGTATCAAGTGCGTACTTGACCTCGATGATCTCGTTCATGCGGGGTTCTCCTTGTTATTGTGCGCGAGGCTCAGACAGCGTCGGCGCCGCGTTCACCGGTGCGGATACGGATGACATCGTCCAGCGGAGTGACGAACAGCTTGCCGTCGCCGATCTTGCCGCTGTTGGCCGCCTGGGTGATGGCGTCCAGTACCGATTCCACACTGCTGTCATCGACAGCCACTTCAATCTTGACCTTGGGAAGGAAGTCGACGACGTACTCGGCACCGCGATACAGCTCGGTGTGCCCCTTCTGACGTCCGAAGCCCTTCACTTCGGTGACGGTAATCCCCTGCACGCCGTTGTCGGCCAGTGCTTCTCGCACGTCGTCCAACTTGAAGGGTTTGATGATGGCGGTGATCAGTTTCATGTGCTGCCCCCGTTCGCTACCGGAATGATCATTCTTGTTAAGCATGGCCAGTCAGATGAGCTGGCGGCCTGTTCCTGACAAGTGCATCGCACGAGATGTGCCATGCGGCTGAAAATCCTTGTAACTCATCTGGTTATCGCAGAATGGCTGACAGTTTTTCGGCCTGTGCAAAGATGGCTGAATCCGAAGGTCACTTGGCATGCACCGTAATGGTGCTGTTTCTGCGCCTTTGGGTGTGGGGGAAAGTGCTAATGTGGTGCAGGGGTGTGCCTGTCGATGAGGATTGTCTGGTGCAGGATGATGCGGGGCATGCACCCGACTCCAGGGTTGCGTATCCTTGCAGCAGGACACGACGGCCCCATGTACAGGGGGCATCATTTTCTGACCGGTAGCCCGTTTGAGGTGGCTGCCGGCCCGCAACGGCTGAGGTGCAGCATGTTCAAGAATGACGTCATCGGGCGTATGGCCCAGCAGATCGGTGAGCGCCTGCAGGATGCCTCGCATGGCCCGGAAGAGCTGCAGAAGTCCGTGCAAGGGGTGATGCGCGGTGCCTTCGACCGCATGGAACTGGTCTCGCGTGAAGACTTCGACATCATGATGGATGTGCTGACGCGTACGCGCAGCCGCGTCGAGTCGCTGGAAAAGCAGGTCATTGCCCTCGAGGCACTGCTGGAGAAGCAGGGGCTGGTAGCGGGCAATGCACCGGCTGCCGAGCCCGCCACGCCAGTGGATGACAAGGGGGAGGCCGCGGTGGCGAAGCGTGAAGCCGCCAGTCATGCCGCGGAAATCGAGCGCCAGCGCGACGCCTGATCCCCTCAGGTGACGGCTGAACCAAAACCGCCACGCCCTTTCGGGGCGTGGCGGTTTTTTTCGTCATGGGCGCCGCTGATTCTCAGGGGGCGGCCTCAGGCAGTCTGGGGCCGAGTGCCCAGCATCCAACGAACCAGACCTACCACTGAGGCGATGATCCAGAAGATCTCGATCACGAAGCTGGCGAGGTTGAAATTGATGCACAGGCTGATCAACAGCAGGATCGCCCCGCTTAGATTCATCAGGTTGTAGATCAGGCTGCGGGCATCGAGTCTGCCGAGCTGCAGCAGGAAGAAGGCGCCGACGACCAGAGTGGTGCCTAGCATGCCGATCACATCCGCCAGGGATGCCAGCGGGGCAAGCATGTCTTGCATGGGTATTGCTCCTGAAACAAGCCGAAGTCGTCCTGAATGGCTGGCCCTTTCCGTGGGTTGGACGATTCTCTGCCGCGCAGCGGCGGCGTTCCGTGAGACAGCTTGGCGGTCCTCCCGGCAAGGCCGGGACAACCGATCAAATATACAGCAGTCGCCGTCCGGCGGCACTCTTGTGGCTCTCTCGAGGACGCTATTGCCCCTGTATGAGCACTTTCTTGGTGCAGCCAGGTCTCGAGTCGGCCTTACACTATGCCCATGTGGCGACTGGTGGCGCTGGAATGCGCCAAAAAAGGCGCTTTTGCGTGGAAACTGCTGCCAAAGCCGCTACTTTTAACTCGCCGTGAGCGTTTGTCGGCAATGCTGGCAGCATAAGCGTCATGCCGGCGAGAGACCCACAGTGTCAGCCCCGGGCGTGTCGCGAGGCGTGAAGCTGAAATGGCAGTCGCAGTCGCAGTCGCAGCCGCAGGGCGCCAGATGCCCTCAATTACCAGGCAGCAATAAGCCGTCACCCAGCGCCAGGTCCTCAGGCGCCAATCCTTGGGTATCAACGACCCGATGCTCGTGCAAATTCCTCGAACGCAGCGCATGCGCTTTCTCTGATTCCTCTCCGCCAGGCGCCTCATGAGCTCCTCTGGCTCAATCTGATCTCTGACATGGCTTTCATCGCTCGACTGAGTCGAGTGTCCAAGCACCCTGCCTGCGCTTATAAAGTTTAATTTCTGTTGGTTGGTGCTTGTGAGTTGAGAGCGGGCTGTGGGTGCCTGGTCTGACGTTGGCTGCTTGATCATCGATGGTGTCGGGTGCCTTGAATGCTGAAGTTTTGAGCGCTCAAAAAATGTCCACATTCGATGATTATGTAATGTTATCCACATCCTGTTTTCGTGTTACGTATCCAGTAATTGCTTGATGATGGGGCGTAATGAAAGTTACGAAATGGCGGCGAATATTATCGCCTGAATACGTACTTCCAGGCGGCGCATGACCGTGTCGTGGTGGTATGCGAAGCATTGCGGCAATCGTCGAGTGACCAAGCGTTGAGGCGCTCGCCTTCTGGAAAGTATGAGGTTTGCCATGCTGGGAGGGTTGGCAGCGGTGTATGCCTTCGTGCTCATGGCAGGCCAGGGCCTGCTCCGATTGCGCCGTGCAACTGAGAGGCGGCATCACGCAGGGAAGACTCATGTCACTGGCAATGTTGCGCACGCGCGCGTCACTTGGTCTCGAAGCCCCGGAAGTTCAGGTGGAGGTACACCTTTCCAACGGCTTGCCGGGGCTGTCCATCGTCGGCTTGCCGGAAGCGGCGGTGAAGGAGAGTCGTGAGCGGGTGCGCAGTGCGCTGCTCAATGCCGGCTTCGAGTTTCCGGCGCGCCGTATCACCCTCAATCTGGCGCCAGCGGACCTCCCCAAGGAAGGTGGACGCTTCGATCTGCCCATTGCGCTGGGGATTCTGGTCGCCTCAGGGCAGATACCGGAAGAAGCCGTGGCTGGGATGGAGTGCCTTGGTGAGCTGGCGCTCGATGGTAGCATCCGCGCCGTGACTGGCGTGCTGCCAGCCGCACTCTGCTGTCGCAAGGCGGGGCGGACGCTGGTGGTGCCGCGCGGCAATGCCGATGAGGCGGCACTCGCCGAGGAGCTGGAGGTACTGGCGGTGGGGCATCTGCTGGAGTTGGTGGCTCACCTGCTGGGGCGCGAGCGCCTCACGCCGCATGTGTGCTCGATCATTCCCCAGGCGCGCCTGCCGGAGCCTGACCTGAGCGAGGTGCGTGGCCAGCATCAGGCACGCAGGGCATTGGAGATCGCCGCGGCCGGCGGCCACAACCTGTTATTCGCTGGTCCGCCGGGCACCGGCAAGACGATGCTGGCCAGTCGCCTGTCCGGCATCTTGCCGCCACTGGGCGAAGGTGAGGCGCTGGAAGTCGCGGCGGTGCGCTCGGTATGTGGTCTGCCGATCATGGAGCGCTGGGGGCAGCGGCCATTCCGCGCCCCGCACCACACGGCCAGTGGGGTCGCGCTGGTGGGCGGTGGCTCCAAGCCGCGCCCGGGCGAGGTGTCGCTGGCGCATCATGGCGTGCTGTTTCTGGATGAGCTGGCGGAGTTCGACCGTGGCGTGCTGGAAGTGATGCGCGAGCCGCTGGAGAGCGGTCGTATCCTGATCTCGCGTGCCAGCCATCAACGCCGCTTCCCGGCGCGCTTCCAGCTGGTCGCGGCGATGAATCCCTGCCCCTGCGGCTACCTCGGTGACAGTCGCCGCAATTGCAGCTGCACCCCGGCGCAGATCCAGCGCTATCAGGCGCGTCTGTCCGGCCCGTTGCTGGACCGCATCGACCTGCAGGTCGAGGTGCCGGGCCTGCCCGCCGAGGAGCTGACGTCCGCCACTCCCGGCGAGGCCTCGGCCGGCGTGCGCGAACGAGTGCTGGCCGCTCGCGCGCGCCAATTGGCACGCGGCGGCCTGAATGCCCATCTGGATTCCCACGCGCTGGAAGCCGCCTGTCAGCTGGAAGACGGCGAGCGCCAGTGGCTGGCCGGCGTACTGTCACGCCTCAATCTCTCGGCGCGAGCCTATCACCGGGTGCTGCGTGTCGCACTGACACTGAGTGATCTGATCGACCAGGACGGTTTGCAGCGGCCGCAGCTGATGGAGGCCATCGGCTATCGCCAGCTGGACCGCATGATGGGCAGGGACCCGGCTCGCCCGGGCGCCGGTGCCCAGCAGCGCAGCGCTTGACGTTGGCGGGTCAGGACCTCAGCCCTGCGCGGGCTCAGTAGGAGGGGCTGTCCGCGCCGGGAATGCCTGCACGAATCAGGCGTGAGAAGTCGCCGTCCGGATGCTCATCGGCGGCGATGGCGGCGGGATTGATCAGGCTGCTGGCCTTGAGTTCCGCGAAGGGCGCAGCGTCACTCAGGGCGCCTTGGTCTGCAACGTATTCCGGCAGATAGCCGGAGAGCAGCAGGCGGTAGTCCAGCGGCAGGCCGTCGGTCAGGCGAGTCATCATCGCGTAGACGAGGGTGGTGCAGTTGCTGGTGGCGGTGTTGTAGAAGCGTGGTTGAGTGCGCAATGTCTCGGCTTCGTCGACGTAGGCCAGCAATAGCTCGCGGATCATCTCGCGCGGCATCTGCACCCGATAGAGGTGTACCTGCTCGCCGCGCACATTGCTGCGCACGCGGATGATATCGCGTTCGTCGGCGGCGATCACCGCCAGTTCGTACTGCTTGAACATGCCGCCGAGGGTCGAGAACTGCTCGGCACGCTCCTTGCGGATCTCCACCGAGAAGGCCAGATAGCGGCCATCGGCAAAGCCGAAGCTGACCAGCGTGTGGGCGATCTGCGGGCCCATCCAGTGACTGGTCAGCAGGTCCACCGAGGTCAGCTCCTCCAGCGGATAGTCGCGGCTTTCCCAGCGCGGCGTGTAATCCTCGGCACTGTGCCACACGAAGTTGCGTACCTGCTCGAGATGCAGCACTTCACCTTGGGTGGCAGCCTCGTCCCGTGCTGGCGTGACTACCTTCCCCTCGACCAGATGCGCCACCTCCGGCGCCCAGTCGCGGTCCGCTCGAGGCGTGATGCTGGCCCACCAGGCAAGGCTCGCGACCAGCAACATCGTGTAGCAGCCCATCAGTCGCCAGCGCAGCGTGCTGGCCTGCGGCCACCACAGGGCAATCACGCATACGAGGCCCAGCACCGCTGCGAGAGCAGCCACGCTGGTGCGCAGCCCTTCCGGCCCCGGCAGGCGGAACCACAGTGCGGGCACCAGCCAGAGGCTCGCACCCATCACGGCGAGGCTACTCAAGGCGCGGGCCGCGAGGCTGACCAGCGTCATCGCGAAGCCCTCACGATAAATCGTTCATGAACGGCGCTCTTCGGCGATGGCCTGCTCGAGACGCGCCAGACGGCCCGGCACCAGACTGTCTTCGAGTGTCGAGATGCGCAGGATATGGCCAAGCGAAGGATGCGGGGAGCGAGTGATCAGCACGCCCTGAGCCATCAATTGCTGCTGCACCTGCGCTGCCAGTTCGGCGCTCTTGAGGCGCACGCAGAGGAAGTTGGTCGCGCTGGGCAGCACTTCCGCGCCCAGCGAGCGCAGATGCTCGGCGAGACGATCGCGACAGTCGATCACGCCGGCGACATGCGCTGCCGCCTCTTCAGGGTGCGCCAGCAGCAGCTCACCTGCGGCCATTGCCGGGGCGCTGACCGCGAAGTGAATTCGCACCTTGGTCAGCATGACGACATCGTCAGGCTCGGCGATCATGAAGCCGAGACGCAGGCCCGCCAGCCCATAGGCCTTGGAGAAGGTGCGCAGGCGGAAGGTGCGTGCCATGGGCGCATGGTCGGCGTGGGCGGCGTCCGGGCGGAAGTCGTGATAGGCCTCGTCCAGCAGCAGGCTGCAGCTCTCCGGCAGGGCGTCGCGCAGGGCGCGCACATCGGCGTCAGAATGCAGGTGGCCGCTGGGGTTATCGGGGTTGGCGAGATAGACGACGCGGGCATCATGCTGCCTTGCCGCGGCGAGCAGTGCCGCGAGGTCCGGTGCCAGTCGCGACGATGAGGCATCATCGGCCGTGGCGAAGCGCTCGCTGTAGGGCACCTCGATGACCTCGGCGCCCAGCCCGCGGGCGAAGTACGCCAGGGTCGGATAGGTGCCGGCGCTGGTGATCACGCGCTCGCCCGCACAGACGGTGGCGCGCATCACCAGTGCCAGCAGGCTGTCGGCACCGGCATCGACCAGCAGATTCTCGTAGGCGACTCCCAGACGCTCAGCCATTTGCTGGCGCAGTTGCCAGGCATCGGCGTCGGCATAGCTGCGGCTCAGGTCGGCCAGGGCAGTACCCAGCGCGCCGCCCAGCGTGTGGTGCGGCATGTCGAGGCCTTCGTTGGAGCCATATTGATACGGCAGCGCGTGTCCCAGTCTGCGTTCCAGCGCCTTGATGCCGGGGAACGGGTTATGCGGCCCATCCTGATAGAGGTGGGCAAGAAAGCGACGGGGACTGGCGGTGGTCATGTTGGCTCCGGAAAAGCAGAAAACGATCAAGGGTGTATCAGAGGTGGCGGGGACCTCGGCGCAGCCGGGCGCAAGACTCAGGGCTCAGGGCTCAAGACCTGGAGATCAGGGCGCGGGGGATTGCGCGCCAGCGACTCGAGGGCCGCCTGGTCGAAGGCACCGCTCAGGGTGAAGGTACGCGTCTCATTGCGCTCGGCACTGGCGCTGCGGACCAGCGTCATCTGCAGCTGGTACGGCTGCAGCGTGCGGTCCGACAGGGTCAGTGCGACGCCACTAGCCTCGAGGGTGGTCTCGAGACGCCACTGACGGCTATCGACGGCGGGGCGGTCAGTGCTCCAGTTGAGCACCTGAGGCCCGTTCTTGAGCGCCAGCAGTGCGCGGGTCAGCGCCTCGTTCAGCGCGCCCGGGTTGGCCTGCAGCGTGGCATCCACCTCGGGCGGCGCGAGCAGCAATACCTGTTGCTCAAGCGGGGGTGTCCAGGGCTGCTCGGCGATCAGGCGCGCCGCGCTCTGGCCGAGACCATAGATGGGGTCGCGTTCGGCACGCGGCACCTGGTCCAGGCTCATGCAGCCCGCCAGCGTGGAGAGTAGCAGGGTCGCGGCCAGCATGGGCAGGCGATGCAGGGCCCTCATGCCGTGCGCCCTTGCTGCGGCAGGTCTGACGGACGTTGCGACAGGGCATCGAGAAAGGCGTCCAGCTCGGCAAACAGCTCCTGGCGAATCGGCTCGGCTTCATTGACCAGATGGTGCTGGGCCTCGGGATGGCGGTAGATGCGCGCATTGGGGAACTTGCTCGCCAGCACGCCGAGATTCCATTGCCAATCGACGGTGGTGTCCTGCTCGCCCTGCAGGATCAGGGTCGGCAGTGAGCAAGGGGGCAGGGCGCGCAGCTGGGGAATCCACTCCCGCATCGCCGTCACCCACTTCACCGCGAGGCGATCGGCCTGCAGCGGATCATTGGTGCTGAGAAACTCGTAGAAGGCCACGTCATTGGTATTCGCGCGGTACTTGCGCGGAATGGAGTCGATGAAGGGGCGCGCCATGCTGTGCAGCCAGCGTGACTGCGACCAGCCCCACGGCCGTACCAGCGGTGCGAGCAGGGCGATACCCTGCCAGCGCGATTCATCGCCACGCATCAGGGCATCGGTGGCCAGCACCGAGCCGCCGGTGCTCTGGCCGATGCCGAACCATGGGTGCGGCGCCAGGCTGTGGTCTTCCAGGTAATCCTGGAAGGCCTGCAGACAGCCGACATAGTCGCCGAAGTCATCGATGGAGGCGGGCTCGCCGGATGACAGGCCATGGCCCGGCAGGTCCCACAAGGCGACCTGCCAGCCGTTGCGCAGCAGGTGCGCCAGCAGATGGCGATAGAGGGCGAGGTGATCGAAGTAGCCGTGGACCACGAAGACGGTGCCGCGCGGCTTGCGCGGTGTCCATAGCTGGGCCCACAGGCGAAAGCCCCCGGCCTCCAGGTGGCCGGCATGCACGGCGATGTCCTCGCTGCGCAGCGCATCGAGACCATAATGGCCCAGGTAGCGCTCCAATGGACTGGACGTCTGGCCCGGCAGCATGTCAGGCAGGCGGATAAAGGGGCCGTGGTCGAGCAGTTCACTGAAATCGGGCATGGTCATCTCCATAATGCTGCCATGCTAGCGGCTGGCGCGGCTGCGAGCTACACAAAGAACAGTGTTTCTTCACTGTTTCCCCGCCTGTCGCCGAGCAACAACAGCGACACGGAATCAACGCTGGGCGGGTAATCGGGCTCCATGAGCTTGTTCATTGGTCCTAGCCATCCTTCCGCCGGCCTCGCCATCGGGTATGGTGTTGGAATCCGTCCCCGTTTGGCAGGTGGCGCCTGCCTCCTGTCCGGCAGTCGATGGCGTCAATCCAAACGTCATCGGCCGCGCCAGCTCAGCAGCGCGCGACGAGAGTCTTCATCAACATGACTGCCTGCAGTCTTGTCAGCCGTTGAGGGTTTCCAGCGATTCGTTTTCAGGGAGAGCAGACGCATGACCGACCGTATTCAACTTCAACGCCTGGCCATCGATGCCAGCCTGCACCGCTTCATCGAGCAGGAAGCGCTGCCGGGCACAGGCATCGCGCCGGAGGCCTTCTGGGCCGGTGTCGATTCACTGCTGCATGAGCTTGCGCCGCGCAACCGCGAACTGCTGGCGACCCGCGAGCAGCTGCAGAGCGAGATCGACGTCTGGCACCGCGAGCATCCGGGCAAGGTAGACCTCGAGGCCTACAAGGCGTTTCTGCACAGGATCGGCTATCTGCTGCCGGAGCCGAACACGGTCGAAGCCAGCACTGCCTTCGTGGATAGCGAGATCTGCCAGCAGGCCGGCCCGCAGCTGGTGGTGCCGGTGATGAATGCCCGCTACGCCCTGAATGCCGCCAATGCGCGCTGGGGCTCCCTCTATGATGCGCTCTACGGCACCGACGCGATCAGCGAGGAAGATGGCGCCGAGCGTGGCAAGGACTACAACCCGGCGCGCGGGGCCAAGGTCGTCGCCTATGCGCGCCAGGTGCTGGATACCATCGCGCCGCTGGCCGGCGGCAGTCACCACGACAGCGAAGGCTACACGATTCGTGATGGTCATCTGCTGGTGCGTGCCGGAGGGCGTGACCTCAGCCTCAAGTCGCCGGAACGCTTCCTCGGCTATCGCGGCGATGAAAGCGCGCCGAGCGCGATCATCTTCGCCCACAACGGCCTGCACGCCGAGCTTGTGATCGATGCCGAGCACCCCATCGGCAAGACCGACCCCGCCAACGTCAGTGACCTGATCATGGAGGCCGCGCTCTCCACCATCATGGACTGCGAGGACTCGGTAGCCGCCGTCGATGCCGAAGACAAGGTGACGGTCTATCGCAACTGGCTGGGCCTGATGAAGGGCGACCTGACCGAGACCCTGGAGAAGAATGGCCGCAGCATGACGCGCAAGCTGAATGCGGACCGCGAATACACCGGCGCCGATGGCACCACGCGCGTGCTGCATGGTCGCTCGCTGATGCTGATTCGCAACGTCGGCCATCTGATGACCAACCCGGCCATCCTGCTCGAGGACGGCAGCGAAGCGCCAGAAGGCATCATGGATGCCATCTTCACCAGCCTGATCGCGCTGCACGACCTCAAGGGCGACAAGCAGGACCGCGGCGGCATCTGCAACTCGCGTACCGGCTCCGTCTACATCGTCAAGCCCAAGATGCACGGCCCCGAGGAAGTCGCTTTCGCCGATGAGCTGTTCGCGCGGGTCGAGCAGCTGCTGGGGCTGCCGGACTCCACGCTCAAGATGGGCATCATGGATGAGGAGCGTCGCACCACCGTCAACCTCAAGGCCTGCATTGCCGCGGCCAGCTCCCGCGTGGCCTTCATCAACACCGGCTTCCTGGACCGCACCGGCGACGAGATGCATACCTCGATGGAAGCCGGCCCGATGCTGCGCAAGGGTGACATGAAGGGCGCCGCCTGGATTCAGGCCTATGAGAAATGGAACGTGGATATCGGTCTCGAGTGCGGCCTGCGCGGCCGTGCCCAGATCGGCAAGGGCATGTGGGCCATGCCCGACCTGATGGCCGCGATGCTCGAGCAGAAGATCGGCCATCCGCGTGCCGGCGCCAACACCGCCTGGGTACCGTCGCCGACCGCCGCCGTGCTGCATGCGCTGCACTATCACCAGGTCTCGGTGAAGGACGTGCAGCATGATCTGCTCAGCCGTCCGCGGGCCAGCCTCGATGATCTGCTGACCATCCCGCTGGCGCTCGATCCCCAGTGGAGTGCCGAGGAGATCCAGGCCGAGCTGGACAACAATGCCCAGGGGATTCTCGGCTATGTGGTGCGCTGGATCGATCACGGCACCGGCTGCTCCAAGGTGCCGGACATCCACGATGTCGGCCTGATGGAAGACCGCGCCACGCTGCGCATCTCCAGCCAGCACATCGCCAACTGGCTGCATCACGGCATCGTCGACAGTGCCCAGGTGCAGGACACGCTGGAGCGCATGGCCGGCGTGGTGGACCGTCAGAATGCCGCGGACCCCAGCTATCAGGCGATGACGGATGACCTCGAGGGCTCCATCGCCTTCCAGGCCGCCTGCGAGCTGGTCTTCCAGGGGCGCGTGCAGCCGAGTGGCTACACCGAGCCGGTCCTGCACCGCCGTCGTCTCGAGAAAAAGCAGCAGGCGCGCTGATCGCAGGGCGGCTGGCTTGAGGAAACACTGAACACGACAACGGCGACCCTGGGTCGCCGTTGTCGTCTGTCGCCGAGCAGGAGTTGCTCGGCGACTATTTTGCCAGGCGCATGTTTCCCGAGACCGCATTTGCCGCTAGCCTTGCCCCAGAAACCGCGTAACCGCGCGATCGGACCCAGTGTGTCGAGGAGAATGTCATGCCCGTGATGAGCGCCGCCGCCATCGAGGATTTCCTCGATGAAGTCTTCCCCCAGCGTCTGGGGACCATCGAGGCCGTCGGCGATCGCTGGGCGACCATGGGGTTGGCCATCGAGGACGAGCACCTGCGTCCCGGCAGCTGCGTGTCCGGGCCGACGATGATGGCGCTGGCGGATGTCTGCCTGTATGTCGCGATTCTCGGCGAGATCGGCCCGGAGCCGATGGCCGTCACCAGTGACCTCAGTATCCACTTCCTGCGCCGTGCGCGCGGCGACCGCGACCTGATGGCCACCGCGCGCATCCGCAAGCTGGGCCGGCGACTGGCTGTCGGCGAGATCGAGCTTTTCAGCCACGGTGACACCGACCCGGTCGCCATCGTGACCGCGACCTATACCTTGCCGGACAGCGATGACTGACCTCGGCAGCGTCACGGGGAAGCGCGCTACAGCTTGTTGATGTCCTTCTCCTCGCTGCCGCGCTGACGCCAGCCGGTGACGGCCAGGCTCAGCCAGCCGGCGATCAGCAGCAGGCCGCCGATGGGCGTGATGATGCCCAGCTGGGTGCGCGCCGTGGTCGCCAGGGCATACAGCGACCCCGAGAACATCAGGATGCCGGCGGCCCACAGCCCCAGCGTCAGCATCTGGCCGCGCAGCGGCTGCACCGAGCGCCAGGCGAGTACCCCGACCGCCGCCAGCACGTGCCACATCTGATAGCGGACGCCGGTCTCGAACACGCGCAGCATGTCCGCGCTCAGGGTGCCGCGCAGGCCATGGCTGGCGAAGGCACCCAGTGCGACGGTGGACATGCCGGCCAGTCCCATGGCCAGCCACCAGTGGCGGGAGTGGGAGTCGTTGTGACGCATAGACATTAATTCCTTGAGGGCAGATGGCGCGGCACGATGTGCCTACGCCTGTCCACGTAAAGCCGCTACAATAGCGGCCTCTTTTCGCGGGAGGACAGCATGCAGATACAGCTCAACGGTGAAGACCACGTGGTGGCGGACGACACGACGATTGCCGCCCTGGTCGAGAGTCTCGGTCTCCAGGGCCGCCGGCTGGCAGTGGAACGCAATGAAGACATCGTGCCACGTAGCGCGCACGCCGACACCCGTCTGCATGCCGGTGACCGCATCGAGATCGTCCATGCCATCGGTGGTGGCTGATCCGTCCTGTTTCCAGGATTGACACTTTTCACTACTCGCTCGCGCTCAGCGCGTTCACGTCCAGCTCGATGAGGTCATCATGACAGACAGTTCTGCCCCGACATTGAACACCCCCGTCACCCAGGTCGCCGGCGACAGCCCGTTGATCGTCGCCGGTCGTGAGTTCTCTTCACGCCTGCTGGTCGGTACCGGCAAGTACAAGGACATGGAGGAGACACGCTCCGCCATCGAGACCTCCGGCGCGGAAGTGGTCACCTTTGCGGTCCGCCGTACCAACCTGGGCCAGAACGCTGACGAGCCGAACCTGCTCGACGTGCTGTCACCGGATCGCTATACCTTCCTGCCCAACACCGCCGGCTGCTACAACGCGCGTGACGCGGTGCGTACCTGCAAGCTGGCCCGTGAACTGCTGGATGGCCACAACTTGGTCAAGCTGGAAGTGCTGGGCGATCAGGACACCCTGTATCCCAATATCGTCGAGACGCTCAAGGCCGCTGAAGCGCTGGTCGCCGATGGCTTCGACGTGATGGTGTATACCTCCGACGACCCCATCGTCGCGCGCCAGCTCGAGGAAATCGGCTGCTGCGCCATCATGCCGCTGGGCTCGCTGATCGGCTCCGGCCTCGGCATTCTCAACCCGCACACCCTATCGCTGATCATCGAGCGCGCCAATGTGCCGGTGCTGGTCGATGCCGGTCTGGGTACGGCGTCAGAAGCCGCCTTCGCCATGGAGCTGGGCTGTGATGGCGTGCTGATGAACAGTGCCATCGCCCACGCGCGCCAGCCGCTGTTGATGGCAGATGCCATGCGTCAGGCCGTGATTTCCGGCCGTGGTGCCTTCCTGGCCGGCCGCATGCCGACTCGCCTGACGGCACGTGCTTCTTCACCGGGCGCTGGCCTGATCACCGGCTGAGCCCTGAAACATTCGAATCCGATGCTCGCGCATCGTTCATGCAAAGACCAAGACGACCCCATGACTGACGAGACTTCCAAGCCGCAGGACGACACGTCCACTTCTGCTCCCGCTGACGATGCGCAGCAAGAAAGTGTGCAGAACGAGAGCGCGCAGCCCGAGGGCGTGCAGACCGAAAGCGCGCCAGCGTCCCCTTCCGTTGCTGATGAAGCCGTCGCCCGCAAGCGTGGCATCAAGAGCTACGTGATTCGTGGTGGCCGCATGACCCAGGCCCAGACCCGCGGGCTCGAAGAGGTCTTCCCGCGCCTTGGCCTGCGTCACGAGCAGGGCGAACTGGATCTCGAAGCGCTGTTCGGGCGTCGGGCGCCGCTGGTGATCGAAGTCGGCTTCGGCATGGGCAAGTCACTGTGTGAACAGGCACAGGCCAACCCTGACACCGACTTCATCGGCATCGAAGTGCACGCGCCGGGCGTCGGCAAGCTGCTGGATGATGTCGACAAGCTGGGCCTGACCAACCTGCGTGTCTATCGTCACGACGCGCTGGAAGTGCTGGCGGATTGCGTGCCGGCCGGTTGCGCCGACACCTTCCAGCTGTTCTTCCCGGACCCGTGGCCGAAGAAGAAGCATCACAAGCGTCGTATCGTTCAGCCGGCCTTCGTCGAGCTGGTGCGTCGTGTGCTCAAGCCGGGCGGCCACTTCCACATGGCCACCGACTGGGCCAACTACGCCGAAGCGATGGCGGAAGAGATGGCCGAAGCGCCGGGCTTTGCCAACACCGCTCCGGCGGAAACCGCACCCTACGTGCCGCGTCCGGACTTCCGTCCGCTGACCAAGTTCGAACAGCGCGGCGAGCGTCTCGGCCACGGCGTGTGGGACCTGATCTTCGTCAAGCAGGACTGATCAGCGCCTCGTGCGCAGTGGCGGCGTCTTCATGACGCTGCATCGCGGCCGCCTTCGGGTGGCCGCTTGCGTGTGAGGCCCGCCGCTTTTTCCCTTCTCTTCCCACTTCGTCCCGAGAGTTGCTGACCATGACGACGCCTACCGCTGACTCGGCTGATCGCCCGACCATGACCCCGCTGACGGCCCTCACCTGTCCGCTGGATGCCCAGCCGCTGGCACGTGATGGCCAGAGCTGGTGCTGTGCCGACGGGCATCGCTTCGATATCGCACGCCAGGGGCACGTCAATCTGCTGCCGGTGCAGCGCAAACGCAGCCTGGACCCCGGCGACAGCAAGGCGATGGTCAGTGCCCGCCAGCGCCTGTTCGCCCTCGGCGGCTATCAGCCGCTGGCGGCGGCCCTGGCCAGCCGTGTGCTGGCATTGGCAGCGTCTCAGGCGCCGCTGGCCGTGCTGGATGCCGGCTGCGGCGAAGGCTTCTATCTGCGTCAGCTGGCGTGCGCTGCCGGTGAGCGGGATTTCTCGCTGACGGCGGCGGGGTTGGATATCTCCAAACATGCGGTGCTGGCCGCGGCGAAGCAGTCACGTGATGCCGCCTGGCTGGTGGGCACCAACGCCGCCCTGCCGCTGGAGGATGCGTGTGTGGATGTCGTCATCTGCGCCTTCGGCTTCCCTGTCTGGCAGGAATTCGCGCGTGTCCTCAAGCCCGGTGGCCACGTCGTGCTGCTGGAGGCGGGGGCCGAGCACCTGCTGGCGTTGCGCAGGATTCTCTACCGCGAGCTGAAGCCCGCGCGTGGCGAGGCCGGACTGAGCGCTGCCGAGTCCGCGGGCTTCGCCATCAGCGGCGAGGTCGAGCATCTGCATGCGGGGCTGTCATTGACCAGCAATGAGCAGATTCGGGACCTGCTGACCATGACCCCGCATCTGTATCGCGCCGAGCGTGATGGCCTGGCACGTGCGGAAGCCATGACGGCGTTGGAGGTCGAATTGCATGCGGAGCTGAGGGTGTTCTCGCTCGAGGATGTACAAGATAAAACTTAAATAGAAATTCTTCGCATTTGCCTTGCAAAAGCAAATGAGAATGATTATCTTGTATGTGCGGTGTCCGGGCAGACATCGCAGGGCGCAAGCCCAGCCGTAGCGGCGGAGTCAGGCCCCCGCTACGGTGTTTCTCCTCATCAAGCTAGTCACGGTCTTGGGCATCCTCATCTGGGGATGCCCTTTTTGTTGTGCGCTGCGCACACGGTGGGGACTCAAGGCGCTTTTCGAATGTGCGGTCGTCAGCTCGACAGCTCGACAGGAGCTCAGGTCGCCAGCCACAGGGGCAGGGTCAGCATCGCCAGCAGCGTCTGGGCGGTGATCAAGGCCGCCATCAGCTCGGCATTGCCGCCCAGCTGGCGGGCCAGAATATAGGCGGAGGTCGCGGTGGGCAGCGCCGCGAACAGAATCGCCACATCACGCGCCACTCCTTCAAGGCCGAACCACCGGCAGAGCACGACCACCAGTGCCGGCATCGCCAGCAGCTTCAGCAGGCTTGCCAGCCACGCTACGCTGCCACTGCTCACCAGCACACGCGGGCGCAGCGCCACGCCTACCGCGACCAGGCCGAGCGGCAAGGCGGCGCGCCCCAGCAGGCTGATGGCGTCGCCACTCCAGCCCGGCAAGCCGATGCCGCTCAGGTTGAGAGCCGTGCCGGCCAGACACGCCAGCACCAGCGGATTGCGGGTCAGCGCCTTGAGCGAGCGCAGCAGACCGCCTTCGCCCAGGGTGCCTGCGCCGATGAAGGCCATCACGCACAGCAGGTTGGCGGCCGGTACCATCAGCGCCAGCGCCACGGCCGCGACGGTCGCCCCGGCGCTGCCATGCAGCGCTGCTGCCCCGGCCACACCGACGTAGCTGTTGAAGCGGATGCTGCCCTGGAAGAGCGAGGTAAAGGAGGCGGCGTCGCCCATATGGCGGCTCAGCCAGTCCGGCGCGTGACGCCAGCTCAGCCATAGCGCGGCGGCGAACAGCAGCATCGCGCCCAGCATCACGCTGGCCAGAGCCACGACCGGCACGCTGGCCATGTCGGCACGTGCCAACGTGGACACCAGCATGGCGGGGAACAGCACGTAATAGATCAGGCGTTCCAGTTCACTCCAGAAGCCTTCGCCGGGGAAGCGCTTCCACCTGAGTAGTGCCCCCGAGAGGATCAACAGGAAGAGGGGGCCGAGCGCCTGCTGTACACTTGCCATGCTGACTCCTTGTCGGGGCTGAGTGCGAATACCTTGAGTGCGAATGCCTTGAGAGCGATGTGGCGAGCGCGTGACATGATGTCTCGCCTGCTGCCGCGGTGAGGCGGGCTGGTAAGCTTGTCATGACTCGCTCAGCGCTGCACTTGGACTCAGGTCTTGTTCGCCGGTCACGCGCTGGCGTCATGTCGTGGCTGAGCGCAGACCATTCCCGTCACGTCACTTTCTTTCCCATTCGGGGCGCCTTGCCTGTCGATGCGCTGCCGGACCGTTGCCGGAACTGCCATGTATCGCGTAGAAGAAGACAATGCCCGCCCGCGGCTGCTCAATCTGCTGATCATCGTCACGCTGATCACCATCGTGGTCTCGCTGTATTACCTGATCGACTATTACCTGGTACGCGATGGCAGCAACGGCAAGGTGACCTGGTTTGCGCCCAATCAGTCCTGCGAGCTCAATCATGCCCCCTGTACTGCCGAACTGGGCCGCTTCGGGCGTATTACCCTGGCGCTGGACGGTGATATCAGTCCGCTGACACCGCTGGGCATTCGCGTGATGACGGAGGGCGTCTCACCGGAGGGGGTCGAGGTGGATTTCATCGGCCGCCATATGGACATGGGCGTGAAGCGCAGCGTGCTGAGCACCACCGATGCCCAGAGCCTCGAGCGCCAGCATTGGCAGGGGGAAGGGCAGCTGGGGTTCTGCAGCAGCGCGACCATGGCGTGGCGTGCGCAGGTGATCGTGACCACCGAGCGTGGCCGACTGGGCAGCTGGTTCGATTTCGATAGCCATCCCCGGGCCACCACGGCGGAGCAGCTAGAAAGCTCGGTCGATCAATTGTTTCGCCGTGATACCCGCCCGATGCATCAGGGCAGCTAGCCGTTGGCGTTGAGCCCGGCCGGCAGGGACGTCGTTTCAGGCATGAAGGCACCGGGAGGCAGGGATGGGCGCAGAGCGAAAGTCACAGGACGGGCAGGCAGGCACTCGCCGACAAGAGAGCCATCAGCTCGACAAGGGCGTCGCCAGACGTTGGTGGTTGCTGGGTGCCGTCGGCCTGGCGGCCGTGATCGGGGCCGGTGTCGCCTGGCAGCAGGCGCAGCAGGATCTGGCGCCGGTTGCGGGGATGCAGGCCTGGGCCAGTCTAGGCGGTCCCATCCAGCTCGAATCGCAGCAGGGTGATTTCACACTCGCGGAGGTCACGATGGGCGAGGCCGCAGATGCGCAGGCCACGCCGGTCGTCGCGCTCTACTTCGGCTATACCCAGTGCCCGGATGTCTGCCCGATGACGCTGGCGGCGCTGCGTCAGGTGATGTCTGAACTGCCACCCCAGGCGGCGGCGCGCGTGGTGCCGGTGATGGTGTCGCTGGACCCCGAGCGCGACACGCCTGCCCGGCTGGCCGAGTACACCGGGCACTTCGGGCCACGCTTTCAGGGCATCACCGGCAGTCAGGCGGCACTCGCCGATGTGGCGCGGCGTTATGGCGTCAGCTATCGACGTGTCGAGGCACAGGACTCCGCGCTGGGTTACACCATCGATCATGGTGCCGCGCTCTATCTCGTCTCTGCCCAGGGGCGCATCTACGATCGTATTCCGTTCACGCCGGGGCCGGCCGGTGTTCGCGCTGGCGTGACGCGCGTCCTGAGCGCGACCGCTGATTGAGCCCTGCGTGGCACCCGCTGAATGCGCCGCGTCTTGAGGCCGTTCTCAGAGGTGAAATACACATTGTCCACAAGTTGGCAAGCGCTCGAGGAAAATTTTGTGGATAATCATGACGGCTCGAACATGCAACGCAGTGTCGTCAAGTGCTGATTTATAAAGGCTATTAAAAACAAACTGTTACGTGATATCGACTAAAAATATCAAGTCAGTGGTTGCTTTGCGTTCAACCAGCATCACTGCCGCGACAGGCACCGGAAAGGCCGGTTGTCAACCTGTGGTCAATAGCTTCCCCACAGATTTATCCACAGGCTGGCGGCGTCCGTACAGGGATTTCTGGAGTGGAGAACCAGCGGACATCCGCCATTGCCAGAAACGCAAAGAGCCGCCCGATGGGCGGCTCTTTCGTTGCTACCGGCAGCAGTGCTTGCCGGTTACCAGCAGGGGGGGGGCTTACGCCGCCATTACTGCTTTGCGTCGGCCTTGGTCACGTCGAGCAGCTCGACCTTGAAGGTCAGCGTCTCGTTCGGGCCGATCGGGCCGCCGGTGCCAGCCTTGCCGTAGGCAAGCTCGGCCGGGACATAGAGCATCCAGGTATCGCCGACGCTCATTTCCTGCAGTGCTTCCTGCCAACCCTTGATGACCTGGTTGACCTTGAAGCTGACCGGCTCGCCACGCTGGTAGGAGCTGTCGAAGACGGTGCCGTCCAGCAGCTTGCCTTCATAGTTCACCTTGACGGTATCTTCAGCGGACGGGGTCGCGCCGTCTCCGGATTCCAGCACCTTGTACTGCAGACCGGAATCCAGTGTCTTCACGCCGTCCTTCTTGGCGTTGTCGGCGAGGAACTTGTCACCCTCTGCCTTGTTGTCGGTCGCTTCCTGCTCGACCATCTTCTTCTGCTCTTCCATCTTCTTCTGCTGGAAGCGGGAAAGCGAATCCGCGATTTCCTGGTCGCTCATCTTCATGTCGCCCTTGGCGTAGACATCACGCACGGCTTGAGTGAAGGCGTCGAGATCCAGATCGGTGATGTCCTGGGAGAGGCTCTTGCCCAGAGTTGCACCGATGCCATAGCTGAGCTGTGCCTGCTCGTCTGCGAGGCTGTCATCGGCGGCAAAGCTGAACGGGGTGACCAGGAGGGCGCCGAGCGCGACGGCACTGACCAGCTGTTTCATGAAAACTCCTTCAGGATGGAATGGGCCTGAGACGGGCCCGAAACACGCAATTGACACCGAGGCGGCATGGCCTGCCTCGGGCACTAGTGTTACTCCGACTCTACCAGCCGCGTACAAGTTCCGCATCTCGCTGGCGTTGTCAGGCGCTGACGGGCACGCGGGCCAGTGCCAGTCTGCGCAGGGCACGTGCCGTCGGGTGATCCCCCACGGCGAGCGTCGTCTTGCCGCTCAGCAGTGCCAGTGATTGTTGAAAGGCCTGCAGCGGGTCCGCGACATGGGCGAAGGGCGCCCTCAGGCCGGCCACACTTTCGGCTGACGACAGCGCAGGGCTCAGCTCTTCCAGCTGGGCGAGGGTCTCCTGCTCGGCGGACAGCTCGCAGGCCTTGAGCTGCTGATAGAGGCGTTCCAGGCGTTGCACCGCGGCCGGGTCCTGGGTCGCGGGCAGTGTCGTCAGCTCCTGTTTCAGCTGGCGGCGGCGCTCGCGCAGCATGGCGGTCATCCAGCCCTGCCAGTCGCGCACGTCTTCCAGCAGGCGAGTGGGCGAGGCGGCCAGGGCGATGCCGTGGGCGGACAGCCAGTGAATCCACAGCAGCTCGCAGACATCGAGTCCCGCCTCGTTCTGCAGCAGCAGGCAGGTACTCATCATGTCCGGCGTCGGCTGAGAGTTGCCCGCAGAGCCGACCTCGCCGGGCAGGGCATACAGAGACAGCGCGTAGTCCCACAATCCGATAGAATATGCGCCCATCAAGTCGGCCTCTTCGTGTGTCACGGATGATGTCTCTTCATGTGTCACGGATGATGTCTCTTCACGTGCCACCGATGATGTCTCTTCATGTGTCACGGATGATATCTCTTTACGTGCCACCGATGATGTCTCTTCATGTGTCACGGATGATGTCTCTTCACGAGTCGCGCCCAGCAGCTTGCTGAGTCGTAGCGCTCGTGTCGGTGGCGGTGAACGGGAGCCCGACGTCCCCCGTATTTTCTGATCGAGGTTGTCATGATTGCACTGCGCCAGCTCGCCCTGCAACGCGGCGGAGCACCGCTGATCGACGAAGCGGACCTGACGCTGCATGCCGGTCACAAGGCCGGTATCGTCGGCCCCAACGGCGCCGGCAAGTCGAGCCTGTTCGGCCTGATCCTCGGCGAGCTGACGCCCGACAGCGGCACGGTATCGCTGGCCGGTGGCGTGCGTGTCGCGCACATGGCGCAGGAAATCGATGCACTGGAGCGTCCGATCGTCGACTACGTCATGGACGGGGACCACGCGCTGCGCGAGACCGAGCGCGCCCTGGCGGCCGCCGAAGAGAGCGGCGAGCACCAGCGTCAGGCCGAGCTGCACGCCCATTTCGATACCCTTGATGGCTACACCGCACGGGCACGTGCCGAGCAGCTGCTGGTCGGCCTTGGCTTCAGCCAGGCGCAGCTCAGTCAGCCGCTGGCGGCCTTCTCGGGTGGCTGGCGCATGCGGGCCAATCTGGCGCGTACCCTGTTCACGCCATCCGACCTGCTGCTGCTGGATGAGCCGACCAACCACCTGGATCTCGATGCGTTGCTGTGGCTGGAGCAATGGCTGGCGCGTTATCCCGGCGCGCTGCTGCTGATCTCCCACGACCGCGACTTCCTCGATGCGGTGTGTGATCACATCATCCACTTCGATCGTCGCAAACTGGTGGTCTACAAGGGCAATTACAGCCGCTTCGAGCGCACGCGTTCCGAGCGTCTGGTGCGTGAGCAGGTCGAGCACGAGAAGACCATGGCGCGGCGTGCCGAGATCGAGGATTTCGTGCGTCGCTTCAAGGCCAAGGCCACCAAGGCACGTCAGGCCCAGAGCCGCATGAAGATGCTGGAGCGCATGGAGGAAACGGCGGCCGTGAAGGCCGATTCCCCGTTCCACTTCACCATCCCGTGCTCCGACAAGATCTCGCATCCGCTGCTGGGGCTGGACCGTGCGGTGATCGGCTATCCCGGTCAGCCGCCGCAGCTCTCCGGGGTACGCTTCTCACTGCTGCCGGGACAGCGCATCGGTCTGCTCGGCCCCAACGGTGCCGGCAAGTCGACGCTGATCAAGGCGCTCACCGGCGAGCTTGCGCTGGTCGAGGGCCAGCGGACCGCCGGCGAGCATCTGGCCATCGGCTACTTCGCCCAGCACCAGGTGGATGGGCTCGACCTGTCCTCGACGCCCTTCAATCATGTGCTGCGCCTGTCACCGTCGGCGGGTGAGCTGGAGATCCGCACCTTCCTTGGCAGCTTCGGCTTCCACGGCGATGAGGTCTACGCCACGGTGGAGTCGTTCTCCGGTGGCGAGAAGGCGCGTCTGGCGCTGTCGCTGATCGCCTGGCAGAAGCCCAATCTGCTGTTGCTGGATGAGCCGACCAACCACCTGGACCTCGACATGCGCGAGGCGCTCACCGATGCACTGGCGACCTTCGAGGGCACCGTGATTCTGGTCTCCCACGACCGCCACCTGCTGCGTGCCTGCGTCGATGAATTCTGGTGCATCGCCGATGGGCGCGTGACGCCCTTCGATGGTGACCTGGATGATTACCGTGCCTGGCTCAAGGCGCGGGTCGAGGGCGAGCGGCGGGAAGCGCGTACCCAGAAGGATGCCGATGCGGAGACTGGCAGCACGCGCACGCCGGACCGCAAGGAGGCGCGCCGTCAGGCGGCCGAACTGCGCGAGAAGCTGCGTCCGCTCAAGAAGGTCAGCGACAAGGCCGAGCAGAAGATGAGCAAGGCGCAGGGCGAGCTGGACAAGATCGAGGAAGCGCTGGGCGATGCCACGCTCTACGAGGCTGACCGCAAGGCGGAGCTGACCGGGCTGCTGGCCAGCCAGGGCGAGATAAAGAGTCGCCTTGATGAGGCCGAAGCCGAGTGGCTCGAGGCTCAGGAAGCGCTGGAAGACATGGAAGCCCAGCTCAAGGCGGCGGACTAGGTCATGCGGCTGGACCGCTGGCTGACACGTCAGCCACAGCTCAATCGTCGTCATGCGCTCTCGGCGCTGGCGGCGGGGCGCGTGCGGGTCAACGGCGCGACGGTCAGCGACCCGCTGCATGAGGTCGGCCCCTTCGATGACATCCATCTGTCAGTGAGTGGCGCTGTCGTCTGCCTGCAGGCCGCGCGGCGTCCGCGTCATATCCTGCTCAACAAGCCCGCCGGGGTCGTGACGGCCTGTCATGACCCCGAACACCCCACCGTGATCGATGTGCTGCGTGACACACTGAATGCACGCGGCGAGGACAGCGGCTGGCTGGCCGACATCCACCATGTCGGGCGTCTTGATCGTGCGACGACCGGCGCCCTGCTGCTGACCAATGACGGCGGTGTCTCGGCGCGCATCAGCGCTGCCGGGCTCGAGGGCCCCGCCAAGCGCTATCGCATGGGGCTGGAGCGTCCCCTGTCGGAGGTCGAACAGGAAAGCGCCATTGCACAGGTTCGCCAAGGGGTGATGCTCGAACATGATCCGCGCCCGACACTGCCGGCACAGCTTGCGTTTCTCAGCGCGGACCAGGCGTGCCTGACGCTGCACGAGGGACGGCATCATCACATCAAGCGGCTGTGGCGCAGCCTGGGCAATCGCGTGGTGTGGCTGCACCGTGAGTCGGTGGCGGGCTTGAGTCTCGAAGGGCTGGCGCCGGGGGAGTGGCGCGAGCTTACCCGCGGGGAGTGTTCACGGCTGGGAGCCGCGCAACCTCGCGGGTGAGGCCACCCGGCGGGTGGCATCTTGTCGACACCGGGTTATCCACACCCACCCGGTGCGCCGCCAGCGCGTGACGGCTGCGATGGGGTGTGGATGGATCGTGCTGAATCGTCGTCAGCGCTGCTCAGCTGCCGGTCGCCTGACCGGGCAGGTCCTCTGCCGAGATGCTCGCCTGGTCATCGTCGGCGGGGCTGGCATCAGGCGTCGACAGGCTGACCAGCTCGCCGTCGGCGTTGCGCGTGAAGTTGCGCACGATGACCCCGATATCCTCCGGCAGCGGCGCAAACTGGCTGCAGCGGCTCAGTACTTCCTGCATGTCCTGATAGCCACTGTCGCGCCGCGAGTCGATGGTCGCGCGCGAGAAGTCGATATCCTTCAGTGAGGTCTCGCCCGGGCGCGCCGCGGCCAGCAGGCGCACCACGTTGATCGAGGGCTGCTGGGTCATGGCGAGGATGCGCTGGATCTTCGGTGACTGGCGCAGCGCCTCCGGCAGATGGTCGGCGAGATTCTCGATTCCCATGCGCAGCGCCTGATTCTCTTCCAGCAGATGGAGATGCTCGCCGGCACGGCTGGAATACTGGATGTCCTTCTCGCGCAGCTGCGCCTCCTGCAATGTCTCCGGCACCTTGCCATCGGCACTCCACAGGTCGATCACGTAGCAGTTGACCACCGTCTCGCCATGCGGCCGCTCCGACAGCACCCAGCTGACGGGCGTATTGGAGTACAGGCCGCCATCCCAATAGGCTTCGCCATCGACCCACACCGGCGGGAAGGCCGGTGGCAGGGCGCCGCTGGCCAGAATATGGCGGTGGTCCAGCGCTTCATGCGAGGAGTCGAAGTAGCGCAGCGCGCCGCTGCCGATATTCACCGCCCCCACCGACAGGCGAACATTCTCCGGGTGGCGGGCATCGAGTCGCTCGAAGTCCACCAGCCGATTGAGCGTGTCGCCCAGCGGCTCGGTGTCGTAGAGGCTGGGCGGCTCGCCGAAGAAGCTCTGCCAGATCGGTACCGTCCACAGCGGGCGCGGGCGGAAGAAGCCCGGAATGCCCCACAGCATGGCGGAGGTACGCGCGACACTGCGCTCCCACGGATGAAAGGCGGGGCCCATGCTGGCAGCGGGTTGGGCGATGCCATACCAGAATGACTCGAGGGCCTTGAGGCGCTCGCCCTCCGGATTGCCGGCGATCAGGGCGCCATTGATGGCGCCGACCGAGGTGCCGACCACCCAGTCGGGCTGGATGCCGGCCTCGGCCAGCGCCTCGAAGATGCCGATCTGGTAGGCGCCGAGCGCACCACCGCCTTGCAACACCAGAATATTGAGCGCATCGGCGCAGAAGTCGCAGGATGTATCACGCATGAAACCTTCTCCTCTCTAGTAGTGCAGCACTCCGCCGGGGAATGCCCGAGGTCAGGGGACCGTCGCGAGCCTGACGCCATGGGATGGGGGAGGCGCGGACTCGTGGAGGCAGCGAAAGGGTGACGAGGTGCATATCAAGGGCAATGAAGCACCTGATCCAGGCAATGAGGCACTGGGTCAACGCAATGGAAGAGCTTTTATTGTGCAGTGCAGCATGGCGCCTGTCAGCATAGCACGCATCCTCGCCTTGCGTATCTGCGATCTCATTCAAGCGATTGACTGAGGCGGCAGGAGCAGTGGTATGGGCAGAGACAAGGAGGAAGACAGCAGCAGCCGTGCGCCGGTCATTGACACCAGGGCGTCAGCCACAGGTCGGCTGCCAGCAGCAATGCATAGCGTCCGCCCTTGGCGATCACGATCAGGACGATGCTTTTCCACCACGCCAGCCGGAAGACCCCCGCCAGCACCGTCAGCGGGTCGCCGATCAGCGGGGCCCAGCTCAGCAGCAGGCTCCAGGCGCCGAAGCGGCGATACCACAGAGTGCCGCGCGCCAATGCGCGCCGCGAGACCGGAAACCAGCGCCGTGTGCGCAGGCGGCGGGCGCCACGCCCCAGGGCGACGTTGATCAGGCTGCCGAGCGTGTTGCCCAGCGTCGCCGCGATCCACAGCGCCCAGGGCGCGTGTCCCTGGCACCACAGTCCCGCGAATGCCGCTTCCGATCCACCGGGCAGCAGGGTGGCGCTGGCCAGTGAGATCACGGCGAGCGAGGTCAATGCCGGCAATGACAGCACGGCTACTTCATCCATATCACTTTCTTCTGTTTTTCACGGTGGCAGGGCGCTGGGGGTGGCTTTCTTCCCTCCTCAGCTCGGGTATGCTGTTGGCACGTCAAAGCCATATTTCGGGAGCTTCCTGCATGCATATTCCGTGCGTCCTGACGATAGCGGGCTCAGACCCCTCCGGGGGAGCCGGCATTCAGGCGGACCTCAAGACATTCTCTGCGCTGGGCGCCTACGGGGCCAGCGTGATCACGGCGCTGACGGCGCAGAATACCTGTGGTGTGCGCAGCGTGGAGGCGGTCTCGCGGGAATTCATCGCCGCACAGCTGGACGCCGTGCTGGATGATCTCGATATCCGCGCCGCCAAGATCGGCATGGTGGCCGATCCGCTGGTGGTGGAAATGCTCGCCGACCGCCTTCAGCAGCGTCGCCCGCGCTGGGTCGTGCTGGACCCGGTGCTGGTCGCCAAGAGTGGTGATGCGCTGGTCAATGATGCTGCCATCCAGTCGGTGGCCGAGCACCTGGTGCCGCTGGCCGACATTATCACGCCCAACCTGCATGAAGCCGCGGTGCTGCTGGGTGAGCGGCGCCTGATCGGGCGCTCCGACATGCCTGAGGTCGCTCGCGAGCTGCGCGCCCGAGGCGCGAAGGCGGTACTGATCAAGGGTGGAGCGCTTGAGGGGCAGGCCTGTGATGACCTGCTGGTCAGTGATGCCGGCGAGCAATGGCTGTGCGCGCCACGTATCGAGACCGACAACCTGCACGGCACCGGCTGCTCGATGTCTTCTGCCATCACGGCGCGACTGGCGAACGGTCTGCCGTTGTCGCAGGCGGTGGTCGAGGCACGCGAATGGCTGTTGGGCGCGCTGCGTGCCTCCGATCAGCTCAATGTCGGCAAGGGTCGGGGGCCGGTGCACCATTTCCACGCCCTGTGGTAAGTCAGCCAGAGCCAGGCCCATGAGAGCAAGCCACTGATAGCCGATTCCACAAGGGCGGTGACCCTGCAGGAGCGATGACCTGCAGGAGAAAGGCCCCGTGAGTTCCCCTGGATCCCTGCCAGCCAACGAGTAGATGCCATGCCTATATCGCTGTACCGCTTGCCCGTATCAGCTATCCGCGGCGCCGTTTGCTGCCTGAACGCCGCCTGGCGTGTCGTCAGTCCGCCGGTGGCGAGTATGCCGCGCTGGCTGGCCGCGGGCGTGATGGGGGCGCTGATTGCCACCACCAGCCCGGCTGCGCTCGCCGTCGAGATCAAGGGGGTGACCTTCGCGGATCAGGTGACCACGCAGTCCGGCCAGCCGCTGACGCTGATCGGCAGTGGGCTCTTCACCTACCTGCTGTGGGACGCCTATGTCGGCGCCTATTATCAGGATGCGCGTCGCCCGCGCCCGGCGCCGCTCAAGGATGTCTCGCGTCGCCTGGTGCTGGAGTACTTCCATGCCATCGATGCCGAGGACTTCGCCAAGGCGACCATCAAGGGCGTGCGCAAGAACCTGTCAGCAGCGGATTTTGCGGCGATCGAGCCTGAATTGACGCGCTTCAATCGTGCCTATCAGGACGTCGTGCCGGGGGATCGCTATGCGCTGCAATGGCTGTCCGCCGGTGGCGGCAGAGGCACCTTGTCGCTGGTACTGAACGAGCAGGTGATCTTCGAGAGCGGCTCGCTGGCGCTGGCCAATGGCCTGTTCGCGATCTGGCTGGGGGATTCGCCGGCTCAGGAGGATTTCCGCACCGAGTTGCTGGGTCAGTAACCCCCGATCCGCAAAAAGCCCCTGCCGGTTTCCCGGCAGGGGCTTTTTCATGCCTTGGTGATGCTCGAAGTTGACTGACAGCCCTGGCGCGAAGCGCGAGCTGTCAGCGCTCAGGAGATCACTTGCCTTCGGCAGCCTTGATGTCGGCCTGCAGGGTGTCGAGGATCTTGCTGCCACGCTCACCGGCCTGCTCACGGTAGACGTCCCAGCCCTTCTCGCCGACCGGGCGGAAGGCTTCGCGCTGCTCATCGGTCAGCGTGATGATCTCGATGTCGCTGTCTTCCTTGATCTTCTCCAGACGGTCAGCGTTGTACTCCTCCTGCTTCTCGAAGATGTACGGACGCATCTCGTTGGTGACCTTGTCGAGCATCTGCTGCTGCTCGTCATCCAGTCCGGAATAGAAGTCACTGGAGGCCACCAGCGTGGTGATGAACTGCGCCTGCTTGGCCTGGATCATGTAGTCCTGAACTTCGTAGAAGCTCATTTCCTGGATGGCGAACACCGGGTTCACCTGGCCGTCGATCTGACCCAGCTGCAGGCCGGAGTAGACCTCGGAATAGGGCATCGGCGTCGGGTTGGCCCCGTAGCCGCGGTAGCTCTCGACCAGAATCGGCGAGGTCATGGTGCGGATCTTGAAGCCTTCCATGTCCTCAGGTGTCTTGATGTCGCGGTTGCCGGTCCACACCATCCAGCCTTCCGGAATCACGCCCAGCAGCTGGAGGTTCTGCTCGGTGTAGGCCTCGGACAGCATGTCGATGGCCTTGGAGCTGCCGAGCACCTCTTCATTGATGGCATTGTCGTCGGAGAACAGGAAGTGCAGCGTGAAGACGCCCGACTCCGGAATCACCGAGGCCAGGTGACCCGGTGAGGCAAAGGTCAGCTGGATGGCATCGCTCTGCACCAGTTCGGTGAGCTGTGAGGAGGTACCCAGTGCACCGTAGGGGTAGATCTCGACATCGATGTCACCGCCGGAGGCCTCTTCGATGCGCTTCTTGAATTCCTGGGCGTAGGCATCCTGCACACTGCCGGAGACTTCCTCCAGCGCGAAACGCCAGGTGTCCGCCTGCACGCCCGCGGAGGCCAGCGCCGCCATGCCCAGGCCGGACGCGAGGGCGCCTCCCTTGATGAGCGCGGCGAGACGAGAAAGGGGAACAGGAGTCCTGGACGTCTCGCGATTCTGCTCGGGTGACGGGTTCCATTGCATCGTCATCTTGTTCTCCTTGTGTGATTTCCATCATCGTCGGGCGGCTCTGGGCATACCCGGCGTGCAACTTGCATCATTCAGATAATATTGCCATTCTTAATATAATAAAAAAATCACCAAATTAGATAGTGTGATTAGAATTTATTATGAATAAGCTGAGCTTGTGCGTATGAGTCTCTGGTACTCGAGGCTCTGCTCATTGCTCACCAGGGCTTCACAATCGGCCCCCGGCGCCAGAGCGACATGCCGTGCGTCGGCTGCATACTGATTTCAAACGCCGCTAATAAAGCTAGAACAAGAGTAGCCAAAGTGAAAATCACGGCGGCGCCGCGGAAAATTTCAATGGATCGTACTGGCAAGTGCTGGCCGTCTGGTGCAAACCACTGCGCGCATGACGCCTGGTAGAAAGCCTATCTGGCAGGATGCCGCATCAACAGGAAACCGCTTCATGAACTCGCCCCCCTCCAAGTCTCCCTCCGCTGATGAGACCCGCCCCAGCCCGGCCGAGACGAATGGCGGTCAGGACCCCCTCGCACATCTGCCTGCGCCGCTGCGCCGTCTGGCCGCCTGGTTCGAACGTGGTGACCAGGGACTGGCGCACGCCGAGCGCTGGTTGATCGCCCTGTGTGTGCTGGGCATGGCGACGGCCAGCATCGCCAACGTCATCGGGCGCAACGTCTTCAACTACAGTCTGCCGTTCACCGAAGAGCTGATGCAGATCCTGCAGCTGTGGCTGACCTTCCTCGGCATCAGCTACGGCGCGCGCGCCGGGCGACATATCCGCGTGACGGCGCTGCTGGACTTCATGCCGCCGTGGTTGCGCAAGGTGCTGCTGATCGCCGGGCAGGTCATCACCTGTGCCTTGCTGGCCTACCTCGCCTGGCTGGCGGTGGATTATCTGCAGAGCCTGGCCAGGTCCGGGCGTGTCACGCCGTCGCTGCGCTGGTCGCTGGCGGCGCTCTATGCCGTGGTCCCGCTGGGACTGGCGCTCGGGGCTCTCCAGTACCTGATGGCGATCCTGCGCAACCTGCTGGCGCAGGGCGCCTGGTTGTCATGGCGTACGGCGGAGATGGACGAGAACGAGGAAGTCGACGGCAGCGGCGCGCTCTAGTCACTGCGTCGGGAATGTCTTCTCGATGCCTCGATAGACGATTGATCACACTTCATTGACCCAGGGACGGAAGCTGCGATGTGGATTCTGCTCGTGATGGTGGGGCTGCTGTTGCTTGGGGTACCCATGATGGTGCCATTGAGCGTCGGCACCTTCTTCTTGTTGTTCAGCGATTTTCCCTTCCTCAAGCCGGAGCTGGTGATCCAGCAGATGATCGGTGGCCTGCAGCCGGTGGTGCTGACGGCGGTGCCGATGTTCATTCTGGCGGCCGATATCATGCTCAAGGGCTCCACTGCCCAGCGCCTGCTGGATCTGGTCGAGCGCTTCGTCGGCCACTGGCGCGGCGGCCTGCCGGTGACCACCGCGCTGGGCTGCACTCTGTTCGGCGCGGTGTCCGGCTCCACCCAGGCCACGGTGGTGGCGATGGGGCGCCCGCTGCGCCCGCGGCTGCTGGAAGCCGGTTACAGTGACAAGTTCACCATCGCATTGATCATCAATGCCTCCGATATCGCGCTGCTGATTCCGCCCTCCATCGGCATGATCATCTACGGCGTCGCGACCGGTACCTCGGTGGGTGACCTGTTCATCGCCGGTATCGGCCCGGGGCTGATGATCCTGGTGCTGTTCTCGCTCTACTGCATGTGGAAGTCGTGGAAGCTGGGCATCGCTCCACAGCCCAAGGCGGACTGGCCCGCACGCCTCAAGGCCTTGAAGCGCGCCAGCCTGCCGGCGGGCTTCCCGGTGATCATCATCGGCGGCATCTACTCGGGCATGTTCTCGCCGACGGAGGCCGCCACGGTCTCGGTGATCTATGCGCTGATTCTCGAGATGCTGATCTATCGCGGCGTGACCCTGAAGGACCTGCCCGGTGTAGCCTTCTCCACGGGGTTGATCACCGCGGTGGTGTTCATCCTGGTGGCGGCGGGCGCGGGATTCTCGTGGATGATCTCCTTCGCCAAGATTCCGGATGCCATCCTCGGCGGCTACATTCCCTACCTGTCGGAGCATGCGCTGGCGCTCTTGGCGGTGATCGCGGCGGCCTACTTCGTCGGCTGCATGTTCGTGGACCCTATCGTGGTGATCCTGATTCTGGCGCCGGTGTTTGCGCCGGCAGTCGATGCCGCCGGGCTGGACCCGGTGCTGGTCGGCACCCTGGTCACCCTGCAGGCGGCGATAGGTTCGGCGACTCCGCCCTTTGGCTGCGACATCTTCACTGCGGTGGCGGTATTTAGAAAACCGTACATGGAGGTCATCCGAGGGACGCCGCCCTTCATTGCCCTGCTGTTGCTGGCGACGGTGCTGCTGATGCTGTTCCCGCAGATCGCGCTGTTCCTGCCCAGCCTCGCCAGCTAGCAGCGCCTCCCATCCTCTCAAGTAACACCTGTCGCGCCCCGCAGGCTCAGTCTGCGGGGCGTTCGCGTCTGGTATGCTCCGAGCACGAAATGTCATGAATCAACATCCATCTCTTGAAGGAGCAAGCGGCATGCGAGCATTGATCCAGCGTGTCACACGGGCAGAAGTCGTGGTCGAGGACGAGAGCGTCGGCGCCATCGAAGGCGGTCTGCTGGTACTGGTAGGCGTCGAGAAGGGCGATGACGAGGCGCGTGCCGACAAGTTGCTGCACAAGCTGCTGCATTATCGGGTCTTCGGTGACGAGAACGACAAGATGAACCTCAACGTCCAGCAGGCTGGCGGCAGTCTGCTGCTGGTCTCGCAGTTCACGCTGGCGGCGGACACCGGCAGCGGCATGCGTCCCAGCTTCTCCTCGGCGGCGCCACCGGCGGAGGGCGAGCGGCTGTTCACCTATCTGGTCGACAAGGCGCGTGAGCGCGGGAGAGAGCTCGGGGTGGGAATCGAGACCGGACGCTTCGGCGCCAACATGCAGGTCTCGTTACTCAATGACGGGCCGGTGACCTTCCTGCTCGAAAGCTGATCGCGCAGACCCAAAAAAGCCGCCCCCGAGGGGGCGGCTGCAAGCATTGGATGACGGGACTGCGCCGCCTCGCGGGAGCGCGGCGCAGGTAACGCGGTCTTACTGCACGCCTTCCGGATTACGTGCGTTCAGGTAGGCCTGTTCAGAGACCTCATGCCACTTCTCGACCTTGCCTTCGAAGGTGGTATAGGACTCGTAGATGCGGCCGGCCAGATCGTTGGACTCGCCGAGTTTCTTGACCACGTCGCCGGACAGTTCACGTGCCTTGTCGAGCACGTCCTGCGGGTAACGGCGCAGCTCGACCTTGTGCTCGTTGAGCAGTGTCTCGAGGGCGTCGTTGTTGCGCGCGGTGTACTCGTCGAGCATGTCCTGGTTCACGTCACGTACCGCGGAACGCAGGATGGCCTGCAGGTCCTTGGGGAGCTCGGCCATGGCGTCGTCGTTGACGATGGCCTCGAAGGTGACGGTCGGCTCGTGCCAGCCCGGATAGTAGTAGTACTTGGCGGCCTGATAGAGACCGAAGGCCAGGTCGTTGTACGGGCCGATCCACTCGGTGGCATCGATGGCACCGGACTGCAGCGAGGTGAAGATCTCGCCGCCCGGCATGCTGACCGTCGCCACGCCCATCTGCTGCATGACATCGCCACCCAGACCCGGGATACGCATCTTCAGGCCATCGAGGTCGGCGACCGAGTTGATCTCCTTGTTGAACCAGCCGCCCATCTGCACGCCCGAGGCGCCACCGGCCATGACTTCGACGCCGAACTTGTCGTAGACCTCGTTCCACAGCTCCAGGCCGCCGCCGTAATGCAGCCAGGCGTTCATTTCCTGCGCGGTCATGCCGAAGGGGACGGCGGCGAAGAACTGGGCTTCCGGCGCCTTGCCTTTCCAGTAGTAGGAAGCCGAGTGACCGATCTGCGCGGTACCGGAAGAGACGGTATCGAGTACCTCGAAGCCCGGCACCAGCTGGCCTGCGCCATAGACCTTGATCTTGAGGCGGCCGTCGGACATCTCGTCGACCAGACGCGCGAGGCGTTCCGGTCCCTGGCCCACCCCCGGGAAGTTCTTCGGCCACGAGGTGACCATCTTCCAGGTGAAGGTATCGGCGGCGTTGGCAACGGCCGGCAGGGTGCCCATGGCGGTCATGGTGCCGACGGCGATACCGAAGGCGAGTTTGTTGAGTTGCATGGCATGCTCCTTGAAGTGCCCGATTGTTGTTGTGCACCGGTCAGTGACCGGTGCTGGGCAAGAGGTGGGCCGCGAACGGCTCCCGTGCATCTGCATGAGCCGACTGGCGGCTCTCCCATCAGCTGGCGGAGCTACCCCCGCCAATTCAGTTGCTACTCTGTCCTTGTACTGTTTCGTCAGTCGTGGCCTAGAACTGGGCCGGCAGCCAGGTCGCCAGGCCCGGGAAGGCGGCCAGCGCACCCAGCATGCACAGCTGGATCAGGATGAACGGAATGACCCCCTTGTAGATCTGCTTGGTGCTGACTTCCTTGGGGGCCACGCCGCGCAGGTAGAACAGCGCGAAACCGAACGGCGGCGTCAGGAAGGAAGTCTGCAGGTTGATGGCGATCATGATGCCCAGCCAGATCGGGTCGAGGCCCATGGCCAGCAGCACCGGGCCGACGATCGGTACCACCACGAAGGTGATCTCGATGAAGTCGAGGATGAAGCCGAGGAGGAAGATCACCAGCATCACCACCAGGGTGGCACCGATGACGCCGCCGGGCATGTTCTCGAAGATCTCGGTGACGACCTCTTCGCCGCCGAAGCCGCGGAATACCAGCGAGAACAGCGCGGCACCGATCAGGATCAGGAACACCATCGAGGTGACGTTGGTGGTGGAGCGCACCACTTCCGTCAGGGTCTTCAGGCTCAGCTTGCGGTTGGCGAGGGCCAGCATCAGTGCACCGAAGGCGCCTACGGCAGAGGCTTCTGTCGGGGTCGCGAGACCGCCGAGAATCGAGCCGAGCACACAGACGATCAACACGATCGGCGGCACCAGCCCCTTCATCATCAGCCAGAAGATGCTGCCGGTATGCCCCAGCTCTTCCATCAGCGAATCACGGTCGACGGCCGGCGCCTTTTCCGGTTTCAGCCAGGCGACCATGGCGATGTAGACGATATAGGCGAGCACCAGGATCAGGCCCGGAATCAGCGCGCCGATGAACAGGTCACCCACCGAGACGGTCTTCGGACTCCAGATGCCCATCGACAGCTGGGCCTGCTGATAGGCGGAAGACAGCACATCGCCCAAAAGGACCAGCGCGATGGACGGCGGGATGATCTGCCCCAAGGTGCCAGTGGCACAGATGGCGCCGGTGGCCAGTGACGGGTCATAACCGCGCTTGAGCATGGTCGGCAGTGACAGCAGGCCCATGGTGACGACGGTCGCGCCGACGATACCGGTGGAGGCGGCCAGCAGCATGCCGACGATGGTCACGGAAATCCCCAGTCCGCCACGCAGCGAGCCGAACATCAGCGCCATGGCGTCGAGCAGCGTTTCGGCGACCTTGGACTTCTCCAGCAGCACGCCCATCAACACGAACAATGGCACGGCCAGCAGGGTCTGGTTGGTCATGGTGCCGTAGAGGCGGTTGGGCATCGCGGACAGGAAGCTGGCATCGAATACGCCCTGGGTAATGCCCAGTGCGTCCAGCCCCATGCCGAGTCCGGCGAAGGCAAGCGCGGTACCGGCCAGTGACAGCGCCACCGGATAGCCCAGCATCAGGACGATACAGATACACACGAACAGCAGCAGTGGCATGATCTCGAGCATTACACCAGCTCCTCATCGTGGTCAGGGGTGTCATCGCTCGCATGCGGGGAGGGCAGGCGGCCCATCAGGAACAGCAGGTGTCGGCCGGCTTCCGCCACGCCTTGCAGCATCATCAGGATGGCGATGGCTGGAATCAGGGTCTTGAGCAGGTAGACGCCCGGCAGGCCGCCGGATTCGGGGGAGGCTTCCTTGATGTCCCAGGAATCGCCCACGTAACCGAGGCTGGAGAGCAGGATGAATGTCATCACCGGGAACAGCAGGAACAGGGTGCCGCCGAGATCGACCCACGACTTTCCGCGGTGCGACATGCGCTGATAGAAGATATCCACTCGCACATGGCCGTCGTGCTTGAGCGTGTAGCTGGCGGCGAGCAGGAAGACGGCCGCGTGCATGTACATCACGGATTCCTGCATGGGGATGCTGTTGATATTGAAGACGTAGCGCAGCATCACGATGGTGAATTCGACCAGCATCATGATGACGACCAGCCAGGATACGCAGCGTCCCAGCCCCTCGGTCATGCGGTCGAGCCCTGTGAGCCAGCCGGGGGTAGAGGCATTGGCAGACATGGAGTCCCCTTGGCCTGCGGGTAGCAGGTGATGATTGTTGGTGTTGTTGTTGCTTTGCCGACAGCGTTTGCTGTGTCTTTGCCAAGCGCTTGTGTTGCAAGCGATTGCTGGCAAGGTCGCCAATTCAGATGTTGCTCATGTTGTGGTCAGTCGCGGTGTGCAGCAAGCCGTGATGGCATTGCTTTGAACAACGCTATTCCACGCTTCATCCCTGTAAGTGACGTCGCTCGGATGCGGCATGTCACCAGTCATCGCTAAGTCAACGATTAATCCACGTCATTGGCAGACAAAGAGTAGCGAGCGGCGGCACAACAACAAATGGATCATTGGTCTGACAGGCGGTTTTTGCCTTTGCTTGCAGTGAGATAGGCGAGGCAATGCCGGCAGTGATGCATGGGAACGCTCGAGGAAGGACGCGGGTGGGTCGCGTTATGCGTATCAAGCCAAAGCTGGCGGAAGCTTGAGTCGGGAGAGCCGGACGGGTGAGCCAGGCGGTAGAGGGGGCGACATTCGTGCGGGGGAGCGATGTCAGAGTGTCAGGCATCAGAGATGCATGACTGAGAGAGGCGCCGGAAAGTCAGGCGAGCCCGATTGCCTTGCGGCATGCGGCTGGCAGATGGACTTCTACCGCAAGCGGCAGATGGTCGGAGAACAGGTGTGACAGCGTGGTCGGGTGGCTCAAGCGCAGCGTCGAGGAGACCAGGATATGGTCGAGCCCACGGCGTGGCTGCCAGGCCGGGTAGCTGTTGATGGCCTTGCTGGGGCGGGAATCGAGTGCCTCGCTGAACGCCTTGTGCTGACGGAGCTGGGCCAGCGTGCAATTGAGGTCACCCATCACGATCACATGCTTGAGGGGCGCGATCAGCTCGCCAAGATACTGCAGCTGACGATGCTGGATACGGGCACCGAGAGCCAGGTGGGTGACGAAGACATGCAGGGCGTGTTCGCCCTCGCCGAAGCGGGCATGGATGGCCCCGCGCCCCGGCAGAGTGCCGGGCAGGCTGTGCTCTTCGAGATGGCTGATCGGCAGGCGCGACAGCAGGCCGTTGCTGTGCTGAGCCAGGCGGCCCAGGTTGCGATTGAGCTGCTGATAGCGATGCGGGAATTCGGCCGTCTCGGCCAGTGAATCGACCTGATTGACGTTGCCGGAGCGGAAACTGCCCCCATCCACCTCCTGCAGTCCGACGATATCGTAGGGCGTGATGGCGGCGGCGATCAGCTCCAGACGCTTGCGGCGCATCGGGTGGGGCAGCACATGCTGCCAACCGCGGGTGACATAGTGATGCCACGCCGCGGTATGGATACCGACCTGCATGTTGAAGGTCAGCAGACGCAGGGGAGGTGCCGTCTCGTCGATTCCGGCACCTTCCGTGGCGCTGGCGGCCACTGAGTCAGCAGCCGCTGCCATCAAGCGGCGTCCTTGCTGCCGGCTTTCTCTTCACGCACCTGCTCGACCAGCTCGTCGGTGATCTTGAGCATGTTCTGCAGTGAACCAGCCGTGCTCGGCGAGATGACATAGCGGCCATCCACGATCAGTGCCGGTACGCCCATGATCTTGTAGGCACGCATCTGGGCGTGGGCCTGATTGACCTGGCTCTTCACGCCGAAGGAGGTCAGCGACTTCTTGGCGTTTTCTTCGCTGACGCCGTAGTCGCTGTAGAATTTGGCGATATCATCCGGATCGGTCAGGCGCTGGTGGTCCTGATGGATGGCATCGAAGAAGGCCTTGTGGGTCTCGTCGAGGATGCCCAGGTCCTTGGCGGCATAGAAGGCATAGGCGTGCTTGACCCAGTCCTGCCCCATGGTGGCCGGCAGGCGGTTGAAGGTCACGTCGCTCGGCAACTCATCGACCCACGGCTCGAGGCTGGATTCCAGCGCGTAGCAATGCGGGCAGCCATACCAGAATGCCTCGACCACTTCGACGTTGCCTGCCGGCGCATCGGTCTTCACCGGCTCGTCGAGCACCTGGTAGTCCTTGCCAGCTTCAGCGGCGAAAACGCTTGCTGACAGGCCAAGGCCCGCCACCAGAGTCAGTAGGGGTTTCCACTTCATGGAACATCTCCATCGGATTGAGGCATGCCCGGTGATGATACCCGGCAACATTAGTGATGCATCGAGTATGCGTGTCAGCCACCACCGCTGTCGAGACTGCCGGGCGGGACACGGCGGATCACTGTCGGGCCAGCCTAGCGCGACAAGGTTGACCGCTGGATGAACGCCGTTCGAGCAAGCCCCGTACAAGGCGTCGCTTGACCACGCCCCTTGAAAGGCGTGCTGGTGCTGGTCGTCATCAAGTCAGTCATACGCGACACCCGGCTGAACGGATGCCTCAGCGCAGGCCGTGGAGATATTCGGCCACCTGCTGCATATCGCTGTCACTCATGCGCGCGGCGATGCTGCTCATGATGGCGTTCGGGTCGTTGTCGCGGCTGCCGTCGCGGAAGGCCTTGAGTGCTGAGACGGTATAGGCGGGGAATTGCCCGGCCAGCGCCGGATAACCTGCCGAGTCGATGCCTTCACCGCGCGGACCATGACAGGCTGTGCAGGCCGCGATGCCACGCTCGAGCGAGCCGGCCCGATACAGCACCTCGCCTGCACGGGCCGCCTCTGGCTCGGCCTGACCACGATTGGCGGGCTGCGCGGCGTAATGGGCCGCGATATCGGCGATGTCCTGATCGCTCAGGTTGTCGGCGATACCGGCCATCTGCGGCACCGAGCGGCGACCATCCCGGATGTCGGCCGTCTGCTTGCGCAGGTAGTGGGCCTGCTGGCCAGCAAGATGGGGGAAGGCCGGCGTCGGCGAGATGCCCTGGGCGCCATGACAGGCAGCACAGACGGCAGCCTTGGCCTTGCCTGCCGCGGCATCGCCGACCAGCGACTCGGCGGCGGCCCCCGTCGGCAAGGTGGCGGCCAGCATCGTGGCAGCAAGTGCCAGCAGCAGGCGCAAGGGGCGCTCGGGGATCTGCCTTGGTCTCATCAGCTCATCCATTTCACTGGTCCCTGTTTCACGAAGAGGCCCGTTCGGGGCTTGTATCATCCGGCGTGGATGATGGCCTCTGTCATTTCCCCGGTGCCCGCGCCGTGCTGCGCGCGGTGAGAAGTGCCCCCCACTCTCGCAGCCCGTGAGAGCAGGGTGGTACACTAGGCCTCATGATCGTCATGCTGACCTTGCAGGCAGT
The DNA here is from genome assembly GCF_024124625.1 of Cobetia sp. Dlab-2-AX. Taxonomy (NCBI): domain Bacteria; kingdom Pseudomonadati; phylum Pseudomonadota; class Gammaproteobacteria; order Oceanospirillales; family Halomonadaceae; genus Cobetia; species Cobetia sp. Dlab-2-AX. The sequence continues at coordinate 80,689 of NZ_JAMXRV010000005.1, read as the reverse complement.
ATAGCGAATCCCCTCAGGGCGCGTGAGCGTGCCTGTCGCCAGTCGTGTCATCGCAGTCATCCAGTGCATCTTTCCGCTGATGTCGGAAAGTTGCAGCGCCGATGGCAGGGCAGGCGGCACTCTTTTCGTTACACCGGTCGTTTCTTCTGCTCTCTCGTGATGTCGCGCGGGCGAGACGTCCGCCTTCAACAGGTATTCAGAACTCCCATGGCCGAATCAGCTCCTTCGACCCCCAAGCTCCATTATCGTCAGGCGCGCTTCCTGATCAGTGCCGCGACTCTGGCCCAGTGCCCGACGGACGTGGGTGCCGAAGTGGCCTTCGCGGGTCGCTCCAATGCCGGCAAGTCCAGCGCCATCAATGCGCTGACCTCGCAGAAGGCGTTGGCCCGTACCTCCAAGACTCCCGGCCGCACCCAGCTGATCAACTATTTCACCATCGGTGAAACGGGCCGCCATCTGGTCGACCTGCCCGGCTATGGCTATGCCAAGGTGCCGGACAAGGTGAAGCGCGAGTGGCAGTCACATCTGTCCAACTACCTGCGCAACCGCCAGTCGCTGCGGGGTCTGGTGCTGCTGATGGATGTACGCCATCCGCTGTCCGAATTCGACCAGATGATGCTGGGCTGGGCCGATGAGGCCAGGATGCCGGTGCATATCCTGCTGACCAAGGCGGACAAGCTGAAGCGCGGGCCGGCGGCGGCAAGCCTGCAGAAGGTGCGTCACGCGCTCAAGGAATGGGAAGACCTGGTCACCGTGCAGCTGTTCTCGTCGCTGAAGTATTCAGGTGTGGAGCAGGTGCATGCCAAGCTCGACGAGTGGCTGGCGGACCCGTCGGTGATGGACGGCGTGGAAGAGATGGCGGGCGACGAGGCACCGCAGGACCCCTTCGACGACTGAAGGTGCAAGACGATCTGGGGCGAAGCCTCGAACTATGCCACCTTGCATGACGAAACGGCCACCCCTCGGGGTGGCCGTTTGCGTTACGACAGGCACGCTGTCACTCACATCTGCACTTTTGCGCTTCCCCCGGGGCCCATTACATGAACAGGCTGCGCGGTGCGCTAGGAATGGGGTCAAGGCGGGTCAGAGAGCTCGTCTCCCTGGGCGCCGAGAGAATATGCGGAGCCTTCACCACAGGCTCGATGACTTCCGGCATCGTCACGGCCTCGCTGGGGGCGAGCAGGCTGCGCATGGCCTCCTGTGGTGAGGCTGCCGGCACCTCTTGCGCGCTGGATTGCAACGTCGCGAGGCTGACACGTCCACTGTAGACCGCCACGATGACCAGCAATGCGGATACCAGTACGATGGCCACCCCTTTCAGCAGGGGCGGCTTCTGGGGAGAGAAAGGTGACACACGGTAGCGCGGGAGTGAGTGATTGCTCATGCTGGCCTCTCCTGTTGACGTCGAGGTGGCAGGCATCTCCCAGCGCTGACTCAGGAACCCCAGACAGGGTTCAATATCGACGGCGCTGAGAAACTTGTACATGAAATATGGTTGAGGCGTCATTTTTGTACAAGTTTTAATTCACTCAGTCATTCCGCTACTTGCTCTGCCACTCAGTCATTCCCTCACCCAGTCATTCCCTCACTCAGTCATTCAGGCGCGCAATCAGCGCCGGCAGTTCGCGAACGTGCGAGATGACATGTACACCTGTCGGGACGGGGCCCGGGGCACCCTGACCCTTGACGTCGATCCAGGCAGCCTGCATACCCAGGCGCGCGGCAGGCAATGCATCCTCTTTCCATGAGTCACCGACATGCAGGGTGGTGGAGGGGCGGCTGCCCAGGCGTGCCATGGCGGCGAGGAAGGGGCGTGCATCCGGCTTGGGCGCCAGCCATTCGCCGGCGGCGATGCTGAACTCGAAGTGATGGTCCAGCGCGAGGCGAGCCAGGTCGACATTGCCATTGGTGATGGCGCCAAGGCGGTAATCGCGGGCGAGTGAGTCGAGCAGCTCGCTGGCTTCCGGGAAGGGCGTCAATTCGTGGCGCAGCGCCAGGAAGCGCTCGATGGCGGCGCGTGACCAGTGGCCCGCCTGCTCATCATCATGCCCGGCATCGCGCAGCATGGCGTGCATGGCCTCGCGGCGCAGCCAGGTGAAATCACCGCGGCGTAGCGGGTGCTCCAGACCCAGCGCCATGCGGCGGCGGGTGTATTCCTCGAGGGGGAAGTCGTTGGCATGTCCGATTTCGCCATCCAGCCAGGCGTAATGCTCGGCCTCGGCGCGCTCCATCACCGCGCGATTTGCCCAAAGGGTGTCATCGAGATCGAAGGTCAAGGCCGTCAGGCGAGGTGCGTTGGCAGGCGTCACAGGGTGTCATCCTTCAGCGGGGCATCAGTGGGGAAGGTGGTGGCAGTGTCTGATGTTGCCGTCTCTGATCCGCGCTGGCGGCGGGCGCGAGGGTGGGCCTGATCATAGGCACTGGCCAGTTGCTGCCAGTCGAGGCGGGTGTAGACCTGGGTGGTCGAGAGGTGGGCGTGTCCCAGCAGTTCCTGCACGGCGCGCAGGTCGCCGCTGGATTCGAGCAGATGACTGGCGAAGGAGTGGCGCAGGCGGTGTGGGTGCAGATGCTCGGGCAGGCCGCGTTCTTTCGCCTGCGCCACCAGCCTGAGCTGGACGCCACGCTGGCCAAGACGGCGCCCCTGCTGGCCGACGAACAAGGCCGGCTCGTCCCGGGCGGCGAGCTGGCCACGCACCACCAGCCAGGCATCCAGCGCCTGGCGGGCGCGTGAGCCGATCGGCATCTGGCGGGGCTTGTCGCCCTTGCCGCGTACGCGCAGGCGGCGGGTTTCCAGCATGTCGAGGTCGAGGCTGACCAGCTCCGAGAGACGCAAGCCCGCGCCGTAGAGCAGTTCCAGCATCGCCTGATCGCGGATCGCCAGTGGCGTGTCGTCATGTGGGCAGTCGAGAAAGCGCGCGAGGCTGTCGATATCCACCGGGCGTGGCAGGTGGTCCGGCAGGCGCGGGGTCTGCACCAGCCCCGCCGGGTTGTGTGGCAGCACATCCTGCTCGACCAGCCAGCCACAGAAGCGGCTGATTGCCGCGCGCCGCCGCGCCAATGAGCGTGGCGCGAGGCCACGACTGCGCTCGGCACCCAGAAAACGCCTGAGTGTCGGGACGTCCAGCGCCTGCCAATCCTGCGGCAGGGGCGCCGCGTCCTTTTCACCAGCGGCGCTGCTGTCCGCTGCGGGGCGCAGCATGAAGGCGGTCAACGCCTGCAGATCACGCGCGTAGGCGCTGACGGTCGCGTGGCTGCTGTCGAGGGCAAGCTCTGCCAGAAATTCCCGACAGGTAGCGGACAGCGTCTGCTCGGCGGCAAGGGGATCGGCGTTGCTCGCTGAGGCGCCTTCGGTGGAGGTATCGGCGGCTGAGGCGCCGTGGACCGACTCGAGGCGGCTCATCGGCTGGCCTGGTCGTCACGGCTCGAGGTGCGCAGAGGCGGCTGGCCCGGGGCATCGCGGCCCAGGCAGCGGGCCAGCACGTCGCCGAGGTATTCGGGAAACAGGGTGTCGAGACCGGCACGGAACTGCTCGGCATCGGCACTCGCCACCACCAGATAGCCCAGACACTCACCACGGGTCAGGCGCACGATGACGGCGGAGCCGCGCGTGGCATCGGCCTGGCTTGCATCGACGAGGTCTGCGCAGTCGGCACCGAGTGGCCACTGATGGTCTGGCAGCAGGGCTTCCCAGCGCGTACGTGGCATGGCCAGGCAGCGGCTGGCACGCCCCTCGAGCAGCCGCTCGAACTGCTCGCCGCGCGCATCCTCAAGCGCCCGACGCGGCGGCTGTGCCGAAGCATCGGCATCGCGCTGCCACAGGCAGACGGCCGCGATGTCGAACAGCTCGCTGAGGCGTGTAGACAGTGTTTCGGCCAGCGCATCATCGGATTCGGCATCGAGCAGATCCAGCACCAGCTGACGCAGACGTTGATAGCGACTCTCGTTGTCGCGCGCGGCGGTCAATAGCTCTTCGAGGCGCTCTTCTGCCTGATCGGTCCGCCCGCGCAGGTCATGTACCAGCCGCTCCAGCAACGAGATGCTGCCGCCGCGCGCTTCCGGGTGTGGCACCCGCATGCGTTGCAGCAACCCTTCACGCCCCTCGAAGAAATCGGGATGCGTGGCCAGCCATTCGGCGACCCGATCCGGGTCCAGCGTGCGCGGGCGACGTGACGCGGGTGACTCGGCCATGTGGGACTCCTTGCGGACGGTTGGCAGCGGGACGCTGTCGGCCATGTTTCCGGCAGCGTCACTCGGCTGGGGCTGGCGATCTACAGGATGATGCGGCCTTCGAAGACGGTCTCGGCGGGGCCGGTCATGAATACCGGCTGGCCGTCGCCACCCCATTCGATGCTCAGGGTGCCACCGGGCAGCGTGACATTGACCGGGCTTGCCAGCAGGCCACGGCGAATGCCGGAGGCGACCGCCGCACAGGCGCCGGTGCCACAGGCTAGCGTCTCGCCGACGCCGCGCTCGAAGACACGCAGGCGCGCCTCATGCGGCGTGACGGCCTCGAGGAAACCGGCATTGACGCGCTTGGCGAAGCGCGGATGCGCCTCGATCAGTGGGCCCAGCGTCAGTACCGGGGCCTGTTCGACACTGTCGACCAGTAGTACCGCATGGGGGTTGCCCATGGAGACGACGCCGATTTCCAGCGTCTCACCGTCGACATCCAGGGTGTGCACCGGCAGGTCGGCCTCGGCCTCGAAGGGCAGCGCGGCGGGGGCGAAGCGCGGCGCGCCCATGTCGACGCGCACACGACCATCTTCGGCCACGACCAGGGTCAGTGGGCCGCCGGCCGTCTCGACGCGAATCTCACGCTTGGTGGTCAGGCGCTGTTCACGCACGAAGCGCGCGAAGCAGCGCGCCCCGTTGCCGCAGTTCTCGACTTCACTGCCATCGGCATTGTAGATGCGATAGCGGAAGTCCATGTCCGGGTCGCGGGGCGGCTCGACCACCAGCAGCTGGTCGAAGCCGATGCCGAAGTTGCGATCCGCCAGACGGCGGATATCGGCATCGCGCAGGCGACTGCGCTGCGAGATCAGGTCAATGACCATGAAGTCATTGCCCAGTCCGTGCATCTTGGTGAAGTTCACCAGCATCAGGCATCACCTTCCGGCAGCAGTTGCTCGCCGGTCCACAGTTCTTCGAGGCGCTCACGACGACGCACCAGGTGCATCTCGGGGCCATCGACCATCACCTCGGCAGGGCGACAGCGGCTGTTGTAGTTCGAGGCCATCACGAAGGCGTAGGCACCGGAAGAGCGCACGGCGAGCAGGTCGCCCGGCGCGATGGCCAGTTCGCGGTCCTTGCCGAGGAAGTCACCGGTCTCGCAGACCGGGCCGACCACATCGTAGCTGGCGGTCTTGCGCGGCTCGCGCGTGTCGACGGTGACGATGTTCTGCCACGCCTGATACAGCGACGGGCGGATCAGGTCATTCATGCCGGCATCGATGATCGCGAAGTTCTTCTCTTCTCCGGGCTTGAGGTACTCGACGCGGGTCAGCAGCACGCCGGCGTTGGCGGCGATGGAGCGACCCGGTTCGAACAGCAGGGTCATCTCGCTGCCGTGCTCATAGCGGGCCAGACGCTCCAGCAGGGCGCTGGCGTAGGCGAAGGGCTCCGGCGGGGTCTCGCTCTGGTAGGGCACGCCGAGGCCGCCGCCGAGGTCGAGGTGCTCGATGACGATGCCGCGCTCGCGCAGGCGATCCAGCAGAACCAGCAGGCGTTCGAGGGAATCGAGGAAGGGCGCCAGCTCGGTCAACTGGGAGCCGATATGGCAGTCGGCACCGACTACCTGCACGTGCTCCATGGCGTTGGCGATCTCATAGACCTCCAGCGCCTGCTCGACCGGAATGCCGAACTTGTTGGCCTTGAGGCCAGTGGAGATGTACGGGTGGGTGCCGGCATCGACGTCGGGATTGATGCGCAGTGATACCGGCGCGACGCGTCCGAGACGGCCCGCGACGGCGTTGAGGCGCTCAAGCTCCGGCAGCGATTCGACATTGAAGCACTTGATGTTCAGCTCCAGTGCACGCTCCATCTCGCCTGCCTGCTTGGCAACGCCGGAGAACACCACCTTGGCGGGGTCGCCGCCGGCCTTGATGACGCGCTCCAGCTCTCCGGCGGAGACGATGTCGAAGCCGGCGCCCAGACGTGCCAGCACATTGAGCACCGCCAGGTTGGAATTGGCCTTCACGGCATAGCAGATGAGATGCGGGTGGTCGCCCAGCGCATCCTGATAGGCCTTGAAGTGGCGCTCGAGCGTGGCACGGCTGTAGACGTAGCACGGCGTGCCGAACTGCTCGGCCAGCGTGGCGAGCGAGACGTCTTCGGCGTGCAGCACGCCATCCTGATAAACGAAGTGATTCATGATCCGGCCTGCAAGATGTCGCGCCGGCGGGCATCACCCGCCGGAGGTGAATGAGGGGCTCAGGCGTCGCTGCCGGAAGTCTCGGCGGCTGCGGTGCTCTCTGTCTCGGAGGCGTCAGGTGCCGTGGCGGGGGCCTCGGCACGCTGGCCGCCGGCATCGGCGTCCGCCGGCAGATAGAGCGGGCCTTTCTGGCCGCAGCCGGCCAGCAGGCCAGCACCCAGCAGCAGCGCCGCGAGGGTACGAAGGGTATGACGGGCGGACTGGCTCATCAGATGACGCATCGGGCGGCCTCCTGGCAGCAAGCGATAGAGCGATGCAGGCCTGGTTGCCATGGGTGGCAACCAGGCCCGAAAGAGGTTGATCAGGCGCGCGAGGCCAGGGCGTCACGCGCACGCTGCACGGCAGCGCGGACCTGGTTCGGCGCGGTGCCACCGATGTGGTTGCGCGCCGCGACGGAGCCTTCCAGCGTCAGCACGTCGAAGACGTCCTGCTCGATGGTGTCGGAGAACTGCTGGAGCTCTGCCAGGGTCATCTGGGACAGGTCGCGCTGCTGTTCGATGCCAAAGGCGACGGACTTGCCGACGATCTCGTGGGCATCACGGAAGGCGACGCCCTTGCGCACCAGGTAATCCGCCAGGTCGGTCGCGGTGGCGAAGCCCTTGCTGGCCGAGGCGTACATGTTGTCGGACTTGGCGCGAATCGCCGGAATCATGTCGGCGAAGGCACGCAGGCTGCCGCGCACGGTATCGATGGTATCGAACAGCGGCTCCTTGTCTTCCTGATTGTCCTTGTTGTACGCCAGCGGCTGGGACTTCATCAGGGTCAAAAGGCTCATCAGGTGGCCATAGACACGGCCGGTCTTGCCGCGCACCAGCTCCGGCACGTCCGGGTTCTTCTTCTGCGGCATGATGGAGGATCCGGTGCAGAAGCGGTCCGGCAGGTCGATGAAGTCGAACTGGGCGCTGGTCCACAGCACCAGCTCTTCGCTCATGCGTGACAGGTGCATCATCAGCAGACTGGCGAAGCTGGTGAATTCGATGGCGAAGTCACGGTCGCTGACCGAATCGAGGCTGTTCTCGGTCGGGCGGTCGAAGCCGAGCAGCTCGCTGGTGACATGACGGTCGATGGGGAAGGTGGTGCCGGCCAGCGCCGCGGCGCCCAGCGGCAGCACGTTCATGCGCACGCGGCAGTCACGCAGGCGGTCCTGGTCGCGCGCGACCATTTCCTGCCAAGCCAGCAGGTGATGACCGAAGGTGACCGGCTGGGCGCTCTGCAGGTGAGTGAAGCCCGGCATGATGGTGTCGGCTTCCTGCTCGGCCAGTCCCAGCATGCCTTCGCGCAGACGCGTCAGTTCGGCGTCGATGGCGTCGATCTCGTCACGCAGATAGAGGCGGATATCGGTGGCGACCTGGTCGTTGCGTGAACGGCCGGTGTGCAGCTTCTTGCCGGTGATGCCGATCTTGGCGGTCAGGCGTGCCTCGATGTTCATGTGCACGTCTTCCAGCGCCACGGACCACTCGAATTCGCCCCGCGCGATCTCTTCACTGATTTCCTTCAGTCCCGCGATGATGACGTCGCGTTCTTCTTCGCTCAGCACGCCGACACCGGCCAGCATGGTGGCGTGGGCGATGGAGCCCTGGATGTCGTGCTGTGCCATGCGCTGGTCAAAATCGACGGAGGCGGTGAAACGTGCCACGAAGGCATCGGTCGGCTCGCTGAAGCGGCCGCCCCAGGACTGATTGGTAGATTCGCTCATCGGGATCTCGAATTGTGGTGACGTGTCCAGAGTTCGGCGTCCGGTGCACGGTCGCGCAGCCGGTATCGTTGACCTTGGAGTGTACCAGACTCCTGCGCATGGGCGAGGGGCCGCGGCCAGTCCGGCGGATCGCAGGAAAGCGTGCCATGGATTTTCCCCCTGAGGTGACTGGCTTTATGATAAGTGTCATCAGAGGGCGCCGCTGTCCGTCAGTCAGGTTCGCTCAACCACTTCGCATCAGATGGCGTGGATTTCGCGCCAGCAAGGAGAACGCCGTGCCCCGCCGTGAGATTCTGCGTATCGCGACCCGCAAGAGCCTGCTCGCCCTGTGGCAGGCCGAACACGTCAAGGCGCGACTCGAGGCCCTGCATCCTGGCTTGAGTGTCGAGCTGGTGCCGATGTCGACGCGTGGTGACAAGATTCTCGATACCCCGCTGGCCAAGATCGGCGGCAAGGGCCTGTTCGTGAAGGAGCTGGAAGAGGCGATGCTCGACGGTCGCGCCGATATCGCCGTGCACTCCATGAAGGACGTACCGATGCACTTCCCGGAGTCGCTGGGACTGGCGGTGATTCTCGAGCGTCACGCCCCGACCGACGCCTTCGTGTCCAACACCTGTGCCAACTTCGATGCCCTGCCGCAGGGCGCGCGCCTGGGCACCTCCAGCCTGCGTCGTGGTCTGCAGGCCAAGGCGGCACGCCCGGATCTGGAAGTATTGAGCCTGCGCGGCAATGTCCAGACGCGTCTCGGCAAGCTGGATGCCGGCGAGTTCGACGCCATCATCCTGGCCACTTCCGGCCTGCAGCGCCTCGAGCTGGAGGCGCGCATCACCGCCGAGATGGACGCCGAGACCTGCCTGCCGGCCTGTGGCCAGGGTGCGCTCGGCATCGAGTGCAACCTGCAGGACGAGGAGATTCTTGCGCTGCTCGAGCCGCTGGCCCATGAAGACTCCAGCCGTTGCGTGCTGGCCGAGCGCGCCATGAATACGCATCTGGAAGGTGGCTGTCAGGTGCCGATCGGCGGCTATGCCGTGCTCGAGGAAGGCGGCAGTCAGCTGTGGCTGCGTGCGCTGGTCGGCAACCCCGACGGAACGGTCATCCTGCGCGCTGAAGCGCGTGGTCCGTCCGACGCGCCGGAAGCGCTGGGCGTCGCCGTCGCCGAAGATCTGCTCTCCCAGGGCGCCGGCGAGATTCTGGCGGCGGTCTACGGCGACGCCCGTGGCTGAGGTGTCAGCGATGGCAAAGGCGTCGCGTCTTGAGGTGTTGACGACGCGACCGGGCTCGCGCGGGGCGGTGCTCGATGCGATGCTGAGCGAGGCTGGCTGTGAAGTCGAATGCCTCAAGTTGATGTCACTCGAGCCCTTGCCGCTGGCACATGCCGAACGCCAGGCGATCATCGATATCGATCTGTATCGCGGCGTGGTCGTGATCTCGCCTCAGGCCGCCGGGTATCTGGCCGACTGGCTGGAAGAGTGGTGGCCACAGCTGCCCGAAGGTGTGCGCTTCTATGCCGTTGGCGCAGCCACGGCTGACGTTCTGCACGCGCGTCTGGGCGTGCAGGTACGTGTTCCACCACGCGCCACGCGCGGGCAGCATGCCCAGCAGGACGCGCCGGTCGGCACCACCAGCGAAGCCTTGCTGTCACTGCCGTCTCTTCGAGCGCTTCATGGCCAGCGCTGGCTGCTGGTGGCCGGTGAAGGAGGGCGTCCGCTGCTGGAAGAGACACTGGTGGCGCGCGGCGCCCAGGTCATGCGTCTGGCGCTTTATCGGCGCCTTGCGTTGGACTTGTCGCCGCAACAGGCTGGCCGTCTGGCGGCGGGCGCGTATGATGCAATGGTGGTGACCAGCAATGAACTGCTCGAGACGGTGATGGCGTCGGTGACGCCGCAGGCCTTGCACCAACCGCTAATCGTGTCGAGCCACCGTTTGGCTACACTGGCACACGCTCACGGTTTCGAGCGCGTGACGGTCGCCGAGGACGCTTCACCCGGGGCCCTGACGCAGGCTGTTCTTCGTGCCTGCGCCCCCGTCAGCACGACTCGCCATGCTGTGACCGGCGCCACTGCGCCTGGTCCGCGTGAGGCCATCGATTCCCAAGAATCCGGAAAAGGGCAAGCGTAGATGAGCAACCGAGAACACGATCAGGAAGATAACGGCTCCGCCGGCATGACGCCCGGCAAGTCGGGCGACAAGGATGCTGCCGCTCGCGCATCAGATGCCTCTTCCGCTCCCGGCGTTTCCGCCGATGATACCGCCTCTGGCCGCCCTGGCGCCGAGGCCTCCCGTTCGTCCTCTTCCTCGTCATCCGACACGGCTGATGCCCCGCGCGAGCGTCGCTCGCGTGGTGGGCGCAATCGTCGTGGGCGTGGCAAGGGGCAGGGCGGCTCCTCCTCTTCATCCTCATCCTCCACTGCCAGTGAGTCCACGCCCGTGAGCCAGACTTCAGACGACAACGCATCGACGCCTTCCGGCGCAAAATCGCCGCTTGCGGAGCACGGCGAACCCGCCAGGGAGGCCTCTGCCGCCAAGCCGAGTGCCAGCAAGTCCTCCAGCGGCAAGACGTCCAGCGGCAAGTCCTCTTCCAGCCAGTCCGCCGCCCCGTCCGGCAAGACTGTCGGCGCGGGAGGTGCCGGTGTGGCAGGTACGCCGCCCAGCGAGCCGCAGGGCGGCAAGAGCAAGGCCGGCAGCATCGCGCTGATTCTCGTCATCCTGCTGGCCATCGTGGTCGCGGTACTGGCGTGGTTCGGCTGGCAGCGCATCAACGCACTGCCGGATGCCCAGGGCCTCGACAAGCAGGTCAGCGAGCGCGTGACCCAGCAGGTCGGCCAGGTCGAGAGCCAGGTCGCCAGCCTGTCCGGCAAGCTCGACAAGAGCGCCTCGCAGGTCAGTGATCTCGACAAGCGTCTGTCCAGCGAGAGCCAGGACACCGAGCAGGCCCTCAACAAGGTGCTCGAGGAGCTCAGCAAGTCCCAGCAGACCGATGCGCGCGACTGGCACTATGCGGAAGCCGAGTACCTGCTGCGCCTCGCCAACCAGCGCCTGCAGCTGGAGCGTGACGTGAACGGTGCCGATGCGCTGCTCGAGAACGCCGATGCGCGCATCGCGGCAGCCAACAACCCGGCGCTGCTGCCGGTGCGCAAGGCCATCCAGTCCGAGCTGGCCAGCTTGGACAGCGTGCCGCGCGTCGATCGTAGCGGTATCTATCTGGCGCTGCTCGCCGAGCAGGAACAGCTGGCGCGTCTGCCGCTCAAGCAGGACGTGGCCGAGATCGCTGCCAAGGTCGAGAATGACGCAGCGCCGACAGGCGGTTGGCAGCAGCAGCTGGCCCGTTTCGGCAACGAGCTGAAGGATCTGGTCACGGTGCGTCGTCATGACGAGGCGCTCGAAGCCCTGATCACGCCGGAGCAGGAATCCTACCTGCGTCAGAACGTGCGTCTGGTGCTGGAGCAGGCGCAGCTGGCGCTGCTCAAGGAAGAGCCGAAGCTCTATCAGGCCGCCATCGACAAGGCCATCACGCTGGTCAATGGCTACTACGACACCAAGACCGATGGCGTGCAGAATGCCGTCGCCAAGCTGGAAGAGCTCAAGAGCAAGACCATCCGTCCGGAGCTGCCTGACATCTCCGCCTCTCTGAGCAAGCTGCGTGAGCTGATCGAGCGTCGCGCCCAGCAAGGGGGTGGCAACGCATGAGAGTCCTGATACTGCTGATCATCATCGGGCTGGCCATCGGTGCCCTGTTCGGGCAACTGATGCAGGCCTTCCCGGGCTACTGGCTGATTCGCGTCGGCGATACCTCGGTCCAGACTTCCTTCTGGTTCGGCTTGATCCTGCTGTTCGCGGGCTTCGTGGTGCTGCACTTCGGTCTGCGCCTGCTGTCGCGCTTCGCGCATCCGTTCTCCCGTCTCAAGGTGTGGAACAGCCGTACCCGTCACCGCAATGCCACGCGCAAGACCGTACGGGGGCTGGTGGCGCTGGCCGAAGGCCGTTGGAAGCGGGCCGAGAAGTCGCTGACCCACTCGGCGGAAGATTCCAGCACGCCGTTGGTCAACTACCTGTCCGCCGCCCTGGCCGCGCACTATCAGGGACGTTTCGAGCAGGCGGATACACTGCTCAAGCGGGCGCATGAGTCCACCCAGGGTTCCGAGAGTGCCGTGGGTCTGGTGCAGGCACAGTTGATGCTGGACCGCCAGCAGCATGAACAGGCGCTGGCGACCCTGACGCGTCTCGACAAGCAGCTGGGCGAGCACCCGCAGGTGCTCAAGCTGCTCAAGCAGGCCTATCTGGCGGTCAATGACTGGGATGGTCTGCGTCGCCTGATGCCGCGTCTCGACAAGCAGGACCTCATCTCCCCCGAGGAGAAGAAGGAGCTGGAACAGCGTGCCTATGTGGCGCTGATCCAGCAGGCCGCGCGCAATCCGGAGGACATCGAGCGCGTGCGCAACCTGTGGGCCGACATGCCGGACCACCTGCGCACCGACGTGAATCTGGTCGCGCTCTACGCCGAGGCGCTGATCGCCGGTGGTCAGGAAGGTCTGGCCGAGCGTCTACTGCGTCACTCCCTCAAGGAGTGCTGGGATTCGCGTCTGGTGCTGCGTTACGGCCTGCTGGACGTGGATGCACCGCGTCAGCTGGTGTATGCCGAGAAGTGGCTGCAGGAGCGTCCGAATGATCCGGATCTGCTGCTGTCGCTGGGCCGGCTGGCCCTGCGCAACGCCAGCTGGGGCAAGGCTCAGGAGTACTTCGAGGCTAGCCAGCGCCAGCGTCCGAGCGGTACGGTGTGTGCTGAACTCGCGCGTCTGTTCGCCAACCTGGGTGAGCACAACAAGAGTCAGCTCTACTACCGTCAGAGCGTCGAGCTGCTGGATCGCTCACTGCCGGCCCTGCCGCAGCCGAGCAAGGACAACGTCTGAAGAGCGGCCGTCTGGTGCCAACCAAGGCATGACAGGCGTCATGCAGGCTGGCGGACAAGACACTCGGCGGCTTGCACGATGTTTCCTTGTTTGATGAAAGCTATTGCCCAATTGCACCGGCCGCGCTGTCGGCCGGTGATGCAGGTTTCTCTCCGGGGTATCCTGGTTCACACGCCGTGTGACGGGATGCCCTTCTTTTTGCCCGCATGACGGGCGCTGTGGACATTCTGATCCAGGTTTTCGCCCTTCCAGCACGTCGCTGTAAAGTGTCGGTGGGTGCATGCTCGCGTGGGCATGGACGGCGCCGGATTTCTCGTTGCTGACCCGGCAACGATGCGTCCGGGCCTGCACGGCCAGAGCGTGAGCGTGTGGCGCTGGCTGGAAGCGTTTCCTCCGTGCGATGATTCTGCGTGTCGGATGCGCCCATGCATGTGGCGCATCTACGGGCCGGGTCCGGTCCGTTTCCCCAAGCGATGATGGAGTCTGCATGTTGCATAAGTCCCTGGCCCTGATGGGCGCCTCTGTACTGGCCGTGTCACTGGCCGGTTGTGCCGCTACCGGTAACAGCTCTTCCAGCAACGCTGCCAGCTCTTCCAGCTCGTCCAGCGCCATGATGAGCCTCGCCAGCAGCATGCTGAGCAGCCAGACCGGCCAATCCCTGCCGGCGGCCGACCTGATGTCCAGCCTGACCTCCCAGCTGGGTGTGTCCTCCACTCAGGCGCTGGGTGGCTCTGCTGCCATGCTGGCTCTGGCCCAGTCCCAGCTTGGTACCAGCGCGACCTCCGAGCTGTCCACTGAGGTGCCGCAGCTGTCCAGCTTGACCAGCAGCAGCTCGCTGTCCACGCTCTCCAGCCTGGCGAGCCTGAGCGGCAACGACAATGCCACGGCACTGGCCAGCACCGTCGGCAATGTCGATGACAGCGCGTCTCTGGACAGCGCCTTCTCCGCGCTGGGCATGGACAGCAGCATGGTCTCCCAGTTCGCGCCGGTGCTGCTCAGCTACATGGGCGGCGAAGGCGTCAGCTCGACGCTGCTGAGCTCGCTGTCCAGCATGTGGGGCACCGGCTCCTGAGTCAGCCCCTTGCATGAGGTGTGAGGCAGCGTATAAGCCCGCACATGAAAACGCCCCCGAGCCACTGGCTCGGGGGCGTTGTCGTTTCAGGACGGCTGCCTGCGCAGGCAGCCGTGTCGGGATAGCCGCGTCGGGATAGTGCAGGCGCTTGATCAGTCGCCGTCGGCATCCGGTTGGGTCGTCTGACGGATGCGCTGTTCCTCGGCATCCACGACTTCGCCGTCTTCGGTGGCATGACGCGTCAGCGGATTCTCCTCGCGACGCTTGGCAACCTTGGCGGCTGCCTCGCGCTGCTCGGGGGTCTTGGGTTGGCCGGCGGCCGAGCCATCGATCACGAAAGGCGCCTGCATGGTGCGCACGTTGGCCGGCGGCGCACCACCGTCCTTGTCCTGACCGAAGTACATGGTCATGTGCGGGAACGGGATCTCGATGCCAGCGGCATCGAAGTGCTGCTTCACGAGCTTGTTGTACTCGCGGCCGATGGCCCACTGGTTGCCCGGGCTGGTCTTGATCATCACGCGGATGTTGACCGAGCTGTCGGCGAGGGCCGAGACACCCGCGATGGTGACCGGCTCGAGGATCTCCGGACCATAGCTGCTTGCCTCTAGCTCATCGAAGGCCGCACGCAGGTGCACGATGGCGTGGTCGACATTCTCGCGATAGGAGATGCCGTATTCGCCGACATGGTAGGCGAAGTCACGCATGTAGTTGGAGACGGTATCCACCGACGAGAAGGGCACGATATGGAAGGTGCCGGACAGGTCGCGGATGCCCACCGAGCGGATGGTCAGGCGTTCCGCGGTGCCGGTCACGCCACCGGCGGTGACCACGTCACCGGTATTGATGGCATTCTCGAGCTGGATGAAGACCCCGGTGATGATGTCCTGCACCATCTTCTGGGCGCCGAAGCCGATCGCCAGACCCAGTACCCCGGCACCGGCCAGCAGCGGCGCGATGTCGATGCCGATCTCGGACAGCACGATCATCGCGGTGAAGACGATCATCGCGATGGCGATGGCATTGCGGAACAGCGCCAGCAGGGTCTCCACCCGCGAGGACGGCTTGCCCTTGCCGGTGTCCGGATTGAGCTTGTGCTCGATCAGGCTGGCGATGCCGACCCAGAGGGCGATGGCGAAGACAAGGATGAACAGTACATGGAAGATGCGTGACAGCAACAGGGCGCCGGCATCCGTCGCCAGCCACTCGCCCAGCGCCACGATGTGCCAGGCATTCAGCACCATGCCGACCACCACGATCAGGATGATGGCGCGCATGATGCGCAACGCGGTGGGGATGTAGGAGTTGAGGCGCTTCTCGAGCAGCGGCAGCTGACCACGCAGCTTGTCGGAGACCTGGATGCGCTTGCCGATCAGCTGGGTGAGCACCTGGGACAGCAGATAGCCGCCACCGATGGCGCACAGGGTCTTGAGGGTCGCTCCCATCATGAAGGGCAGCGCGGTTTCCGGCGTGGTCTGCGAGATCACGAACAGCGTGATGAAGTAGGCCAGTGCGAAGAGGTGCCAGGTGCTGGCCAGGATGCGCAGCGCTATCGCGACCAGGCTGTTGCGGGTTTCCTTGGCCTGATTCAGCAGACGGTCACGCAGGATGATGCGGTTGCGCGTGATGACGACGATGGCCCAGACAAGGGAGACGCCCATGACGAGCAGACCGACGAAGCTGCCCACCGCCGGTGCCAGATTGTTGTTGACCATCGGCACCACGACGAGAATGCCATAGCCGATGAATCCGGCCAGCATGGCCAGCGAGCGATTCCAGTAACGGGCGACCTCATCGCGCATCGGGAACAGGCGCAGGCCCTTGAAGCCTGAAGAGAACAGCATGCGCATCAAGGCCTTGAACAGCTCGATCACCAGATAGGCATTGAGGAACATCGATTCGCGCTGGCCGATCACGCCCTGTTCACCGTAGGCGAAGATGGCCAGAAGATAGCCGCCCAGGAAGGCGAGACCGATCACGGCAACGTCGACGACCGCCGCGATGATCACCGCCATCATGGTACGCAGCAGCGGACTGCGATGCTGGCCGTCCAGTGACCATTGGCTGACGCGGCCGAACAGCGGGCGAGCCAGGCGGCGCAGGATCAGGAACAGGCCGATGGTCGAGATGACCACCAGTCCCAGACTGACGGCTTCGGACGTGAAGTGCTCCCAGTCAATCTTGCTGGCATCCTCGTTGCCGATGCCGTTGAGCGTGCCCAGCACCCTGTCCAGCGTGGTGGAAAGGTCCGCGACCAGATCCTGGCTGACCTCGGCAAGCTGGCGGGACAGCGATGGCGAATCCTCGCTCAGGGTGACGTCTTCCCCCGCCACCTCGACGGCCTTCTCGCTTGCCTGGCTGTCCAGCTGGCGCAGGCCTTCGATCAATGCCTCGCGCTGACTGGGGTCTTCCAGCAGCGTGGCCAGGCTCTCATAGGAGGATGTCGCGCCATCGCCGCTGCCGTCTTCGGACGGGGCGGCAAGGGACAGGCTGCTGAATCCGAGGCTCAGCACCATCAACAGCATCATCAGGCCGTACATCAGCCAGGCAGGTCGCCATGAGTCCGGTTGGCGCGAGGCAGCAAGGGCGGGAGGGGAGTGCGGGGGTGTCGGAATCGCCACAGATGGCTTCTCCATGTCGGTGAGTGTGTGAGGCATCGGGGCAAGAGTGAGAGCAGGCTCCGGAGGTGCATCAGAGGCTCGCAAGCATCCCATCGATAACGCGAGGATCTGTCAGATAGATGTTGAAGGGGCGTCTCGCACGTCCTGCGCTTACGCCGAGCGAGAGTCCATCCCTCAGTTATCGGGGCACTTGGTGCTATCCCAACCCCTGTGGGGACTCCGCCAGAGACATTCTTGCGCACAGCCTGCGGCAGGCGCCGCCATCCTTCAAGGTCTTCAGGTACTCCTCGGAGGAGAGGCGTGACCTGCTGCCATGCAGGATATTGCAATGTCGCGTTGCATGAACTGGTGTGGTGAGTCGCAGGGCGAGCCGGTATTGTTGCGATTGATTATTATTCGTCGTTCAAGTGTGATCGTCATGCGCACAGAGGGCCTTGCGGTATCGTCCTGCGCAGGGTCACGTCTGCCTTCGCTTGAGTGCGAGATCCTTTTCTTCATTTCGGAGTACTGCATGACCGTCTCGTCGACTGCTGTTACTGCTCGTGGCATGACCCGGCCTGCATGGTTCAAACAGAGCCTGATGGCGACCTTGGCGGTAGCGCTGATGGGGGCTTCCCTGTCTGCCGAGGCACGCAGTGTCGAGACGGCCTACGGTGAGCTGGATATCGAGGGCACGCCGCAGCGTGTCGTCACCCTGTACGAAGGCGCGCTGGATGTGGCCGTCGCCAGTCAGGTGACGCCGCTGGGCGCCGTGACCACTCGCGGCGGTGATGGCGTGGCGAGCTATATCCAGCCGCAGGTGCCGGACATCAAGATCGTCGGCACGCCGCGTGAATTCAATCTCGAGGCGATCGTGGCGCTCAAGCCGGACCTGATCCTGGCACCGCCGGGCCTCGACAAGACCCAGTACCAGCTGATGTCGCGTCTGGCGCCGACCATCGTGCCGAGCGCTTCGGCGCTGAGCCAGCAGGGCTGGAAGGAGCAGAGTCGCGTCTATGCCGAGGCGCTGGGCGAGACGGCCGAAGCGGAACTCGAGACACGTCTGGCCGCCATCGACGCGCACACCGCGCGTCTGAAGGCCGAGATGGCCACCCCGGAAACCGCCAGTCTGGTGCGTCGCATGCCGGGTGGCCTGATGGCGATGTCCGATCAGCTGTTCGCGACCGGCCTGATGGCGGCCAGCGGCTATGAGCTGGTCGGCGGTGATCTGGTCAAGCCGGGTCGTCCGCATTCCGATCCGCTCAGTGACGAGAACATGGCACGCATCGATGCGCAGACCATCTTCCTCGCCACCCTGGACGACTCCTCTGATGCCGCGGTCGACGCCCTGGCGGCACAACCGGCCTTCCAGCGCCTCGAGACAGCGGACCGCGACAGCCTGGTCGGCGTGAATGGCCAGCTGTGGACCAGCGCCAGCGGCCCGTTGGCCGCGGAAGCGTTGCTGAAGGATATCGACCGGGCGCGCGATGATGGCTAGTCGCAGTCATGTCGGTGCACGACGTTTGACCCCTGCGCAGGCAGGGGACCACCCGCAATCGCGACGCGGGAGGGGGTATGCAGGCTGAAGAGACCTCTCCACAGGCCCGTAGGCCACGCGCACATGCCGCCCGGATGACCTACAAGGTCTCCGGGCGTCTTGCGTTGCGTCAGGTGATGCCGCTGGCCTGCCTGAGTGCCCTGCTGACCTGTCTGGCCAGCCTGCTGTGGGGGGCTGGCGATATCGGCCCCTGGCAGGCGCTGCAGGTGCTGGCCGGACAGGGCAGTGATCAGGCGCGCTTCGTGGTGCTCGAACTGCGCGCGCCGCGTACCCTGATCGGCATGGTGGTCGGCATGATGCTCGCCTGTGGCGGCGCCCTGATGCAGGTGGTAGCACGCAACCCGCTGGCGGAGCCGGGCTTGCTGGGCGTGAGTGCCGGGGCCTCCTTTGCCGTGGCCGTGGCGTTGCTGCTGGGGATGGAAGCGGCCGGCATGCACGTGATGGTGGCGCAGAGTGGTGCGCTGATGGGGTGTCTGTTCGTGATGAGCACCGTGAGAATGAGCGGCGCACGTCAGGACCCGGTACGACTGGTGCTGGCCGGCGCGGCGTTGTCGAGCCTGCTGGTGGCGCTGACGTCTCTGGCCTTGCTGATCGATCAGCGCGCGGCCGATGAGATCCGCTTCTGGGTGATCGGCAGTCTGGCCGGACGCTCGCTGGAGGCGCTTTACAGCAGCCTGCCCAGTATCCTGATCGCGCTGCTGTTGACGCTGTGGCTGGCGCGGCCGCTCTCCGCTATGGTGCTGGGTGAGCAGGTCGCCAGTGGCCTGGGCCATCATCCCAAGCGCGTGCGCAAGGTCGCGATCCTGGTGGTGGCGCTGCTGGTCGGTGCCGCGACGGCACTGGCCGGGCCGGTAGCCTTCGTCGGCCTCGCCGTGCCCTATGTGGCGCGTGCGCTGTGCGGCGCCGATGTCCGGCGTACGCTGTGGCTGTGCCTGCCGCTGGGGGTGACCATGCTGCTGAGCGCCGATGTGGTCTCGCGGCTGGTCGTGCCGCCTTCGGAACTGCCGCTGGGGGTACTGACGACCCTGATGGGCGCCCCCGTGCTGATCGCCGTGGTGCGTGCCCGTCGTCTGCCCACCCTGTAGCGACGGGTGCCTCTGGCGCCTGCGGCGCGAACGATGATGGAGGCCAGGCTGGCGCGCATGCCGGCGCCATCGCCTCATTGCTTGAATCGACCGGCCCTGTCAGGCGTTGTCCTGACAGGGCCTTGTTTGGAATCGATGATGTCTAGACCTTCACCGCTTGATCCCCTTCGCTCGACCCCTACCGGCACGCTCTGGTGGCGCCATGGCAGGCTGTCCCTGCTGCTGTTGCGTGCGCCGTTGCTGGCGGCCGGAATGCTGCTGTTGGCGCTGCTGATGGCCAGTGTTGCCTCGCTGATGCTGGGCAGTGCCGGCCTTGGGCCTTGGGATGCCTTCAAGGCGGTCTTCGGGCACGGCGAGTTCGCTACCGTCTTCGTGGTGCAGGAATTGCGACTGCCGCGCCTGCTGGCCGGTATCGCCACGGGCGCTGCCTTCTCGCTGGCGGGCTGCCTGATGCAGACCCTGGCCGGCAACCGTCTGGCGACGCCGGGCATCATCGGTATCGACAATGGCGCGACCGCCTTCGCGGTGGCCTCCGTGGTCGGGATGGGGATCTCGCTGGCGCCCCCGGTGATGGCGCTGAGCGGTGCCGTGATCGCCACTGCGCTGGCCTTCGGGCTCTCCGGCGGCATCGGCACGCGCGGTTATCGCTTCCTGGTCGCCGGTATCGGGGTCGGGGCGCTGTTCGGTGCCGGGACGCAGCTGATGCTGGCAAGAGTCTCCATCGATGTCGCCAACAACGCCTACCCGTGGACGGTCGGCAGCCTCAATGCACGTGACGCCGATTCGCTCACCTGGCTGGGGCTGGCCCTGCTGATCGGCGTGCCGATCGCGCTCTGGCTGGGGCGCGGGCTGAATACGCTGCGCTTCACCGACCGCGTGGCGATCGGGCTGGGACAGCCGGTGTCGCGTGTTCGCCTGATCACGCTGTGGCTGTCGGTCGTGCTGACGGCGGCGGCCGTCGCGGTGGCCGGGCCGGTAGGCATGGTGGCGCTGGTGGGCCCCGAGATCGCACGCTACCTGTCGCGTCACAAGGGCGTGCCGCTGCTGGCCTCGGCGCTGGCCGGCGCGCTGGTGATGGTGCTGGCCGACCTCGCCGGTCGCACCCTGCTGTCGCCACTGGAAATCCCGGTAGGTATCGTGATGGCCGTGGTCGGCAGTCCTTATCTGCTGTGGATACTGCTGCGCAGCCCGCGCTAGCCGTTGCCCCTATTTTCCTGCTGAGCGGCCCAGGGCCAGTCCTTGCCACTCAGCGTCGCACGACATGTTTCAGCGGCTGATGATGTTCCAGCGGCCGATGATGTTTCAGGAGAGTGCGCCATGAGCGCTGAGACGATGCTTGATCCGCGAGCGATGAATTCCCCGGCCGATCGCCACGCCGCGGCTACCACCGACACCCTGCGAGCGAACGAGCTGTCGCTGGGCTACGGCGCGCGCCAGCGCCATGTCACCGTGATCGATGCGCTGACCCTGGGGCTGCCCGACGGCAAGGTGACGGCGATCGTCGGGCCCAATGGCTGTGGCAAGTCAACACTGCTGGCAGGGCTGGCTCGCCTTCAGTTGCCTGAATCAGGCGCGGTGCTGCTGGAAGGCAAGGACATTCACGCCTACAAGCGGCGCGAAGTGGCCCAGCGCATCGCGCTGCTGCCCCAGGAGACGCATTCGCCCGAGGGGGTGACGGTGCATGAGCTGGTGCGTTTCGGTCGCCAGCCCTATCAGGGTGCGCTGAGTCAGTGGTCAGAGGAGGATCAGCGTCTGGTGGCCGAGGCAATGGCTGCCGCCGATATCGAAAACCTGGCGGACCGTGAGCTGGCCTCGATGTCCGGTGGGCAGCGTCAGCGCGCCTGGATCGCCATGGCACTGGCGCAGCAGACACCCTTGCTGCTGCTGGATGAGCCGACCTCGGCGCTGGATCTCGGTCACCAGATCGAAGTCTTCGAGCTGATCCAGCGTCTGGCCCATGAAGAGGGCAAGACCATCGTGATGGTGGTGCATGATCTGGCCAGCGCCTGCCGTTACGCCGACCACATCGTGGCCATGCACGCAGGCCGCGTGATCGCTGAGGGCGCGCCCGCCGAGGTGGTGACGCCGGAGCTGGTGCGCAAGCTCTATGGGGTCGAGTGTCGCCTGATCCCCGATCCCGACACCGGCACGCCGCTGCTGATTGGCGTACGCCGCACCAGCGAGCGCCTGAGCGGCAGCGCGACCTGAGGTCGGGGCAATGGCCATGACGGGCGCTGTGGCGCCTGTGTAGCCGCTGCCGGGCCTTGCGCGGGCCTGAAAGAGGGGCTTGGGAAAGTCTGGGAGGGTGACTTGAGAGGGGGCTTGATAGGGCGACTTGAGAGAGCGCTCTGCCTCTGACAGGAAAGCCCCAGCCAGAACTGATCGCCCACAAACAGAAAGGCCTCCCCGAAGGGAGGCCTTTCTGTCACGGATATGGTGGAGGCGACGGGAGTCGAACCCGTGTCCGCCGGCACTCCGCCTTCGGCTCTACATGCTTAGTTTCATTTTTTGATTTAACACCCCTGCCGCCAATGAACAGGCTACAGTGATGCGATTCTCTGAGTTTTAATCTCGACCTTAGAGACGTCGGCCAAGACGATCCTGTTTATACGGGCTCGTTCTCCATCCACCTTGAACAGGCGCAACGGTTTCAGGAGCAGCTTATGCAGCTAGAGCGTAGTTGTCGTCGTTTGCGACTATATATTTGCAACGTTTTATTTACGAGATACGTTACGATCTCGGCATGCACCTCAGGGTTTGCCACCAGCGTCGAATGCCAGAACGCCCCCATAACAGTGTTACCACTTTACTGCGTTGCTACGTCTTCATCATAGCAGGTGGGGACTGTGCTACGCCAGTTCAAGCGTTCAGGAAAATTTCTGGCCTGACAGTAGCTTGCTGGCGTGAGCTCCCTCACGCTGCCCTCAGCGGTCGCGCAGGATACGGGCTTTCTGACGGTTCCAGTCGCGGTCCTTCTCGGTGGCGCGCTTGTCGTGCAGCTTCTTGCCTTCCACCAGCGCGATCTCGCACTTCACGATCGCATTCTTCCAGTACAGCTTGATCGGCACACAGGTGTGGCCCTTGTCCTGGGTGCGCGAGAAGATGCGTGCAATCTGCTTCTTGTGCAATAGCAGCTTGCGCGTGCGCTGCGGGTCCGCCACCGCGTGGGTATTGGCGGTTTCCAGCGGATGGATGTGGCAGCCCAGCAGCCAGGCTTCGGCATTCTTGATCACGATATAGGTATCGGTCAGCTGGCCCTTGCCTGCGCGCAGCGCCTTCACTTCCCAGCCTGCCAGTACCAGACCCGCTTCGAAGGTTTCCTCGATGTGGTACTCGTGGCGTGCCTTCTTGTTCTGGGCGATCAGATTGCCGCCCTGTTCGGGTTTCTTTTTCTTGCCCATGTTGCCTCATTTGTCGTGTGCGCCTGCCGTCATCCAGTGTGGATATGGCACATCCTTCTGGATGGGGGGAGGCGTGTTACCATTCAAGGCCAGACGGCACTTCGTGCGCCGGCCCATTGTTCATGATACGCATGCTGCGTATCCAAGTCAGCGGAGAGCTAGATGCCTACGGTCAACCGGTCTGCCCTGGTGCGGCATTCGGCCCGGGCAATGTTCGATCTGGTCAATGATTTCGAGCGTTATCCCGAATTCCTGTCCGGCTGCAGCAACGCGGAATTGCTGGAACGTGATGAGGACCATCTCAAGGGCAGGCTCACCCTGTCCAAGGCAGGCATGCAGCAGAGCTTCGTCACGCGCAATGACCTGTATGCCCCCGAGCGGATAGAGCTGAATCTGGTCGATGGCCCCTTCAAGCGTCTGCAGGGGACCTGGCTGTTCACGCCATTGGGCGAAGATGCCTGCAAGGTCTCGCTCGAGATGGACTTCGAGTTCAGCAATCGTCTGCTGGGCATGGCGTTCGGCAAGCTGTTCAGCCAGGTCGCCGCTCAGATGGTCGAGGCCTTCACGCGCCGCGCTGACCAGATCTACACTCAGCGCTGACCCTTGGCCGTTGGCCAGGGTGAAACGCCGCGCAGGTGATATATCGCACAGGTGGTATATAGAAGGTGGCGAGAGCAAAGGAGCAGACATGACAGACAGAATCACGGTCGAGGTGGCCTACGCGCTTCCCGACAAGCAGAAGATCGTCTCGCTGGCGGTCGCCCCCGGCACCACGGCGCGCGAGGCCGTGCGCATGGCACGTCTGGAGCAGCACTTTCCGACGATTGCCGCCGAAGTGTTTCTCGAGGCGGACCTGGGCATCTTCGGCAAGGCGCTGCGCAAGCCCGATGAGCATGTGCTGGACGCCGGGGATCGGGTCGAGGTCTATCGCGCCTTGATCACCGACCCCAAGCTTGCGCGCAAACGGCGCGCCGACAAGGCCGCTCGCGCCGGCCAGTAAGACGAGCTGCCGGCGAGAATCAAAAACAGCGGGGCACCTTGAGAGGTGCCCCGCTGTTTTTCCGGCTTGTCACTGAGTGAAGAGGACAGTGATCAGCGCTCTTCAGGCAGGTCGGCTGCGCCTGCCTTGGATTCAGCACGGTTAGGCTGTGCCGCGCGAGGGTCGATGTCCAGGTCCGGCACGATGACGGTTTCCTGGTCGATGTCGCCACTCTTGTCGATGTTGGAGAGTGAATCGCCTGCGAAGGTCAACGTCACACGCTTGTTGATGATTTCGCCATCCGCTTTCTTGAGGCGATAGACGTAGTCCCAGCTATCCTCACTGAAGGGGGCGGTCAGCAGCGGTGAGCCCATCACGTAGATGACCTGTTCGCGGCTCATGCCCGGCTTCAATTGCTCGACCATTTCCGGCTTGATCAGGTTGCCCTGAGGAAGGTCGCGCTTGTAGACGCTGAAGTAGCTGCACCCGGTGAGCAGCGACAGGGCGCTGCAAAAGGCGACTGTTTTGATCAAGTTTTGCATTTGCCCTGAAGATTCCCTATCGTTTTGCCTTGGCCGATCATACCTGATACATCAAGCGACTGCGAAGAGTACCCCAGCATGGCCGATCAGAACCATGAACTGCGCAAGGCGGGACTCAAGGTAACCCTACCGCGAGTCAAGATCCTGCAGATCCTCGAGAAATCGACGGATCGACACCTGAGTGCCGAGGACGTGTACAAGGCGTTGCTTGAGGCTGGCGAAGATGTCGGTCTGGCGACGGTTTATCGTGTGCTCACCCAGTTTGAAACAGCGGGACTGGTGATGCGCCACAACTTCGATGGCGGTCACGCTGTCTTCGAACTGTCCCAGGAAGAACACCATGACCACATGGTATGTCTGGACAGCGGCGAGATCATAGAGTTCTGTGATCCCGAGATCGAGCGCCGTCAGCGCGAGATCGTCGAGGAGCACGGCTATGAGCTGGTCGAGCATGCGCTAGTGCTCTACGTGCGTCCCAAGGGCGACAAGAGCGATAGCTGACGCGGGTTGCGTCAGGGATGACGTGGTCGGAGAGCCTTCTCCGGCCAGATACACGAACGGCCGCCCCTGAGGGCGGCCGTTCGTGTATCTGGCGTTCATGTTTCCTAAATCCATGACTTCAGCGTTCGTCTTGCCGAGGAGTGTCATTGGACGAATGGACGTCGACGACAGCGCATGAACGGCGACTTTGGCGACAGTGCTCAATGGCGGCTGTCGGCAGCGCCAAGCATCTCGCGGGCATGGGCGAGGGTCTGTTCGGAGAGATGAATGCCGCCCAGCATGCGTGCCAGCTCGCGCACGCGGCCGCTGTCATCCAGCAGCGCCATGTGGGTGCGGGTCGTGTCCTTCTCGGCCTGCTTCTCTATATGCAGGTGCTGATGCGCCTGTGCGGCGACCTGCGGCAGGTGAGTGACGGT
The DNA here is from genome assembly GCF_024124625.1 of Cobetia sp. Dlab-2-AX. Classification (NCBI taxonomy): domain Bacteria; kingdom Pseudomonadati; phylum Pseudomonadota; class Gammaproteobacteria; order Oceanospirillales; family Halomonadaceae; genus Cobetia; species Cobetia sp. Dlab-2-AX. The sequence goes on along the minus strand of NZ_JAMXRV010000005.1, from coordinate 55,505 downwards.
CAGCACCTGGCCCTTGTCGCCCAGTCGACGCAGCAGCTGGCCGACGATCTCGGCGGTAGCGCCGGAGATGCCGACATCGACTTCATCGAAGACCAGGCTGGGAATGGTCGAGCGACTGGCGGCCACGACCTGGATCGCCAGCGATACACGCGAGAGCTCGCCGCCTGAGGCGACCTTGGCCAGCGCGCGTGGCGGCTGGCCCGGGTTGGCGCTGATGCGGAAGTGGATACGCTCCATGCCTTCGGGCTGCGGGCGCTCCCGCGCCTCGATGGCGACCTCGAAGGTGGCCTTGCCCATGCCGAGGAAGGCCAGCTGGTCCTGGATGTCGCTGGCCAGTTGCGGGGCGGCAGTGGCGCGTCTGGCGCTCACCTCACTCGCCAGCCCCTTCCAGGCCTCGCGACGCTGAGCCACTTCTTCGCGCAAGGCTTCGATGGCCTCCTCATCGCCACCCAGGCCATCGAGTTCTTCGCGCAGGCGCTGATGAAGGCCATGCAGCTCGTCCGGCATCACATGATGCTTGCGCGCGATCTGATGGATGCGGCTCAGGCGCTCATCGACGAAGGCGAGGCGCTCGGGGTCGAGTTCGGTGACTTCCACGAAGCGGTGCAGCTCACGCGCGGCTTCCTCTATCTGGATGCGCGCTTCCTCGAGCATGCCCAGCGCACTGGCCAGTGAGCCGTGCTCGTTGCCCGGCAGATGCGCCAGGCGGGCCAGGGCCTGGTTGAGGCGAGACAGTGCACCTTCTTCGTCGTGATCACAGCACTCGGCGGCGGACTGCGCCTCGGCCAGAATCTGCTCGGCATTGGCCAGCGTTTCCTGCTCCTGCTCCAGGGCTTCCAGTTCCCCTTCGCATAGCGCCAGTTCATCGAGTTCCTCGACCTGATAGCGCAGCAGCTGGCGGCGCGCACGTACTTCATCGCCATCATTGCTCATGCGCTTGAGACGACGATGCGCCTCCTGCCAGTGACGGAAGTCCTCGCGCAGCTGGGCGGCCTGAGTCTCCAGGCCCGCATATTCGTCGAGCTGACGCAGGTGCGTCTCTTCCTTGAGCAGGGAGTGGTGGGCGTGCTGGGAGTGGATGTCGATCAGGTGCTCGCCCAGCTCGCGAAGGTCGGCGATGGTGCAGGGCGTACCGTTGATCCAGGCCTTTGAGCGGCCGCTGGCGGTGATGACGCGACGCAGCAGGCAGTCGTCGCTGCCCAGTTCGCGCTCATCCAGCCACTGACGGGCGTCGCCAAGCTCACTGATATCGAAACGCGCGATGAGGTCGGCGCGGTCGGCGCCATGGCGCACGCTGCCGGCATCGGCACGCTCGCCCAGACACAGGCCGAGGGCGCCGAGCAGGATGGACTTGCCGGCACCGGTCTCGCCGGTGATGGCGGTCATGCCGCGGCGGAAATCGAGTTCCAGCGTTTCGACGATGGCAAAATCTTGGATGGCGAGTTGCAGCAGCATGACTACCTCCGAGGGGGCTTTGACGTACGCCGTGCTGGGAAACATCAGCGGACCCGGACTCGATGGGCGGGCTACGGTGTCGCCATACAGTATGTTTATACAGTGAGCATGGCTTTTTATACAGCACGTTCGGGTGGCCTTCAATCCATGCCGGGCTCAGTGGGGAGAAAAGCCTGCGGCAAGGCTTGAGAAGCGATGTGCTGTCCCCATATAGAGGCACTGACACTTTCAGTCGGCAGCAATGGCCTGGCCTTGCTGCCTCTCAAGGCAACTCATGGCCTGTCTGTCAGCCCAGTGCGAGTGATGCTTCGCGACAGGCTCAGCAGGCCACGAATCAGGGCAATGGCGCACAGACGTCGGCCCGCAGGAGATCAGCATGGCTCAGGACCCGCAGACCCCGATGGATGAAGAGCTTCAGCGTGCCGCTCGCGATGCCGAGCCGCAGCCGGAAACGCCGGAAGGTGAAGTGATCGACAACGTACTGGATGCCGACGATACCGGCGGCGAAGGCTCTCTGGTGGACAACCCGGAAGCCGAGATGCTGGCCGCCCAGGTCGAAGAGCTTGAGCAGGCCGTCAAGGAAGCCAAGGACCAGGCGCTGCGCGCGGCTGCCGATGCGCAGAACGCGCGCCGTCGTGCCGAGCAGGACGCCGAGAAGGCGCGCAAGTTCGCGCTGGAGAAGTTCGTCAAGGAAATGCTGCCGGTGGTGGATTCCCTCGAGAAGGCGCTGGAATCCATGTCGGGTGACGAAGCGGCCAAGACCCACGTCGAAGGCATCGAGATGACCTTGAAAATGCAGCTGGATGCCCTGAACAAGTCAGGCGTCGAGCAGCTGGATCCGCACGGCGAGCCCTTCGACCCGGAATACCATCAGGCTGTCGCCATGGTGCCGTCCCCGGACGCGGAGCCGAACAGCGTCATCGACGTGATGCAGAAGGGTTACACCCTCAATGGCCGCCTGGTGCGTCCGGCGATGGTGGCAGTCAGCAAGGCCTCCTGAGGCCTGCGCGCTCTCGACGCCCGATAGGCGTTGGATCGCGCCCTGTGGGGGCTCAGGGCGATCCGGCCCGGGAAAATTTGCCCGGCCGGGTCTTGAAACCCTGACACGCGACCCCATCTAGAGAAACAAGTTCAGGTACCGACACAAGGTGCCGACATCCAGACTTATCTTTCAGGCTAGCAATAGATTCGAGGTATACGATTATGGGACGCATCATCGGTATTGACTTGGGTACTACCAACTCCTGTGTGGCAGTGCTCGACGGCGAGAAAACCAAGGTCATCGAAAACGCTGAAGGCGGTCGCACCACACCGTCCATCATCGCTTACACCGACGACAGCGAGATTCTGGTCGGCCAGTCGGCCAAGCGTCAGGCAGTGACCAACCCGGAGAACACTCTCTTCGCGGTCAAGCGCCTGATCGGTCGCAAGTTCAAGGATGATGTGGTTCAGAAAGACATCAAAATGGTGCCGTACAAGATTGTCGAAGCCGACAACGGCGACGCCTGGGTGCAGGTGAAAGACAAGAAGATGGCGCCGCCGCAGATCAGTGCGGAAATCCTCAAGAAGATGAAGAAGACCGCGGAAGACTACCTCGGTGAAGAAGTCACCGAAGCCGTCATCACCGTGCCGGCCTACTTCAACGATTCCCAGCGTCAGGCGACCAAGGACGCCGGCCGCATCGCGGGTCTCGACGTCAAGCGCATCATCAACGAGCCGACTGCCGCAGCCCTCGCCTACGGCATGGACAAGTCCCGTGGTGACAAGACCATCGCGGTCTACGACCTGGGCGGCGGTACCTTCGATATCTCCATCATCGAAGTCGCCGACGTCGACGGTGAGACCCAGTTCGAAGTGCTCGCCACCAACGGCGACACCTTCCTGGGCGGTGAAGATTTCGACATGCACCTGATCAACTACCTGGTTGACCAGTTCAAGGCTGACAGTGGTATCGACCTGTCCGGCGACAACCTCGCCATGCAGCGTCTGAAGGAAGCCGCCGAGAAGGCCAAGATCGAACTGTCCAGCGCTCAGCAGACCGACGTGAACCTGCCGTACATCACGGCTGACAACACTGGTCCGAAGCACCTGAACGTCAAGGTGACTCGTTCCAAGCTCGAGTCTCTGGTCGACGACCTGGTCGCACGCTCCCTGAAGCCGTGCCAGACCGCGCTGTCCGACGCTGGCCTGTCCGCCTCCGAGATCGATGATGTCATCCTGGTCGGTGGTCAGACCCGCATGCCGCTGGTGCAGTCCAAGGTAGCCGAGTTCTTCGGCAAGGAAGCACGCAAGGACGTCAACCCGGATGAAGCGGTCGCTGTCGGTGCCGGTATCCAGGGCGGCGTGCTGGGCGGCGACGTCAAGGACGTGCTGCTGCTGGACGTGACGCCGCTGACCCTCGGTATCGAGACCATGGGTGGCGTGCTGACGCCGCTGATCGAGAAGAACACCACCATCCCGACCAAGAAGTCTCAGGTGTTCTCCACCGCTGAAGACAACCAGGGCGCGGTGACCATCCACGTCCTGCAGGGTGAGCGCAAGCAGGCCGCGCAGAACAAGTCTCTGGGTCGCTTCGACCTGGCCGACATTCCGCCGGCACCGCGTGGTGTGCCGCAGATCGAAGTTTCCTTCGACCTGGATGCCAACGGTATCCTGAACGTGTCCGCCAAGGACAAGGCGACCGGCAAGGAACAGTCCATCGTCATCAAGTCTTCCGGCGGCCTGTCCGACGACGAGATCGAGCAGATGGTGCGCGACGCGGAAGCCAACGCCGACGAAGACAAGAAGTTCGAGGAAATGGTCCAGCTGCGCAATCAGGCCGACGGCATGATTCACGCGACCAAGAAGACCCTGACCGAAGCCGGTGACAAGGCTGAAGCCAGCGAGAAGGAAGCCATCGAGACGGCGATCTCCGAGCTGGAAGAAGCCCTGAAAGGCGACGACAAGGATGCGATCCAGGCCAAGCTGGATGCACTGACCGAAGCGTCCGGCAACCTGGCGCAGAAGCTCTACGCCGAGCAGGGTGCCCAGGGTGAGCAGGCTGCCGACGGTCAGGCTGGCAAGAAGCAGGACGACGACGTGGTTGACGCCGAGTACGAGGAAGTCAACGACGACAAGAAGTCCTGAGGGATTTCTTGAACGACGTCTGATGACAGCGCGGGAGCCTCGTGAAGGCGTCCCGCGTTGTCGTTTGCATCGGTGGCGCCCTGCGCTAGCCGCGAGCCACCGGTGACAACCGGCATTCCAGAACAGACCGGCAGCCTCAGGCTGCCAGCAATCCAGGCGGACCTGATCCATGTCCAAGCGTGATTATTACGAAGTGCTTGGTGTCGAGCGTGGCGCCGACACCAAGGACATCAAGAAGGCGTACCGACGCCTGGCCCAGAAGCATCACCCGGACCGCAACCCGGATGATGAAACCTCGGCCGAGAAGTTCCGGGAAGTCTCTGAAGCCTACGAAGTGCTGTCCGATGCTGACAAGCGCGCCGCCTATGACCAGTTTGGTCATGCCGGTGTCGATGGTCAGGGCGGCGGCGGCTTCGGTGGCGGCGGCTTTGGCGGTGGTGGTGCCGGCGGCTTCGGCGATGTGTTCGGCGATGTCTTCGGTGACATCTTCGGTGGCGGCGGTGGTCGTCGCAACCCGAACGCTCCGCAGCGCGGCAGCGACCTGCGTTACAACCTGGATCTCGATCTGGAATCGGCGGTTGCCGGTACCACGGTCGACATCCGCGTGCCGCGTCTGGCGGCCTGTGACCACTGCGATGGCGATGGTGCTGAGCCGGGTTCCAGCAAGGAAACCTGCCCGACCTGCAACGGCATGGGTAAGGTGCGCATGCAGCAGGGCTTCTTCGCGGTCGAGCAGGCGTGTCCGACCTGCCACGGTCGTGGCGAGAAGATCAGCGTGCCGTGCCGCAAGTGTCACGGCGAAGGCCGCGTCCAGGAATCCAAGACCCTCTCGGTCAAGATTCCGCCGGGCGTCGACACCGGCGACCGCATCCGCCTGAACGGCGAAGGCGAAGGCGGTGTCAACGGCGGGCCGTCAGGCGATCTATATGTGCAGGTCAACCTGCGCGAGCACGAGATCTTCAAGCGCGATGGTCGTCACCTGCAGTGTGAAGTGCCGATCAGCTTCGTCGATGCGGCGCTGGGTGGTGAGCTTAACGTGCCGACCCTCGACGGACGTGTCGTGCTGAAGATTCCGGCCGAGACCCAGACCGGCAAGCTGTTCCGTCTGCGCGGCAAGGGCGTCAAGCCGGTGCGCGGCGGCCCCGCGGGGGACCTGCTGTGCAAGGTGGTCATCGAGACCCCGGTCAGCCTGAATGAAGAGCAGAAGGAGCTGCTGCGTCAGTTCCAGCAGAGCCTTGGTGATACCGGCAAGAGCCATTCGCCGAAGGAGAACAGCTTCTTCGATGGCGTGAAGAAGTTCTTCGAAGACATGAAGCCCTAGGCATTCGCCTTGCCGTCCGCGGGCCAGCTCCATGGATGGCCTTCATGCCAGAGAGCCCCGCACTCGACTTGTCGAGTGCGGGGCTCTCGCGTTTCAGGCTCGGTGGCTCAGCCAGGCAATTCAGCCCAGTAACACAGCCCGGGGCATGGCTATTGCGGCGCTGATTCAGCCGTGAAGGCTTCTGGTTCGATGACCGCAAAGCAGCTCAGCAGCGTGGTCTGGAAGCTGCTGAAGTTGTCATCCGAGATCATCAGGAAGCGATTGCCTTCCAGATGCGTCAGCCCTTCGAAGTTGTCCAGCGACCAGCCATCGCCGCTCGACAGGCGTGCCAGGGTACGCACCTCGACCTGGGTGCCGGGCTCGCCGAGATGCGCGCGGCGCAGACTGATCACCAGCGGGAAGGGCGGTGAGAAGGCGCGCTCCAGCATCAGCATGTCACCGTCGGGCAGCATCTCCATCGCGGTCAGGCTCGAACCGGTATCGCTGGCCAGCGGGTAGCTCCACTCGTGCTTGTCGTCGAGGCTGAAGATGCGCGTCATGCCCTCGCTCATGCCCTCGGGCGTGGCTTCCAGCCCGGCGAGCATGCCGTATTGCGGGTGCAGGGTCAGGGCCTCCATGCCGTTGTTGGGCGCCGCGCCACGCGCGCCCATCGGAGTGAAGGGCTCGCTGACGGCCAGGCCGCTGGGCAGGAAGTGTTCGACACGTGGCTGCTGCTCGAAGCTGATCACCAGGCGGGAATCGCCGCGGCGGTCATTGTTCGCGCGCAGCAGCTGCAGGCCCTCGGCATCACTGAGGGCGCCGCGCAGCGAGACATCGGTCTCGTCGCGGAGGGTATAGGTATTGAGCGCCTTGGCCCCGACCAGCTCGCCATGGCGGAAGGCGAGCCGCAGGCGATGCAGCCAGCCGCGGTCCGACACGGCATACAGCAGTGACTCGTCCTGGTCCCAGCCGATGTCCGACAGGCCACCGACGGGAGTGTCATCCAGCCATTTGCCCGGCAGTCTGAGCGTGCCGCACCACTGGATTTCCGGAAACTCGCTCTTCTGTTCTGGCGATGCCAGCGTGTAGGGGCGCGGGTGAACGCCGCAGGCGCTCAACAGGCCGGCGAGCGCCGCGGTGACAGTGAGGGTCTGGAACAGGCGCCAGCGGCGCGAGGCGAAGAATTGGCGTGCAGGCATGCTGACTCCGGAGACTGAGCGGTGATGAGAAAATGACGATCAACAGGAGACAACCCGGTACGAGGCTACTCTAGCGCGTAACCGGCACAAATACATGACGTCAGCCAACGCTGCAGGCGGCTGATATACTCGTGGGCACAGCATAGGTGACACGCTCGGGGCATTCTCGTGGTCTGTCACCCTCAAGACCCACAACAGGCAGGAGTCAGCATGACCCGTATCGCAATCATGGGCGTCGCCGGACGCATGGGACGCACGTTGGTCGAGGCCGTCGGTGCAGTGGAAGGTCTGACGCTGGCGGCGGGCATCGTCGAATCCGGCAGCTCCTTGGCGGGCGTCGACATCGGTGAGCTGGCCGGTCAGGGTCGTCTGGGCGTGGTCGCCAGCGACAGTCTGGCTGCCGTGGTGGATGACTTCGATGTGGTGATCGACTTCACCGCACCGCAGGTGACACTGGCCAACCTGGCGCTGTGCGCCGAGCACGGCAAGCGCATGGTGATCGGCACGACCGGTTTCACGCCGGAGCAGCTCGAGCAGCTGGATGGCTACCGTGACAGCGTGCCCTTCGTGTTCGCGGCCAACATGAGTTCCGGCGTCAACCTGACCCTCAAGCTGCTGGAGACCGCCGCGCGTGCCCTGGGCGATGCCGGCTATGACATCGAGATCATCGAGGCGCACCACCGTCACAAGGTCGACGCCCCGTCCGGCACGGCGCTGGCGATGGGCGAGGCCGTGGCACATTCCATCGGGCGTGATCTCGCCACCCATGGTGTCTTCGTGCGTGAAGGCCAGTGTGGCCCGCGTACCGACAAGGAAATCGGCTTCGCTACCGTGCGTGCCGGTGACATCGTCGGCGAGCACACCGTGATGTTCGCCACCGAAGGCGAGCGCATCGAGATCACCCACAAGGCGTCGAGCCGCATGACCTTCGCCAAGGGTGCGGCACGCGCGGCCGAATGGCTGTCAGGGCGTGAAGTCGGCCGCTATGACATGCAGGATGTGCTGGGGCTCAAGTGAGCGAAGTGGGGAGCAAAGGGGTAAGCGGAATGCAGAGCGAAGCGCTGAGATGACAGGCTGGCGACATTCAGGAGCATTTCTTGAAAGCTGTCTCGGTGGGCAGGATGCGGCGCAAGTGTGAGCCATTGGGGCCGCCTTGTGCCGCTGGACTGCCTCGCTTTGCAAGTGGTGTGCAGTGTCCTGGCTCGGCCAAGGGTTTCGTCAAGCTGACCGCAGCGACGAAACGGCCGTATCGTGGGCCTTGTCGCCTGCTGACGGGGCATGCGCGGGGTGGTCAGCACCCGAGGATTCCGGTAATCTCTACCCAATTTGGCCACGTTCTTGGCCGCCCTATTGGTTGCCGTCTTGGCAGCGCTCGGGCCAGCAGCATTCCGAAGAATGATAACAAGCGGGATGAAACCTGATTTTTCGGTTTCGTCCCGCTTTTTTGCAACCTGAATTTGCCGCTTCTGGCGCGCGTCTGTCCAGTGACAGGCGCCTGGCAGAAGTCGGCAGCGGGACACAGGCTTGGCGAATGCCGAGCACGATAATCAAGCAGCATGTCCGGTGTTCGACCGCGGATTCCGGGCAGGAAAGTGGACACTATGGGGAGGACGTTGCGTTGATCAAACCCGCGATACTGGCCTTGGAAGACGGCAGTGTATTTCACGGCAGCGCCATCGGCGCTGATGGGCAGACCAGCGGCGAGGTGGTGTTCAACACTGCCATGACCGGCTACCAGGAAATCCTGACCGATCCCTCCTACACCCGACAGATCGTCACTCTGACGTATCCGCACATCGGCAATACCGGCATCAACGACGAGGACACCGAGTCCGACAGCGTCGCAGCCGCCGGCCTGGTCATCCGCGACCTCCCGCTGCTGGCCAGCAACTTCCGCTCCACTCGCTCCCTCGATCAGTACCTGCGCGACGAGAATGTCGTCGGCATCGCTGATATCGACACGCGTCGCCTGACACGCATCCTGCGCGAGAAGGGCTCCCTGAACGGTGCCATCCTCGCCGGTGAAGATGCCCGGGGTGATGATGCCGTCGAACGCGCGCTGGAAGCGGCACGCGCCTTCCCGGGTCTGAAGGGCATGGACCTGGCCAAGGAAGCCTCCTGCAGCGCGCAGTTCGAGTGGCACGAAGGCGAATGGACACTGGGCGAAGGCTACGCCGATACCCGTGAGTCCGAACGCCCCTTCCACGTGGTCGCCTACGACTACGGCGTCAAGCACAACATCCTGCGCATGCTGGCCTCCCGCGGCTGCCGCCTGACCGTCGTGCCGGCGCAGACGCCTGCCGCTGAGGTGCTGGCGCTCAATCCGGATGGCATCTTCCTGTCCAACGGCCCGGGTGACCCCGAGCCCTGCGACTACGCCATCACGGCGATTCGTGAAGTGCTCGAGACCGACACGCCGGTCTTCGGCATCTGTCTGGGCCACCAGCTGCTGGCACTGGCCTCCGGCGCGACTACGGTCAAGATGGGCCACGGTCACCACGGTGCGAACCACCCGGTGCAGGACCTCGACAGCGGTGTGGTGATGATCACCAGCCAGAACCACGGCTTCGCAGTGGATGAAGCGGGCATGCCCAGCAACCTGCGCGCGACCCACAAGTCGCTGTTTGACGGTAGCCTGCAGGGCATCGAGCGCACCGACCGCCCGGCCTTCAGCTTCCAGGGGCACCCGGAAGCCAGTCCCGGCCCGCAGGACGTCGCCCCGCTGTTCGATCGTTTCATCGAGATGATGCGCGCGCGACGCTGAGCCGAGCGCAGGCCCGAGGGCCTGATCCATCGTTGAGTTCAGTCACCAGATCATTGCGGGAAGAGACATGCCTAAACGTACAGACCTGAAAAGCATCCTGATCATCGGCGCCGGCCCCATCGTCATCGGCCAGGCGTGCGAGTTCGACTATTCCGGCGCACAGGCCTGCAAGGCCCTGCGTGAAGAGGGTTACCGGGTCATCCTGGTCAACTCCAACCCGGCAACCATCATGACCGACCCGGTGATGGCCGATGCGACCTACATCGAGCCGATCACCTGGGAAGCCGTGGCGCGCATCATCGAGAAGGAACGCCCGGATGCTGTCCTGCCGACCATGGGCGGCCAGACCGCGCTGAACTGTGCACTGGCACTGGAGCGCGAAGGCGTGCTCGAGCAGTACGGCGTCGAGATGATCGGTGCCAACGCCGACACCATCGACAAGGCCGAAGACCGTGATCGCTTCGACAAGGCGATGAAGAAGATCGGTCTGGCGTGCCCGAAGGCCAAGGTCGCGCACTCCATGGAAGAAGCCTGGGAAATCCAGGCCGAGCTGGGCTTCCCGTCCATCATCCGCCCCAGCTTCACCATGGGCGGCTCCGGCGGCGGCGTGGCGTACAACCGTGAAGAATTCGAAGAGATCTGCCATCGCGGCTTCGAGCTGTCGCCGACCCACGAGCTGTTGATCGACGAGTCGCTGCTGGGCTGGAAGGAGTACGAGATGGAGGTCGTTCGTGACAAGAACGACAACTGCATCATCGTCTGCGCCATCGAGAACTTCGACCCGATGGGTGTGCACACAGGTGACTCCATCACCGTCGCCCCGGCCCAGACTCTGACCGACAAGGAATACCAGCTGATGCGTGATGCGTCGCTGGCCGTTCTGCGCGAGATCGGCGTCGAGACCGGCGGCTCCAACGTCCAGTTCGGCATCTGCCCGGACACTGGCCGCATGGTCGTGATCGAGATGAACCCGCGCGTGTCGCGTTCCTCGGCACTGGCTTCCAAGGCGACCGGCTTCCCGATCGCCAAGATCGCCGCCAAGCTGGCCGTCGGCTACACCTTGGATGAGCTGCAGAACGACATCACCGGTGGCAAGACACCGGCGTCATTCGAGCCGTCCATCGATTACGTCGTCACCAAGATTCCGCGCTTCACCTTCGAGAAATTCCCGCAGGCCAATGACCGCCTGACCACGCAGATGAAGTCGGTCGGCGAAGTCATGGCCATCGGCCGTACCTTCCAGGAATCCCTGCAGAAGGCGCTGCGTGGCATGGAGACCGGCGTTGACGGTCTCGATCCGATCGTCGAGAACTTCAGCGACGAGAACATGGCGCGCATCAAGGGCGAGCTGCAGGCCGCTGGTGCCGAGCGTATCTTCTACATCGCCGATGCCATGCGTGCCGGCCTCGATATCGAAGAGATCTTCCGTCTCACCAACATCGACCGCTGGTACCTGGTGCAGCTGGCCGACCTGATCGCTCAGGAAGGCGCAGTGGCCGCAAGCTCGCTGGGCGAGATGGACGCCGATCGTCTGTTCCGCCTCAAGCGCAAGGGCTTCAGCGATGCGCGCCTGGCGCGTCTGATGGGCGTGTCCGAGAAGGCCTTCCGCAAGCACCGTCAGAAGCAGGGCATCCGTCCGGTTTACAAGCGTGTCGACACCTGTGCCGCCGAATTCGCGTCCGACACCGCCTACATGTACTCCACCTATGAGGAAGAGTGCGAGGCGGAAGTCAGCGACAAGAAGAAGATCATGGTGCTGGGTGGCGGGCCGAACCGTATCGGTCAGGGTATCGAGTTCGACTACTGCTGTGTCCACGCCTCCCTCGCCATGCGTGCGGACGGCTACGAGACCATCATGGTCAACTGCAATCCGGAAACGGTTTCGACCGACTATGACACTTCCGATCGCCTCTACTTCGAGCCGGTCACCCTGGAAGACGTGCTGGAGATCGCCGACAAGGAGCAGCCGGTCGGTGTCATCGTCCAGTTCGGTGGTCAGACGCCGCTGAAGCTGGCGCGCGAGCTCGAAGCCGCCGGTGTGCCGATCATCGGTACCACGCCGGACGCCATCGACCGCGCCGAAGACCGCGAGCGTTTCCAGCAGATGATCGAGAAGCTCGGTCTGATCCAGCCGGATAACGCCACCGCGCGCAGCTTCGAGGAAGCCTTCGTCAAGGCCGAGGTCATCGGTTATCCGCTGGTGGTGCGCCCGAGCTACGTGCTGGGTGGCCGCGCGATGGAAATCGTCTACTCCGCCGCCGAGCTCGAGAACTACATGACCCACGCGGTCAAGGTCTCCAATGACTCGCCGGTGCTGCTGGACCACTTCCTGAACGCGGCCATCGAAGTCGACATCGATGCGGTGTCCGACGGCAAGCAGGTCGTGATCGGCGCCATCATGCAGCACATCGAGCAGGCCGGTATCCACTCCGGTGACTCCGCGTGCGCCCTGCCGCCGTACTCGCTGCCGGCAGACGTCCAGGAAGAGATGCGCGAGCAGGTCAAGCGCATGGCACTGGAACTCAACGTCGTCGGCCTGATGAACGTGCAGCTGGCCTGGCAGGATGGCGTGATCTACGTCATCGAGGTCAATCCGCGCGCTTCACGTACCGTGCCGTTCGTCTCCAAGTGCATCGGCCAGTCGCTGGCGCAGATCGCCGCACGCTGCATGGCTGGCCAGACCCTGGAAGAGATCGGTTTCACCCAGGAAATCGTGCCGACCTTCTACAGTGTGAAGGAAGCGGTGCTGCCGTTCGCCAAGTTCCCGGGGGTCGACCCGATCCTGTCGCCGGAAATGAAGTCCACCGGCGAAGTGATGGGCTCTGGCGATACCTTCGCGGAAGCCTTCTACAAGGCGCAGCTGGGTGCCGGTGAAGCCATCCCGACCCTGACTGGTGATCGCAAGGCCTTCCTGTCCGTGCGTGAGTTCGACAAGGCGGGCGTTATCGAGGTGGCCCGCTCTCTGGTAGCATTAGGCTTTACGCTTTGTGCTACCCGTGGCACGGCAGAGGTGATCGCCGCTGCCGGCCTCGAGGTTGAACCCGTCAACAAGGTGTTCGAAGGGCGGCCGCATATCGCCGACATGATCAAGAACGGCGAGATCGCCTATATCGTCAACACCACAGAGGGACGTCAGGCCATCAATGACTCGTCCGTGATCCGTCGCACGGCGCTGGCGCACAAGGTGCCCTACGCCACGACGCTGGCGGGTGCCAATGCCGTGTGCATGGCGCTTGCCTACGGCAACGACGTCAAGGTCCGTCGTCTCCAGGATCTGCATGCAGGAGTCATGATATGAGTAGAAGTCCGATGACCGTCGAAGGCGAAGACCGCCTTCGCAAGGAGCTCGAGCACCTAAAGGGCACTGAGCGTCCCCGGGTCATCGCTGACATCGCGGAAGCTCGTGAGCACGGCGATCTCAAGGAGAATGCCGAGTACCACGCCGCGCGTGAACAGCAGGGTTTCATCGAGGGGCGTATCCAGGAGATCGAGTCCAAGCTCTCCATGTCCCAGGTGATCGACGTCACCAAGTTGCCGAAGACCGGCAAGGTGATCTTCGGCACCACGGTCGACCTGATGAACCTCGATGACGATAGCGAAGTGCGCTACCGCATCGTTGGCGAAGATGAAGCCAGCATCAAGGACGGCAAGATTTCCGTCACCTCTCCGATCGCGCGTGCGCTGATCGGCAAGGAAGAAGGGGATGTCGTGGTCGTGCGTACCCCGGGTGGCGATGTGGAGTATGAAATCTCCGAAGTGCATCACATCTGACGCCCTGCGCATCTGAGCTATCAGATGCCGAGGCCCTGATGGCCCTGCCGGTGATGCCGGCAGGGCCATTCTCGTTCTGCAGCTTCTTCTGCAAATCAGGTCGCGTTGGACAAGGCGGGAAACGACAACGCCGCCCTCGATGAGGGCGGCGTTGTCGTGTCGAGACGAGCGCAGAGGCTCGCCTCGTCAGGCCGGGCGGCAGATCACTGCTCGCTGAAGCGCTGTACGTTGGAGAGCTTCGGTTTGGCCTGGGGGTTGCGGCGGTAGAGCAAGGCGATCTTGCCGATGCTCTGGATCAGGGTCGCGCCGGTTTCGCTGCACAGGTGGCGAGCCACTTCGCCGCGCGCTTCGCGATCGTTGATCGCCAGCTTCAGCTTGATCAGTTCGTGATCGTGCAGTGCGCGCTCCAGTTCCGTCACGACGCCTTCGGAAAGGCCGTTTTCCGAGACGGTGACGATCGGGTCAAGATGGTGCCCGATGCTGCGAAATGCTTTCTTTTGTGACTGTGACAAGCTCATGGTATCGTAAAGTTTCCCTGTTGGCGTCCGATGGGAGCGGGGAGCGTAGCGAAAGACAGGGTCGACTCCAGGGCTTGAAATCCAGGGGTGTGAACCCGTCTGTTGCGCAGGCAATGTCTGTGCCCGCGGGCGGAACCGCGCGCAGGACCCGCCATTCTACTCCATGACGACGCTCATGACACGACCCGTGCGTAAGCTTGCCACGCCTTTCGTGTCGTCGTTATTCCCCGCGCTATCTCCCGCCAGTATTCGATTTTCCTCGACATTCCAGGTGACAACGTGGCTCACCCCAGCAAGAGCAGTGCTGGCTGGATGAAGGAACACTTTGATGACGCCTATGTCCAGCGCAGCTGGGCAGATGGTTATCGTTCCCGTGCCAGCTACAAACTGATTGAAATCGATGACAAGGACCGCCTGCTCAAGCCGGGCGCCACCGTCATCGACCTTGGCGCAGCCCCCGGCGGCTGGAGCCAGATCGCCGCGGACCGCGTCGGCATGGAAGGCGTGGTCATCGCCTCCGACATTCTCGAGATGGACGCCCTGGCCGGTGTCGACTTCATTCAGGGCGACTTCACCGAAGAGGCCGTGCTGAACCAGATTCTGGCCACCCTGGGTGACCGCCCGGTGGACCTCGTGATCTCCGACATGGCGCCCAACATGAGCGGCATGAGCGCGATCGATCAGCCTGCCGGCATGTACCTGGTCGAGCTGGCGCTGGATCTGGCGCGCCAGACTCTCAAGCCGGGCGGCAATTTCTTGGTCAAGGTCTTCCAGGGTGAGGGCTTCGATGCCTACCTGAAGGACATGCGCGGCAGCTTCAAGAAGGTCGTGACCCGCAAGCCGGAAGCATCACGTGCACGGTCACGCGAAGTCTATCTGCTGGGGCAGGGCTTCAAGGGTTGACGGTAAGTGTCCTTGCCCGGCGCTGCATGCGGCAGGTATCGGCTCGCGGTGGCGAGATTTCCACGTTGCTGGTCGCATGCTTCATCGCGGGTTAAGGCGAGCCATGCGATGCTCGTCCAGACTGGCGTCAATATGTTCGGACGAATCGCAGGCGCTGGCTGATGCAGGCTGTCTATCGGCGCAATAGTCCATTGTCGGGCTTTAAGCAATGGTTGCCAGCCCCCATCTGGTGTAGTGTCGATATCATTGGGTCTTGAGTACGATGGGCCAGTGACAGTTCGGTGGGTTTCAATGCCTTACCGATGCTGGCAGGCAGGTAGCACAATGCACGGCAAGCTTTGAGTGACTCGGTAGGGCAAAGTGGCGCGTTGCGCTGACTTGATACCCCGCAGGCACGATCAGATAGCATGGCAGGCCACCACAAGACGGCAGTCGGAGTATTCACGGCATGCCAAGACAGATTCATGCAATGAGGGTGTCCCCTTGAACGACATGGCGAAGAACCTGATTCTCTGGTTGATCATCGCAGCAGTGCTGCTGACGGTGTTCAACAACTTCAGCGTCGATACCTCGCCGCAGGCGATGAACTATTCACAGTTCGTCCAGCAGGTGCAGAACGACCGGATCAAGAGTGTGACCATCGATGGTTACACCATTGAGGGGGAGCGGACCGATGGCTCCAGCTTCACCACCATCCGGCCGGCGGCGTCCGATCCCAAGCTGATGGATGACCTGCTTGCCAACAAGGTGGAGGTCATCGGCAAGAAGCCTGAGCAGCAGTCGCTGTGGACACGCCTGTTGATTGCCAGCTTCCCGATTCTGATCATTCTGGCCATCTTCATGTTCTTCATGCGCCAGATGCAGGGGGGCGGTGCCGGCAAGGGTGGTCCGATGAGCTTCGGCAAGTCCAAGGCCAAGCTGCTGAGCCAGGATCAGATCAAGACCACCTTCACTGACGTGGCGGGCTGTGACGAGGCCAAGGAAGAAGTCGAGGAGCTCGTCGACTTCCTCAAGGACCCCAGCAAGTTCCAGCGTCTTGGTGGTCAGATTCCACGTGGTGTCCTGATGGTAGGCCCGCCGGGTACCGGCAAGACTCTGCTCGCCAAGGCGATCGCCGGTGAAGCCAAGGTGCCGTTCTTCAGCATATCCGGTTCTGACTTCGTCGAGATGTTCGTCGGTGTCGGTGCCTCCCGTGTGCGTGATATGTTCGAGCAGGCCAAGAAGCAGGCGCCGTGCATCATCTTCATCGATGAGATTGACGCCGTCGGCCGTCACCGTGGTTCCGGCATGGGCGGTGGTCACGATGAGCGTGAGCAGACGCTGAACCAGCTGCTGGTCGAGATGGATGGCTTCGAGGCGAACGACGGCATCATCGTCATCGCCGCGACCAACCGTCCTGACGTGCTTGACCCCGCGTTGCTGCGTCCGGGCCGCTTCGACCGGCAGGTAACCGTCGCTTTGCCGGACATCCGTGGCCGCGAGCACATCCTCGGTGTTCATCTGCGCAAGGTGCCGATGGGCGATGATGTCGTGCCGGGCAACATTGCACGCGGTACCCCGGGCTTCTCCGGTGCGGATTTGGCCAATCTGGTCAATGAAGCCGCCCTGTTCGCCGCGCGTCGCAACAAGCGTCTGGTCGGCATGGAAGAGCTGGAGCTGGCCAAGGACAAGATCATGATGGGCGCTGAGCGCAAATCGATGGTCATGTCCGAGAAGGAGAAGCGCAACACGGCCTATCACGAGTCTGGCCACGCCATCATCGGCCTGGTGATGCCAGAGCATGATCCGGTCTACAAGGTGTCAATCATCCCGCGCGGCCGTGCGCTGGGTGTGACGATGTTCCTGCCGGAAGAGGATCGCTACAGCTACTCGCGTCAGCAGATCATCAGTCAGATCTGCTCGCTGTTCGGCGGTCGTATCGCCGAAGAGATGACGCTGGGCCCGAACGGTGTCACCACCGGCGCCTCCAATGACATCAAGCGTGCTACTGAACTTGCCCACAACATGGTCGCCAAGTGGGGGCTCTCCAGCGAGATGGGGCCGATCATGTACGATGAGGACGAGTCCCATCAGTTCCTCGGTGGCCCGGGGCAGGGTGGCGGCAAGCTGAAGTCTGGTGACACCACCTCGCGTCTCGACAAGGAAGTGCGTCGTATCATCGATGAGTGCTACGCCAAGGCGCAGCAGATCCTGGAAGAGAATCGCGACAAGCTGGATGCGATGACCGAAGCGCTGATGACCTACGAGACCATCGATGCCGAGCAGCTGGCGGATATCATGGCCGGCCGCACGCCGCGTCCGCCGAAGGACTGGGGGGGCCCGGCGAGCGGCGGTGATGGTGGCCTGGTGGCCCCGGTCGCCGACACTCCGAAGGCGGAAGCGCCGGAAGCTCCCAAGGCGGATGATGACACTGATGGCGGTGAAGATGACGACAGCAATCGCCGTCACCCGTCTGATCCGCTGGGGGGGCCGAGCGGTCATTGATCTAGGCATAAGGGGCTCCCGATATCGCATGTGATGTTTGAGCCTTTGAAAGAAAAACGCCCGACTGGCTTGCCAGTCGGGCGTTTTCTTGTCTGCAGCAGTGGTGGTCTGTGCCGCTGCAGCAATGACGCTGGTGAAGTTAAGGTGCTGCTGATGAGTGGCCTACGCCGTTGCGTGATGACGCCGACTCATGTCTCTGCACGGGCATTGTCAGCGCCATGTTGAGCGCGGGATGAAAGGTCTGGGCCAATGGCGTTGCCATCTTCTGACGCCCCGTGTGGCGGCCGTTCCACGCCTTGCGCGCCATGGGCTAGCTCTTTAAAGTGGTGCGCAATCATTTCTGACTGGGCTGCGAAGCCCCCTTCGCGCCTCTCTCGCCTGCATGGAATGCCATGACGAATTCTGCCTTGAGTGCGCCTCTCGAACCTCGAGTGGGCCATCTGATGTCACTGGAGTGCGCTGGACACCTTCTCGATCTCTCGCGTCCGCGGGTGATGGGGATTCTCAACGTGACGCCGGACTCCTTCTCGGATGGCGGTCGCAGCACGACCCTGGATGCCGCGCTGCGCAATGCCGAGCAGATGCTGGTCGATGGTGCCGCGATGATCGATGTCGGCGGTGAGTCGACGCGACCCGGGGCGACGCCGGTCAGCACCGAGGAAGAGCTTGAGCGAGTCTGCCCGGTGGTGGAGCGGCTGGTGAGCGAGTTGGGCGCCTTGGTGAGCATTGATACCAGCAACCCGCAAGTCATGCGCGAAACCGCACGGCTGGGGGCCGGCATGATCAATGACGTGCGGGCGCTGAATCGAGACGGCGCGCTCGAGGCTGCCGCTGACAGCGGGCTGCCTGTCTGTCTGATGCACATGCGCGGCGAGCCGGGCACCATGCAGCAGGATACGCATTATGCTCAGTCCATCGAGCAGGAAGTTCGTGCGTTTCTGGCGACGCGTATCGCGGCCTGTGAGGCGGCGGGCATCGCGCGTGAGCGACTGCTGCTGGACCCCGGCTTCGGCTTTGGCAAGTCACTGCAAGACAATCTGCGCCTGTATCACCGCATGGCGCAGTTGCATGAATTCAACCTCCCGCTGCTGATCGGCACGTCACGCAAGAGCATGATCGGCAATGCCCTCGGGCGCGCGGTAGAGGATCGCTTGGCTGGTAACCTGGCACTGACGGCATTGGCCGTTCGTGACGGGGCCAGACTGTTTCGCGTTCACGACGTGGCCCCGACTGTCGACGCTGTCGACATGGCATGGGCCGTGCTACAGGAAGGCACGATACGATGAGTCGACGTTATTTTGGTACGGATGGTATTCGCGGCACGGTCGGGGAATTCCCCATCACGCCAGACTTCATGCTCAAGCTGGGCTGGGCGGCAGGCCGCGTATTCGCCCGTCACGGCCGTGGCAAGGTATTGATCGGCAAGGACACGCGCATCTCGGGCTACATGTTCGAATCCGCGCTCGAGTCCGGCCTTTCGGCAGCGGGCGTCGATGTGTCCCTGCTCGGTCCGATGCCGACACCGGGGATCGCCTATCTGACGCGTACCTTCCGCGCCGATGCCGGCATCGTCATCTCGGCCTCCCACAACGCCTATCCGGACAACGGCATCAAGTTCTTCTCCGCGGCCGGCACCAAGCTGGACGATGCGCTGGAAGCCGAGATCGAAGCCGAGCTGGACCGCGACATCGTGATCGTCGGCCCGGATAGCCTGGGCAAGGCGTCACGCATCCAGGATGCGGCCGGCCGCTATATCGAATTCTGCAAATCCACGCTGCCGGGCCGTCTGGGCCTGCACGGCATGAAGGTGGTGCTGGATTGCGCGCATGGTGCGACCTATCACATCGCGCCAAACGTCTTCCGTGAGCTGGGTGCCAAGGTCAGCGTCATCGGCGGTGAGCCGGATGGCCTCAACATCAATCAGGGTGTCGGCTCCACGCAACCGCAGGCGCTGCGTGCGGCCGTCATCGAGCAGGGCGCCGATCTGGGCGTGGCCTTCGATGGAGATGGTGACCGCCTGATCCTGGTCGATGCCGATGGCCGTGTCATCGATGGTGACGACATCCTCTACATGATCGCGCGTGACCGTCACGAGCGCGGTGTGCTGGGCGGTGGTGTCGTCGGCACCCTGATGTCCAACTTCGGTCTGGCGGCTGCGTTGGAAGGCCTGGGAATTCCCTTCGAGCGCGCCAAGGTCGGTGACCGCTACGTCATCGAGCGTCTGGAAGCCAATGGCTGGCAGCTGGGCGGCGAATCCTCCGGTCACATCGTCTGTAGCCATATCCAGAGCACCGGCGATGGCATCGTCTCGGCGCTGCAGGTGCTGGCGATCATGGCGCGTGAAGAGTGCTCGCTCAGCGAATTGCTGGTCGGCTTCGAAAAGGCTCCCCAGGCGCTGATCAATGTGCGTCTGGCGCCGGGTTGCGACAACAAGGCGCTGATGGCGGCGGATGCCGTGCAGGCCGCCGTGGTCGAAGTGGAGCAGACGCTGGGCAACGAAGGGCGCGTGTTGCTGCGCCCCAGCGGCACGGAACCGCTGATTCGTGTCATGGTCGAAGGGCGTCCACACTTCGATGTCGATGCGCTGGCGGGTCAGATCGCCGCGACGGTCGAATCCAGCATGTCGGCGTGATGCGCTGACAGGACAGCTCGCCGGGGTGACGGTTCACGTCGCCGAGTGGTCGGGTTGCACAGGACGACAACAGGCGCCGAGTGCGCCTGTTGTCGTTTCTGGCAGTTGCCCCGAGCCTGATCGTGCCGGATCACGGGGCTTGACAGGGGTCGCGAAGGTTGTCAGTCAAGGGCGGCTCCATTACCATCCTCGCACTGCTCACAAGGGAGAAGCACATGCGTACACCGCTGATTGCCGGAAACTGGAAGATGAATGGTGATCTTGCCCTGGTCGATGAGTTTGCCCAGGGCCTGCAGGCGGCTGAGCTGCCGCAGGGCATTCAGGTGGCGCTGGCAGTGCCTTTCCCTTATCTGAGCGCCGCTCGCGCGAGCATGCCTGTGAGCGTGGCGCTGGCGGGGCAGACGCTGAATCCGGCGAGCGAGGGTGCCTTTACCGGCGAAGTAGCGGGTCAGATGCTCAAGGATGTCGGTGCCGCGATGGTGCTGGTCGGCCACTCGGAGCGTCGAAGCCTGTATGCTGAAGACGATGCGGCGGTACTGGCGCGTGTCGAGGCGGCGCTTGCCGCTGGGCTCATACCGGTGCTGTGTGTCGGTGAGACGCTCGAGGAGCGTGAAGCCGGTGACACGGAGCGTGTCGTGCTGGGGCAGCTGGAGGCGGTGCTCTCCGCGCTCTCCGCCGATGCGCGCACGCGTCTGGTCGTCGCCTATGAGCCCGTCTGGGCCATCGGTACCGGGCGCACCGCCTCGCCCCAGCAGGCGCAGGAGGTCCATGCGGCCATTCGCGCGCGCCTGGCCGAGTGGTCTGCCTCGCTCGCCGAGGCAATGCAATTGTTGTACGGCGGCAGCATGAAGGCTGCCAATGCCGCCGAGCTGCTTGCGCAGCCGGATATCGACGGCGGTCTCGTGGGCGGTGCCTCGCTCCAGATCGACGAATTCCTAGCCATTTGCCAGTCTGCAGGTTGAATCTCATGCAAGTAGCCGTTCTGATGGTCCATGTGGTACTCGCGGTCGCGCTGATCGTGCTCGTCCTTCTCCAGCAGGGCAAGGGTGCCGAAGCTGGCGCTGCCTTTGGTGGCGGTGGTGCTTCCCAGACCGTTTTCGGGTCCAGCGGTAGCGGCAACTTCCTCGCGCGCTTCACGGGTGTTCTGGCCGCGGGCTTCTTCGCGACCTCTCTGACACTGGCCTGGTTCGCATCCAATGCCAACCAGCCGTCAGCCGAAGCGGGCATTCCGAATGCCAGCGTGATCGAGCAGCAGAAAAATTCACTGCCATCACTTGACGACTCCGAGGAAAGTGTGGAGAATACGTCGCCAGTGCTTGAGGAAAGCGGCAACGCAAACCAACCAGCACTCTAAGGAATTCAAGGCGTTAACTTTGAATTCTTCCGGGTAACGTCTCAGGCGATACCCGCCCCGTGCCGAAGTGGTGGAATTGGTAGACACGCTATCTTGAGGGGGTAGTGACCTTACGGTCGTGGGGGTTCAAGTCCCCCCTTCGGCACCATCTTGTTAGATCGATTGGCAGTCTGGACGCAACTCTGCCACCTTGGAAAGACGTCATTCCTTGACCTCCTTTTTCGGTGACATTACCATCGTCCGACTATTGTTGCGGGGTGGAGCAGTCTGGTAGCTCGTCGGGCTCATAACCCGAAGGTCATCGGTTCAAATCCGGTCCCCGCTACCAAGTTTCTTGAAAGGCCCCTTCCTATGAAGGGGCTTTTTGTTAGCACCAGTGCCAATCAGCCACCTAGCTCTCTTCTCTACTCCCGGTCAGGTGCCTGATGCAACTGCTGTAGGAGCCTCGTCTGTGTCAACCAAGGACGCTGCGCTTAACGCGCTCATCGATCCAGTCGTCTCTGCTCTGGGCTTCGAGCTCTGGGGTATCGACTATCTCTCCCAAGGCAAGCAGTCCCGTCTGGTGATCTATATCGACCATCCCGATGGCATTACCGTGGACAACTGCGCAAGCGTCAGTCGTCAGGTGGGTGCCGTACTGGATGTCGAAGACCCCATTACCGGTCAGTTCCAGCTTGAAGTCTCGTCTCCAGGCATGGATCGTCCGTTGTTCACGCTTGACCAGTACGAGCGCTACATCGGTCACGTGGTGGCACTGCGACTTCGCCAGGCCTTCGATGGCCAGCGCAAGTTCCAAGGGCTGGTGACTGGCACCGAAGACGGTGATGTCGTGATCCGGGTCGATGAAGAAGAATACTGCTTTCCCATTGAAAGCATCGACCAGGCACGCATTGTGCCGCAGTTCAAATAACTGACGTTGTCGGCACACCGCTCGCGTTGCGAGCCCGGGTCGATGCGCAAGGACAGGTTTCTGGCGAGGCAAAGTCATGAGCAAAGAGATTCTGCTGGTCGTTGACGCCATCTCCAACGAGAAAGGCGTGCCGCGGGATGTGATTTTCGAAGCCGTCGAAGTGGCATTGGCTTCGGCGTCACGCAAGCGTTTCGATCAGGAAGAGGCGGATATCCGCGTCAAGATCGATCGTGTCACCGGTGATTACGCGACCTACCGTCGCTGGACCGTCGTCGAAGACGACGAGTTCGAGACGCCGGACTACGAGATCAAGGCCAGCATCGCCGAACAGCGCGAAGAGCCGCTGGCGCTGGGTGCCGTGGTCGAGAAGCAGATCGAATCCGAAGCGTTCGGTCGCATCGCTGCACAGACCGCCAAGCAGGTCATCGTGCAGAAGGTGCGCGAGGCCGAGCGTGCGGAAGTGGTGCGCCTTTACGCCGAGCGTGAAGGTGAGCTGGTCGCGGGTATCGTCAAGAAGACGACACGTGATGGCCTCATCATCGATCTGGGCGACAACGCCGAAGGCTTCCTGCCGCGCGGTGAGATGATTCACGGCGAGCGCTACCGCTTGAATGAGCGGGTTCGTGCCCTGCTGTGGAAAGTCGACGCGGATGCTCGTGGTTCTCAGCTGATCCTGTCGCGTACGCGTCCTGAGCTGATCATCGAGCTGTTCAAGATCGAAGTCCCGGAAATCGCCGAGCAGCTGATCGAGATCAAGGGGGCTGCCCGTGACCCGGGTTCGCGCGCCAAGATCGCGGTCAAGAGCAACGACAAGCGCATCGATCCGATCGGTGCCTGTGTCGGCATGCGTGGTTCACGCGTGCAGGCCGTGTCCAATGAACTGCGTAACGAACGCGTGGATATCATCCTGTGGGATGACAATCCTGCCCAGCTCGTCATCAACGCCATGGCACCGGCAGATGTCGGTTCCATTCTGGTCGACGAAGACACCCATTCCATGGATGTCGCTGTCGCTGCGGACAACCTGGCCCAGGCCATCGGTCGCAGCGGTCAGAACGTTCGTCTGGCCAGTGAGCTGACCGGTTGGCAGCTCAATGTCATGACCGAGGCGGAAGCCGAGGGCAAGCGCGAGCAGGAAATCGACAGTTTCGTCGAATATTTCATCACTCATCTCGAGATCGAAGAGGATCTAGCCCGTGTCCTGGTGGACGAGGGCTTCACCTCACTCGAGGAAATCGCCTATGTCCCGCTCGAGGAAATGCTCGAGGTCGAGGGCTTTGACCAGGATCTGGTCGAGGAGCTGCGCGCTCGGGCCAAGGATGAACTGCTGAATCTCGCCATCGCCACTGAAGAGCAACTGGACGGCGCACAGCCGGCCGAAGACCTGCTCAACATGGAAGGCATGGAAAGTCATCTGGCATACATCCTGGCCAGCAAGGGTATCGTCACCATGGAAGACCTTGCTGAGCAGGCCATCGATGATCTGAAAGACATCGAAGGCGTCGACGAAGAGCGAGCAGCGGCGTTGATCATGACCGCCCGCGCGCCCTGGTTCGCAAGCGAACAGTAACTAGGTCACGGGCTCAGGAGGGTCGTACATGTCAGAAATGACAGTCAAAGAATTCGCCAAGAAGGTGGGCCGCGAGTCAGCCCGCCTACTGGAACAGATGCACGAAGCGGGTCTGAAGCACAAGTCAGAGAACGACGCCGTCTCTGAGGTCGACAAGCAGAAGCTGCTGGATCACCTCACCAAGAGCCACGGTGGTGGCGCCGCTCCGGCAGCGCCCAAGAATCGCATTACCCTGACCCGCAAGACCAAGTCTCGTATCAACACGGGCGGCGGTCGCGGCAAGTCCATCGAGGTGCAGGTGCGCAAGAAGCGTACCTACGTCAAAGAGGACGAAGAGCAGGCTGCAGAAGCCCCGGCTGCTGCACCGGCTGCCGCTGCTGAAAAGCCGGCGGCTGCGCCGCAGCGTGAAGAGCGTCGTGGCAACGACAACCGTCGCGAAGAGCGTCCACGTCAGAGTGCACCGGCTGCTGTCGCTGCACCGGTCGCCGACGCTGCGCCGGAAGTCAATGCGCCGCCGAAGGAGCCGCGTGGTGATGCACCGCGTCGCGCCAAGGCTGCGCCGCGTGATGACTCACGCGATCGTCGCGAAGCCCGTGAAGATCGTAGCGAACGCAAGCGTGGCGGGGCCAAGAAGGTCAAGCGCGCCGAGCGTCGCGGTGGTCGTCGTGGTGGCCGTGATGCCAACCGTCAGCCGCCGAAGCCGGTTCAGACCTTCGTCCGTGAAGTCTCCATTCCTGAGTCCATCTCAGTGGCAGACCTCGCCGACAAGATGGCCGTCAAGGCGTCTGAAGTGATCAAGACCATGTTCAACATGGGCGCTGCGGTCACCATCAACCAGACGATCGATCAGGAAACCGCGACCATCGTGGTCGAGGAAATGGGCCACACGCCCAAGCTGATCAAGGATGACGCACTCGAGACAGCCGTTCTCGAAGGCATCTCCTACGAAGGTGAGCAGATCACCCGCGCGCCGGTCGTTACCGTCATGGGTCACGTCGACCACGGCAAGACCTCGCTGCTGGATTACATCCGTCGCACCAAGGTCGCCACAGGTGAGGCAGGTGGTATCACCCAGCACATCGGTGCCTACCACGTCGAACACGACAACGGCGACATCACCTTCCTGGATACCCCGGGCCACGCGGCGTTTACCGCCATGCGTGCTCGTGGTGCCAAGGCGACCGATGTCGTCATCCTGGTGGTGGCTGCCGATGATGGCGTGATGCCGCAGACCATCGAGGCTGTCGAGCACTCCAAGGCCGCGGGTGTCCCGATGGTCGTGGCGGTGAACAAGATCGACAAGCCGGGTGCTGATCCGGACCGCGTCAAGAACGAGTTGTCCCAGCACGGTGTCATCTCCGAGGAATGGGGTGGTGATACCCAGTTCGTCCACGTTTCCGCCAAGACCGGCGAGAACATCGACGCGCTGCTCGAAAGTGTCCTGCTGGTCTCCGAAGTTCTCGAACTTCAGGCCGTGCCGTCCGCGCCGGGTAAAGGCGTCGTGGTCGAGTCCCGTCTCGACAAGGGCCGTGGCCCGGTCGCGACCGTGCTGGTCCAGAACGGTACGCTGAAGAAGGGTGATATCGTCCTCGCCGGCCTGCATTACGGCCGTGTGCGTGCGCTGGTCAATGAGCTCGGCAAGCAGGTCGATTCCGCGGGCCCGGCCATGCCGGTCGAGATCCAGGGGCTGGGTGGCACGCCGGACGCCGGTGAAGAGTTCACCGTGGTTCCGGACGAGAAGAAGGCGCGTGAAGTCGCCAACTTCCGTCAGGGCAAGTACCGCGAAGTGCGTCTGGCACGTCAGCAGAAAGCCAAGCTGGAGAACATGTTCTCCCAGATGGGCCAGGACGAAGTCGCCAAGGTCAACGTCGTCCTCAAGGCCGACGTGCAGGGGTCTCTGGAAGCCATCCGTGGCGCGCTGGAAGAACTCTCCACCGAAGAAGTCAAGGTGGCCGTGGTCTCTTCCGGTGTCGGTGGTATTACCGGTACCGATGCCAACCTGGCACTCGCTTCCGAAGCGATCCTGGTCGGCTTCAACGTCCGTGCTGACGCCTCCGCGCGTGAGATCGTCGAGCGTGAAGGTCTGGATCTGCGCTACTACAGCGTCATCTACCAGCTGATCGACGAGGTCAAGCTGGCCATGTCCGGCATGCTGGCTCCGGAATTCCGCGAGCAGATCGTCGGTGTCGCCGAAGTGCGCGATGTCTTCAAGGCTCCGAAGATCGGTGCGATCGCCGGTTGCATGGTCGTCGAAGGCACCATGTACCGCTCCAAGCGCATCCGCGTGCTGCGTGACAACGTGGTCATCTATGAAGGCGAGCTGGAGTCCCTGCGTCGCTTCAAGGATGACGTCAACGAAGTCCGCAACGGCATGGAATGTGGTATCGGCGTCAAGAACTACAACGACGTGCAGGTTGGCGACAAGATCGAGGTGTTCGACCAGATCCAGGTCGAGCGCTCGCTCTGATAGCGCCCCTGCAAGGAGAGATCACGGATGCGTGAATACAGCCGTACTGACCGCGTGGCGGACCAGATCCAGCAAGAGCTCGCGCTGTTGATTCAGCGCGAGGTCAAGGACCCGCGCCTTGGCATGCTGACGGTCAGCGCCGCCAAGGTCAGCCGCGACCTGTCCTACTCCGATGTCTACGTGACCCTGCTGGGTGACGACAGCCCGGAACGCATCAAGGAGAACCTCGCCGTGCTCAAGCGCGCGGCAGGTTTCCTGCGCTCCCAGCTGGCGCGCACCATTCAGCTGCGTCATGTACCGGAACTGCGCTTCCATTACGATGAGAGCGTCGTTCGTGGCCATCACCTTTCCTCGCTGATCAACGATGCGGTCGCCGACGATCGCAAGCGCAGTGCAGAACGTGGTGATGACGACAGCGAAGACGGTGCCCCGGGCACCACGCCGGACGCCTGATGGGCCGTCGTCGTCGCGGCTTGCCGATCGATGGCGTACTGTTGCTGGACAAGCCCAAGGGCATGTCCAGCAACTATGCGCTTCAGAAGGCTCGTCGCCTCTACCAGGCGCAGAAGGCCGGTCATACCGGAACGCTCGATCCGATGGCGACCGGCTTGTTGCCGATCTGCCTCGGGGAGGCGACCAAGTTCTCCTCGCATCTTCTCGAGGCAGACAAGGTCTATCGGGCACGGATCAAGTTTGGCCAGGTCACCGATACCGGTGATGCGGAAGGCACGGTGATTCGCGAGCGGGAGATTCCCGAGATTGCGCAGGCCGAGTTGGACGCGGTGCTGGACAGGTTCCGTGGCGAGATAGATCAGGTACCGCCGATGTACTCCGCGCTCAAGCACCAGGGACGTCCGCTCTACGAGCTGGCACGCCAGGGGGTTGAAATCGAGCGTGCAGTTCGTCGCGTTACCATCTACAATATGTCGCTTCTTGCGCGGCACTCCGATGGCATCGAGATCGAAGTGGCGGTCAGCAAGGGTACCTACATACGCAGTCTGGCCGAGGATATCGGCGAGGCGCTGGGCTGTGGAGCCCACCTCACGGCACTGCGTCGTCTCAAGACGGGCCCGTTCACGGGTGATGCCATGCTGGATTTCGAGCGCCTCGAGGCGCTGGCTGATCAGCAGGCACGTGAAGGCGTTCTGTTACCTGTCGACATCCTGCTCGATCATCTCCCGCGTCTCGACATCACTGCCGAGATGGCGCGGATGATCTTGCGTGGTCAGCAGGCCGAAACGACGACAGGGTCGCTGGAAGTGGATTCCCTGGCTCGTGTGTATCAGGACCAGCAGTTGCTCGGGCTGGTCCGGATTGCGGCGGAGGGCGTCATCGCTCCTCGCCGACTGCTCAGTTCTGCCGTCGAGGCGGCGGCTGGGTGAGCTGATTGCGGCCTCGCCGCAAGCCGCATGAAGACTGCAAATATGCGTGGTCTTCGACATTTCCAATCTATCAAGCATATTGCTTACTGGAGAGACAGATGGCACTTACCGCTGAGAAGAAGGCTGAGATCGTTTCCGAATTCGGCCGTGGCGAGAACGACACCGGTTCCCCGGAAGTTCAGGTTGCTCTGCTGAGCGCCAACATTGATGGCCTGCAGGGTCACTTCAAGGCCAACAAGCAGGATCACCACTCCCGTCGTGGTCTGATCCGCATGGTCAACCAGCGTCGCAAGCTGCTTGACTACCTCAAGCGCAAGGACTTCGAGCGTTACACCGCTCTGATCCAGCGTCTGGGTCTGCGTCGCTAATCAGCGATGTTGCCGCCATGTACTTCGGTGCATGGCGGGCCCCCGGTGGGCACAGGAAAACCGACACTGCCTGCGGGCGGTGTCGGTTTTTTTGTGCCTGATACCGAGGTGATCCGAGCTTCAGGACTGAGATTCGACCCTCGCCGCAGCCCGCTTGTCGCGTGGGATCCACTCGCTTTTCATTGCCTGTGACGCGCTTTACCATGAGCGCCTGGCATCGATGACCATCAGATTAAAGGACATGCGCCGTGAACCCGGTAACGCACAGCTTCCAGTACGGTAATGACACCATCACCCTAGAGACCGGCCGCATCGCGCGTCAGGCGACCGGTAGCGTGATGGTGACCATGGGCAATACCTCGGTGTTGTGCACCGTGGTGGCCAAGGCGTCGCCGAAACCCGGCCAGTCCTTCTTCCCGTTGTCGGTCCACTATCAGGAGAAGGCCTACGCGGCGGGGCGTATCCCCGGCGGCTTCCTCAAGCGCGAAGGGCGTCCCACCGAGAAGGAAACCCTGACCTCACGCTTGATCGACCGTCCGATGCGCCCGCTATTTCCCGAAGGCTTCATGAATGAGGTGCAGGTGGTCTGCACGGTGATGTCGGCGGAGCGCAATGTCGACCCGGACATCGCGGCACTGCTTGGCACCTCAGCAGCGCTTTGCATCTCCGGTGTGCCCTTCGCTGGCCCCGTGGGCGCGGCGCGCGTCGGCTTCAGCGAGCAGCGCGGCTACTTCCTGAATCCCGGCTACAGCGAACTGGCGCATTCCGAGCTGGATATGGTGGTAGCGGGTACCGAGAAGGCCGTGCTGATGGTCGAGTCCGAGGCCCAGGAGCTGCTGGAAGACGAGATGCTCGGCGCCGTGCTCTATGGTCATCACGAGATGCAGAAAGCCATCACGGGGATCGAGACGTTCGCCGCCAAGGTCAATCGTCCCAAGTGGGCGTGGGTGCCGCAGAATCTCGACCGCGTGCTGGTCGAGGCGCTGGAGCAGAGCTTTGCCACCCAGATCGGTGATGCCTATCGCCTGAGTGACAAGATGGCGCGTCAGGACAGCCTGTCGGCGCTCAAGGCGCAGGCTATCGACCTGCTGGGCGCCGAGGATGATGCGCGCTTCAGTGTCGAGGCCGTCGCCACGGCCTTCGCGGCACTCGAGAAGCGTATCGTGCGTCAGCGAGTGATCGCGGGCGAGCCGCGTATCGATGGTCGTGATACGCGCACCGTGCGCCCGCTGGACCTGGCGGTGGGTGTGTTGCCCAAGGCGCATGGCTCGGCGCTGTTCACCCGTGGCGAGACCCAGGCGATCGCCACTGCCACCCTGGGGACCACGCGCGATTCACAGCTGATCGAAGGGCTGTCCGGCGAGAAGCAGGATCGCTTCATGCTGCACTACAACTTCCCGCCCTACTGCGTCGGCGAGACGGGCTTCATCGGCGCGCCCAAGCGACGTGAGATCGGTCATGGGCGTCTGGCGCGTCGGGGTATCGAATCCATGCTGCCGTCGCTGCAGGCTTTCCCCTACGCGATCCGTGTCGTCTCCGAGATCACCGAATCCAATGGTTCGAGCTCGATGGCATCCGTCTGTGGGGCCTCTCTTGCGCTGATGGATGCCGGTGTGCCGCTCAAGGCACCGGTCGCGGGTATCGCCATGGGGTTGGTCAAGGACGCCAATGGCGTCGCGATATTGACCGATATCCTCGGCGATGAGGACCACCTCGGCGACATGGACTTCAAGGTCGCGGGGACCGCGGAAGGCGTGACCGCGCTGCAGATGGACATCAAGATCGAAGGAATCGACGAGGAGATTCTTGAGCAGGCGCTGGAACAGGCCCTCGAGGCACGCCTGACCATCCTCGCGCAGATGAATGAGGTACTGGCCGCCAGTCGCCAGGAAGTCTCGGACAATGCCCCGGCGATGCTGTCGCTGAAGATCGCTCCCAACAAGGTGCGTGACGTGATCGGCAAGGGCGGCTCCACCATCCGCAAGATCTGTGAAGAGACCGGCGCCAATGTCGATCTCGACGACGATGGCAGCGTGCGCATCTATGCCGAGCACAAGGCGCAGGCACAGGCGGCTGCCAAATATGTCGAGGGCATCATTGCCGAGGCCGAGATCGGCAAGCTCTATGCCGGCAAGGTGGCGCGCATCGCCGACTTCGGTGCCTTCATCACCTTCATGCCGGGCACCGATGGCCTGCTGCACATCTCGCAGATCGTCGAGGAGCGCGTCAATGACGTACGTGACTATCTCAACGAAGGCGATGAGGTGGTGGTCAAGGTGCTCGACATCGACAACCGCAATCGCGTCAAGCTGTCGCTGAAAGAGATCAGCGAAGAAGAGAAGGCGGCCTTTGCCGCTGCTCAGGCTGAAGAGGCCGCCGCTCAGGACTGACAGATCGTCGCGGATCGTCCCCGCCCCGGTCTTGCCTGCTCTGCTTGAGAGGCGCACCTTCCCTTCCGGGCAAGAGAAAGCCCCCGCCGGGTCACTGGCGGGGGCTTTTGCATATCTCCCTGCTCGAGATTGCGCGAGCGGCGGGAGCTCAGGCGGTCGGCAGGTGTGAGCGATCAGCTGCGCTCGATGGCCAGCGCGACACCCTGACCGCCACCGATGCACAGGGTCGCCAGACCCTTCTTGGCATCACGCTCGATCATCTCGTGCACCAGCGAGACCAGCACACGGCAGCCGGAGGCACCGATCGGGTGGCCGAGGGCAATGGCGCCGCCATTGACGTTGACCTTGTCGACATCCCAGCCCAGCTCCTTGTTGACCGACAGAGCCTGGGCCGCGAAGGCCTCATTGGCTTCGACGAGGTCGAGGTCTTCCAGGCTCCAGCCGGCCTTCTTGAGGCACAGGCGAGTCGCCGGCGCCGGGCCGATGCCCATGATCTTCGGATCAACACCCGCGTTGGAGTAGGCCTTGATGGTCGCCAGCGGCGTCAGACCCAGCTCGCGTGCCTTGTCGGCGGAGCACAGCATGACCACGGCAGCGCCGTCGTTGAGCGCCGAGGCATTGCCGGCGGTGACGGTGCCGTCCTTCTTGAAGGCCGGGCGCATGCCAGCGAGTTTCTCGGCCGTGGTGCCGGCGCGCGGGTTCTCGTCGGTATCGAAGACGATCGGGTCGCCCTTGCGCTGCGGAATCTCGACCGGGACGATCTGGCCCTTGAAGCGGCCAGCTTCGATGGCTGCGCAGGCTTTCTGCTGAGAGGCGGCCGCGAAGGCGTCCTGGGCTTCACGGGTGATCTCGTATTTCTCGGCCAGATTCTCGGCGGTGATGCCCATGTGGATGTCATTGAAGGCATCCCACAGACCGTCGTGAACCATGGAATCGATCGCCTTCCAGTCGCCCATGCGCTTGCCGTCTCGCGAGTTGGGCAACACGTGCGGAGACAGGGACATGTTTTCCTGACCGCCGGCCAGAATCAGCTCGGCATCGCCGCAACGGATGGCCTGGGTGGCCAGGTGCAGCGCCTTGAGGCCAGACCCGCAGACCTTGTTGATGGTCATGGCGGGCACGCCTTCCGGCAAGCCTGCCTTGATGACCGCCTGACGTGCCGGGTTCTGACCGCATCCTGCTGTCAGCACCTGGCCCAGAAGCACTTCATCGACCTGATCGCCACTGACGCCCGTGCTGGCGAGGATATCCTTGATGACATGTGCGCCGAGATCCGCGGCGGAAATGCCAGCCAGGCTGCCACCGAAGGCGCCTACGGCGGTACGACGGGCTGCTACGATCACCACATCCTGCATCTGAACGCTCCTGTTCTCTTGCGAGACTGTCTGAGTCAATTGGCTGCGACTATGGCCATGCCATCAAGCGGGCGAGGCGCAGTCCTGCTGAGGTGAGATGCCAGCATAAGGCAGTTTTGTGCGGTGCGGCAATCGTCAAACGGCATCTCCAGTGTCAGCCTTTAGCCATACGTATTGGTTGCCCAGACGGCACGACGCCAGCGCTCTGGCAGGCAGGGCTGGCGTCGTGTTGGAGCGCTCGCGGCAGGCTCGAGGCCTGAATCATCAGCCCTCCGGGCGTAGAGCAGCAGGCAGCAAGGCGTGCTCAGGCCATCTGGACCGGGATGGCATTGGCTGTATGGCTGACCTCGTTGCCTTCCATCAGGTAGACCATGGAGGGCTTGTGCGCGTCCAGTTCGCTCTCGGCATAGTTGGCGAAGGCGCAGATGATCACGCGGTCGCCGACGTCGGCCTGGTGGGCTGCGGCGCCGTTCACCGAAATGATTTTCGAGCCTTCTTCGCCGCGAATGGCGTAGGTGGTGAAGCGCTTGCCGTTGTCCACGTTATAGATCTGGATCTGTTCGTACTCACGAATGCCTGCCATGTCGAGCAGGTCGCCATCGATGGCGCAGGAGCCCTCGTAGTTGAGGACGGCGTGAGTCACGCGGGCCATGTGCAGCTTGGCCTTGAGCATGATGGCTTGCATCAGGATGTCTCCAGTTGAGCGCCGCCGGGCGCAGATCTAGGCCCTGGGGTCAGGGCCATGGCGCGCATGGCGTGGCGGACAGTGCCACGCCAAGGTGCAAGGCGGCGCAGTCTAATCAGGCATCAGGCCACCGGCAAGGCGACCTTCAGGTTATCGAGCAGGCGTGTACGGCCCAGGTGTGCGGCGACCAGAATCACCGCCTCGCGCGTGACATCCTCGACTGGCCCCAGGTCAACCGCGCGGCGCAGTTCGAGGTAGTCCGGCTTGAAGCCGCTCTCGCTGATGGCGGCCAGGGCCTCGCGTAGCGCCACATCGCGTGCCACGCCCTGCTCAAGACGAGCTTTCAGGGCATCGAGGCACTGCTTGAGACGCGGCGCGATGGCGCGCTCCTGCTCACTCAGGTAGCCGTTGCGTGATGACAGCGCCAGACCATCCTCTGCACGCACGATGGGCACACCGATGATCTCGATGCCGAAATGCAGGTCGCGGTTGAGTTTGCGGATCACTGCCAGCTGCTGGAAGTCCTTCTCGCCGAAACAGGCGACTTCAGGGCGTACCAGATTGAACAGGATGCTGACGACGGTGGCGACGCCATCGAAGTGCCCCGGACGGTTGCCGCCGCACAGGCCTTCGGAAACGCCCGGCACCTGCACGTTGCACAGTCCGTCGCGACCCGTGGGGTAGAGTTCCGCCGTCGAGGGGGCAAACAGCAGGTCACATCCTTCGGCGGCCAGCGCATTCTTGTCGGCCTCGAGAGTGCGCGGATAACTGTCGAGGTCTTCGCCGGGGCCGAACTGCAGTGGGTTGACGAAGATGCTCGCGACGACCATGTCGGCGTGGCGGCGCGCTTCACGGACCAGCGACAGGTGGCCGGCATGCAGGTTGCCCATGGTCGGCACCAGGGCGATACGCAGGCCATCGCGGCGTGCCTGGGCGAGTTGCTCGCACAGGGCGTTGATCTGGGAGACGGTTTTCATCAGAAGCCGTGCTCCGGCGCCGGGAAGCTGCGCGTCTTGACCGCCTGGTGGTAGGCGGCGAAGGCCTCCTGCACGCTGCCGGCATCGCTCATGAAATTCTTGACGAAGCGCGGCTTGCGCCCGGGTGTCAGGTCGAGCATGTCGTGCATGACCAGGATCTGGCCATCGACGTCCACGCCGGCACCGATGCCGATCACCGGCACCTCGACGGCATCACGAATGCGCGCGGCCAGCTCGGACGGCACGCATTCGAGCAGGATGATGGCAGCGCCTGCGGCTTCCAGCGTGCGGGCATCGGTGATGATCTGCTCGGCGCGGGCCTCGTCACGACCCTGTACCTTGTAGCCACCGAAGGCATGCACGTGCTGTGGCGTCAGGCCCATGTGCACGCAGACCGGTACACCACGCTGGACGAGCGCAGTGACGGCATCGGCCAGCCAGGCTTCGCCTTCCACCTTGACCATCTCGGCACCGGCACGCATCAGACGCGCCGCATGATCGAGCAGGATGTCGGTGCTGGCATTGCTCATGAAGGGCAGGTCGGCCATCAGCAGGCTGCCTTGCTTGCCACGTGCCACGGCGGCGGTGTGGTAGCAGATGTCATCGATGGTGACGGGCAGGGTGCTGGTATGGCCCTGCAGGACCATGCCGAGAGAGTCGCCGACCAGCAGCACTTCAATGCCGGCATCGCTGGCAAGATGAGCAAAGGTGGCATCGTAGGCGGTGAGGCAACTGAACGTCTCACCATCGGCCTTGAGGCGGCGCAGGGTGCTCAGGGTGACGTTTTTCATCGGGACGCATACTCGTTGCGGCGCGTATGACGCGGCTGCCCGTGGCGTCGAGCAGCCGCGATCGCGGGAAGGCCGCCGAGGGCGGACTGCGAGCGACACGGGCCGGTGTTACCAGAAAGTGTTACCGCACAGGCCAAAGTGGGCACGACGGTAACAAGATGGCGAAACTCTACTCCTGAGGTCCGAGGGGGAGCAAGTCATCGCCCTCAACTCGAGACGCCAGTGTTTCGAGATTCTCCTCGCCTAGCACGCTGAGGCACTGCGGGCCCAGCAGGTCAGCCAACGGACGCATCACGAAACCACGATTGAGCATTTCGCGATGGGGCACGACGAGACGCGGCGTCGAGATCCTGCTGTCATTGTAGAGCAGCAGGTCAAGATCCAGTGTGCGGGGGCCCCAGTGACGCAGTCGCACGCGACGATGCTGCTGTTCAAGGGCTTGCAGCTGATCAAGCAGGGCGAGGGGGGACAGGCGGGTCGATAGCTCGGCGACGGCGTTGACGAAGTCGGGCTGGTCCTGCGGGCCGACCGGCTTGCTGGCATACAGGCGAGAATGTCGCGTGCAGCGGATCAGCGGCAGCCGGTCGAGAGCCTCAAGCGCGCGCTCCAGTTGAGCGCGCGGATCGTCAAGATTGGCACCGAGGCCAATCAAGGCTGTCGAAATCATGCACAGTTCCTGCGTGGAGACGGCAGTGGCTCAGGCGAGCCACTGTTCAGCCCTGGCCGCGACCATTGCGCCGACGTTTGCCGCGACGCTTGGTGCCGGCCGGCTTGCTGCCGGCGGGGCCTTCATCGGAGACACCTTCGATCATCGTGACCTGGGTGCGAGCATCGACTTCCTGGAAGTCGGTCCACCACTTGCCCAGCCCCGGCTTCACTTCGCCGGCGAATTCGCGCAGCAGCAGGAAGTCGTAGGCGGCGCGGAAGCGCGGATGCTCGCGGGTCTGGAAGGCGCGTTTGCCACGGCGACGCGGCAACTTGGCCTGCATATCCCAGATCTCGCGCATCGGAATGCTGAAGCGCTTCGGGATCGAGGTGTGGTTGAGCTGGCGAGCGATCGCCTGCTGGGCCGCCTGGTGGGCTGCCGGAATGTCGGGCATGCCACTGGCGATCAGCTGATCGGTACGCGCCTTGACGCCCGGCCACAGCAGGGCGGCATACAGGAAGGCCGGCGTGACCGGCTTGTCTTCGCGGATGCGGTCGTCCGTGCTGGCCAGTGCCTTCTCGATCAGCGGCATGGACCAGTGATAATGCGCGAAACTCTCTTCCGTCTCGGGGAACAGCATCTGGAACAGCCCAAACTCACGCAGGAGATGGAAGGTTTCCAGTGCATAGCCGGACATGAACAGCTTGAGCACTTCCTCGAACATGCGCGCCGGCGGAATCTGCAGCAGCAGCGGGGCCAGTTCGTACATCGGTTCGGCCGTGGCCTCCTCGATGTCGAAGTCCAGTTTGCCGGCGAAGCGGACGGCACGCAGCATGCGCACCGGGTCTTCGCGATAGCGTGTTTCCGGATCTCCGATCAGGCGAATCATGCGCGCTTCGATATCGCGTACGCCATTGGCCCAGTCGTGGATCGTGAAATCGGACACGTCGTAATAGAGGGCATTGATCGTGAAGTCGCGGCGCAGCGCGTCCTCCTCGATGGAGCCGAAGACGTTGTCGCGCAACAACATGCCGTCTTCCGACTGCTGGGTATGCTGGCTGGGCGTGCTATCGGCCGGCTTGCCGCGGAAGGTGGTGACCTCGATCACCTCACGACCGAAGCGCACGTGCACGATACGGAAACGACGGCCGATGATGCGGGCATTGCGGAACAGCTCGCGGACCTGTTCCGGCGTGGCATTGGTGGCCACGTCGAAGTCCTTGGGGCGTTGTCCGAGCAGGGCATCACGGATACAGCCACCGACCAGATAGGCCTGATATCCACCGCTTTGCAGACGATAGAGTACCTTCAGCGCATTCTCGCTGAGCTGGCGGCGGGACACGGGATGCTCATCCCGCGGTATCACACGCAGGCTGGGCAATGGAGCCGCGGGCGCGTCAGTTGCATTGAAAAGCGTCTTCAAGCGGTCACCGGGGCGTTGTAGAAAGCGGGTAAATCCTTTGAGCATGCAGCGATTCGACTCGTGCGTGGCAGGCCGCCCAGTGTAGCCGAGGGCAGATACCTTGGCAAAGCGCCGGTCTGCCATCCAGGGGCCGACTCTGCACTTCAAGGCGTCTGACGAGGCAAGAATCACCTCTCAGACAAGGAAAAAGGGAGACCGATCACTCGGTCTCCCTTGCAGGTAGGGTACACGCATCCTTGAGCGGATGTTCTTTTTCGTGATGGCGCATCGCCCTGAATACGCACCACAGTCACAAATCAATGCAGACAGATCCTTCGTGTTGCAGATCATGTTGTTGTTGTCTGGCTGTCTGTTCGGTGACCATCTCGTATTCAAAACAATCTTCCATTCACCGACGGCTGAATAGCCTCCCCCCGCGAGTTGTTGTTGTTTCGGGGGTGATCCGGGGTCGAGCCTGTTGTTCTTGTTGGTGCTCGAGGCCGGATTCGTCGCGTCCTGGTCAGTAGATTCCGGACTGCCGATATCTTGTTGTTATTGGATCGGCGGATGATGAACTGCGGCCGTTTGTTCTTGTTTTGGCTCTTGCCTGCCACCACTCATGCAGTGAGGCATGCGGTTCATCATCAATGTCACGCGCTCGACGGGTATTGTTCTTGTTGATGTCGAGGGTTTTCGAAGCGTTGCGCGTTCTTGTTGTTGTTGGGCGCGCTTCGTATTTCCGGTTGTTCTTTTTCTTGACCGTGATGTTGCATCGGATGTGCCACAGCTTAAAAAAAACCAGTAATTCAGTCATTTAGACATAGGTCGCTGAGACATGAGGTGTAGAGAAGCGCGAGGTGTTACCTGACGTGGCCATTGGTGCGCTGGATGGGGTCATGATTTGGGGTCGATGGTAACAATTGGTGCGAAGGTCTAACGAAGTGGCTTGCAAGCTAATGATTGAGCTGGTTTTTTTGCGAGCCTTTCGACACTAAAGTCTAGCGATGCCCTCGATGATGCGGGGATCTATGGCAGGCAAGGCGCCGCCGCAGGCGGGTTGCCTGCCCGGGAGGGCACCTGCATGGTGCAGTGACTTCAGCGCAGTGACTTCAGTGCGCCAGCTTCAGTGCGCCGACGTCAGTTTGCGGGAGAGCTGCGGCGTCCCTTGCGGCGTGGAATGCCCAGGCGCTGACGCCGCTCCCAGAGGTTCTTGCGACTGATGCCGAGGCGGCGCGCGAGCTCGGTTTCGCTCATGTGGTCCTGATGCTCGAGCACGAAGTGCTGGAAGTAGTCCTCCAGCGAGAGGTCTTCCTCCTCACCGGCATCGCCGACCACCGAGAGGCCGCTGCGTGGAGGGGCCGCAGGCGATGGCAGGCCCGTGCCCTGCTGGCCGGCCGCGGGCTGACCTGTGGCAGGCGCGGAAGTCGTTTCGGGACTTGAGCCACTGGCGGCGCCTTTCACTGCACCTTTCGCCGCTCCTTTGCTCGCTGTCTTGGGCACCTGAACACTGGAGGGCACCGAGTCGGCTGTTGCGGCGGCGGGCGCTGCTTGAAGCGGCTGCCCTGAGGGCGTGCGCAGGCCGAGGTCCTCAGGGGCGATGATGCGACGCTCCGCCAGAATGACGCCCCGCTCGAGGGCGTTTTCCAGCTCACGGACATTGCCGGGCCAGGCGTAGTGATGGATTTCCTGGCGCGCCCGCTGGGAGAGTCGCATGCCATCGCGTCCATGCTTGCGGGCGATGCCGGCCAGCAGATGCTCGGCCAGTTCCAGCACGTCATCTCCACGCTCACGCAGGGGCGGCAGGTCGATCTCCATCACGTTCAAGCGGTAATAGAGGTCGAGGCGGAACTCACCGCTGGCCGAGAGCTGATGCAGGTTGCGGTGGGTCGCGGCGATGAGGCGAATGTCCACGTAGCGGGTCTCGATGGCCCCCACGCGGCGAATCTCGCCCTCCTGCAGCACCCGCAGCAGGCGTGCCTGGGCATCCAGCGGCAGTTCACCGATCTCATCCAGAAACAGTGTGCCGCCATCGGCGGCTTCGATCAGGCCTGTGCGCGAGCTGGTGGCGCCGGTGAAGGCACCTTTTTCATGGCCGAACAACTCGGACTCGATCAACGTCTCGGGAATGGCGGCGCAGTTGACGCAGATCAGCGGCGCCTGATGGCGTTCGCTCTGGCGGTGAATGGCGCGCGCGACCAGCTCCTTGCCGGTGCCGGACTCACCCAGTACCAGCACGGTGACATCGGCGGGCGCTACCTTGCGAATGCGGGTATAGACCTGTTGCATGGCGCGACAATGACCAATCATCTCCACCGGCTTGTTGGTCGTGCCAGCATGCGCCTGGGGCGGAGGCGGCGCAGCACTCGGCGCCCCCAGGCGTGGCAGAGACAGCGCATCTCGCACGCTGCGCGCGAAGGCCTGCTGGTCAAACGGCTTGGGAAGATAGTCGGCTGCCCCCGCCTTCAGGCAGCCGATGGCGGCATGCAGGCTGGGGTCGTCGGCCAGCAGCAGCACGGGAGTTGGCCGGCTGGCACGCAGGATCGGGACGGCATGGTCTCCGGCCAGTTCGCTGTCGCAGATCACCAGCGCGAAGTCGGCGGGGTGCTGCAGACGGGCATCCTCCAGGCCGCTGGCCTGCACCACGTCGTGACCCTCGCGCTCCAGCAGATGCTGCAGCGTGTTGCGCGAAGCACCTTCCTTTTCGACGATCAGAATCCGGGCCATGGGGTGATGTCGCTCGCCTGAGGGTGTGCATGAGGGGATGGCTGTCGCTCGAGTCTGTCCTGTTCCCACAGGGGTGGCAATCCGACAATCGTGGCTGTTGTCAGGCGTTCCGACTGTATGGCGTATCTGGTCTCGGCTGCCCTCAGCTGCCTTCATCAGTCCTTGTCATTGGAACAGTGGCTGCACTGAGTGACGGCGCGGTGCCGACCGCCGCAAGTGACCAGCGAGGAGTGGCGTGGGCGAGTTGCTCAGCGGGGCTGGCGGTCGCCAGTTCGGGCGGCGGCGCCTGACCGAGCAGTGTCAGGGTATGGTGCAGCAGCGTTCGAATCGCGCTGGCGTCTTCCGGCAGGGCCGGCGCCAGGTTCTGCTTGGAGAGCTTCTGGCCATTGTCGGCCGTGATCAGCGGCAGGTGCGTCAGGCGTGGCATCGGCAGGTCGAGCGCGGACTGCAGCAGACGTTGCCAGGGGCTGTTGTCGAGCAGATCGAGCCCGCGCACGACATCGGTGATGCCCTGCTCGGCATCATCCACCACCACGGCCAGCTGATAGGCCCACAGGCCATCACGTCGCTTGAGCACCACGTCGCCTAGCGTGACAAGATCCAGCTGGACCGCGCCCTGCAGGCGGTCCTGCCAGCCAGCGATGGCCCGGGAGCCGCCGAAGCGCTCTGCCGCGCGCACGTCCAGCCGCCAGGCATGCTCGCCCTCGGGCGGTTCGGTCCGCTCACGGCACCAACCGGGGTAGATGGTGTGCTCGCGCCACTGCTTGCGCGAGCAGTCACACGGGTAGGCGATGCCACTGGCCTTCAGTTGTTCCAGTGCATCGGCGTAGGCGGCGTGACGCTGGCTCTGATAGCGGAGCTCACCATCCCGCTGAAGACCGAAGGCATCCAGCTGGCGCAGGATGGTATCGGCGCTCCCGGCGGGGCAGCGCGGTGGGTCGATATCCTCGATACGCACCAGCCACTCGCCGCCGTGATGGCGGGCATCGAGATAGCTGGCGACGGCAGCCAGAAGTGAGCCCGCGTGCAGCGGACCGGAAGGGGTGGGGGCAAAGCGGCCACGGTAGGCGGTAGGCATGTGGGCTCCGTCATCCTTCGTGGTAGGGGATTCGCAGGCAGCAGGGCCTGAACGCATACGGGCACCGCTCCGAGGAGGGTGCCCGTATGGGGGATGAGGGCGACGGCCTGACGTCGCTTCATCGACAGCAGGGCTTAGCGGCCCAGCTGCTTTTCTTTCAGCTCGGCCAGTGTCTTGCAGTCGACACACTGGGTAGCGGTCGGACGTGCTTCCAGACGGCGAATACCGATCTCGATGCCACAGGACTCGCAGAAGCCGTAGTCGTCCTCATCGATGTTCTCGATGGTCTCGTTGATCTTCTTCAGCAGCTTGCGTTCGCGATCACGTGTTCTCAGCTCGAGGCTGAAGCCTTCTTCCTGAGTGGCACGGTCTGCAGGGTCCGCGTAATTGTTGGCATCTTCCTGCAGGTGACGCACGGTGCGATCGACCTCTTCCATCAGCTCCTGTTTCCACTCCATCAGGATCTGGCGGAAGTGCGCTAGCTGCTTCTCGTTCATGTACTCTTCACCCGCTGCCGGCTCATACGGGGTGAATTTCTTAAGCGCTTCCGGCTTGGTTTCAGCTAATGGCATGGGACCGCCTCATTCCGCAAGTGACTTGGGCCGTCGACAGTCTGTTGCACTGCCTCCTTGGCCACGGCGAGGGGGCTGTCCTGACTGCTGCCCTCGCGAGAAGATCAGCTTATTTAGCGTAAAAATGACAAGTTTGCAACCGATCTCCGACGATAGTTTGTAGCGGGCAATGGTCAAGTGCGTGCCGGCAAACACCAATTTTCCTGCACGAAGGGGCTGGGAATGGGCCTTGGCAGGCGCCTAGAATGAAGCTCCCACCCTGAGGAGTGTTGTCATGTCGTTTGCCCGCCGTCTTGAATCCGTTGCCGCCTTTCGCGTGATGACGCTGCTGGAAGCCGCCCAGGCGCGCGAGGCCGCGGGCCATGACGTCATCCATCTGGAAGTGGGCGAGCCCGACTTCCCGACCCCCGCTCCGGTGATCGCCGCCGGGCAGGCAGCACTGGCGGCCGGTCAGACGCGCTACACCCCTGCCTGCGGCCTGCCGGCCCTGCGCGAGGCCATCGCAGCAGACTATCAGCGCCGTCACGGCGTCACGGTCTCCCCCTCCCGTATCATCATCACGCCCGGCGCCTCCGGTGCCCTGCTGCTGGCCACACTGTTGTGCGCCGAGCGTGGCGATAGCGTATTGATGGCTGACCCGACCTACCCCTGCAATCGTCACTTCATGGGCCTGGTGGATGCCCAGCTGGACGTGGTGCCCGTCAGTGCCGCGAGTGACTGGCAGCTGACCGCCGAACTTGCTGATGATTTCTGGCGCGAGAACACGCGGGCCGTGATGGTGGCATCGCCCTCCAACCCCACCGGACACGTGCTGTCGCCCGAGGAATTGAAGGCGCTGGGCGAGCTGTGCCAGTCGCGAGATGCCCACCTGCTGGTGGATGAGATCTATCAGGGGCTGACCTATGGCGTGCCTGCGCACACCGCACTGGCGGAATGCCCGGATGCCTTCGTCATCAACAGCTTCTCGAAATACTTCGGCATGACGGGCTGGCGGCTGGGCTGGCTGGTGGCGCCGGAAGCCGCGGTCGAGCCATTGTCACGCCTGGCGCAGAATGTCTTCCTGGCTGCCTCGACACCTGCCCAGCATGCGGCACTGGCGGCCTTCACGCCGGAATGTGAAGCAGAGCTCGAGCGTCGTCGGCAGGTACTCGAAGCCCGTCGTGGCGTGCTGCTGGCCGGGCTAGAGCGCCTGGGGCTGGCGCCGTCGGTACCGCCGCAGGGTGCCTTCTATGTCTGGCTGGATGTCTCGCATCTGACTGATGACAGCGAGGCCTTCTGCCGCGCACTGCTGGAAGAAGAGGATGTCGCCATCACGCCGGGTACGGACTTTGCGCTGGCCGAAGGACGTCGCCATGTGCGTATTGCCTTCACCGCCGATGAGGCGCGTCTGTGCGAGGCCCTGGCCCGCATGGAGCGTTTCCTTGAGCGGCGTGTCACCCGGGCAGGAGTGTCGGCTTGATGGTGCTTGAGGGGCTGTATCGTGGTCGCCTGATCCGCCGCTACAAGCGCTTCTTCGCCGAGGTGGAGATGCTTGAGGGTGAGCGGGCGGGTGAGGTGGTGACGGCGCATTGCCCGAATACCGGCTCAATGCGCGCGGTGTGCGTCGAAGGTTGTGAGGTATGGCTGTCACCGTCCGACAATCCCAGGCGCAAGCTCGCCTGGACCTGGGAGCTGATTCGCCTGCCCATGGCCCCACCCGGCGCTGACGGCCGGCGCGAGGCCTTGGTGGCGGTGCATACCGGACGTGCCAATGCCCATGTCGAGGCCGCACTGCAGCAGGCCAGCGTCAGCGCGCTGCACGACATGAGGCTCGCCGACTTTGCGCGCCTCAAGCGCGAGTCACGTGTCGAGGTCCTGCTGCCGGGAAATGACACGCCGGAGCGCTCACGGCTCGATTTCCAGATGTGGCCAAAGGAGGAGGGCGCGGCCTCGATCTATCTGGAGGTCAAGCAACTGACACTGCGCGAAGCTGACGGTCACGGCTATTTCCCGGACTCGGTGAGTACGCGTGCCCAGCGTCATCTGGCCAGCCTCGCGGCGCTGGTCGCAGCAGGTCACCGTTGCGTGCTGGTGTTCTGCGTCGCCCATGACGGGATCGAGGATGTCGCACCGGCGGCGCATCTCGACCCGGCCTATGCGCAGGCCTTTGCCCGGGCGCAGGCCGCCGGTGTCGAGGTAGTGGCGCTGGGCATGCAGATCACCCTCGAAGAGTATTTCTCGGATGCGAGCCAGCCACTGTGGCGAGCAAGACTGGGCCTTGCGCGCGCGCTGCCACTGCATGACGTGCGCTTTACTGGCTGATCAGGTCGCTGGCGCTCAGCCTGTCAGTCAGCGCTCATGTCTCTTTCCTTCATTTCTCCCTCGTGTCTCCACCGCTGCCTGCGGCCTCCCACAGCAGCAACAGGGCTGGCGAGGCCTCGCTGTGCACCAGCTCAACGTCTAGCGCCGTCAAGCGTTGGCCGAGGCAGGGGCCGCTGATGCAAGTGCCGTGATGCGGTTCGAAACAGGCCTGATGGCGGTGGCAGAGTATCAAGCCGCCGGTCGCGTCCATGTAGGGATCGTCAGTCTCGTCCTCGGTCAGCATTCGGCTGCCCTGGTGTGGGCAGTAGTCGAGGAAGGCGCGCGGGCCATCGGGCTGCATCACCAGCAGGGCCGGGCGGCCATCATCGAGTGTCAATGGCATGCTGCGGCCGACGGACAGTGATGGCAGCGGCAGTCTCAAGCACAGCCTGGATGAAGGCCCTTGGGGGAGTGTTGGTGGCCTTTCGGACATGAGGGGGCTCGCATCGGGTATCATGGCAGCGTTGGCACGCTCTCTTGTGGTCTTTTACCGTGTCTTGCCGCTTCCTTCCATGCCGAGTCATCTTCATGTCGCTATTTCGCCGCTCGATCACTTCCAGCTTCCGCTCCAGCAACGACTCCGGGACACCTGAACACACGGCCGGGGTGAGCCGTCGCCAGTTGCTGGCCGGCATGGCCGTTTCGGCGGGCGGGCTTAGCGTGCTGGGCTCGGCACTGGGCAGCCCGCTCGTACAGGCCGCTCTGCCGGCCAGCGGGCCGTTGCCCCCGCTGCCGGCCTGGCATGATCCCGAGGCGTCCCACCCGTTGCTGGGCAGCATTCTGGTCGCGGAGGGCAATCGTCGTCTATCGCCAGCGGCGCTGGTCGATTGGAGCCAGGCGCACTCGATGGTGCTGCTGGGCGAGCATCACGACAATCCGGATCATCACCAGCTGGAACGCTGGTTGATCGATGCGCTGGCCGTGCGGCGACAGTTGGGTGGTGTGGCGCTGGAGATGCTGGATACGACCCAGGATGCCGCCTTGTCGCTGGCCAATCGCACCTCGCTTGCTGTCGCGGGATTGCCGGATGATGAGCTCCAGCAGTTGCTGGCCTGGAATGCGCGCTGGCCCTTCACCGACTACGCCCCCCTGCTGCGCGGAGCGCTGGACAGTGGTGCGCCACTGGCGTCTGCTAGCCTGTCGGCGGCACAGCTGGAGGCCAGCATGGCACCGGGGCAGTCGCCGTTGGCACTGCCGGAAGCGGTCCTGCGCCTGCAGCGTGAGGCACTGGATGAAGGCCATTGCGGCCTGCTGGGTGCAGAGCGCCTGGACGCGATGCTGCGTGCGCAGTTGGCGCGGGATCAGCAGATGGCAGAACGCCTTGAGGGCCTGTCGGCCGACGGTGCCACCAGCTTGCTGGTGTGTGGCTCCGGCCATGCCCGTCGCGATATCGGCGTGCCGCGCTGGCTGGATGGCAGCACGCTGTCCGTAGCGCTGATGCCGGTCGCCTGGGATGACGCGGGCCAGCCGCTGACGCATCTCACCGATTATCTGCCGGAAAGCGCCGGTGCGGCGCCGGCCTATGATCTGGTGTGGTTCACGCCGGCGACGGCGCCCGTCGTCGACGCCTGTGAAGGACTGAGCGAAACGCTGCAGGCGACCGTCAGCTAGAGGCCAGCCAGGTCTCGGGCCTCTGCAATCCATGAGCCGTCTGAATCCTCGGCATGAAAAAAGGCACCTCTTGGAGGTGCCTTTTTCGTT
Source organism: Cobetia sp. Dlab-2-AX (assembly GCF_024124625.1). Classification (NCBI taxonomy): domain Bacteria; kingdom Pseudomonadati; phylum Pseudomonadota; class Gammaproteobacteria; order Oceanospirillales; family Halomonadaceae; genus Cobetia; species Cobetia sp. Dlab-2-AX. The sequence continues at coordinate 10,641 of NZ_JAMXRV010000005.1, read as the reverse complement.
GGTGCGACGTGGGTGACGCGACCTGAAGAGCGACGCGATCAGGCGTTCTTGAGATCCGGTACGCTGTCAGCACGACGGCGCGCTGCCTTCTGCGGCGTCTCGTCATGCTGGGCGTCGCCACGTGCGTTCTCACCACTGTCATTGCTGCCGGCCTGCTCACGGAAGCGGTCTTCGATATAGGTGATGCGCGTGCGGCCGTGGGGCACGGGCTTGAAGTCGGCATCGACACTGACCAGCACGATGCGGTCGATGGTCAGAATGCGCTCGCGGGTGATCTTGTTGCGGATCTCGACGCACAGCGAGATCGAGGTGCGACCGAAGGCGCTGGCGGTGATGCCCAGTTCGATGATGTCGCCCTGACGCGCGCTGGAGACGAAGTTGATCTCCGACATGAACTTGGTGACCACGCGCGAGGTGCCCAGCTGGACGATGGCGTAGATGGCCGCTTCCTCATCGATCCAGGCCAGCAGACGTCCACCGAACAGGGTGCCGTTGGGGTTGAGGTCTTCGGGCTTGACCCACTTGCGGGTATGGAAGTTCATGCACTCTCTCCTCGGGATGCCGGCGCACCTCACCGGAAGTGCGTGCCGTGATCCTCAGCTGCGTTTACCCCGAAAGTATATAGACTTTAGTTGCGACTGTCTGTGCATGGCTCGGATAGCGCAGCGCTATCGTGGCGCGGAAGAATTGCTGGCGTCATGACGCGAAACGGCCGACAGGAGTGTCCTGTCGGCCGTTTCCTTGCGGGGCCTGGCGCTTGGTCCAAGGAGATTGCTGTAGGGCGCCTGAACTCAGCGCTGGTCGGGCGGGCAGTTGTCGCGGCAGACGCGGAAGATGGCCACTTCCCCGAACAGATTCGGCCACCAGGTCGCCGCCGGGTGCGGCTCGTGATCGCCGTTGCCGACCGCGCGGTCGATGATCTTGAGACCCTGGGCGCGACACAGGCGCTCGAAGTCCGCGAAGGTCGACAGGTGGATGTTCGGCGTGTCGTACCAGGCGTGAGGCAGCGACTTGGAGACCGGCATGCGGCCCTTCATGCCCAGGTGCAGGCGGTGACGCCAGTAGGCGAAGTTGGGGAAGGTGATGATGGCCTCACGCGAGACGCGCATCATCTCCTCCAGCGCACGGTCCGGGCGACGCAGTACCTGCAATGCCTGGGACATCACCACGCGATCGAAGGTGTCATCGGCGAAGTTGGCCAGGCCGTCATCGACATTCTGCTCAATGACGTTCACGCCACGGGCGACACAGGCGCTGATGTTGTCGGGGTCGATCTCCAAGCCATAGCCGAAGACCTGCTTGGTCTCCTTGAGGGAGGCCAGCAGGGTGCCGTCACCGCAGGCGAGGTCCAGCACGCGCGCGCCTTCGGGAATCCAGTCATGAATCTGGGCGAGGTCGTTACGCATGGCTGGTCTCCCTGGTGCTCGGCTTTTGCGTGGCTTTGGCGCCACAGGCGTGGTCGTAAGCGCGAGTCAGGAAGTTGCCCAGCACCGTCTGGTAGCGTTCGCCCGGCAGCAGGAAGGCATCATGGCCGTGCGGCGAGTCGATGTTGGCGTAGCTGACCGACTTGCCGGCATGGATCATGGCGTTGACCAGCTCGCGAGAGCGTGACGGCGCGAAGCGCCAGTCGGTGGTGAAGCTGACCACCAGTACCGGGCAGCTGATCGGCGCCATGGCCGCGGACAGGTCATCGCCTGCCGTGGCGGCAGGGTCGAAGTAGTCGAGCGCCTTGGTCATCAGCAGGTAGGTATTGGCATCGAAGGCGGTGGAGAAGGTATCGCCCTGGTGGCGCAGATAGCTCTCGACCTGGAAGTCGACGTCGTAACCGAAGTTGAGGCGGTCCTGACGCAGGTCACGCCCGAACTTGGTACCCATCGAATGCTCGGAAAGATAGGTGATATGACCGACCATGCGCGCCAGCTTGAGGCCACGCTTGGGCACGGCATCGACACGCGAGTACCAGCCGTCATGGAATTCCGGGTCAGAGCGAATCGCCTGACGCGCGACTTCATTGAAGGCGATGTTCTGCGCCGAGAGTTTCGGCGTGCAGGCGATGATGGCGACATGACCGACGCGATCAGGGTGGTCCATCACCCACTGCAGCGCCTGCATGCCACCCAGCGAGCCACCGACCACTGCCGCGAAGCGGGTGATGCCGAGAGACTCTGCGAGGCGCTTCTGGCTCTCGACCCAGTCCGGCACGGTCACCAATGGGAAGTCAGGCCCCCATTGCTCGCCCGTTTCCGGGTTGATCGAGGTCGGGCCGGTACTGCCGTGGCAGCCGCCGATGTTGTTCAGCGCGATCACGAAGAAGCGCGAGGTATCAATGGGCTTGCCGGGGCCGATGTAGTCGTCCCACCAGCCAGGCTTGCGGTCGCTCATGGCGTGATAGCCAGCCGCATGATGGTGGCCGGTGAGGGCGTGACAGATCAGGATGGCGTTGCTGGCGTCCGCGTTCAGCTCGCCGTAGGTCTCGTAGACCAGCGAGTACTGCTCGAGGCGTCTGCCGCAGGCCAGCTCCAGCGGGGTATCGAAGTGGGCAGTCTGAGGCGTGACGAGACCGACCGAATCCGGGGGCAGGGAATCAGGCATCGTGGTGAAGGTTTCCAGCATCATGTCCAGCAGAGTGTTCGGGGCAGGGCCCGTGTCCAGGGCGCGAAACCGCGGTGATGCGCCTTGTGGGCGTCTCGTGCACCGTGGTTCTGGCTTCGGCCGAGGGCTCACTCTAGCACAGCGTACGCACGCGTGATCCAGTGACATGTGATGCTAAAGCGCCCGCCACGGGAGTCCGTGGCGGGCGCTGATGTCGATGTCGTGCACCCCGGGCGAGTGGTGGCCACCCTGTCCCGGTGGTGCGCTTAGCCGAAGACGCTGCGCAGCATGCCCAATGACGGCAATGTCTGGTTGATCAGGCTGCCGATCAGGTTGAGCGCGATGAACACGAAGATCGGCGACAGGTCGAGCATGCCGATCGACGGGATCACCTTGCGTACCGGCTTCATGATCGGGTCCACCAGCTGGTGGACCAGGATGGCGCCCGGGTGGTTGGCCTGCGGAGCGACCCACGACAGGATGATCATCGCGATCAGGGCGAAGAAGTAGATGTTGATGATGCTGTCGAGAATGGTGCCCAGTGCCGTCAGCGCGATGAAGCCGACCGGCAGCATGCCGCCACCGAACAGGGCGCCGATCGCGACCAGCACCAGGCTGACGACGATGAAGGCGGCGGCCAGGGTGGCGATGTCGAAGCGACCCAGCGGGCGCAGAATGCCCTGCAACGGGGCCACCAGCGGGTTGGTCGCCTTGACCACTGACTGGGTGACCGGGTTGTAGAAGTCCGCTCGGGATAGCTGCAGCAGGAAGCGCAGCATCAGGATGTAGACAAATAGTTGCAGCAGGATGGTGACCAGCTGAAGTCCGATATTACCCATAGCACCCATGGGGCTTTCCTTAAGACGGTGAGAAGTGGGCGCGCGATAGTGCACGCGTCATGCTGCTAGCATGCCAACAACAGATGAACAGCGCATGATGGCCTGTTGTGGCCCGGGCTGCCAGCGGCCTGCAGGAGTTGTCAGTGGAGCAGAGGCTGTCAGCGATCCAGCTCGCGGGCAAGCTCGGCGGCGCGCACGCTGGAGGCCTTGGCGGCGCGCTCGACGATATCGCGCAGCCCATCCTCCTCGAAGCTGTTGATGGCGCGCTCCGTGGTGCCATTCGGCGAGCACACGCGACGGCGTAGCTCGGCGGGCTCATGCTCGCTGGAGAAGGCCATCTCGGCGGCACCGCGAGCGGTCTGGATCGCCAGGCGGCGCGCGGTCTTGGCGTTCAGCCCCAGCTCGATGCCTGCCGCTTCAAGCGACTCGATGAACAGGAAGAAATAGGCCGGGCCGGAGCCGGAAATGCCGGTGACGGCTTCCAGCAGACCTTCTTCCTCGACCCACTCGACGATACCGACTGCGGTCAGCATCTCATCCATCAAGCCGCGTTGCTCCTCCGTCACCTGGGCGGTGGCATAGAGGCCGCTGGCACCGATACCGACCAGCGACGGCGTGTTGGGCATGCAGCGGATGATGGCGAGGTCGCCACCCAGCCAGCGTTCGAGGCTGTCGCAGGTGATGCCGGCCGCGACCGAGACGATCAGCGGCTTGCGGTTCTGCACCGCAGGGGTCAGCGCCTGGCAGACGTCATGCATCATCTGCGGCTTGACGCCCAGCACCACCACATCGGCTTGCGAGACGGCGTAGGCGTTGTCCTGGGTCGTGCTTACGCCGTAGCGCTGCTCGAGGGCATCGAGTGTCTCGCGCGAGCGAGCCGTGGCGATGATACGGTCTGCGGGATAGCCGGAATCGACCATGCCGCCGAAGATGGCGCTGGCCATGTTGCCGGCGCCGATGAACGCGATAGTGCGCGGTGTAGCGGTGCTCTGGTGCGTCATGCGGTGCTCCTGATCATTCAGTGGGAGGGCTGGCGGCAAGCTCGAGAGCCTTGCGTGAGTGTTGGATTTTCCTCAGCGAGCGTTGGGCTCAATGGACCTGGGAATAGTCACGTGCGCCGAAGATGGCAGTGCCGAGGCGTACCAGTGTCGCGCCTTCGGCGACGGCGGCCTCAAGGTCCGCGCTCATGCCCATTGAGAGAGTATCGAGCCGGGCCTGCGGGTAGCTGGCGGCGGGGAAGCGCGTCTGCAGTCGCTCCAGTAGTTCGCGCAGCTGGCGGAAGGGCGCGCGGCGCTCAGCCTCACTGGCACCGGCGGCGCAGGGGGCCGGAATCGCCATCAGGCCGCGCAGGCGCAGCCCGGGCAGTGCGATCACAGTCTCGGCCAGCGCCAGCAGTTCCTGGGGTGCCACTCCAGCCTTGGAGGCTTCGCCGGAGATATTGACCTGCAGGCAGACATCGAGCGCGCCAAGCTCACGGGGGCGCTGCTCGCTCAGGCGGCGTGCGATCTTCTCGCGTTCCACGGTATGCACCCAGGCGAAGTGCTCAGCGATGGCGCGCGTCTTGTTGGACTGGATGGGACCGATGAAATGCCATTCGATATCGGTGAGGTCCGACAGCGCCTGCTGCTTGTCCAGCGCTTCCTGCAGATAGTTCTCGCCGAAGGCCCGCTGGCCGGATTGCCAGGCTGCGCGCATCAGCGTGGCGGGTTTGGTCTTGCTGACGGCCAGCACTTGCGCCGAATCAGCGTTGCGTTTACTTGCCTGCAATGCCTTTTCCAGCCGCGCACGGGCCTCTAGGATACACTGGGTAACACAAGCTTCGTCGTCGGGGACTGCGGTCATGCGGCTCGGCTCCAGAATTTGCGGAACAACCTGGCGATGGCTGGCACGGTGTCAGGCATGTCATCAATGGCATGAGCGTGACAGGCCTGGTGACATGGTGCCCATCGCACTATCTACTGAAGAGCCACTTCACACTTTCACCAGAGTACACAAGACTCGTTGGTACAAGAGCTTCGGTCTTCGCGAGGGAACTGCATGGATATTACCGAACTGCTGGCTTTTTCGGCAAAACAGAACGCGTCGGATCTTCACCTGTCCGCAGGTTTGCCACCGATGATTCGTGTCGACGGTGATGTGCGGCGCATCAATGTGCCGTCAATGGATGACAAGCAGGTGCGCGCGCTGATCTACGAGATCATGAACGACAAGCAGCGCCGTGACTTCGAGGAATTCCTCGAGACCGATTTCTCCTTCGAGGTGCCGGGGGTCTCGCGTTTCCGTGTCAACGCCTTCCATCAGGGGCGCGGCGCGGGGGCCGTCTTCCGTACCATCCCCTCGGAAGTGCTGACGATGGAGGATCTGGGGCTCGGTGAAGCCTTCCGCAAGATGTGCATGCTGCCGCGCGGCCTGATTCTTGTCACTGGGCCGACCGGTTCCGGTAAATCCACCACGCTGGCGGCGATGATCGATTACATCAATGAGAACAAGTACGACCACATTCTCACCATCGAGGACCCGGTGGAATTCGTGCACCAGTCCAAGCGGTGTCTGGTCAACCAGCGTGAAGTGCATCGTGATACCCACGGCTTCGCGCCCGCGCTGCGTTCGGCACTGCGTGAAGACCCGGATGTCATTCTGGTCGGGGAGCTGCGAGATCTCGAGACCATCCGTCTGGCACTGACCGCGGCCGAGACGGGTCACCTGGTATTCGGCACCCTGCACACTACCTCTGCGACCAAGACTGTCGACCGTATCATTGACGTCTTCCCCGGCGAGGAGAAGGCAATGGTGCGCTCGATGCTGTCCGAGTCCCTGCAGGGTGTCATCGCCCAGACACTGCTCAAGAAGATTGGCGGTGGCCGGGTGGCGGCTCACGAGATCATGATCGCGACGCCTGCGATTCGTAACCTGATCCGCGAGGACAAGGTGGCGCAGATGTACTCCTCCATCCAGACCGGTGGTGCCCTGGGCATGCAGACATTGGATGCAGCGCTGACGCGTCTGTTGGCGGAAGGGCTGGTGACCAATGAAGATGCTCAGGCGAAAGCCAAGGGCTTGTTGAGCTGAATTCGCCAGGAGGGCCGACAATCACGTTGCAGGTAGGTGGGGCAGGGGCCGGAACACGTCAACTTTTCAGGTTCATGGGACGGCATTTCAGCGCGAGGCCTTGGGCGCGACTCTCAAGGCGCATATCGGGATACAACTCATGACTCCTCATGAATGGCTGCATGAACTTCTGCAGTTGATGGTCAGCAAGGGCAGCTCGGATCTGTTCATCTCCACCGGCACACCGCCGCAGATGAAGGTCAATGGCCGCATGGTGGCGCTGGGCGACAGGAAACTGAGTGTCGATCAGGTCAGGGAGCTGGTGCTCGCGCCGATGAGTGACATGCAGCGGGAGCGCTTCGAGGAAGAGCGCGAGGCCAACTTCGCATACAGCTTGCCGGGTGTCGGGCGCTTCAGGATCAGCGCCTTCTACCAGCGCAGCCAGATGGGCATGGTGATTCGCCGCATCCAGCTGTCGATTCCCAGCCTGGAAGAGTTGCGGCTGCCGGAAATCATCAAGGGACTCTCGGAGACCAAGCGGGGGCTGGTGATCTTCGTCGGGGGCACCGGCGCCGGCAAGTCGACCTCACTGGCGGCAATGATCCAGCATCGCAATCAGACCTCCAGCGGGCACATCATCTGCATCGAGGACCCGATCGAGTACATCCACCCTCATCAGCGTTCCATCGTGACGCAGCGTGAAGTGGGAATCGATACCGAGTCCTTCGAGGTGGCACTGCGCAATACGCTGCGTCAGGCGCCGGACGTGATCATGATCGGCGAGATCCGCTCGCGTGAGACCATGGAGCACGCGCTGACCTTCGCCGAGACAGGCCACCTGTGTCTTGCGACGTTGCATGCCAACAATGCCAACCAGGCCCTGGACCGCATCATCCACTTCTTCCCGGAGGAGCGTCATGAGCAGGTATGGATGGATCTGTCGCTGAACCTCAAGGGCATCGTGGCCCAGCAGCTGTTGCCTCACAGGAGTGGCAATACCACCCAGCGCGTGCCGGCCATTGAGGTGATGCTGCGTTCGCCGCTGATCGTCGACCTGATCCGCAAGGGCGCGGTGGTCGAGATCAAGGACGTCATGAAGCGCTCGCAGCAGCAGGGCATGATGACCTTCGACCAATCGCTTTACGCCTTGCATCAGCAGGGCTTGATCACCGAGGAAGTGGCATTGGCGCATGCCGATTCCGCCAATGACCTGCGCCTGATGATCAAGTTCGGTGATTCCGATAGTGCCCAGGAAGCCCAGCAGGATGTCATGAGTGCCGCCAGTCGCTTCTCGCTGCAAGGGGATGACGACTGAGGCGTGTCGGTCATGCCAGCTGTCGGTGATGTCAGCATGGTGATTGTCCCAATCAAAAGCCGCCCTCCTCATCACGAGAAGGGCGGCTTTTTCGTATCCGATGAGGGTCAGCGAGCGTAGAGGCCGCCCAGCACTCTCGGGCCGCTCGCGCCGGTCACGCTGGGCAGGTTGCCGGGGCGCTCCAGGACTCTGCGCGCCGCGAGCCAGGCGAATGCGCTGGCTTCGAGCAGGTCTGCGTTCCAGCCCATGTCAGCGCAGGGCACAAGGGGCGTCGCTTGCTCGCCTTGCGCCAGGCGCTGCTCCAGCTGAGTGAGCAGGGCGCCATTGCGTGCCCCGCCACCGCAGGGAGTCAGCGCGGCCAGTGATACGCCGGTCTGCTCCAATGCCCGCACGATGCTTTCGACGGTCAGACTCAGGAGCGTGGCCTGCACGTCGGCCGGTGACTCGTCGCCGGTCAGGTGCTGTGCCAACCAGTCGAGATGGAAATCTTCGCGGCCGGTGCTCTTGGGAAGTGGTCGGCGGAAGTAATCGGCCGACAGCAATCTCTCGAGCAAGTCAGGGATTACCTTGCCGCTGGCGGCCCACTGACCGTCCTGATCCACTGTGGTACCACGATGACGTGAATGCCAGGCATCCAGCAGGCAGTTGGCGGGGCCGGTGTCGAAGCCGATGACGTCAGCTGTGGAGCCCTGAGGGGGGAGTAGTGTCAGATTGGCGATGCCGCCCAGGTTGAGCAGCCCATGCCATTGGTCTGGCTGACTGAAAAGAGCAGCGTGGAAGGCGGGCGCCAGCGGGGCCGCCTGACCGCCGGCGGCCAGATCGCGGCGCCGGAAGTCAGCAACGACAGGGATGCCGCACAGCTCGGCCAGCAGGCTGGGGTTGTCGAGCTGCAGGGTGTAGGGCGTGTGGCATGGCTGATCGCTGAAGCCGTAGGGGCGATGCTCGATGGTTTGGCCATGGCTGCCAATCGCCGCGACATCCTCTGCACTCAGCTGCTGGCGGGTCAGCAAGCGCGTCACCGCGCTGGCGGCCAGTTCAGCCAACGCCTTTTCGGCGGCGGCGAGATCCGCGAAGCATGCCTCATCGCAATGCATCAGCTGCCAGAGGCGAGTTCGCAGTGTCTCGGGCAGCGGCAGGTCGAGCCCATCAATGAAGCGAATCCGTTCGTGGTCTGGCGAGGAGGGTGCGATATCGAGCAAGGCGATATCGAGTCCGTCCAGGCTGGTGCCGGTCATCAGGCCGAGGTAAAGCGCCATTGGGATCTCCCGATCATTGGGGGCGTGCAACAGGGAGTGGGAAGCTCGTGAGCACGCCGCTCTGCGGCAGGGGGTGCATGCCATGCTCGTCATGCTAACATTCTCGGCCAACATGCCCCGTTACGAGGGGAGCAGCAACGGTCAGAGAGGGCAGGATGAGCGACAAGTCAGTAGTGGAAGCGCTGGAGATCATCAAGCGCGGTACCGATGAGGTGCTGGTCGAGGAAGAGCTGATCAAGAAGCTCGAGTCCGGGCGCAAGCTCAAGATCAAGGCAGGCTTTGATCCGACGGCGCCGGACCTGCACCTCGGTCATACGGTGCTGATCAACAAGCTGCGCCAGCTGCAGGACCTCGGTCACGAGATCATCTTCCTGATCGGTGATTTCACCGGCCGCATCGGCGATCCCACCGGCAAGAGCGTGACGCGCAAGCCGCTGACCGAAGAGGATGTGAAGGCCAACGCCCTGACGTATCAGGAGCAGGTCTTCAAGATTCTCGACAAGAAGAAGACGCGCATCGCCTTCAACTCCGAATGGATCAGCAAGCTCTCCGCGGCTGACATGATCGAGCTGGCGGCCTCCAGCACGGTCGCTCGCATGCTCGAGCGTGACGATTTCGACAAGCGCTATAGCGGCAATCAGCCGATCTCCATCCACGAGTTCCTCTACCCGCTGATCCAGGGGTATGACTCCGTGGCGCTGGAAGCGGATATCGAGCTTGGCGGCACCGATCAGAAGTTCAATCTGCTGATGGGACGTGAGCTTCAGCGCCAGCGTGGCCAGGAGCCGCAGGTGGTGATCACCATGCCGATCCTCGAGGGCCTGGATGGCGTGCAGAAGATGTCCAAGTCGCTGGGCAACTACATCGGCATCAACGACCGACCCGGCGAGATGTTCAACAAGATCGTCTCCATGCCGGATTCGCTGATGTGGCGTTACTTCGAGCTGCTGTCGCTGCGTCCCCTCGATGAAGTGAAGGCGCTGATGGCCAGCATCGACGACGGTGCCAACCCGCGTGATATCAAGATGGAGCTGGCGCGCGAGCTGGTGGCACGTTTCCACGATGAAGAAGCGGCGGTGACGGCGCACCTTTCCAGCGGCAATCAGCTGGCCGACGGCGAGTTGCCGGCGGACATGCCGGATGTCACCGTCAGCCTGGAGGGCGCCGAGGTGGCGCCGATCGCGGCGGTCATCAATCGTGCGGGTCTGGCCAACAACAGTGCCCAGGCCAAGGACATGCTCAAGAATGGCCGCGTGAAAGTGGATGGCGAAGTGGTCGAGCCTTCCTATATGGCACCTTTCGATACTGCCATCGTCATCCAGGCGGGCAAGAAGCGCTACGCACGAGTGACCGTGACGCGCTGAGGTACTCAGATGTACTGATACTGAGAAGTCGCTGTCGTAAGTCACCTCCCGCTCGGCCTCACCAGACATGGTGGGGCCGAGCGCGTTCTGAACTCCTGGCATCATCGTGGCGAGATTCTTTCAAGAAAGCCCTTGCCCTCACGACGGTTCGTGCGTAAAGTACGCATCCGCTGCCGGGGACGCATGGCGTTACCAGCGGTGAAAGAGGTTTGCAGGTGATTGTTTTG